>NZ_JBHYGW010000007.1:446494-469324 GCF_042738015.1 Lentzea sp. NPDC059081
AACTTCTTTATCCCGACCGCTCTCGACCCTTTTCTCAGCCATCCTGACGGCGTTCGTTTCCCCTCCCCGGCTTCGGCCGCCCCCCCCCCCCCCCAACTCCGCGCCGCGGCAGGGATCTGCCTGCGAAGTCAGCAGAACTCGGTCACGACGTCCAACGTGACGTCACGTCGGCCCATCTCCGACTGATCACTAAGGATCCAGCTTGAGTGAGCCGTGGCCGACGTCGGTGCGCTCGGCGATGGTGCGGATCAGGTGCAGCAGGTCGCCGTGGAGCTCGTCGGTCATGCGGCCCTCGGCGACGCCGCGGAGGAACACGTGGTTGACGCCCCTGATCGCGGCTCGGCCCGCGGCACCGAACAGGTCGTCGCGATCGGTCCCCCCGAAGGGGAATCCGGTTCCGGGGGTTCGTCGTGAGACCTCGGCCTCCGCCATGGCGATCACGCCGGGGTTGGCCAGAGCCATGGCGCGAGTGAGAGCGGCTTCCTCCCGGTCGACGTTGTCGCGCAGGTCGTGCCACCACCCGTCCACCAGGTCGATGAACTCCACGGTGGGATCTTCTTCGTACACCGCGATGATTCGCTGCTCGATCGAGGCCGGCCATTCGGTGATGAAGTCGAGCTTCGACGGGAAGTAGCCCGTCACGGTCCGCGGCGCGACTTCGGCCGCCTCGGCGATGTCGGCGATCGTGGTCCGGTCGTACCCGCGTTCGGTGAACAAGCGCAGGGCCGTGTGCAGGATCAGCCGACGCCGTCGTGCTTTGGATCGTTCGCGAAGTCCCGGACCGCCGCTGGTCACCGTCGCACCTTCCGCACTCCGTTGATCATCCCCCTGCACGCGCCCAGCATACATGCACTACATGGCTAAAATGCCTTCTTGTGCAAACTTGCCATGCGTGGCAATCTTTCGCCGGGCGGTCGAAGTCGATCACCCACGAGTCCGTCAGGCAACGGCTTCACGGACGAACGTCCTGAGAGGAACACCCTTGAGCACGTCCTACGCGGACGCCGCCGGCTTCCCGGTCGGCGACCCCACCCCCATCGTCAGCTGCAGTCCCGTGTCGCTCGAGGTGCCGGGCAGGCCCGTGCCGCTGGAGATCAAGATCTCGGCGCCTGTGACCGGAACCGACCTGCCGGTGATTCTGCTCTCGCACGGGCACGGCATGGCCAACTTCCTCTCCTCACTGCGTGGTTACGGCCCGGTGGCGGATTTCTGGGCCGCTCACGGGTTCGTCGTCGTCCAGCCGACGCACCTGGACTCCACCGTGCTCGGGCTGCGCGACCAGGACCTGCCCGACGCGCCGCTGTTCTGGCGTGACCGCGCCGTCGACATGCACGTCGTCCTCGATCACCTGGAGGAGGTTCTCGCCGCGGTTCCGGGGCTGCCGGGCCGTGTCGACACCGAGAAGGTGGCCGCGGTCGGGCACTCGCTCGGTGGCTCCACGGTCTCACTGCTGTTGGGCATGCAGGTGCTCGACCCGAACGACCCTCGGGACAAGGACCTCTCCGATTCCCGGGTCAAGGCCGGCGTCGTGATCGGAGGACCGGGCATCGCGGACGAGCACTTCTCGCCGTGGGCCGCTGAGCACTACCCGATGTTGACGCACATCGACTTCGGGAAGATGACCGGCGCCGCGCTCGTCATCGCCGGCGACGAGGACCTGAACCCCCACTTCTCCTCTCGGCTGAGCTACCGCTGGGACGCCTACACCCACAGCCCCGGCGGGAACAAGACGCTGCTGACCTTCCTGGGCGCACAGCACCTGTTCGGCGGGATCTCCGGCTACGACGCCGCGGAGACCTCCGACGAGAACCCCGAACGGGTTGCCGCGCTGCGGGCGCTCGTGTGGGCCTACCTGCGTTCCCAGTTGTTCCCGGGCGACACGTCCTGGGACGTCGCTGTGAACGCCCTCGAAACCCGGAAGACGCCCCTGGCGACAGTCGAAACCAAATAGCCGCGACCTCGGGCTCCTCGTCGCTCGGCCAACGACGTGTGAGCCGCGATCGCCACCGCAAGCGGCCTGGCAGCGTTTCTTCGACAACGCATCCCCCATGTCGATCGTCCGCACCACCTCGGGAAGAACCCATGAAAATCGCGATCCTCGGCACAGGCAAAGTCGGCTCGGCACTGGGGACACGTCTGGCAGCCACCGGTCATCACGTGGTCTACGGATCACGAACGCATGCGGGGCAAGCGGGAACACTCAGCCCGCGCGAGGCCGTCGCGTCCAGCGACGTGGTCGTCACCGCCATCCCGGGCACGGCCGTGCTCGGGACCTTGGAAGCCATCGGGGATGACGTGCTGGCCGACAAGATCGTGCTCGACCCCTCGGCCGCTTTCACCCCGCAGATGACCATGGCCTACCCCGGCGACAGCGTGGCCCAGCAGGTGCAGGCACGTTTCCCACGGGCCCGTGTCGTGAAGACGCTCAACACGATGAACTTCACCATCATGGTCGACCCACTGGCGTCGCTGTCCCAGGTGACTGTTTTCGTCAGCGGCGACGACAGCGCGGCCAAGACCGTGGTCACGGGCCTGCTCGGCGACTTGGGATGGCCCGGAAGCAGCGTTCTGGACCTGGGCGGCGTCCAGACCGCCCTGGCCACCGAGCATGCTGCCCCGTTGTTCTTCGCGACCGCGAGGGCCCTGGGAACGGCGAAGTTCACCATCTCCATCTCCCAGGAATAGGGAACCGCAGAGAACCTGGCGGGCATGTCGCCCAGTGGGAGCAGCACCCACATGATCGCTGCTCAGCGCACACCACTCGGCGCCACGGCTGTCCACCACGGGGAACACCGACGGACACCTCTGGCGCGCTGCGCGTCGGCTCGTTCCCCGGCTCAGGTGATCTGCGGACTCGTCGGCGTCGGATCCTGGGCCGCCGGCGGCGGATCCACCGCATCTGGACGGGTGCGGGGCCGGTCGGCCGCGCCGAGGGCCTGGATCTGGTTGAGCCCCCGTGCTTTCCGGATGCGGCGCGGCACCTCACGCCAGCCCGTTCTGGTGCGAAACCTCCACGAAATCCGTCTTGAACTGGTCGCGCACCCGTCGCAGGAACAACCCCGCGGCCGCGACCGGCACATGCGGCTCCATCAGTTCCCACTCGGCACCGGTCAGATCAAAACGCACCACATCCGCGTTCCATCAGCTTCGCCAGCACCCCACCAAGATCCGAACCTGAAATAGCTTTCAACACTCTGGGCGGACGTGACGCGGCTCACCGGTTTGCGCGCCTCCGAGGACTTGAACTTCACGTCGGCGTCAAATTCTAGCGTGGAGCCATGAAACGTCTGCTCGTCCTGGTCGCCACACTGCTGTTCGTCTCGATGTCGGCCGCTGCCGCCTCCGCCGGTCCCTACGCACCGGTGAACCGTCCCGGCCCGCGACTCTCGGTGCCGATCGCCGACCTCCAGGCCGCCGTGCGCTGCACGCCGTCGGCGTACGGGTCGCAGCGGGAAGTCGCCTTGTTCGTACCGGGAACGGGTGTCGGGCCCGACGAGGCGTACTCCTGGAACTGGTTCCGCGCCCTCGACCGGATCGGACACCCGTACTGCGCCGTGACGCTGCCCGGCAGCTCGGTCGGCGACGTGCAGGTCTCGGCCGAGTACGTGGTGCACGCCATCAGGCACACCCACGCCGTCAGCCGCGGCAAGATCGCCGTGATCGGGCACAGCCAGGGCGGCGTCAGCGCCCGGTTCGCGTTGCGGTTCTGGCCGGACACCCGCGCGATGGTCGCCGACCACATCGGACTGGCCGCGGTCAACCACGGCAGCGACCAGAACGACAGCCTGTACCCGAACGGCAACGGTCCGGCCTTCGCTCTCCAGCTGAAGACGACGGCGAAGTTCATCGAGGCCACCAACTCCCGGCAGGAAACCTTCGCCGGCATCTCCTACACCTCGCTGTCCACGACCCACGACCAGTTCGTCACCCCGGCCGGCACGACGGACGTGCACGGCCCGGCCAGCCGTGTCGCGAACATCTCGCTGCAGGACGTCTGCCCGCAGAACGTGGCCGACCACATCACCATCGGCACCAGCGATGCCCTCGCGTACGCCCTCACCATGAACGCCATCACGCGCAACGGCCCGGCGAACCCGGCGGAGATCCCCGCTTCCCTGTGCTCGCAACAGAACATGCCCGGCGTCGACCCGGACACGGTCGTCGACGACCTGGCGACGTTCCTCAAGGCGGCCACCGACGTGATCGCGGCCGCTCCGGTCTCGGCCACCGAACCGGCTCTGAAGCCGTACGTGTTCGCCCGGGGCTAGGCTCGAGAAAGGTCCAACGAACACGGGAGCAGCGGTGCGCATCGGTGATCTGTCGGCGCGAACGGGAGCGACCACGCGCGCGTTGCGGTATTACGAGGAACAAGGTCTGCTGACCAGCACCCGCAGCGCGGGAGGCCACCGCCGCTTCGCCGAGGAGGACGTCGACCGCGTGCGGTACCTGCAACGGCTGTACCTCGCGGGCCTGAGCAGCCAGACGATCCTCGCGCTGCTGCCCTGGTGCCTGAGCACGCCCACACCGGACAACACCGATGCCGCCTTCGCGCGGATGAGCGAGGAACGGGAGAAGCTCGACGCGCACATCGCCGAGCTCTCCCGCACCCGCGACTCGCTCGACGACCTGATCGCGGGCAACCGGGCCTTCCGCGCGTCGAAAGCGTGGTGAAGTCCTGGAAACGTGTCGCTGCTCAGCTGTGGAGCCTTTGGCTGGGAGGCTGTTGCGATTGCCTCCAGTTGAAACGGCCGGTCACGTTGCCGGCGCGGGATCGTGAAGAGCTGCTCCGGCTGACCACCACGGGCATGCACTCCGCATCGGCGATCAGGCGGGCACCGGTGCTCGTCGGACACGTCGATGGGTGAGCCTGATCCGAAAAAACTAAACGGTGCACCACCGGGTGCGATCATGCGATCAACCGAGGCCCGACCAAACAAATCGCCGAAAACGGGAGCCGAGAAGCCCGCACCGCCCGTGACCGCTACTCGCTCAGTGCCGGCGCCTGCCATGCCCGCGGCCTGTCGCCAGTCCGAGGCCGATCATGGCGACGCCCAGGAACAGGTGCAGCCAGTTGTCGGCCGTGTTGAGGGGCACGAAGTTCGCGTCGCTGCCGTGGTCGATCACCAAGCCGTACAGGAAGAGCACCAGGTAGACCACACCACCGCCGACGAGGAACGCGTGGGCACCGTTCGCCGTGCGCGACATCAGGAACCCGACCACGCCGAACGCCAGGTGCACGATGTTGTGCAGGATCGACACCATGAACAGGCCCAGCAGCATCGCCTGCGACTCGTGGCCCGCGAACATCAGCGTGTCGTAGTTCGTGGTCAGCCCGGGGATGAACCCGGCGACGCCCACGATCGCGAAGACGACCGCCACCACCAGCGCGATGTTCTGCACCGTGCTGCGCGTTGCCGTTCCGGTACTGGGCATGACGACTCCCGTCGAAGGGGAAATTCGCTTCGGTCGTGCCCGGCTACCCCTGACCGATGGTGACAAACGGCTCCGCCCCCGGAGTCTGCCTGCCGTCACCGGTCCCAGCGCGCGGTGCGGTGGCCGATGCCCGCCAAGGTCATGATCAGGTCGGCTGGAGTGCCGACGGGTGCGTAAAGCGTCAGTTCCGTGCCGTTGTCGCGGTGCCGGGCCGAGAGGGCGTGCAGGAGAGCGACCCCGGCGCTCGCCAGGTGTGTGACGCCGGTGAGGTCGACCGTGAGCGACCGGGTGCCGGTGGAGCCTGCGCAGTCCACGGCCTGTTTGAACCGTCCCCTCGTATGCCTCGGGCACGCTTTGTGTACGAGCAAGATCCGCGGGTAACCGGTGTTTCCGACCGTACATCGGAGAATGACATGCCCGAGATCACGGCTCACCACGGCCTGTTCAGGAACACGAATCTGCACGTGGACGACACCGGCGGGCCGGGACGCCCGATCGTGCTCGTCCACGGCTGGCCCCTGTCCGGTGAGTCGTGGAAGTACCAGGTCCCCGCCCTCACCGACGCCGGCTACCGGGTCGTCACCTACGACCGCCGCGGGTTCGGGCGCAGCGACAAGCCGCTCACCGGGTACGGCTACGACACCCTCGCCGAGGACCTGCACACGCTGCTGGCCGAGCTCGACCTCCGCGACGTCACCTTGGTCGGCTTCTCCATGGGCGGCGGCGAAGTCGCCCGCTACGTCGCGAACTACGGTCCCGAACGCCTGCGCAGCATCGTGTTCGCCTCCGCCGTCCCGCCTTACCTGCTGCACTCCGGCGACAACCCCGAAGGCCCGCTGACCAAGTCGCAGGCCGCCGAGATGGCCGCCTCGCTCACCAAGAACCAGGACGAGTTCTACGACCAGTTCGTCACCGAGTTCTTCTCCGCCAACGGCGAGCTCCGCGTCACCCAGCCTCAGTGGCAGGACGCACGAGCGCTCTGCGAGCAGGCCGACAAGAAGGCCGCACTCGCCTGCATGACCAGCTTCGGCACCACCGACTTCCGCGACGACCTCGCCAAGATCACGGTGCCCACGCTCGTCCTGCACGGTGACAGCGACGCCACGGTGCCGTTCGAAGGCTCCGGTGCCCGCACGCACGCGGCGGTCGCCGGCAGCCAGGTCCACGTCGTCACCGGCGGCCCGCACGGCGTGAACGTGAGCCACGCCGACGAGTGGAACCGCGTGCTGCTCGAGTTCCTGCGCTGACCACCCATCGATGAAGGAGGTAGGAGCGAAGGCAGTTGTGTACCACGGGCCTGAGGACGTCGCCGTGCAGGAGGTCCCGGACGCCCGCGTCGAGCAGCCTACGGACGCGGTCGTCCGCATCACCACCACGAACATCTGCGGGTCGGACCTGCACATGTACGAGGGCGCGTGCCGTACGCAGACTTCAACCTGTTGAAGCTGCCCGCCGGCACCGAGTTCGAGAACGACTTCACCATGCTCTCGGACGTCTTCCCCACCGGCTGGCACGCACCGTGCTCGCCGGCCAGGAGCCAGGTGACGACGTGGTGGTGTTCGGCGGCGGCCCGGTCGGTCTGATGGCGGCGCACAGTGCGTTCCTGCGTGGCGCGGACTGTGGTGTCGAAGCCGTGGGCTATCAGGCGCACGATCACCAGGGCGATGAACACCCCGAGCTCGTCCTCGACAACCTCGTCCACTGTGTACGGACGGCCGGCGGGATCGGTGTGGTCGGCGTGTACGTGCCCGAGGACCCTGGTGCCAGCAACGAGAACGCCAAGCAGGGCCGCGTCGGCTGGGACTACGGCAGCTTCTTCATGAAGGGCCAGCGCATGGGCACCGGGCAGGCACCGGTGAAGCGCTACAACCGGCAGCTGCGCGACCTGATCGTCGCCGAGCGCGCGACGCCGTCGTTCATCGTGTCCCACGAGTTGCCGCTCGACCAGGCGGCCGAGGGGTACGCGCACTTCGACAACCGCGACGACGGCTGGACCAAGGTGCTGCTCCACCCCGCGGGCTGAACACGACCCGTGGCGCTCACACCGGAAAGGGGCGGGGCCGGTTTGAACCGGCCCCCCTTTCGGCCGCCAGTCCTTGCTATCGCCGTACCACCCGGATGGTCTTCACCTCGGGGTCGGTGGGATCCGGCAGGTACATCCCGGCATCCCGCCCGGATCGGAGGTAGTCGACCACGGGCTGGGTGATCACCTCACCGGGCAACGCGGCGGGCACACCCGGCGGGTACGGGCTGAGCGTCTCCGCGCAGATCCGGCCGACGGCGTCCCGTGCGGCCACGTGCTCGGCTTCGGCGAAGAACGCGTCGCGCGGCAGCATCGCCTGCTCCAGTTCCAGCTCGCCCGGATCCGGGATGTCCACGTGCGCGGCTCGCGGCAGGCCGTCGGCCTTGTCCGCCAGCGCGGTGACGGCGTCGACGAGCCGCTTGGTCGTGTGCTCGTCGTCGGCGACGGTGATCTGCGCGGCGATCCGCCGGTGGTCGGACAGGCCCACGTCGATCGCGTGTTCGTCGCGCAGCCACTCGGCGGCCGTGTAGCCGCTGATGCCGAGGCCGCGCAGGTCGAGCACGATCTTCAGGGGGTCGTGGTCGTGCGCTTTCTCGTCGCCGACGACGTCGTCCCGGCCCACGACCCGCACCAGCGGTGCCAGCCGGTCGCGGGTCTCGTGCGTCAGTTCGAGCGCGCGATCGAGCAACGAGTGCCCGTGCTCGCGCATCTGCCTGCGCCAGCCGTCCAGGCATGCGTAGATCAACGACGACGGGCTCGTCGTGTTGAGCAGGTCCGCCCTCATCGCCAGCACTTCCGGGTCCACCCGGTCGCCGCGCAGGTGGTAGACGGAGCTCTGTTCGATGCCCGCTCCCATCTTGTGGACGCTGGTGACGCACAGGTCCGCGCCCGCGTCCATCGCCCACGCCGGCAGCGATGGGTGGAACGGCAGGTGCGCGCCCCACGCCTCGTCGACGACCAGCACCTTGTCCCGTTCGTGGCACACCTCCGCGACAGCGGCGATGTCCGCGCACGTCCCGTAGTCGGTCGGGGTGATCAGCAGCATCCCCTTCGCGTCCGGTGCGCGGCGGAACGCGGCCGCCACCTCCCGCGGTCCCGGCGGGTAGGCCCACTCCCACTCGCGGTCCCAGCGCGGGTGCACCCACACCGGCTCGACACCGCTGATGATCAGGCCCGCCACGACGGACTTGTGCGCGTTGCGGGAGATCAGCATCTTCTCTCCGGGCCGGGCGACCGTGATGATGCAGCTCTTCACGCTCAACGAGCTGCCGCAGGTCGAGAAGAACGCCCGTTTCGCGTCGACCGCGTCGGCCATCAGGTCCTCGGCGCCGGCCAGGACCTCGCCGCTCATCTCGCGGTCGTCCAGACCGTTCATCAGGATGATGTCGGAGGCGAACACGTCCCGGCCGAGGACGTCGAGCACTCTCGGGTCGGCTCCCCTGCCCTGCTTGTGGCCCGGTGGGATGAACGGGAGCTGGTCACGGCGCCGGACCTCCTCGATCGCCTCCAGCACGGGTGCGTGCGAATGGTCCATGGGGTTGACCTACCCACTCACCCACCCGCCACTCCTCGTCGTCCCGAACGGCCTTCCCGCCTCGCCCGCCGCGGCCGCGTTCACCGAGCTCGTCCTGGCTCGCCGCGTCAACGGCGATCACGACCTCCTGGCCGGCCGGGACTGACCCGATGGGGGTGAGCGGACGCGCTGCAGGCGCGACGTGACGGGCGCTTCTCGCACTACAACCGTCCGGACCAGGCACTTCCGGCTTCGCTTCCGGCACTGCTGAACATCCTGTCGGCCGGATCTTCAAACTGCTTGCAGCAGATCGACCCCCGCACGGTGTCTCCATGGTCGAGGTCAGTTCCTCACCACAGTGGACCCAAGGGAATCGCGCGTTGAAACGATCGCATCTCGCCTCAGGACTGACGACTGTCGTGGCTGCTGCCACAGCCGCCGTTCCCGCTCCCCTGACGGCGCGACAAACGCACCAGCAGGCACGAACCGACAGAGTGATTGTCACGCTCACTGGTGACATCGTGAACATCAAGGACGCATGAGACCAGGCCCCTGAGCAGCGTCGCTGAGACTCTCAGCGGCAATTGCATCAGAGATGCAAACCTCCAGTCCCGGCCATCATCACTTCGTGACTCCAGTGCCTTTTTCATTTTCTGCCCCGGAAGGAAGAATCGGTGACCGACGATCCCCGGCGCGAGGGCGCCATTTCCCGTGGTGATCAGGTTCCTCAGCGCAACCGGCCGACTGACCGCGAACGTCGACCGGAGGAACGCTTTGACAGATCGAACTCCTCGAATCCTGCCGAGCAGCGCAGCAGGATGAACATTCCTCGGCACGGCCCGCCGGGCTTGCCCGAAGGTTCGGCGTCGGGCATGAGTGCCCCGGCCGACCACCCGTTCCGCCGGCAGCCACAACAGCCTCGGCAACAGCCACCTGTGGCTCACGGGCCCGTCGAGCGACCGGGTATGCGCCCGCCGGCTGGCCGGCTTGCCCCCAGCCCCTCCGCCGACGATCAGACCAGCGGGCGCCCGAGGTCCGATGTCACCGCGGTGCCGAACGGTCCCCGGCAAGCGGGTGCCCGGCAGAGGCCTGCCGGAAATCCGGAGCAGAGCGGATCTCACCGGGTGCGGCTTGCCTCTGCCCCGGGAGAAGCGCCGGCCGGTGCACCTCGTCTGCAGGGTGGTCTCACGAACAGTCGCAACGAGACCATGGCCGACGCGCTCGGCCTGAAGGCCGTCCCGACTGCTCCGGTGGCGGGGGCGGCCGGGGCCGCGAAGCGCGAAGACGTGGACCCACTGGGCCTCACCACCGAGATGGAGGCCATCGGCGACGACGTGAAGAAGCGCCGCGAGGTGGACCACACCCTCGCGCGGTTCTCCGCGGTGCACGACGAGCTGTTCGAGCAGGAGCGCCAGCGCGATGAGCGCCGGGTCAGGCTCATGCCGTGGGTCAAGGACGGCAGCGAGAAGGAACTCGCTGATGAAGCGACGCAGTTCGCCGAGCCGGCCGTCCTCGACGAGGAGACAGGTGGTCGACGCTCCACCGGTCACAGGGCCCGACCGCGCACACTCACGCGCATTGCCAGGATCGCGGTGATCGCCGCCGCGGCCGTGGTGTTCGTGGGGACGGGCATCGGCTGGGGTGCGATGCGGTGGGCCGACGCCAAGATCCAGAAGGTCGACGCGCTCGGCGGCAACTCGCAGGCGGTGCAGCAGGCGGACAAGCAGCTCGGTGACGAGAACTTCCTGCTGGTCGGCTCGGACACCAGGGCGGGCGCGAAGCCGGGCGACAACGTCGGTACCCAGGAGGAGGAGGGTGGTGCGCGGTCCGACGTGATCATGCTCGCTCACATCCCCAAGGACCGCAAGCGCATGGTCATCGTGTCGTTGCCGCGCGACGTGCGCGTCGACCGTCCCGCGTGCCGTAGCTGGAACTCGGACAACGCGCAGTACGCGGGCCCGCTGGCGCCGGAGAACGGCGTGATGGCGAACTCCGTGTACGCCGCCGGCGGACCCGAGTGCGTCGCCAACATGATGACCCAGCTGACCGGCCTGAAGATCAACCACTTCGTCAGCATCGACTTCATCGGCTTCCGCGAGATGTCGACGGCGATCGGCGGCGTGGAGATCTGCACGCCCACGAAGATCGTCGACGAGAAACTCGGCGTCGTCATCGACAAGCCCGGCAAGCATCTGCTCCAGGGCAACCAGGCGCTGCAGTACGTCCGCGCACGGACCGTCGCCGGTGACAGCGGCACGGATTTCGAGCGCATCAAACGGCAGCAGCAGTTCCTGTCGTCGATGCTGCGCGGTGTCCTGTCCAACGAGGTACTGCTCAGCCCGGCCAAGCTCAACAACTTCATCAACGCGCTCACGAAGTCCACCGTCGGCGACAACATCGACGTCGCCTCACTGCTGGAGCTCGCGAACTCGTTGCAGAGCCTCGACGCCGGCCGCGTCTCGTTCGTGACGATGCCGCACTGGACCGACGACAACAAGCTGATCAACGATCCGGGCGACAACATCGAGCGGCTGAAGGACGACGACGTCAAGGCGTTGTTCCACACGATCATCGACGGGACCCCGCTGCCGCAGGAGAAGGGCGCCACGAAGCCCGGTGAAGCCCCTGATCAGCAGTCAGGCACCCCGGTCGCTCCCGGGGACGTGCGGGTGCAGGTGCTCAACGGCGATCCGTCGAACAGCGGCGCTGCCGCCAGGACGTCGACCGCGTTGGAGCAAGAGGGATTCAGAGTCGTCAAGCAGGACAACGCGCCGCAACAGGCACCGAAGACGATCATCAAGTTCGCCAGGGGCAGCGAGACCAAGGCGGCCGTGGTGAAGGCCGCGGTGCCCATCGCGGAACTGGTGCAGGCGCCCGAGATGGGTGGTGAGATCGAGCTGGTGATCGGAAAGAACTTCGACAACAAGATCCAAACGCCTCGTGCGGGCGACCAGCAGAGCTCTCCGCAGCCACAAAACCAGTCGCAGCAGGATCTCGGCCTGTCCGTTGTGAACGCCGCACAGAACCCTTGCGCAGCGAAGTGACCTACCTGCGGTTCGACGTCCTGCCGACGTGGACCGCTCCCGCCGCGACACCCGTGGACGATCGAGCAGGTCGAGGCCTCGACCTGCGGGGAGGCCTTGTCCGCGATCACGACGTTCGGTCGTGATCGCGGACGTCCAGGCCCATCACGTCGGATGCGGACGCCGTTGAGCAGCGGCAGCCGTGACGTGTTGTCCCCACGGAGTCGTCCTTGACGATCACCTCGCCCAGGATGCGTGCTCAGGTGCCGTCAGCGCAGCCCGGACGCGCTCGTCGGCACCACGCGGGTGACGACGATCCGGTCGACGTCGATGAGCTTCGCGACCTCGCCGCCGATCTCGTCGCGCCACTTCGGGTGCTCGTACACCTTGGCGTACAACGCTTCCCGGTCCGCCTCGTCGTCGAAGCGGCGGATCCACACGTAGCCGTCGGGGTCTTCCTCGTCGATGAACGACGCGGTGACGTTCATGCCCATGGACTCCTGGAACGGCAGCACTACCGACTCCATGAAGGCCACCCACTCGTCACGCAGTCCGGGGCGGGTCTGGTAGCGGCGAATCTCGTAGAACACGGTGCCATGCCTTTCGTGTGAAGGGTTGTCAGCCGGCGACGCGCAGGACCAGCTTGCCGCTGGTGGCGTTCGCCTCGCTCGTCGCGTGGGCCTGCGCGACCTGGTCGAGCGGGAACACCTCGTCGACCCGCACGGTGACCTCGCCTGCCTCGACGAGCCCGGCGATCGTGGCCAGTGCGGCACCGTCCGGCTCGACCAGGAACGGCGTGAGCCGCACGCCCGCGTCGGTGGCGGCGGCAGCGGCGTGGGGCGGGAACCCGCTGAAGCAGACCATGACGCCGCCCGGCTTCAGGACCCCGACCGACCGCAGCGCCGTGTCGTCGTGCTCGCCGAGGGCGTCGAGGACCACGTCGACGTCACCGGTCACGTCCTCGAACCGGGTGGACCGGTAGTCGATCACCTCGTCGGCGCCGAGCTCCCGCAGCCAGTCGTGCTTGGCGGCGCTCGCGGTGCCGATCACGTGCGCGCCCAGGTGTTTCGCGAACTGGACCGCGAGGTGGCCGACGCCTCCGGCGGCGGCGTGGACGAGCACCCGCTGCCCCTTCTCCACCCGCGCGGCCGCGGTCAGCGCCTGCCAGGCGGTCAGTGCGGCGAGCGGCAGGGCGGCGGCTTCCTCGTGGCTGATGGAGGCCGGCTTGCGTGCGAACTGGCGCGCGGGCGCGGTCACGTACTCCGCGTAGGCGCTCGCGGCACGCGGGAACCACGGCATGCCGAACACCTCGTCGCCGGGGGCCAGCGTGGTGACGCCGTAGCCGACCTCCTCCACGACGCCGGAGACGTCCCAGCCGAGGGTGAACGGGGGTGCTCCGAGCACTCCGGCCATCCCGCCGCCGGTCCTGGTCTTCCAGTCGACCGGGTTGATGCCCGCGGCGCGCACGCGCACCAGGACCTCGGTCGGCACCGGCACGGGCCGTGGGACCTCGTCCAGCACCAGGACTTCCGGTCCGCCCAGCTCGCGCTGGACGACGGCACGCATCTTCGTCATCGAGATTCCTTCTCATCTTCAGTGGTGAAACCCAGCGCTTCGAGCGCGACGACCGCGGCCCTGGCGTCCTGTTCGGCGCTGCCGCCGGACAGGCCGAGCCCGCCGACCACCGCGCCGTCCGCGACGATCGGGAAGCCGCCGCCCACCGCGACGAGACGCGGGCGGTGGGCCAGCTGGGCCGAGGCCGGCTGGGCGACGATCTCGGTCCAGGTGTGGGTCGGCACACCGAACGACGTGGCCGTCCAGGCCTTGTCGACAGCGACGTCGGTCGCGAGGAACGGGGTGCCGTCCATGCTGGCGAACGCCTTGAGGTGACCGCCGGAGTCGGTCACGGCGACCGCCATCGCGATCCCCTCTGCGGCGGAGGCGGCAATCGCCGCCTCGACGAGCGCTACCGCCGCTTCCTGGCTGATCGACCTCGATGTCACGACGTGCGCGTCGGGTGTGGCGTTCATGGGGACAAGCTTCGCCAGCACCGGGCCCCCGGTCGATTGGCGTGAATGACAACATCCGTAATAATCACGCCAGGACCGGGTTGCCGTGTTCGACAGTGGCCAGGTAGCCGGCTGCGTCAGTCCGGCGCAGCTTGCCGGACGAGGTCTTCGGCAATCCGCCCGGCGGAACGACGCGAACGACGGCGGGCCGCACACCCACCGAGTGGGCCACTCGCGCGGCGATCTGCTCGGCGAGAGCGAACTCGGCCTCGGGGTCGCTGGCGACCGAGGACTCCGCCACCACCGCGAACCTCTCGCGCTCGGTGCCCGGCTCCACGCGGACCGCCGCGGCGTTGCCCGCGCGCACCCCGTCGACCGAGGCGGCAGCACGCTCGATGTCGGTGGGGAAGAACTTCCGTCCGTCCAGGACGATCACGTCCTTGATGCGACCGCAGACGACGACCTGCCCATCGGCGAGGTAGCCCAGGTCCCCGGTGTGCAGCCATCCCTGTTCGTCCTGTGCCGACACTGGGCCGTCCGCGGTGAGGTATTCGGACGTCACCGCGTCGCCTCTCACGAGCAGCTCGCCGACCTCACGATCCCCGATCAGCGTGCCGTCGGAGGACATGACCCCGACCTCCACTCCAGGCAGCGGGAGGCCGAGTTTGCCGAACCTCTTGGCCGGCGTCCCCGCCTTGGCCGGGACGGCGCGGTTGTCGCGGTTCAGCACCGCCTCGTCCACCTCGTCCACCACCAGACCGCCGCCCAGAGGCGCGGCGGACACGGCGAGAGTGGCCTCGGCCATGCCGTAAGCGGACACCACGCAGTCGTGACGCAGACCGAAGCGAGCGCCCGCCTCCACGAAGCCGGCCATCACCTCCTCGTCCACCGGCTCGGCCCCGTTGAGGGCGATGCGCAGCGAGGACAGGTCGAAGGCGGTTTCCTCCGGTGACTCGGCCAGCCGCTTCCCGGCCACGGCGTAGGCGAAGCCGGGTGCGCCGGTGACCGTCGCTCCGTACTCGCTCATCAGGGCGGGCCAGACCAGCGGATCCCGCAGGAAGTCCAGTGGGGTGATCTTGACCAGTTCCAGGCCCAGCACCATCGGCACGGCGAGAAAGGCGATCATGCCCATGTCGTGGAACAGGGGCAGCCAGGACGCCGTCACGTCGCGGTCGGCGACCAGCCTGAGACGCCCGGCGATGTCGGTGATGTTGGTGTAGAAGTTGCCGTGGGTGATGCGCACGGCTTTGGGCGGGCCCGTCGTCCCGCTCGTCAACTGCAGGAGCGCGGTGTCGGTCTCCTCCGCGGCGGCGACGGCGAACTCCTCACCGGGATCACTTCTCTCCAGCAGTTCGGACAGGACGAGATACGGCATGCCGTGTTCGCCGAGCACAGCGCCCAAGGCCTGGAACTCGGTGCCCAGGAGCACGCACTGGGCGCCGATCATCGTCAGCACCCCCACCGTGTCCTGGCTCCACTCAGCGAGATCGGTGCGAGGGGTGGGCTGGTGCAGCATGGTCACGCTGGCGCCGGCCAGCCACACGCCCTGGACCGCCGACGCGACCTCGGCCGGTTCACCGGCCAGCACAGCGATCGCGCAACCGCGACGCATCCCCTCCGCGGCTATGGCGGCGGCCACCCGGCGTGCCCTGGCGTGCACCCCGTTCCAGTCGCGCCGGACGGGGTGCGCGGGCGCGCCGGTGACCATGCCTCGCGCCGAACCACGGGCGGTGTCGAGCAAAGTGTCGATGAAACGACTCATGGAACTGCTCCTGTGCGATTTCTCGGTCAGACCGTGGCCGCGCCGCTCAGAACAGCGACGTCCCATGATCGAAGGATGTTTCTCGACCGGTGACGCGGACTGTTCATCCGGGACGGCAGCAGCCAGACGCTGGAACTCTCTCGACGTGGGAGGGAGTCACCGAGGTTGGTGGTATTGGGGCTGACAGGAATCCGGCGGCTCCGGTTCAGTCCGGAGTGGACATCAGCAGAGCGCCTACTGGAGAGGAGGTCCAGTTTGTGCTGGGCGTCGGTGCGACTCGGCTTCACGACGACCGAGGCGGGCTCGCCCCGCTCTCAGCACATCACCCCTCGGAGTCCGCGACGTCACGGCGTTCGCGTCGGGTGTGGCGATCATGGGGACAAGCTTCGCCAGCACCGGGCCCCCGGTCGATTGGCGTGAATGACAACATCCGTAATAATCACGCCATGCCACATCAGGTCGCTGTGTTCGCGCTCGACGACGTCATGCCGTTCGACCTCGGAATCGCCCGCCGGGTGCTGCTGGAGGCGCTCGACACCGACGGCGAACGCCTCTACGAGGTCCGCACCTGCTCGATCGGCGGACAGCCGGTCCGCACCAACGGCGACTTCTCGGTCGTCGTCGACCACGACGAACAGCTGCTCGCGACCGCGGACACGGTGGTCATCGCCACCCAGGAGCCGTCAGGCGGCCTGCTGGAGCACGGGGTTCTCCCCGAACCGGTCGCGGAGGCGCTCAGCCTCATCCGCGAGGACACGAGGGTCGTGAGCCTGTGCACGTCGGCGTTCGTGCTCGCCGCGGCGGGCTGGCTCGACGGGCTCAGGGCGACCACCCACTGGGCGCTCGCCGACAGGTTCCAGAACCTCTTCCCGGCGGTCGACGTCGAACCGGACGTCCTGTTCGTCGACGAGGGCCGGATCCTGACCTCGGCAGGCGGGGCGGCCGGCATCGACCTGTGCCTGCACCTCATCCGCCGCGACCACGGCACCGAAGTGGCGAACGCCGCCGCACGGCGCTGTGTCGTGGCACCGTGGCGTGACGGCGGGCAGGCGCAGTTCATCGAGCACCCGCTCCCCCGTGACGACCACAACTCGACGGCGGCCACCCGCGCGTGGGCGCTCACCCGCCTGGAGAGCTCGCTGACCCTCGCGGACATGGCGGAGCACGCCCACATGAGCGTGCGGACGTTCGGCCGCCGCTTCCACGACGAGGTGGGCACCAGCCCCGCGCAGTGGATCATCAAGCGCCGTGTCGACCGGGCGCGCACGCTGCTGGAGACGACGTCGCTGCACATCGACGAGGTCGCCCGGCAGGTCGGCTTCGGCAGTTCCACGCTCCTGCGCAAGCACTTGCACACCAGCATCGGCGTCACGCCCACCGCCTACCGGCGCACGTTCCGCGCGCCGATTTCCTGAGGCGGCTTACCACGCTTCGAGAACCAGTCCGCCCTTGTGGTAGGCCGCCACCTGCACTCCGGTCTCGCCGCGCTCCAGCAGTCGGTCAATCGCGTGCCGCACTGCGGAAACCACGGTCACGCCGCCTCTCCGAACAGTCCTTTGAGGACTTCGCCCGCGCTGGCCCGTTGCGACGGTCAACGATGCTCGTCAAGATCACGCAAGCGTTCGTGGCTGATGCTGAGGTCTTGCTGGAACTGGGCGTTGCCCGGATCGGCTGCCGCCAACCGCTGTCGGATACCGAGACCTGCTGCAGCCGACGAACAGGTCATCCGCGGTCGTCGCGGCGCAACACGTCGGCGTGTCCACTCAGGACACATGCCACGATCGATGCCGCGGATTCCCGTTCTGCTGGACCGCCATCAGTGCCGCACGGTGCGGCTGGTCCGGCAAATATCGCATGTGGCGCAAGAGTTGTGCGGTCGGGGCAGCGGCACGCCTGCCCGGCCTGCTCGCTGTGCCGGTGTCCCGCAGCACCGCGTCGCGCCGTCTGCGGCGCCTGCCGCTGCCCCGACTGGAGATTCCGCGGGTGATCTCGGCCCGCGCCGTCGATTTGCCTCATCTACGCAGTCTCACCAACGGTCTTGAGATCGACCGTTCTGCCGTGGACAGTGCCGTCACCTTGCCCTACCACAACGGCCGCACCGAAGGCGTCAACACCCGCACCAAGAGAATCATGGGACAGATGCACGGACGCGCCGGATTCGATCTCCTCCGCCACCGCATCCTCCTGCCCTGACCACCACTCCACGTCACCACCGATCAAGCGGTAGGCCCTCACTCCCCATGCGACAGCGCCAAGGCCCGGAATGAACCCCTGCGGCGGTAAGGGCGATCTCCCACTTGTTCCGTTTGACGAATCCCCAGACGTCGCCCCAACCAGGCAGCTTTCCATCGAGGTCGATCATGTTGATCGGATCGCCGTTGGTGTAGTCGTAGTCGTTGGCGCTGCCACCTTCGACCGGGTCCACGGACAGGAAACGACCAAGCAGCGGAATGTAGGGGCGGGCTCCCATGTGCACGAGGGCCAGTGCGCCGGCGTGTTCGTAGGCGTGTTGGTGTTGTCCGAGCCAGCCGTGGTCCATCTGGCCGGGCATGTTGTCCGGCACGTTGTCCGGGTCAATCGTGCCGTCGGTGCGCAGTGGCTCGCCGAACGGGGTGAACGTCCGCGGCGCGCCGATCGCTTGCCGTCCGTTCCGGTGGTCAGAGCCAGGTGACCACGTACCGTCGGATGATCGATGGCGGAGCTGGTGGCGGCTTCATCGCAGACCTGCTCCCAACCGGACGCTGCCTCGACAACTGAGGACACACCGCAGCCCGGCAGGCGGCTTTCCACGATGACCTGCTCTCCCGGTGGGCCGTCCCGGAGCAGGCTGCACGGGCCGGTCACCGACAGCGAGGCAGCCCAGCCCGAACACGACTGCGACGCCACTCTCCACGACGCCGATCTCCGGTTCGCCATGTTCGACCAGACGGTCGTCGACCAGATGGCGCAGACCGCTCCCGGACGTCCCGCGGAGCGTGCGGTTCACCGGTTACGAGGCGGTGTCACCGAGTGCGTCCCACGCATGGGTCTCGAGCTTCACCCGTCTGCGCCGGCAGGTCCTGGCCTACCCGGACGTGATGGCGGAGCCGCTGGTCGCCGGGCACGCGGCCCGCCTGCTGGTGGGTCTCCGCATCTGCGCCTTCTCGACCGAGGTTGCCTTTCGCGTTCAAACCAATCCGCACCATGGACGTCGCCGAATCACCGGTGTCCGCGGCGCTGGGCGGCGTGGCTCAGGCGCTGAAGCCCATCGGAGAGGCCGATCAGCTTGTACCAGACCAGTATCGTGCTGATCGCTGTACTCGCGGCGGTATCGCTGCTCCCCTCGCCCGCGCCGGTGTTGTGGGTGGTGCGCGCACTGACGCTGAGCCTGGCGCCTCCGCTGGCGCTGCTGGCGACCGCGCTGGCCGTGGTGGCCGTGTTCAACGGTGGGCTTGTCTTCGCGGTGATCGCGGCGGTGACCGGCGGCGCGCAGGTCTGCGTGGCCGGAGCGCAGTGGGGTCAGGCTCTGGCGATGGGTGCCCGTCCCTCCCTGACTTCCGCGTTCTTCGACCTCGCCGGGTTTCTTCGCGCACGCGCGCCGGAGACTCACGAACTCGTCTCAGGCGACGGTGTGCCTCTTCCGCTCGGTGTCTGGTATCCGGCGGATCGCACGACGACCGGACCCGCTGTCGTGCTCGTGCACGGCGGAGGGTGGGCTGGAGGGAACTGGCGGCAGCTGCGCGCGTACGCGAACTGGTTGGCGGACAACGGTTATCGCGCCGTCTGCATCAGCTACCGGCTCGCTCCGCCTGCCAGGTGGGACGTCGCGCCCTTCGACGTGATCGACGCGATGCGGTGGGTGGAGGCGCACGCGGGCGAACTCGGTGTCGACCCGGACCGGATCGCGTTGTTCGGATCGTCCGCGGGCGGGCATTTGGCGTTGCTCGCGGCAAGCATCGAGGAACGCCCTCCGCGGGCGGTCGTGTCGGTGTACGGGCCGGTGGACCTGCTGTCGCTCTACGACACGTTGCGGCGCAGGCGCGTCAGCCCGGTCGACCGGCAGGTGTCGCCGCTGGTCGACTTCCTCGGCGGCACGCCGCACGAGGTGGCGGACCGCTGGGAGTGGAGCTCACCCATCGCTCACGTCGAGTCCGCGCCGGCGCGCGTCTGCGTGGTCGCCGGTGCGCAGGACCAGTGGGTGCCGTTGGAGACGGTCACGCCGTACATGGTGGCGCCGGAGCTGCCGACGCTGGTCTCGCTCAAGCACGCTGATCACTGCTTCGACCTCGTCTGGGGCTCGATTCCGGCCCAGACCGCGCGGTTCGTCGTGCTGGAGTTCCTCCGCCAGGCTTTCGCCAGGCGCTGACGGAGGAACTCCGGCTCGGCGTCGGCTACTTCGCGAACGCCACGCCGACGACCTCGCCACCCGCGAGTCCGACGACCGAGGCGCGACCGGTCTCCAGGTTGATCTTCACCAGCAGCGAGCCACCCAGCAGCGACGGATGCACCGCGGCGAGGGCGTGGTGGCGGCCGTTGACGGTCGCGATGTCGAAACCGTTGGTCTTCTCGACGTCGACACCGAGCTTGCCGACGGTGAACAGCTGTCCGGTGTTCGGCGAGACGACCGGAGTGACGCCCGCGGCCGTGCCCTGGGTGACCAGCGTGTCCTTGTTGGTGTCGATGTCGTAGAGCGTCGTGGAGGTCGCTCCGGCAACGCTGTTCGTGTAGCCGGCAGCGGAGACCTTGGGCGTGGAGCCGGCCGCACGGTCGCCCGGTGCGTAGGCGAGCGGGCCGTCGGTGGCCGCGAGCGCGCCGGTGTCGGGGACCAGGCGCAGGTTCTGCCCGCTCGAGGTGACCAGGCGGATGCGGTCCACAGTGGGGTTGAAGTCGAACCCGACGGCCGTGCCGGTGAGCGCGATCGGTGCTCCGACTGCGGTGGCGCGGCCGGTGCGGGCGTCGAGGGTGTAGAGCTGGCCCGAGCGTCCGATCGCGTACAGGACGCCGGTGGCGGGGCGCACGTCGATGCCGGCCAGCCGATCGTGGGCCGTGAGGCCGGTGACGCGGACCCGGTGCTGGGCGAACAGCGGGGACGTCCAGGTGCGGGTGCTGAGCACGCCGTCGTCGGTGAGCAGGTGCACGCGGAGCTGGTCGCCGGTCGCCGAGGCGGGGGCCGCGCCGAGCACGCCGGCGAGCAGGGCCGCCGCGGCGGCGATGACGGTCGTACGAACGATGCGCATGGTCTCTCCCGAGTGCCTGTGAGCGCGGAACACGGGTGTGTACGGCGTCTCCTGGTCCGGTGTTGAAGCACGAACCGAACAAATCAGACCCATCCGCAGCTGCTCCGGCGACGAACCGGTTTCAGAAGCGGCGACGGGGAACTCATGGCGATCATCGGCAAGCGGGCGGAGCTGGACCTCAGAGCCGTGTACGCCGCGCACGGTCCGGAGATCTACCGGTTCGCCCTGCGGCAGCTCGGGGACCGCCAGGCGGCCGAGGAGGCGGTGCAGGAGGTGTTCCTGAGAGCGTGGCGGTCCGCCCAGCGGTTCGACCCGGACCTGGCGAGCCTGCGTGTGTGGTTGTTCGCGATCGCGCGCAATGTCGTCATCGACGAGGCGCGAGCACGTGCCCGGCACGACCGGCGCCTGGTCGCGGCGGCGGCGCACCGGCCGGAGACCGTCTCCGACCACGCCGACGCGGTGCTCGACCAGCGGTTGGTGGAGCAGGCACTGCTGAGGATCAGCGACAACCACCGGGCGGCCCTGGTGGAGACTTATCTGCGCGGCCGGTCCTACCGGGACGTCGCGGCCGAACAAGGCGTGTCGCAGGTGACGCTGCGCAGCAGGGTCTTCTTCGGACTGAAAGCGCTGCGGCAGGCGATGGAGGAGATGGGGGTGCGGCTGTGAACGACTTCGTGCACCAACGGCGAACCGAACTGCTGGGCGCCTATGTCCTGAACCACCTCGACGACTCTGAGCTCACAGCTGTGCAGGGCCACCTCGAGGACTGCGCGGAATGCCGGCGCACGGTCGCCGAGCTCGCCCCTGTCGTACGCGCACTGGCCCGTGTGGACGCTGACGACGTCACCGTGCCCACGCATCTGGAAGAACTCGTCGTGCAGCGAGTCGACGCCCAACGCGGACGACGGAGGCGCGCTCCGCTCCTGCTCGCGGCCGCTGCCGCTGTGGTGATTGCAGGCGCGACCTGGTGGTACCTGCGCCTTGGTGTGCCGCTCGAACCGGTCGCGCTCGCCCAGCAGGCCCCCGGCGTCACGGCGGAGGCGTCCCTCGTCCCCCACACGTGGGGGGTCGAGATCAAGCTCGACGGCCACGGGTTCGTCGCCGGGCAGACCTACCGGGTCGCCGTGACCAACACCAACGGCAACGAGGTGCCCGCCGGTTCGTTCATCGGCACCGGTGAGAACCTCATGCACTGCAACCTGAACAGCTCGGTGTTGCGCGCGAACGCATCCGGCTTCGTCGTCCGCGACGCGGCCGGGGCAATCACCCTGTCCTCGACGTTCCCGCAGCGATAACTCTTGTGACCGCACGAGAAGGGCGGGGCCGGCTGGTGCCGGCCCCGCCCTCTGATCACCTCGTGGTCACGCCTTCACGGAGTGCTTCCCGTGGGTCCAGGACGAGGCGTCGCCGCCGTCGCCCGCGGGACCGGAGTGGCCACCGACCGTGTTGCTGTGGTTGGAGGCGTCGCCGGTCGGACCCGTGGCGCCGGTGTCACCGGAGTTGCCCGAGGTGACCTCGGTCCAGGACTGGGTGCCGTGGTTCTTCCAGCCGTTGTGCTTCCAGCCGTGGCACTGGTCGCCGCGGTTGTCGTTCCACTTCTTGTTCTCGGTCTTCACCACTGCCGAGTTGCCGCCGGTGTCACCGGAGTTCCCGGAGTTGCCCGAGTTGCCGGTCGTGGCGTTGTTCGAGCTGGTGGCGTTGCCGCCGTTGCCCGAGTTGCCGCCGTTGCCCGCGGTGGCCTCGGTGGAGCCGTTGTTCTTGCTCCACTTGTCGTGGTGCTTCCAGGACTTGCCCTGCTCGGTCACGGCCCAGGCGTTGCCGCCGTCGCCGGCCGGGCCGGAGTTGCCGCCC
>NZ_JBHYGW010000008.1:0-44088 GCF_042738015.1 Lentzea sp. NPDC059081
GAAAGCTACGGCAAACGCACACTCCTCCTTCTGTTGGGGAGAGGCGACGTTGGTGGCGTCCCCCCCCCCGAAGGGGGTGGTCCCCGCCCCCCCCGCCAGTCTCGTTCTAGAAGTACCTGAGCCAGACGTAACCCCACGCCATCGCCGTGCTGATCAACGTCACCACGATGCCGTAGCGCGTGAACTGCCAGAAGCTGATCCGGTGTCCCGCGCGAGCCGCGATCCCGAGGGCCACCACGTTGGCGCTCGCCGCCACCGCCGTGCCGTTGCCGCCGAAGTCCGCGCCCAGCGCGAACGACCACCACAGCGCCTGCCCGGTCCCGGGATCGGGGATCTCCGCCACCATGCCCTCGACCACGGGCGTCATCGTGGCGACGTACGGGATGTTGTCGAAGAACGCGCCGAGCACGCTGGAGCCGAACAGCAGCGCGGTCGCGGCCAGGAAGTAGTCGCTGCCGAACGCGGAGACGGCCCACGTGCCGACGGTCTCGATCACGCCGGTGTGCACGAGACCCGCGACCATGATGAACAGGCCCATGAAGAACGTCAGCGTCGCCCACTCGACCTCCGCCAGCACCTCGCCGGGGTCGGCCCGCGTGACCAGCATCATCACGCCCGCGCCGACGAGCGCGACGATCGCCGGGTCCAGGTGCAGCACGGAGTGCAGGCCGAAGCCGAGGACCACGAACGCGAACACGGCCAGGCATCGGCGCAGCATCGCGGGATCGGTGATGGCACGGCGTTCCTGCAGCGACATCACCGCCTCGACGTGCTCGGCGTTGTACTGGAACGACTTGCGGAACAGCACCTTCGTCAGCAGCACGAACACCACGAACACGACCACGACGATCGGTGCCATGTGCACGAGGAAGTCGGTGAACGACAGGCCCGCGCGGCTGCCGATGATGATGTTCGGCGGATCACCGATCAACGTCGCGGCGCCGCCGATGTTGGACGCCAGCACCTCGGCGATGAGGTAGGGCTGGGCGGCGATGCGCAGCCGGTTGCACACGACGATGGTGACCGGCGCGACCAGCATGATCGTGGTGACGTTGTCGAGGAACGGCGAGGCGATCGCGGTGATGATCATCAGCATCACCATCAACCGGTACGGGCGGCCGCGGGCGCGTTTCGCCGCCCAGATGGCCAGGTAGTCGAACACGCCGGTCTGCTTGACGATGCCGACGATGATCATCATGCCGAACAGGAGGAAGATGACGTTCCAGTCGATCCCCTCGTGCTCGGAGAAGAACACCTCGGAACCGGGGACGAGCCCGAACACGGCCATGAGGCCCGCGGCGACGAGGACGACCTTGACCTTGTTCGCCTTCTCGGTGGCGATGAAGAAGAACGCGACCAGGAAGATCGCCAGGGCGAGAGCAGCGCTCACGGAGCTCCCAACGGGGAAATGTCGTCGCCGGCGCGTGTTCAGCCGCACCGGCGACGACGGGGGGAGTGGTTCTGGGGTCAGTCCTCGGCGGTGTAGACGGCGAGGCTCGTGATCAGGCGGTCGAGGGTGATGGCGCCGACGAGGGCACCGGCGGCGTCGACCACGGCGACGAGCGGGCTGTGCTGGCGCGCCATCAGGGCGGCGACCTCCAGCAGCGTGGCGTCATCGCGCACGGTCGCGGGTTTGGCTCGGTGGTGCGGTGCGACGTCGCCGACGGTGCGGTCGGCGAGCTCCACCCAGAACGTGTCGGCGGCGTTCTCGTCGATCGTGCGGGCGAGCGCCGGGTCCTCCTGGTAGGACGACGGGACGGCGAGGCGCAGCACCTGCGTTCCCGGCAGCACCGTCCACGGACGGGCGCGGTCGTCCACGACGATCAAACCGGGCAGCCGGTTCACCGCCATCACCCGCACCGCCTTGGCGACCTGGTCGTCGACCGTCACGGTCGGGACGTTGATCGCGATGTCGCGGGCCTGCATGGCATCATCCCGTTCGGCCAGTTTTCCCGGTGCGGACACGGTTTCCTCCCGGATGCGATCGTGGTCAGGGCTGGTGGCTCACGCCGATGAAGCCGGCGAGGATCAGGCCGGCGGCGACGAGCAGGGCGTGCGGTGTGACGATCCCGGCGATCAGCAACGCCAGGGCGATCCCGAGCAGCACGGGGTTCAGCGGCCGTCGTGTTCGAGTCGGGCGGTCGCTGCGCTTCATGGCACCTCCTTCCGGTGGGGCGCCTTCCACGATTGCCGCTCTGGCGTGCGAAAACGATCCGTCCGGGCACCCAACTACCCACTGCCGGAGGGGGTGGCGCACGGCGAACATGGGTGTTGCCACGGATGGACGGTGCCGGGGGTGAACGACCACCCTCGCTGGCGTGGTGGTGGCACGTGATCAGGTCCGGGCAACGCGGACGTCCTCAGCGGACCCGCCCCGGACCTACCGCCCGGAACTGCAGGGCCTGCGTGCCGTGGCCGCGGGACTGGTCGTCGTCTACCACGTGTGGCTCGGCAGGGTGTCCGGCGGCGTCGACGTCTTCTTCCTGATCTCGGGCTTCCTCGTCACGGGACAGCTCGTGCGCGCCACCGCGCGCGGGCGGCTCGACCTGCGGGCGTTGTGGAGCAGGATGGCCAAGCGGCTGCTGCCCGCCGCGTTCGTGGTGCTCGCCGCGACCGTCGTGGCCGGGGTGCTCCTGCTGCCCGCGGACCGGTGGTCGCAGACGATCCGCGAGGTGGCCGCGGCGGCGCTGTTCGTCGAGAACTGGCAGCTGGCGGCCGACTCCACCGACTACTACGCCCAGAACGACCAGGCGAGCGTCGTGCAGCACTTCTGGTCGTTGTCGATCCAGGGCCAGTTCTACCTGCTGTGGCCGTTGCTGG
The DNA here is from genome assembly GCF_042738015.1 of Lentzea sp. NPDC059081. Lineage (NCBI taxonomy): Bacteria > Bacillati > Actinomycetota > Actinomycetes > Pseudonocardiales > Pseudonocardiaceae > Lentzea > Lentzea sp. NPDC059081. The sequence continues at coordinate 2,821 of NZ_JBHYGW010000008.1, forward strand.
TCGGAGCGGTCGTGCTGCTGCGCCGGTCGTTGCTGCGCGTGTTGCTGCTGGTGTTCGCGGCCTCGTTCGCCTACTCGGTGTGGCTCACCGCGACCGACCAGCCGCTGGCGTACTTCCACACGGCGACGCGGATCTGGGAGTTCGCGTTCGGCGGTCTGCTGGCCCTGTCGTCGTTCGCGCTCGTCCGTCCACTGAGGATCATCCTGGGATGGTTGGGACTGCTCGGGTTGCTGCTGTGCGGGCTGGTGCTGCAGGTGGGATCGGAGTTTCCCGGCTACCTCGCGCTGTGGCCGACGACGTGCGCGGCCGCCGTGATCGTCGCCGGCGCGACGGGCAGCCGCTTCGGCGTGGACCGGTGGCTGTCCGGTGAGCGGATGCGCTACCTCGGCGACCTGAGCTACGCCCTCTACCTGTGGCACTGGCCCGTGCTGATCTGCTACCTGGTCGTGCGCGGCCAGACCGAGGCCGGGCTGCTCGGCGGAGTCGCCGTCATCTCCGCGTCGCTCGTGCTCGCCGCCGCCACCCACCTGCTCGTCGAGGAACGCGTGCGCCGGTCCGGCTGGAGCGCGCGCAAGCTCACCGCCCTGCTGCTCGTGCCGGTGCTCGCCGCCGTCGCCACCTGGCAGCTCACCGGCGTCCGCGAGGTCGAGGCACGCGCCCCGGCCACCGACTTCGCCGCCCTGGACGGCGAGGTGTGCGCGCAGACGCCGCCGCACAAGGAGCTCGTGGTGTGCTTCGGTCCCGTCACGGGCACGCCGGCCAAACGCGTCGTGCTCGTCGGCGACTCCCACATCCAGCAGTACCTCGCCGCCCTCACACCGATCGCGCAGAGCCGCAACTGGCAGCTGATCGCGATGCTCAAGGGCGGCTGCCCGTTCTCCACGCGGTCGGAGCGCATCCCCGGTCACCAGGGATGCCTGCAGTTCACCGAGGAGGCCGCGACCGAGATCGTCGCCCTACGTCCCGACTTCGTCTTCACGCTCGCGACCCGCAACGTCCAAGTAGGACTGACCGAGGAGACGCCACCGGGGTTCGTCGACCGGTGGCGCCAGCTCGACGCCGCGGGCATCCCGGTGGTCGCCGTGCGCGACAGCCCCCGCTACGGCTTCTCGGTGGCCGACTGCGTCCGCGTGCACGGCCAGGACGCGCCGCGATGTGGCGCGCCCCGCGCGGAGCTGCTCGCTCCGGTGCCGCCCTACGCGGGGCTCGACATCCCTGAGAACGTGTCGTTCCTCGACTTCAGCGACCGGCTCTGCCCCGACGACTACTGCCCGCCCGTCATCGGCGACGTCCAGGTCAACTTCGACGACAACCACGTGAGTGCCAGCTACATGCGCGCGTTGTCGCCCGCGGTCGAGCAGGCGCTGGACGCCGTTCTGACACCGATCAGCTGAGGTGGTGCACCTCCTGCAACCCGTAGACGGGCGTGGGAATGCCCTCGTAGCGCCGCGGACAAGGTGGAACACGGCCAAGGGGCGAGCGCGGTCCTGCCTGGTGTGAGCACAGGTCCGATTCGCTGCTCGCGCAAAGAGCCCTCGCCTGGCTTCCGGCGAGGGCTTCGTGAACTTCAACCTCAGCAGTTGCCGAGCCTGTACTCAAACCAGCGACGCGCTCCCTCTGTGGCATCCGTCCCGGCGAACTTCCGCTCCCACATCCGCACCAGAGATGCGCTGTACGCCGTGATCCCGTCCGGGGCAGCTGTGCGGAATGCATCGAGCTGTTCGGCCCAGGCCTCCGCGTCAGAGGGGTGGTGTCCCGCGGCGATCAGCCGAACCGCCACCTGGGCGACGTCGACCCAGGGAGCGCCGGTCCTCCACCACGCCCAATCCACGACGCGAGCCCTGTCCGCGACGAGGAAGTTGAACGGGTTCAGGTCCGAGTGGATCAGAGTCGATCCACTCATGTACGCCGGTGCCCGTCGCGCCCACTCCGCGACCGTGGCCGCGTTTTCCTTCGACCACGCGTGTGCGTCGTCAGGCAGGTCCAGGTTCAGTTCACCGTCCAGCGCCGCCGCCCACTGCTTCCCCATCTCCCGCTTCACTGAGAGAGCAGAGGGCGCATCGGTGGTGGTGATCGTCCGAACAGCGTCCGCCACCGACGGCAGGTCGGATGAGCCCGGCGAGAAGTCGGCGTGCTGCCCGGGGACGTGCTCGAACCCGAGCAGCAGCCAACCACCGGTGTCGACCTGCCACAGCAGTCGCGGAGCCACGTCCTTGGGCAGGAACGGGTTCACGGCCGCTTCGTTGCGGTGCATGAAAGCCTGGCGATCGTCCGCCTTGATGCCCTTGCAGAAAATCCAGCCGTCTTCCGTCTTGAGCGACGCGGCGACTGCGGAGTTGCGACCGGCTGTGGCCTCCTCCACTTCGCTCACGTGTCCTGTGTGCTCGCCGACAGCAGCGGCCACGTCTGCGGGCAGGTCGCTCCAGTTGAGGCGGTTGATCGTCAGGCTCCTCTGTCTCAGGCTGCTAGTGGGGGTCGTCACCCTGTCCGCAGCTGGTGCACCCGCTGTGACACTGGGAGCACCTCTCGCCGCCCGACAGCCACAGCTCCGGGTGCAACGGCAGCCCGGCGTTGGTGATCGCCTCCACCGTAGGCGCCAGCACCCCTGGGACGTCGGTCTCCTTGCGGCGCGGCGCGGTGAACTCGTCCGGGACGTGGTGGATGAAGTAGCCCGCCTCCCGATCGCAGAACTCGGCGTACTCACGGGTGTTCAGGATGAACTGGTGCCAGCCGATGTCGACTTTCTGACTCGGCCGGAAGGAGGTGCTCGGGTTGGCGATGCCGACGGTCAGGAAGCTCAGCGTGTCGGAGATGATCCAATCGGCTTCCACGAACGCCACGTCGTGCTCACGCATGATCTGGCTGCGCCACTTCATGCGGAACTCGGTCGGGATGTGCGCCTGAGCGACCTTTGCCGCAGGCTCGATCGTTGCCGTCATCAGCTGTCCTCTCGTTGGTTCCTCTCATACGGCGTGCTTTCGTGCACACCGCAAATGCCCAGGAGCGGAGTCGAACCGCCACCACACCCTTTGAGGGGTCTGCCTCTACCAACTGGGCTGACTGGGGCGCGTCGCGTTGAAGACCAACCCATGAGCTGAACGGGTGCGGCTGCGGTGAACCCAGCGATGATCGTGTACCGCGTCCGAGTGAGAAGCTCCCCGAAGGCCCCACCGAACTCACCTGTGCGGCTCCGGTCCGCACACGTACGTCTTGGCCGCGTTCTCGGGAGATGCTCCACCGTTCCCGTTGGGCAGTGAAGGCATTCGAAGCGCATAGCCAGGCTGACGCCCCAACAGCATGGGCAGTGCTCCCAAGATGGACGGCGGAGGCACGAGCAGGTTCGGTGCCCGGGGATGGTCCGGGTGTCGAAGGATCAACGCAGCGCGGATCACCCACAAAGCCCTGCCTCCGAACGACCACAGTGTCTGCGAAGGACGGAAGCAGTCCCGGTCAGCCACGCGCGGGGCTCGGTAGGCGACTGCTGTCTCGGGACCGAAAATCTGGATGACGTCGACGCACGAGGCGTACCAACGAACTGCCGCGAGCACGTTCGGTCGCCACCGGTCGGGGAAGTAGTAGATCATCCACTTCCGGTAGACGAGTTCAGAAAGATGCGCTTCGAGATCGGGATCGACCTCCACGAAAGTCTCAACCATCGCGGTCACCTCGACAGCCACCCACGTTTCATGACCTCCCCGAGCGACATTGGGACCAACGAGACGGCTGGGGAGAGTCAGCCCGCAACGGCGGGAGCTTGAAGCCTCACCGTGTCGCGTCGGTCGACAGCCGTCCCGTTGGCTCTGGGGCCGGCCGTAGCTCGGATCACTGACCACCAGCCCCGCGCATCTGACTGTAAAGGCAGCAATGCAATCTTCGCTGCACCCAAACGGGCGAAACGTTGCATTGCAATGTTAGTGCGCCCGAACGGGTGGCGCAGGTCAGACACGGGGGTAGGGCACACTTCGCGCCATGACCGAAGACGACGTGTTCGATCCGGTGATCGCGCGGCTTCAGTGCGGAGAGCTGTTGCAGACGCTTCGCGGCAAGCTCGACCAGGGCAAGATCGAGAAGGAGATGCTCGCGGAGGTCCCCAAGTACTACGCGACGAAGCTCAACAAGATCGAGGCAGGCACCATCGCGCCCGGACCGGCCGATGTCGAGTGGCTGGTCAAGCGCTACCGCCCGAAGCCTTCCGACGCGGATGAGCTGCTGCGCCTCGCCGAGTTGGCCCGCCGGCGGGCAAAGCCGGTGCGGACCGGCAAGGCTGCGCAGCAGTACGTGTCGCTTGAGCGACGAGCCCGCGAGATCCGCATGGTCTACAACGAGATTCCTGGACTGTGCCAGCCGGAAGAGTTCGCGCTGCAAGCGTTGTCGGTCTCGCCCGTGGTCGCGGCGTCCGCCGTTGCCGGCATGGCTGCCGAACGAGCCGAGCGCGGACGGACGATCATCCGGCCGGACGGAGCGTCTGTGTGGCTTGTGCTCGGCGAAGACGCGCTCTACCGATGGTCAGGCAGTCCAGCCGTTCTCCGGCGAGCGCTGGAGCACATTCGTGACATCGCGGCGATGCCAAATGTGAAGCTCCGCATCCTGCTGCGCTCCGCCGGCATCGTCCCCGCGTTGAGTTGTCCGTTCACACTGTTGCACGTCGACGGAGACAAGACGCTCGCGATGGTCGCGACGTTGTCGCGCCCCGACTACATCAAGGCGACAGCTCCGTATGTGGCTGCGTTCGAGCAGGCATGGGAACTCGCGAGCTCCGATCGCGACTCGAAGGCGATACTTGAAGCACGGATCACTGATCTCATCGACAGCTAGGAGTGTCAGACATGTGGAGTAAGGCCACCGACCTGACCGGCGTCCGGTGGCGCACCAGCAGCTTTACCAACGGCGGGGCCGACCCTCAATGCGTCGAGGTGGCACCTGTTGGGGCCGTGTGGGCCGTTCGACACAGCCTGAACCCGAGCGGGCCGGCTCTCGGATTCTCCGAGTCTGCCTTCCGGGCGCTGATCGAGGACGTCAAGCGCGGGGACGGCATCGAATCCTGACGCGAAGACGAGGCGGGGCACCCGGAAGGATCGTGGTGCCCCGCCTCGCTGAGCAGCGGAGATGCATTCTCGGCCTGAAATGAACAGACGTTGCTGCTGCCTGTCGGTCAGCTGAGGTGGTGCACCTCCTGCAACCCGTAGACCGGCGTCGGAACGCCCTCGAAGCGCGCCTTCAGCTGCAGCGCCAGGAAGAGCGAGTAGTAGCGAGACTGGTGCAGGTTGCCGCCGTGGAACCACAGCCCGGGCTGCCGGGTCGGCTTCCACATGTTGCGCTGCTCGCCCTCCCACGGCCCGGGGTCCTTGGTCGTGCCGGAACCGAGGCCCCAGCACTTGCCGACCCGGTCGGCCATCTCCTGCCCGGCGAGGTCGGCGACCCAGCCGTTCATCGAGCCGTAGCCGGTGGCGTAGACGACGAGGTCGGCCTCCAGCTCGGTGCCGTCGGCGAGCACCACGGCGTTCTTCGTGAGCCGGTCCACCTGGCCGCGGACGAGCTTGATCTCGCCGTCCGCCACCAGCTCCGATGCGCCCACGTCGATGTAGTAGCCGGAGCCGCGGCGCAGGTACTTGAGGAACAGGCCGGAGTCGTCGTCGCCCCAGTCGAGGTCGAAGCCCGCCTTCTCCAGCCGGGCGTAGAAGTCCGCGTCGCGTTCCCTGATCCGCTGGTACACCGGGATCTGGAACTGCGGCAGGATCCGGTAGGGGAGCGAGGCGAAGATCGTGTCGGCCTTGTCGGTGGTGACCCCGGCGGCGACGGCGCGTTCCGAGTAGAGGTCGCCGAGAGCGATGTCCATCAACGAGTCGGAGCGCACGATGTGCGTCGACGACCGCTGCACCATCGTCACGTCGGCGCCGTGCTCCCACAGCGCCGCGCAGATGTCGTGGGCCGAGTTGTTCGAGCCGATCACGACGGCCTTGCGTCCCGCGTAGGCCTCCGGGCCGGGGTGCTTCGACGAGTGGTGCTGGTCGCCCTCGAACAGCTCGGCGCCGGGGAACCGGGGCACGTTCGCCTTGCCCGACATGCCCGTCGCGAACACGAGCTGCTTCGGTTGCAGGGTCACGGTTTCCCCGTCGCGGTCGACGACGACCGTCCACTGTGCACCGTCGTAGGTCGCGGACTCGACCTTGGCCCGCGTCCAGTACGGCACCTCCATCACCCGCGTGTACATCTCCAGCCAGTCCGCGATCTTGTCCTTGGGCGCGAACACCGGCCAGTTCTCCGGGAACGGCAGGTAGGGCAGGTGGTCGTACCAGACCGGGTCGTGCAGGCAGAGGCTCTTGTACCGCTTGCGCCACGAGTCGCCGGGCCGGTCGTCGCGCTCCAGCACGAGCGCGGGCACGCCGAGCTGCCGCAGCCTCGCCCCCAGCGCGATGCCGCCCTGCCCGCCGCCGATGACCACCACGTACGGCTGCGTGCCGTAACCCAGCTCGGCCTGCTCGCGTTCGCGTTCCTCGGCCCACGACTTCCGGTCCTCGACCGCGCCGTGCCGCACACCCTTCGGCCTCGCCGTGCCCTTGTGCTCCTCGAAGCCCTTGAGCTCGTGCAGCGACGTGAGCAGCGTCCACGCGCCCTCGTCGTTGAGGCGCAGGTGTCCGCGGCACCGGCCGGCCGCCGTCTCGAACTCGATCCACGCCTCGACGACGCCGTCGGCCTCGACCGGCTCCTCCGTCGTGCGGAACCCCACCGGATCCGTGCCGTCGAGACAGGCGCTGAGCAGATCCGCGACACCGTTCCTGCCCTCGACGGTCTTGATGTTCCAGGTGAACGCGACGAGGTCGCGCCAATAGCTGTCGACGGCGAACAACCCGGCCGCGGAGTCGACGTCGCGTGCCTTGAGCGCGGCCTGGAACCGGCCGAGCCAGTCGTCGACGCGGGCCTGCGCGGGCGCCGCACGATCGATCGTCTGTGTCATCGCCACTCCTCGTCGCTGGGGTGACCCCGATCACAGCGCGCAGTGGTGCGTGCGACAACCGTTGCACCGGATTGCACGTCTAGGCGCACCCCTGAACGGCACTTATGCTCGAACGGTGAGCGTGCCCAGGGCAGTGCCGCCCGGTCAGCACCTGCCCACGTATGCCCGCGAGCTCGTGCGCATGCACGACGCGGTCATCGCGGGCAGCAGCTCCGCCCTGCGCCCGCGCGCAGTGGTGTCCCGCTCGTGGAGCCGCGTGCTCGGCCTCGGCCTCAAGCCCGACGGCGTCAACACCCGCAACTGGCTGTCCGAAGCCGAGATCGACCGCCGCCGGTCGTCGTCAGGGCTGCGCGAGGTCGTCCCGGACCTGCGCGACATCGTCGGCTCCCTCGCCGACGCCTCCCAGCTGCTGCTCGTCGTCACCGACGCCGACGGCGTGATCCTCTGGCGTTCCGGCACACCCGCCGTCCGCTGCCGCGCCGACCGGCTCGGCTTCTTCGAGGGCGCCGACTGGACCGAACGCCAGGTCGGCACCAACGCCATCGGCACCGCCCTGGCCGAGGCCGCACCCGTCGAGCTCCTCGCGGGCGAGCACTTCGAGCAGGGCCAGCACCCCTGGTACTGCACGGCGACCCCGGTCCACGACCCGCGCACCGGCGCGCTGCTCGGCGTGATCGACGTCAGCGGCCCCGCCCTGACCCTGCACCCGGCCATCGGCGCACTGGTCGAGACCGGCCGCCTGCTGGCCGAGTCACGGCTGTGGCGCTACCACCAGGAACGCCTCGAACGCCTGCGCGGCGCACTCACCTCCGGCCCCGCACTCGTCGTCGACGACCACGGCTGGGTGGCCGCGTCGCACGGCGTGGCCGTCGGCTCCCGGATCGCCGTCCCCGTTGCGGGACAACCCATCGCCGTACCGGGCCTCGGCGCGTGCCTGCCGGAGCGGCTCGGCGAGGGCTGGCTGGTCCGACCGTCCTCTGTGGATCGCACCGTGACGCTGGAGCTCGACCTGACCGGTACACCCCAGGTCCGGCTCGCCGGCGGCGACGCGGACTGGCGGCGCACCATCACCCGCCGGCACGCCGAGATCCTCGTGCTGCTGCACCGCGCCGGCCGCGACGGGCTGTCGGCCGAGGCGTTGAGCGCGGCCCTGTACGGCGACGCCGAGCACGTCGTGACGGTGCGGGCGGAGGTGTCGCGGTTGCGGCGGCTGCTGGGTGCGTTGGTCGAGACCCGTCCGTACCGGTTGTCCTCCGACGTGCGGATGAACATCCTCCGGTAATGCCCTGCGGCACCAAACGATAGTCGGCGTGACACGTGGTCGGCCGAGAGGATGCGCATGGGCGCGGAGGACGTGCACAACGAGGTGGAGGGCGACGTCTCCGGCGTCGTCGTGCAGGCCGGTGTGATCAGCGGCGGTTTCCACGTCCACGCCGAACGCCCGGTCACCCCGCCGCACCAGCTGCCGCTGGAGATCCGGCACTTCGCCGGGCGGCAGCAGGAGCTGGACCAGCTGACGAGCCTGCGCGACCAGGCGGCGGGCACCGCGGTCGCCGTCATCACCGGCACGGGCGGGATCGGCAAGACCACCCTGGCGGTGCGGTGGGCGCACTCGGTCGCGGACGAGTACCCCGACGGCGAGCTGTACGTGAACCTGCGCGGCTTCGACCCGGCCGACGACCCCGTGGAACCCGGCACCGTGCTGCACGGCTTCCTCGACGCGCTGGGAGTCGGCCCGGCGCGCATCCCGGACGACCCGGCCGGGATGCAGGCGCTGTACCGGAGCCTGGTGGCGCACCGGCGCATGCTGATCGTGCTCGACAATGCGCGGGACGCCGACCAGGTGCGCCCGCTGCTGCCGGGAGCCGCCGGCTGCCTGGTGCTGGTCACCAGCCGCAACCGGCTGGCGAGCCTGGTGGCGCAGGAGGGCGCGCGACCGGTGGCGCTCGAGGCGTTCACCGGCCAGGAGGCGGCCGAACTGCTGGCCACCCACCTCGGCGAGGCCAGGGCGGAGGCGGAACCCGAGGCGACCGCGGCACTCGCCGACTTCTGCGCCGGGCTGCCGCTGGCCCTGTCGATCGTCGCGGCGCAGGCAGCCGTCCACCCCGGGTTCTCGCTCGCCCAGGTGCTGGAGGGGCTGCGAGCCGAGCCGCACACCCTCGACGCACTCGACCTGGGCGACGCGTCCGGCAGCGTCCGCACCGTGTTCTCGTGGTCGGTCAGGGCACTGGACGACGACGCCACCCGCCTGTTCCGGTTGCTGGGACTGCACGTCGGCCCGGACTTCGGGCTGGGCACGGCGGCGAGCCTCGCCGCCGAGCCGCCGGCGCGCACCCGTCACCTGCTCGCCGGCCTGACGGCGGCCAACCTCGTCGAGCAGTACGTCCCCGGCCGGTTCCGCATGCACGACCTGGTGCGGGCCTGCGCCGCCGAGCTCGTGCAGGAGCCGGAAACCGCACCCGCGTCCCGTCGAATGCTCGACTTCCTGTTGCACACCACCGAGTCGGCCGCCATCGCGCTCAACCGCAACCGCGACCGCCAGCACCTCGGCGTGATCGCGGACGGCACCGCCTACGTACCGATCACGAACACCGACGAGGCCTTCCGCTGGTACCACGCCGAACTGGCCACGCTGAGCGCCGCGGCCAGGCAGTCGACGACCTCGTACGCGTGGCAGATCCCGTGGGCCATGACCAGCTTCCTGTACCGGCAGGGCCGCTGGACCGAGTGGGCGGAGCTGCACGAAGCCGCACTGGACCGAGCGGACGACGACCACGCGAGAGCCCGCACCCTTCGCCTGCTCGGCAACGCCTACACGTTGCTGGACCGCCGCGACGAGGGCCGAGCCCAGCACGAACGGGCACAGGCCCTGTTCGAGTCCCTGGACGACGCCCACGGACTCGCCAGAACGCACCACGCGCGAGCCTGGGCCCACGGCCGGTTCGGCGAGAACCGCGAAGCCATCGCGCACGCCGAGGAAGCCCTGCGCCTGTACCGCGGCTACGGCAACAGCTCAGGGGAAGCCCACGCCCTGGACGCCGCAGGATGGTTCCACGCCCAGCTCCGCGAGTTCGAGAAGGCTCTCGACTACTGCACGCGAGCGCTGGAGATGCACACCGAGCTAGGCGACGCGAGCGGCATGGCGGACGACTACGACAGCCTCGGCTACATCCACCACCACCTCGGCGACACCGAGCGTTCGTTCGCCGAGTACGACAAAGCCATTGCGCTGTGGCAAGAACTCGGCGCCGCCTACGACGAGGCCGTCACCCTCGTACGCGTCGGCGAAGCGCACGAAGACGGGGGAGACCGACCCGCGGCACTGGCAACGTGGCAACGCGCCCTGGAGATCTTCGTCCAGCTCGACCACCCGGAAGCCGACACGGTGCGAGCGAAGCTGACCGCGATCTAGATCACAGCGCAAACCAAGGGATAGCGCTGCGGAAAAGTTAGTGCAAAGCTCTCGTGCACACCCAAGCCGAAAGGTGCACGAGATGCTCAACCGTCGCTCGCTCCTCACCCACAGCGGCACCGCCGCGTTCGGCGCCCTGGCCCTGGCCGCGGTCACCGGCGGCACCGCCCAGGCCTCTCCCGCCGGCTACTCGCCGTGGACACCGCTGCCCGACCCCGCCACGACGCCGGTGCCGAACCCGCCGCTGAGCAAGGACCTCACCACGCAGGAGCGGCGCAACCTGGAGGGGTTCGACGAGCTCGACTTCGACGTCTTCACCCACCAGAAGTGGACGCGGCTGGGGGAGAGCCACGCCCGCACCATCCGCGTGCACTGGCCGGACGGCCACTACACCGACGGCATCGACAAGCACATCGAGGACCTCCAGGCACTGTTCTCCTGGGCACCCGACACCCGCATCGAGTCGCACTACCTGCGCGTCGCGAACGGCGGCCTCACCGCCGTCGCCGGCGTCATGAAGGGCACCTTCACCAAGCCCATGGCCGACGGCAAGGGCGGTGTCATCCCGCCGACCGGGCGCCGGTACTCGATCAACATGGCGACGATCGGGGTGTGGAACCGGCGCGGGTCGATGGACGAGGAGTTCCTGTTCTGGGACAACCAGACCTTCTACCAGCAGATCGGCCTGGCCTGAGCAATCCAGGTCCTGGTGAGCGCGGGACGCGTGGTTTGCGGTCATCCGCCCGTGAATGAACCGATGCGGTGCCCATCTCGGGGGCGCCGCACCAACCCCCGTGTCCGGCCAATACACCGTGAACTGAGCATTCCGTAGCTCCGACCTTCCCTGTCACACCGAGGCGGATGTCGCAAGGCGGTGCGGTGGTGGCGTCTGTGTACTGGATATTCGATCGGCGGCTGACGCTGGTGGCCGAAGCGGTAGTTCTCTCCTACGGGCCGAAGTCGAGCTCGGGCTGCCCCACAGCGAGACGCTGCCTCGCCACCGCCTTGAGCGCCTCCAACGCCGCATCGTCATGCGTCGAGCCGACGTGCTCGATGTCCCGCGACCCGCGACGCGAGGAGTGCACGATCTGCACCGCCCTGGCCTCCGACGCCGTCTTGACCGTGCGCACACACGCCACGAGAGACAGCCTGGAACCGGCCGCTCAGTGCGCAAATTTTGCCGTTCACACGACGAAACCGCAGCTCAACAGCCAGCACCCTACCCAAGATCAGCGATCTTGAGCCAAAGGCGGGTAAGGTGCCGGAATGGTCATGCGGGTGGCGATTCCCGTGCTGCCGTGCCGAGATGTGCAGGCAGCGCGGTCGTACTTCACGGACACGCTCGGATTCGACACCATATTCACCTGGGAGACCCCACCTAGCTACGCGGCCGTGATCCGCGACACCGCCGAGTTCCACCTGTACGCCGAAAGCAGCGTCAGCCCGGCCAGAGTGACGGTTGTCGTCGACGACGTCGATTCCTGCCACGACGAGCTGCGCGCCCGCGGCGCCAACATCGTCGAGCCACTGGCTGACCGGCCCTACGGGATGCGCGACTTCAACGTGCGGACACCCGATGGGCACTTGTTGATCTTTAGCCAGCCGCTTACCGAGTCCGGGTGACCATCAGCGGACCAGCCGGAAGAATGACCAGACCTCGTCGACGAACAACGCCGGCTGCTCGAACGCCGCGAAGTGGCCGCCCTTGCAAGGCTCGTTCCGGTGTCGGATGTTCGGGAACCGGCGCTCCGCCCCCCGCCGAGATGGGCGCTGCAGCTCCTTGGGGAAGGCTGAACAGCCGGTGAATACGGTCACCGGCTGTTCAGTCAACCCGGAGATCCATTCGTTGACCGAGCAGCACACCTGGCTGCCGAATGAGATCTGATCACCACGCCAGTCGGTGGCGCGAAAAAACTGCTCCCAGCTCAAAGTGTCGGGGTCGACGCTCCGGCTCCAGCGCAAGTCACGGTCCGGCGACCGCACCGAGCGCTACACCACACGGCGCCACGACCCGATCATCCGACCGGAGAGCCAGGCTGTAGATCCGGACGTCGTCTCGTATTCCTCACCGAGCCGGCAGGAAGTGCTGGGGTGCAGGGGAAGGCGGTTACAACGCTGGTGTCCAGGCCCACGGACGGGAACCCGCCCTGCCTCGCAGGCAGTCCACCCGCACCTGGGCTTCGCCCCGTGCCTCGGGGTGTTGGGCGGCGCGTTGGGCGACGTAGCAGGTCATGCGGAGCTCACGGATGTCACGCAGTAGCGGGAAGCCGGGCCAGGTGGTGACGTCATGGCCGTAGCGGCGGCAGAAGTCCTGGTAGTCGCTGCTGGTGATCCAGCCGAAGCTGGTGTGCTTGATGGTGGTACTGACCAAGTCCCACTCCGGTGGGCCGATCGCGCACCGTTCCAGGTCGAGCAGTACGGTCTCGTGCTCTGTGGCGACGACGTTGCCGACCCACGCGTCGCCGTGCACGACGCAAGACGGCAACCCTTGCGGCAGTTCGGCGTGTCTGGAGCGCAGGTCCTCGAGGTGGCCGCGCAGCCACATCCGATCGTCTGCGGTCAGGGTGGTGGCCGTGTCGATCCGCTCCGCGAGCCGGACGAACGGATCGAGCTTGCCGAGCGGCACGCCGTCAGGGATCGGGAGACCGTGCAAGCGGCGGATCGCCTGGGCGACCTCAGCCGGGGTGCCGTGACGGTGGGCGGGAAGCTCCTCCCAGAACGTTACGGCCCGTTCCCCGACCAGCACAGGCTGGTGGGGAAGGTCGAGGGCGCGGACGGCGGGCACGTGTTGTCCGGCCAGCCAGCGGGCGACGTGGACCTCTTTGCGAGCCGCGGCGAGCTGGCCGGGACGGGAGATGCGGGCGACCACTCCGCCCGGAAGCCGGAAAATTGCGTTCTCGCCCAGCCTGATGGGCTCGGCTCCGCGAGGGTCGAGTCCGGCCACTGCGCAGGCGTCGGCCAGGACACGGTGCTGCTGGTCGACGCCGATGCTCATGAGGCCAGCACGAGGGTGGTGATGCGGTGCCGCAGCACGCCGACCTCGTGCACCGTCTGGTGCCGTGTGCCGATGCGGGCGAGTTCGCACAGGTCGTCGGCGGCCCGGCGGGAACGGATGGTGCCGACGGAGTCCAAGGCCGCCGTGCCGATCGCGACGGCCTCGCGCGGGTCACCGGTGGCCATCGTCAGCGAGGAGAGCTTGATCTGCGAGATCGCACGGGAGCGGGCGAACGCCGCGGTGTGCCCGGCGACCGCAGCCGACAACCGCGCGGTGGCCTCGGCCGGGGAGCGGTCGTGCACCGCGAGGTCGAACAGAGCGTGCCCAGTGTCCCCGGCGTGCTGCGCGGCGTCGTAGTACGCCATCCAGGACGGGTCGTTGGCGGGCGTGCTGTGCGCGAACTGGTCGTCGGCGGTGCCGACCGCGATCAGCGTCTCCCGCACCCGGCCCATCTTGGCCAGGGCGCGGGCGTGGGCGGTGTGCAGCATCGCCCGTTCGGTCGCGGTCAGCCGGTCGGCCCGGACCAGGGCGTGCTCGGTCAGCGTCAGCCCTTCGTCGGGCTGGCCCACCCAGATGGCCTGTCGTGCCATCGAGGAAAGGATCTTAGCCCGCAGATGCCAGTCCTGCGCTTCCTCCGCGCAGGCGAGCGCGAAGCGGAACGCACGGCGGGCGTCGTCGTGGGCATAGGCGTCGAAGGCCATGAACGCGCACGTGTGGCCGAGATAGCCGACCGCGCTGTGCAGCGCGCCGCGCAGCCGTGCCGGACAGTCGGCCTCCAGCAGCCCTGCGGAGAACCGGAGCTGGGCGAGGACGGCCTCACGGGCCAGCCCGCCGCCATAGGTATGGTCCCACCCGGCGAAGACTCTCGCGGCGGTGTGGATCTGCTCGATCTCGGTATGCCCGATGCGGGCGGGGACAGGGGTGGGCTCGGCGCCCTTCAGCAGGGCGGCGACGGGGGCCAGCGCGAGAGAGCTGACGCCCAGGGCGGCGGTGCGCAGAAACTGCTTGCGGTCCACGTCTGCCAGCTTTACCACCGCGCGGCGCCGGTTGCTCAACCCCAGCGCCGCGTCGGTGGACGCCCCGAGGATCGCGCGCAGCGCCTCCCGATACAGCGGATCGGGCCAGCGGATGACGCCTCGTTCGAGTTTGCCGATGTAGTTGGCGTCGATCTCAACCGTCTTGCGGTGCTGCTGCCAGATGTGGGCGTTGACCAGCTCAGCGAGCTCCTGGCGGGACAGGCACTCACCGGGATGCGACGGGGACTCAGTGCGTTCCCGCGCGCTGCGCAGTTGATCATTCGCCGTCGGCACAGTCCTGGCCTTTCCCGTTTGTGGCCAGCGTCATCGTTACACGAAACGTGACCAGACCAGTACCGGCCGCTGGTGGGGATGGTTCCAACCATCCCCGAAGCATCCCCTTGACATCCCCGCTTCCTGGCGATCCGCGTGGGCCGATTCCAGGCGACGGTCGAAGGCATGACCCACTTCGCTCTCGCCGCGCCGGGACACGACACGGCGCTTCCGGACACCCCCGCCGCCCTGCCGCGGTCCTCGACGGTGGTGCGGGCCTTCAGCCACCCCGCTGAGGTCACCGCCGTGCACCCGGTGCTCGTCGCCGCGGCGAAGCTCGCGGGCGAACACTGGATGCGCGCCGAGGCCCACCGGCTCGTGCGCGACCCGCACGCCGACGACCACGTGCTTGCCAGCGCCACCCGCACCATCGCGGCGCGGGACACCGGCTGCGCTGTGCTCGCCGAACACATCGACATCTGGGCGGCCACGGTGCTCGCCGAGCCGCGGAACGCGATGCTGCACACCGAAACCCTCGGGCGGCTGATCAACCGGCTCTGCGGTGTGTGGACGCGCTGGCGGCTGCTCGCCGACGACGCCGAGGCAGCCGATCCGGGCATCGCCCTGGCGCTGCACCAGCTCACCGAGCTGTGCCACGCCTACGACGACCTGATCACCGACCTGCAGAGCGGGCGGCGCCACCTGCCCGTCTACCAGGCGATCACCACTCCGGACGCGGTGGCGTGACCCGATGGGCGGGATACGCGAGATCGTCGCCGTCGTCCTCTCGGCCGACAGCCCGGCCGGCCAAGTCGCTGGTCTGCTCGACGACTTGGCCGCGCACCTCCCGCCCCCAGACCAGCAGTGGGCATGTCCGTTGTGCCGCACCGAGTGCTGGCCCTGCGCCGGGTTCGACGTCGCCGCGCACAAGGTCATCGACGCGCGGCTGCGGCTGGCCGAGTTCGTGCCGACAGACCTGCACCCCCGGCTGTGGCCACCGCCCAAAAAGCCCCAGGCCGCACCTGAATCCCCGCCGCCATCCCCACTGCCTCCGCCACCGCAGACCGCCCTGCCACCCGTTACCTGGTTCGACGAGGAGTCCCGTCATGGATGAGCACCTGGCCGCAACACTGACGACCGCCGTGCACGAACGCGTGGACTACCTCGACCACCTCGCCGCCGACGAACCGTCCCGTGCCGCCCTCGCCGAAACCGAGATCACCAGGCTGACCAGCGCGTGGCGCGTCCTGCTCGAACTGCACGCACCCGACGGGCATGGCCGCTGCCCACACTGCTCCACGTGGCGCCGGCCCCGCCGCCCCTGCACCGTCTGGACCACCGCCCACCAGCACCTGAACTGTGCTGACGGTTCTCCCGCACACCGCGCCGGCAGGCACGCCTCCGCCGCCGGCCGGTCGACCGTCGCCGTGCTGGGGGCTTCCTGACCAGGGGCGCGACGTGGCCCCGACCGCGGCGCGCCCCTGGTCCACTTCGCCGTCAACAGGCCCGCAAATCGAGAACCACCCTCTGAAAGAGTAATCAGGTGAACACACTCCGGCACAACGACGCCATCGCCGCAGAGTTCCGCAACGCCCTGGCGGACACGCTCATCACCAAGAAAAAGATCACCTCGCCGGTGATGGAGCGGGCCTTCCGCACGGTGCCCCGGCACCTGTTCGTCGCTGAGGGCACACCGCTGGACGTCACCTACAGCGTCGACAACTCGGTCGCGATCAAGCACGTCCCGGACGGCGTGATCATCTCCTCCACCAGCGCGGCCTACATCCAGGCCCGGATGATCGAACAGGCCGAGATCGGCGAGGGCATGAGCGTGTGGGAGATCGGGTCCGGCGGTTTCAACGCGGCCCTGCTGGCCGAGGTCGTCGGCCCGGACGGCCGGGTGGTCAGTGTGGACATCGACCCGGAGGTGACCGACCGCGCCCGCGAACTGCTGGACGCGACCGGCTACGGCAGTCGGGTCACCGTGGTGCAGGCCGACGCCGAGAACCCGTTGCCGGGGGTGCATGAGCCGTTCGACGCGATCCTGGTGACGGTCGGGGCCTGGGACCTCGCACCGGCATGGCTTGCGCACCTGGCCGAGGGCGGCAGGATCGTCGTCCCTTTGCGGATGAACGGAATCACCCGCGTCATCGCGTTGCGCCGCGAGGGCGACCACCTGGTGAGCACCTCGGCCGAGGTGGCCGGGTTCGTCCCGATGCAGGGCGAGGGCGCCCGCGACGAGCGGCTGTTCCTGCTGCCCGACCGCAACGGTCACGAGGTCAAGCTGCGCTTCGACGGGGACGTGCCGCAGGACATGAGTCTGCTGGACGGTGCGCTGGCGACCGAGCGCGCCGAGGTGTGGTCCGGCGTCACGATCAACCTCGGCGTGTCCTTCGCCGACCTGCACCTGTGGTTCGCCGCGTTCCTGCCCGGTTTCTGCAAGGTGGCTGCGGACGAGGGCACCGACATGGCCGCCGAACGCAAGGACTGGTTCCCCTTCGCCGCCGTGCACGGTGACTCGTTCTCCTACCTGGCTGTCCGCCACGTCCCCGAAGGCGGTGCGGTCGAGTTCGGCGCCCGTGCCCACGGAGAGCACGGCGAGGACGCCGCGACCGCGATGGTCGAGCAGATCCGGGCCTGGGACCGCCACGGCCGCGACAGCGAGCCCACGTTCGCCTACTGGCCGACCGGCTCCCAGCTTCCCGAGTTCGGCGACAACACGGCCGTGCTGCCCAAGACGCACGGCATCGCCACGATCTCCTGGCCGTCCTCGGCGAACAACGCCGGCGACCAGGGTGCCCCGCAGTAACCGGAAACGAGGAGTGAACACGAATGTCGGCAGCACTGGCCCCGGTCGCGGAGGCCGTGGAAAGCGTGGAATTCGTTGATGACGGGGAGTTCGAACTGGACATGCGCGTGGTCGAGTCCACCACGCGGCTCGTGATCATGTCCTGCGACACGAGCGACGGATGCGGCCACACCTGCAACACCAGCGCGTGCGCCTCGGGCTCCAACGACCCGTTCTGATCCACCCCGACTGCCGCCGGTACCCAGCTCGCCTGCACGCACCGGCGGCAGACGCTGCCCTGGCCACCGGGTGAGGAGAGCCGAACGCCATGACCGTGTCCACCCGCTACCAGCACACAGGTCTCGTCCTAGCCCGCCTGACCACCGATCCCGGTGATCTCGACCCGCCGGCGCATCTGCGCCTCGACGACCCCGCCGCGGTCGAGCAGGAAGGCCGTGCGTGGCTGGCGAAAGTGTGGGCCCGCCCGGAGGTGCGTGGCGCCCTGACCCTGGCCAGCCCGGCACTCGGCGCTCGTCTCGACCAGATCCTGGGCGACGGCTCCACCAGCCACACCGCCAAGGAACTTCGCCGCGCCGTGCTGTCCGTGGCCTCGTACGTGCTGCGCTGGCAGCGGCGAGCCACGCCGTTCGGCGACTTCGCCGGAGTCGGGGTCGCCGGCCCCGCGCTGGCCGAGGTGGGCACCCGGCACCGAGCCGTGACGCGCGCGGACGGCGAGTGGCTCGCAACGGTGATCGACCGTCTCGAACGGCATCCTGGACTGCGCTCGCGGCTGACAGTGGTGGTCGACGACGCGAGGTTTCTGCGCGACGGGCGCGTGATCGTCCATCGGCGGGCCGAGGCCGGTGCCGCCACTCCCGGACCGCTACGGGAGTCCTCAGCGCGGCTCACCCGCCCTGTGCGGTTCGTTCTGGACACGGCCAGCTCACCGATCCGCTTCGACACGCTGGCCAGCCAGCTGACCACGACGTTTCCGTCCGCGCCCGCAGCCAGGATCGAGGCGATGCTGCACGGCCTGATCGACGCCGGTGTGCTGATCACCAGCCTACGGCCATCGATGACCAGCGGCGACGGCCTGGCCCACGTGGTCGGCGTCCTGCGCGCGGCCGGAGCGGACACCCTGGACGAGGTCGCGGACCACCTGCGCGAGCTCGACGAGATCGCCACCGACCTCGCCCGGCACAACGACATCGCCGACCCCGGCCAGGCCAGGGAGATCCGGGCGGCACTCGCCACCCGGATGCGGGCTCTTGTCCCCACCGCCGGTCACGCGCTGGCCACCGACGTGCGCATCGACGCGGCGATCACTGTTCCCGAACTGGTGCTCGACGAGGCAGCCCGCGCCGCCTCCGTGCTGCTTCAGACCGGCACGCAACCCTTCGGAACGGCCGCCTGGCTGGACTATCACGCCCGGTTCCGCGCCCGCTACGGTCCCGGAGCGCTGGTGCCGGTGCGTGACCTGGTCGCCGACTCCGGTCTCGGCTATCCCACCGGCTTCCTCGGCGCGCCCAGCGCCCGGCCCGCGTGGCGGGTGCTTACCTACCGTGACGCCGCGCTGCTGGCGTTGATCCAGCACGCCACGATGACCGGGGCGCCGGAGATTGAGCTGACCGACGCCGACGTCGAGGCGCTGACGGTGGGGGAGCACGCCGACGTCGTTGCACCCCAACGGGTCGAGCTGGGCGTCGAGGTGTACGCCGCGTCGACCGCGGCGATCGACCGCGGCGAGTTCAGGTTGCGGGTCACCGCCTCGCCACGGCCCTGCACCAGCATGGCCGGACGGAGCCCGCGCCGAACAACGTCGCCAGGGCGACGACGCAGCGCACTCGACGCTGATCCCGATCGGGCAAACCGGCGCTGTCCGCTGTGCGGCGCCAGTAGCGTTGCTCGTGGTGCAGCACCCGCAGGACCGGATCTCGTTGCGGGTCCGAGCGGTCTTCCGGAATCTCGAGGTCGAGCAGAGCGGCGAGAGCGGCGGCGTGGATGTCCAGCGCCCGCTCGTAGCGGACCGTGTCGATGCCCGGCGGCGGATCGACGTCTTCTGTGCCACGCCTCAGCTGGAACGCGATGGCGCCCAACGCCCGCGCGAATTCGGCGTGCCGGTCGGCGACGCTGCGGGCGAGCGGGGTGAGACGTTGCTCCACCGTCCGGAGGAAGAGACCGGCTACCGCGTCGTCATCGCGGTGCAGTTCGCCGAGCCAACCGCCGGCGGAGCGGGCGAGCAGGAGCAACCGCGCCGGTGACCCGGCGGGGCGTGCGAGGAGGGTGCGAGCCAGACTCAGCAACGCGGGCACCCGTGCCTCCGCGTAGTCGACGACCAGCAGCAACGGTCTGCTCGACGGGGCGAGCGACTCGATCAGTGCCGGGTCGCCGTCCTCCGAGACGATTCCGGCGACCCAGCCCTCGGCCTGCACGAGTTCGCACAGGCGCAACCCCAGCCGCGTCTTGCCCTGCCCAGCCGGTCCGGTGACCAGCCGGGCGGCCACTCCGGCGCCGGATGTCCAGCCCGGCAGGTCGGCGACCTCGGCTTGGCGACCGGAGAACGGGACCACGCCGTACTCCGGCCGCAGCAGCATGCTGGGGAGCGCGTCGTCCGGGAGGACGGCCAGGCGTAGGAACAGTCCGTCGAAGTCGTCCGCAGCCCCTTCGTGCTTCGGCGCGCTGTTTGGCGCTGGGTCGTTCTTCTCGCTGCTTCGAAGCTGTTCGCGCAAGTCGTGCAGCAGCCGGTACGACCGCAGCAGGTCGGCACGGCGCTCGTCCCGCTTGACCTCGGCGGCCTGCCAGCTCGCGATGCAGCGGTCGACGTAGGCGACGACCAGCGCCTCGGCCGGCACCCGTTCTCCCTTGCCCAGCTCCAGATCAGACAGCGTCCGGTTGCTCGCGTGGATCCGCTCGCCGAGCGCCTGCTGCGTCAGACCGGCGTCTTCCCGCAGCGTCCGCAGCGTGCGGCCGAACAACACCAGGGCATTTCGCCACGGGTTCCAGTTCTCGGACGAGGACAACTGCGCTGCCTCCCTCAGTGACGGAGGGGAGTGTGCCGTACGGCGTCACCGACCGGCGACAGGCCACGCCGGGGCTTCCGGAGCTTCGGTGATCACTCGATCGTGTTCTGTGCTCGCCGTTGTGGGGTGAACACGGGTTGGGATCAGGGACAACGCCTGGTACCGGGTGACACTGTGTGATCAACTTCCCCCTGTTCGGGTTCGGAGGGTTCACCTGGAAAAGCGCCCCCCGGACTCAGGTTTCGCACGTCTACTGGATATGACCAACCAATGGGCTGCGCGAGATGGTCGCGAGTCTGCTCTGCCGTCCTCCGAGGAGGACGAAGAAGTCGTGTTCAGGATCTGCATCTCGATATTGCGCGAACCGGCCTTGGCGCGGGCGGCCACCAACATGGTCTTGGAGAAAGTGCGTTTCGGCGCACCGGAGAAGTTCCGCACGAGCCGTAGAGCGTGGGTGCGCAAGGTAGCGCGGAACACGGCGATCGACTTCCATCGGCGGGAGACACGAGAACGGGCGCGTGTCGAGCGCTTTCGGAGAAGGCGCACCGAAGTCCAGGAGGGTCTGGACCAGGCGATCCAGGTCCGCCTGGACGCCAAGCAGCTCTTCGACCGCGTTCTCAGGCTCGTCGCCGACGTCGACCACGACGACCTCGACCTGTTCTTCGAGGTGAATCTGGGTAACGCCACGGAACAGGAGCAGGCTGATCGGCTGGGGATCACGCTCAACGCCGTGAAGGAGCGGCGGCGCAGGGCGAGGACGAAGTGCCAGGAGGCAGCGGCGGCCGTGTACCTCCTGACCGACGCCGACCACGGATGCACGACGCTTCCCAGCATCGCCAGGAATCGGGAGGACTCTCCGGAGCTCCTGCGCGACATCCGCGTGCACATCAGCCGATGCGCGTGCTGCAAGGACGCGCAGCCGAACTGGCGGCACCTCCGGTTCAGCATCTTCGTGATTCTCGGGGTCGTGTTCTGCGGACCTCTTGTTGGGCGCTTTGCCGAGTCGGGGACACGGGTGAAGCTCGCGGCCTGCGCCGGCTTGGTCGTGATGACGGTGGCGACCGGAATCTTCTTCCTGCAGGGCGCCACGGGTTCCGACACCTCCTCCGCGTTCGAGCGCGGGCCGATCATCGAGTTGCCGGCAGGTCCGCGGAAAGCCGCGCCGGAAGCGCCCCTGCCCGCGCCCCCGGTCGAGTCGCCGACGGTGCCGCCGACCGAAGCACCGGCTCGGCTAATGCCCACGCGAGTGTCGGTGACAGCTCCGCCGATGTCGACGCCGACCGCCACCGTGCCGGCGAAGCCGGCCGCGAATGCGCGGTCCGAGCATCCGACGCGAACCCATCGGCCTGAGCCCCGCCGCACTGCGGACTCGGGCAAGAAGTGCCGCAAGACCCAGAAGCACTGGGACATCTGATCGACCTGAGCGGTGCGGCGGGCGGGAGTTCCGCCGCACCGCTCGTACGTGACACCACGAACAGAGGGAACGGCTTTTGAACGACCACGACCGGGTCATCGCTCAGGGAGATCCGATCTCAGAGTTCTGGCTCACCAGACAGGGCTGCCGTCTGGTGGGCCTCGTGGCCGGGCACGCACCTGCAGTGGAACGGCTGGGCGACGTCATGACCGCGCTCGAGGCAGACCACCGGGTTCAAGTCGTTGTGACGACACCAGCGACCGGTCACCACTGGGAGGAGATCCACGAGCTCGTGCGTGGGCTCGGGTGGCTGGTCGTGCCCTGGCACCAGGCGATCCGCACCCGGTACGACCTCGCCATCGCCGCCTGCGACTGGGGGTTGTCCGAACTGGACGCCCCGGCTGTGCTGCTGTCGCACGGGGCAGGTACCCAGAGGTCGCGCATCGGGCCGGCCGGTGACGGCGTGCCGCACGCCTTCCACCCCGACCGCCTGATCCGCGATGGCGAGGTCGTTCCGGCGGCTCTCGCACTGGCCAGCGATCGGGAGGTGGCGGCGCTGGCGAGCTCCTGCCGTGCCGCGTTGCCGCGTGCGGTGGTGGTCGGCGACCCGTCGTTCGACCGCATGCGCGCATCGCTGCCCTACCGCGAGCAGTACCGCGCCGCCTTGGGTGCTCGCCCTGGTCAGAAGGTCGTGTTGGCCGGCACCACGTGGTCGCCGGCGTCGCTGTTCGGCAGGGATCCCGAAGTCTTCACCCGGTTGACGACCGAGCTGCCGCCCGACGAGTACCGCGTCGTCGCGGCTCTGCACCCCTTCGTCTGGCAGGGTCATGGCCGTCGTCAGGTGCTGGGATGGCTCGCCGATGCGATCGGCACGGGCTTGCAGGTGCTGGACCCTCGCCACGACTGGCGCGGGGGTCTGTGTGCCGCCGATGTCGTGATCACCGATCACGGCTCCGTCGGTCAGTACGCAGCGGCACTGGGGATACCGGTGCTGGTGGACAGCGGCTCGCTGATCGACGTGCGACCCGCCAGCACGGCCGACGTGCTGTCCCGCTCCACGCCGCTCCTGCACCTGGACCGTCCCCTCGCTCCGCAGGTCCGCGAGGCCTTGGCGAACCACGACCCGGCGCGGTGCGCGGACGTCACCGAGATGATCACGACCAGACCCGGTGAATCGATCAGGATCCTGCGGAAGCTCTTCTACGACCTGCTGGGGCTTGCCGAGCCCGTTCATCGAGTCGCTGATCCGGCAGTGGCGCTGCCCCGGATCGTTCGCTGACCTGTCACGCTGGCGCGGTGACCGGGATGCCCGATGCGTGGAAGGCCGAACTTGCCGCGTTCGGCGGTCGGCTGAAAGCCTTGCGCAAGGCGAACGGCCTCACGCAACAGCAGGTCGCGGACCAGATCCACAGCAACACCAGCACGGTGTCGGAGCTCGAACGCGGCCAGGGTGAACGGGTGCCGGACGCCGAGCTGGTCGAGCGCTTTGCCGCTGCCTGTGTCACCTCGAAGGCCTTGGCGTTGCGGACGGCCACCGTCGCGGACGTGCTGAAGCACCTCGCGGACCTGAGTGCCCAGCGCCGGCATTTCGCCTCCTCACCCCGTCGTCGTCCCAAGGCCGAACGAGTGGTGTTGCAGGGCGCAGTGCTGTTCGAGAGCCCCGGTGAGGACGCCGTGGTCGACTTCGGCGGCAGGCGGTTCGACGTCACCCCGGTGTCGGCTGCCGTGCCCGCGTTGTCGGAGGAGGAGGCCCGTGCACACCCCTCCCGTCTGCTTCAGCCGCAGTTCGCCGTGGTGCCGTTCACTGGACGCGGCGACGAACTGACCGAGGTGCACGGGTGGCGTGACGGCACGGACCTCGTCGCCGTTCAACTGCTGCACGCGGCGGGAGGGCAGGGAAAGACCCGTCTGGCCGATCGGGTCGCCACCGAGTCGCTCGCACAGGGGTGGCAGGTGTGGCGGGTCCGGCACGCCCCTGCCGCGGCGCGACAGCCGGAAGCGGAACCGAACAGGGTCGTCCTCGGCGCCACGTCGGATCTGCTCGTACTACTCGACTACGGGGACCGGTGGCCAACCGACGACCTGTTGACGTTCGTCCGGACCATGCAGCAGATCGCACTCCGGCAGGAGAGACGCGTGCGGGTGTTGCTGCTGGGCCGCACAGCCAAGTACTGGTGGCCGGCCGTCGTCGGGCGGCTCGACACCGATCACCACGTCGACGCCACCGGCCACTGGCAGCTGCAGCCGCTCACGAACTCGCCGGACGCGCGGCGGTCGATGTTCCACACCGCCGCCGCGCAGTTCGCCGACCGGCTCGGCGCGCCGGCGGAACTGCCTGCTCCCACCGAGCCCGCCGACCTCGACCGCGGTGACTACGGTCAGGTGCTCGCCGTGCAGATGGCGGCTCTGGCGGCAGTCGACTCCCAGCTGCGGGGAGATGCTCCGCCGTCCGACCTCCTCGCGGTGGCGGACTACCTGCTCTGCCGCGAGTACTCCGGGTGGGACAAGCTCCACAGCGCGCGCAGCGGCTTCACACGAGCGCCGGTCATGACCCGGATCGCCTACACCGCGACGCTCGTGGGTGCCGTGCCGAGACCCCATGGCCGCGCGGCGTTGCGACGCACCGAGCTGGCGGCGTCACCGGACGGCGCGGACCGGCTCATCGACGACCACCTCGCGTGCTACCCGGCAAGCGACCCGCGCACGGTGTTCGAACCGGTGCATCCCGACCGCCTCGGCGAGGACCTCGTCGCACTGACCACGCCCGGTCACGACCACGTCCGGTTGAA
Source organism: Lentzea sp. NPDC059081 (assembly GCF_042738015.1). Taxonomy (NCBI): domain Bacteria; kingdom Bacillati; phylum Actinomycetota; class Actinomycetes; order Pseudonocardiales; family Pseudonocardiaceae; genus Lentzea; species Lentzea sp. NPDC059081. Next base: position 27,483 of record NZ_JBHYGW010000008.1, read on the forward strand.
CTGGCAGACCGACGACTGGACCACCGCGGCGACGGGACGCGAGAACGTCCTGTCCGCAGCCGCGGCGCTCATCGCGAACAGCGCGTCCGACGTGGCGGTGCGCACGTGGACACCCGGTGTGCTGGCCGTGCTCGCCGAAAGCGCTCACCGCTATCCGCACCTGTCCGTGGAACTGGTCAACCCGGTGCTCAGAGCCGACCCGGGACTGCTGCTCCTGGCCGGTCCCGCGGCCGCCACGAGGCTGACCGAGCTGCCGGGTCTCGATCCCGCGGTGCTGGAGGCGGCGGAGGTCTTGCTGCCGCAGACGCGGGACGTCCACCTCGATGTCGCGGCTGCCGTGGTCGCACGCAAGCTGACCGAGCACCGGCTCGCCGCCGAGAGCGACCCGGCGCGGCGTGCCGGGCTGCACGGGGACCTGTCGGTGCGGCTGGACCAGGCAGGCCAGTTCGCGGAGGGCCTCGTGCACGCCGATCTCGCGGTCGCGGAGGCGCGCAAGAGCGGCCACGAGTCGCTGTCGCTGTGGCTGAACAGCCAGTGCCTGCTGCTGGCCAGAGCGGGACGGCGACAGGAGGCGCTGGCGAGCGCCAGGGAGGCCGCGGCGCTCCACCGGAGCCGGCCGGCGGACGTGCCGGGGTTGGCCAACGCGTTGAACACCCTGGCCAAGTCGCTGGCAGAGCTGGGCGAGCACGGGGAAGCACTGGAGCACGACGAGCAGGCCGCCGAGCTGTACCGGCAGCTCGTGGCGCAGGAGCGCACCGAGTTCGTTCCCGACCTCGCCATGGTGCTGCACAACATCGCGGCGTCCCGGTCGGATCTGGGAGGTGACGGGCCCGCGCTGGAGGCAGCCGACGAGTCGGTTGCGCTGTACCGAGCCCTGGCGGAGGACGACTTCGCCACGTACGGCCCGGACCTCGCCGACGCGTTGCAGAACCTGCCCGCCTACCTGGACGCTGTGCCGGAACGGCAGCACGAAGCCGTGGCAGCGGCGGAGGAGTCCATCATCCTCTACCACCGACTCGTCGAGATCAACGCGGCCGCGTTCCGGCCGCAGCTCGCGGGAGCGCTGCACAACCTCGCCGTGTCGTGCTCACACGCCGGAGACGCCCAACGGGCGCTGCGCGAGGCAGAGAACGCGATGATCATCTACCGCGAGCTCGCCGAGACCGATCCCGATGCCCACCAGCCTGATCTCGCACTGTCGCTGCGCAGCCACGCTACGTCGCTGTCCGCGTCAGGGCACCGGGAGGAGGCGGTGGACGCCGGAGCCGAGTCGGTTGTGCTGTTCGGGCAGCTCGCCGCGGTCGACCCACACCCGTTCACCGCCGACCTCGCCATGGCGCTCTACAACCAGGCTTCGTACCTGTCCGAGGTCGAGCGGACCGACGAGGCCGTGGAGGCGGGTACGGCAGCGGTTATGCACTACCGGCCGCTGGTGGAGGCGGACGGCCTGCACGCCGCAGACCTGGCCGACGCCGTGCACAACCTCGCGTTCATCCTCGGCGAGGCGGGCCGGAACGATGAGGCCATGTCGCTCGCTGAGGAAGCGGTACGGCGCTACGAGGAGCTTTCCGAGCAGGACGAGAGCGTCGAGCCGTTCCTGGCGGTGGCGCGCAGCACCCTGGGTAGGCAGCTGGTGGCGCTGGACCGTGCGCCCGAGGCGGTCCGATGCGCGGACGCTGCGGTGGAGATCCTCCGACTGCAGTCGGAGGACGACGACCTGTGGACTCCGTTCCTTTCCGGCGCGCTCACGACGTCGGCGATCGCGCTGGCCGCTGTAGGACGCCGGGACGATGCTCTGGCAGCCGCGAGTGAGGCTGCGGCGATCGTGCGTGTGATCGAGAAGACGTCACCCGATTCGGTAACACCGCACCTGCGTCGCGCCGATGAAGTCCTCGGCCGGCTTACAGGGTGAACGGGAGGCCCTGGACCAGCCGTCATCCGGCATTAGCCTGGAGGGCTGGGACAGGAGGTGCGTCGTGGACCCAGCGCGGCCGTCGGTGGTCAACGAGGTCTCCCACAACTCCGGCGGCACCGTGGTCCAGGCGGGCACCGTGCACGGCGGTGTTCACGTACACCAGACCTGGCTGCCGGGCACACCTCGCCAGCTCCCTCCCTCACCGGCCCACTTCACCGGCCGCGAACCGGAGTCCGCGGTGATCATGGCCGTACTGGCGCAAGATGCCGACCGGTCCGGTCCCGGACTCGCCGTCGTCACTGGCACGGGAGGTGTGGGTAAGACCGCGTTGGCATTGCACGTGCTGCATGCTGTGAACAGGCGCTTTCCTGACGGGCAGTTGTACGCCGACATGTCCGCGCACGGGCCGTACGGACCCGCGACTCCCGGCGAACTTCTCGGGCGCCTACTGCTGGGCCTCGGCGTCCCATCGGGGGAGGTGCCCGCAGACCACCCGAGTCGCGCCGCGCTCTACCGATCCCTGACAGCCGACAGGGAGATGGTCGTCTTCCTCGACGACGCCGCGACGAGCACGCAGGTGATCGAACTGCTGCCGGCCTCACGCCGCAGCGCTGTCATCGTGACAAGCCGCAAACGGCTGTCGGGTCTGGTCGCAGCCGGTGGTCGTCTGGTGGCGCTCGACGCGCTGGCGCCCGAGGCAGCGGTGGAGCTGCTCGGTCGTGCGGTCGGTCGGCACCGGGTGCGCGAGGAACCGCAACCGGCGCATGACGTCGCCGCACTCTGCGGAGGCATGCCGATCGCCGTGCACATCGTGGCAGCCCGGCTGGCGGCGCGTCCGCGCTGGAGGCTCGCCACGATCGCCGCGCAGCTGACCGACGAGCACCGGCGCCTGCGAGCGCTGGTGGCCGAGGACGGTGAGCTGTCCGTCGCCGCGACCTTCGACCTGTCCTATCGGGGTCTGACGGCGGACGCAGCCAGGCTGTACCGTCGGCTGGGCCTGTTCCCCGGCGTCGAGTTCGATCCGGAAAGCGCTGCGGCACTGCTCGGCGACGCCGACACGGACGTGGACGACCTGTTGGACACGTTGCTGGGCGCGAACCTCGTGATGGACTCGGGTCCCGAGCGCTTCCGCTTCCACGACCTGCTTCGCCTGCACGCACGTCGCCAGGCGGAACGCGACGACAGCGAGTCCGAACGCTGGGACGCTGTGCGCGCGCTGGTGGAGTCGTTGCTGGACCGGGCCGTTGCCGCCGACCAGCTCGTCACGCCACTGCGCCCGCACCTCGGTGAGCGCTACCGGATCACGGCCGAGCCGCCCTTCACAGGGCGCAGTGAGGCGCTCGACTGGTTGGAGCACGCGCTGCCGAACCTCGTGGCCTGCGCCAGGACCGCGTTCGGCCACGGCTGGTACGAGCTGGTCTGGCAGCTCTACGAGGCGATGTGGGGCGTGTTCCTGTACCGGGGCCACACCGATGAGTGGCGTGCGGTGGGAACGATTGCCGTCGACGCCGCTGTGCGGTGCGGCGACGGCATCGCGGAGGTCCGGATGACGCTGCAGCATGCGGCTGTCCACAGCAGACTCCGCGACCCGGACTCCGCGACCTCCCTCTTCGAACAAGCGCTTACCAGAGCCCAGCAGGAGCGCGACTGGGAGGGTGAAGCCACGGCGAGGGAAGGACTCGGTGCCGCAGCGCACGCCCGTGGCGATATGGTGACCGCAATCGACCAGTATGGACAGTCGCTCACGCTGAACCGGCGCCACGGGAGGCAGCGCGGTGTCGCCTTGTTGCTGTGCTATCTCGGCCACGCCCTCGCCGACACCGGTGAGTTCGACGGCGCCGTGACGAACTTCCGCTCGTCGGCGTGGGTCGCCGACGAGATCGGCGACCGCCACTGCTGGGCGCAGGCCGTCGTGGGAGCGGGCACCTGCCTCGCCGCGACCGGAGCGATGGCGGAAGCGATCACCGAGGTGCGGGCGGGCCTCTCGGCCTTGCCTGCCGATGAGGCCGCCTCCCTGCGCCTGCCCGTGCTCGAGAAGCTCGCGGACCTGGAGGATGAAGTCGGTGCGACCCACGAGGCGCACCTGCACCGGCAGGAGGCGCTGCGCATCGCCATCTCGCTCGGCGACCGGCGCGCCGAGTCGTTGCGCCTGCGCCTCGAACCCGAGTCCCGGCAAGCCGGATGAGCGGCCGATCCCGCTCACCACAACGGCTTCGGCAGCGGCACCGGCGAAACCGGCACGTCGTGGACCGGCTCGGACACGCCCAGTAGGCCGTAGTACTCGCGCCGATGGATGGACAACGACTGCCCCGGCCGCCCTGTGATCCGTGCGGCCAACTCGGCGTGACGAGGGTCCACCGCCGCAGCCAGAGCCCATTCCACCTGAGGTCGCAGCGGCTGGTCGTGGTCCAGTGGAGTGGCGAAGCGCGACAACAGGTCCGCGCTGCTGCCGGGACGCACGTCGACCAGTGACCGCACACTCATCATCGTGCGCACGCCCAGCGCCGCCGCGTACCGCCCGGCCGAACCGTGATCGGACAGTACTACGTCGGCGGCGACAGCGGCCGCGCGCCAACCTTCGTCAGGCGGCAGGAGGACCAGCCCGCGTTCTCGGGCGTGGCCCAGCCACGCAAGGATCTGTCGCCGTCCGTGAGCGTCCCACCAGAAGGGGTGCAGTGATGCCACCACCAGGTTGTCGGTGCCGGCCAGTTCGTCCGCCAACCGCGTGAGGAACTGGGGATCGCTGCCGCACAACGAGTGCGGGGACCACGACGACACGGCGAAGACGATCCGTTGGCCGTGCGCCGCTCCCAGGGCCTCGCGGTAGAGCTCTTTATACGGCGAGCTCGCGGACATCCTGTCGAAGCACGGGTCTCCGGCAATGACAGCCGCGGGCAGCGCCCTGGCACACGACTTCGCGACGGCGAGCACCTCGTCGTCGTTGGCCAGCATCAGCCTTGCCGGGATCACTTCACCGCCACGCATGAGCTTCTCGGGCATGTAGTTGTGTTCCTCGGTCTCGTGCGCGATCCGGGACCGCACGCCAGTCGCGCCGTGCGACATCAACGCCAGCGGTGACGTGATCTCGTCGATGCCCCAGCTGCAGGTGGCGAGCACGAGGTCGAACGACGTCTCGACAGCCTGTCGCCAGGGCATCCGGAGAACACCGAGCTCTCGCAAGCGATCCTGCATTCCGGCCCACTGATACCCGGTCTCCGGCACTGAGAACACGACCTGCACGCGGTAGTCCGCCTCGATCGCCGGCAGACAGTCCAGGATTCGGCTCAGGCCTTGCCGGTGGGGTGTCACCGCCAGAACGAGCTTGACGTCCGGGCGGCTCAGCCAGGCAGCGCAGGCCGCATCCCCGGTAGTGATGATCTTTTGTTGACCGTCCGGCTCGTGCCCTTGGGACGGTTCCTCGAAGTGCGGCACTTCGGCTCCTCGGCTTGGCGTTTTGTGATCGCCACCGAGCTTGAGGCCGTTGTGTCACCTCAATGCCGAACGCCGGAACGCCGTAGGTCGACAGCGGTGTTCGCCCAGTTCACGGCCGGTCTCATCGGTTCCGGGCTCCGGAACTCCGGAATCCGGCCTTCCGGAGCCTTCAGGCCATGGGGCCGGTCCCGGGAGATGTCCCGAAACAGCCACATCAAGGCAGTCAGGCCTGGTCGGCCCACCACTTCTGGCCGGCCTCACCCAGCGTCGAGATCGGGTGGTAGTAGGGGTAGCGGCGGTTCAACGCCTCCGGGTCCTCCAGCTCGATCCCGGTCCTGTAGTTCTTGGTCCAATAGGAGATCCCGAGCTCGCGGTCGTAGTCCTCGAGCTGGTACACCCACCGCTTCCCGACGTACGGCACGTCGCACACGATCCGCGGCGTCGCGTAGCCGGGCAGGTAGCCCATGATCGCGTGCTGCAGTTCCTGTTCTGGGACAACCAGACCTTCTACCAGCAGATCGGCCTGGCCTGAGCCGACACGGTGCCCATCTCCGGGGGTGGGCACCGTGTCATCGGCATCGTGGCAATGTGCGAGCGAACCGGGGCGCACAGAGCTCGTTGTCTGCTGCAGCGCCGTGATCACGGCCTGTCCAGCGTGTTGGCGGTCTCCTCCAGAACCGCGATGATCTCGTCGATGCTCAACCGCACCGCTCCTCCGCGGTCGCCGACGCCGTCGATCTGCGAGCGCAGCCGGTACGCGAGCGTGCCGTCCGGGTGCAGCTCAGCGGACAGATCGTCGGTCGTGGGACCCCAGTGCGCGAATTCCGATGATCGCCCCGCCCGGTAGAGGCCGACGTCCGTCCTCAGCGAGTGCACGAACTGCGGCACGTACACCGTGTTGTCGTACGGAGTCGCGATGGCGCCGTCCAGCCACAGCGTGCACGTGCGCAGTTGCGGTGCGCGTGGATCTGCCGGCCCGATCTCCATCGCGATGCGTGCCCGGTCGCCGATCACCAGATCCGTTGAGAGCCAACGCGCAACGTCGAAGTCGAAGTCGAGGCCTGCCGTCACGGAGTCCACTGTGGACTTCACTGCGTCTTCGTCGAGCACGATCGACTCGGGCAGGTCCACGAAACCCAGGTGCTCCAGCACACCGCGCAGGTGGTCGGGAGAAGTGGTGTCCACGCCGATGTTGCGCAGCGCCGGCACGTGCAGCTGGTCCGGTCCGGACAGCCGTGCGCCGTTCAGGTGCACCTGCGCGGCCCGGAGGTGCGGCGCGGCGTAGTCGGCCGGCCCCAACTCGACGGCGAAGGTCGCCCGGTCGCCGTGCATTCCGGCGGACCGCGCACCGAAGGCTCCGAGGAGCTCGTCAGCGACCGCACGCCACCGTGCGGGATCCTCGCCGCTGACCGACGTGAAACCCTTGTGCTTCGCGATGTCGCGACCGGGCCTCGTCAGGCCGAGCAGTCCGTTCGCGCAGTGGTAGCGCACCAGGTACTCCTGGTCGAGCACGCCGCGGTGCAACGCCGCCACCGAGCGCGGCGTGCGCGGCAGCCGTGGCAGCGCCAGAGCCGCGTCGATCCGTTCGCCCCAGTGCCCGCCACCGCTTTCGAGCACCGCGGCCACCTCGGACACGTACCCGTCGTCACCCGTCATCTCGCACAGCACCTGCGCGGTCCGCACGCGGAAAGTGCCGATTGCGGACGGGAGAACGGACCGCAGCACGTCGGCCGCATCGGACGGCGCACGACCGGCGCGCGCCAGTGCGCCCATGGACTCGACCGCGACGTGATCGCGTTCGGCGACACCGAGGCGCACCATCCGCTCCGCCCGCTCCGGCCCGCGCTCGTGCTCGGCGACCAGCGCATCGACGTTGGCGCCCTCGTGCCACACCAGGTACGGCTCGCCGAACACCTCAAGACGGAACTCGTGCCACGCTTCGCTCACCCGCGGGAGGCTAGTGCTCCCCGACCACCTGATGCCGCCCCGACTTGCCGAGCAGCGTCGCGAACACGGTCGTCGACCGCGTCTTCGATTCGGACGGGCACCGGAGGCGTTCGCCCGCTTCGAGCGGGGACCGCGCGAGCGGCTCAGCTCGCGTCGTGCGCCCACCGGGTCATGGCGTCCACCGCGCCGAGCAGCCTTCGGCCGCGGTCGGTCAGGTGGTACAGCACCTGCACCGGCATGCTGGGCACCACCTCCCGGCGCACCAGGCCGTGCTGCTCCAGCTCGGCCAGGCGGACCGACAGCATGCGCTCGGAGATGCCGCCGACCATGCGCCGGTACTCGCTGAACCGCCGGGCGCCCCGGGAACCGGCCAGCATGACCGCCGAGGTCCAGCGCCGTGAGACGAAGCTCATGATCTCGCCCGCGACCTCGCAGCTCGCCGAGTCGATCACCTGCGGGTTCACTGCCGTCGACCTGGTCACTTACCCACAGTAAGTCCATTACCGCTCGGTTGGCAACCGAACAGCTCCGGCCGAAGCTGGGAATCATGAGTGATACCAACGTTTTCTCGCCCCTGCGGGTCGGTGCCACCACCGTCCGCAACCGCCTGGCCATGGCTCCGATGACCCGGAGCCGCGCCACCGAGCAGGGGCTGGCCACCGCCGCGATCGCCGAGTACTACCGGCAACGCGCCGGAGCCGGCCTGATCGTCACCGAGGCGACCCAGATCAGCCAGCGCGGCCAGGCCTACCCGACCACACCGGGCATCGCGACGCCCGAGCAGGCCGAGAGCTGGCGGCAGGTCACCGACGCCGTGCACGAGGCCGGCGGCACCATCCACCTGCAGCTGTTCCACGGCGGCCGCACCGGGCACCCGAGCATGCGGGGCGGCCTGGACGGGCACGCGCCCTCGGCGGTGGCGGCACCCGGTCAGACCTTCACGCCGGACGGGATGCGGGACCACCCGGTGCCCGAGGCCATGACCGCCGACGACATCCGCGCCACGCTCCAGGACTTCGCGACGGCCTCCTCGCTGGCGCTCTCGGCGGGTTTCGACGGCGTGCAGCTGCACGCCGCCAACGGGTACCTGCCGCAGCAGTTCCTGTGCCAGGACTCGAACCTGCGCTCCGACGAGTGGGGCGGCAGCACGGAGAACCGCATCCGGTTCGTCGTCGAGGCCGTCCGGGCGATGGCCGGTGCGGCCGGTGCGGACCGGACGTCGCTGCGGGTCTCGCCCGCCTCCACCGTCCAGGGCATCAACGAGGGGAACTCCGAGGAGCTCTACGAGGCCCTGCTGGGAGAACTGGCCGGCGACGGGCTGGCCTTCCTGGACGTCTCGGAGTCGCCGGGGCGCCGCGACCTGACCGCGCTGGTGCGCAAGGCCTGGCCCGGAACGCTGCTGCTCAACCCGCACCGGACCGCCGAACCGGAGGCACCGCACGACCGGGTCGCCGACGCCCTCACCGCCGGTGCCGACCTGGTCGGGCTGGGCGCCCCCTGGCTCGCCAACCCGGACCTCGGCGACCGCATCGCCCGGCGCGGCCCGTACAACGAGCCGGACCGGTCGAGCTTCTACGGCGGCACCGACCAGGGATACCTCGACTACCCGTCGCTGGCGGCCTGACGTGGGCAGGCTCGACGGCCGCACCGCGGTGATCACCGGTGGCACGGCCGGAATCGGCTTGGCCACCGCCCGCCGGTTCGTCACCGAGGGAGCCCACGTCCTGATCACCGGACGTCGTGCGGATGCGCTGGACGAGGCCGTGGCCGGGCTCGGCCCGTCGGCCACCGGTGTGCGCGGTGACGCGGCCGACCCCGCGCACCTCACCGAGCTGCTGGCGGCGCTGCGCGAGCGGGGGAGGGGACTGGACGTCCTGTTCGCCAACGCGGGAGGCGGCAGCCACACCCCGTTCGGCCAGGTCGGCCTGGACGAGGTCGACACCGTGCTGGCGCAGAACCTGCGCGGGCCCTACCTGACGGTGCAGACGCTGGCGCCGGAGCTGAACGAGCACGCGTCGGTCGTGCTGATGTCCTCCATCGGCGCCACCGCCGGCCTGCCGGGCCTCGGTGTGTACTCCGCGGCGAAGGCGGGCGCCCGCGCGCTGGCCCGCACCCTCGCCGTGGAACTGGGCGGGCGCGGCGTGCGGGTGAACGCGGTGAGCCCCGGCTACATCGGCACCAGCGACGACCCGGACGTCCGCGAGTTCCAGCGGACCGGCGCGGCGACCATCCCGCTGGCACGGGTGGGCCGTCCGGAGGAAGTCGCCGCCGCGGTGCTGTTCCTGGCCTCCGACGACGCCTCCTACGTCACCGGGTCCGACCTGTTCGTCGACGGCGGGCGAAACCAGGTCTAGGCGACTGAGCCCCCGGCTCCGGTGGTGTCCGGAGACGGACGAAGGGTGTTCGAGATCCGTTGGTGACGACAGACCTGAACACCCTTCTGCCGCACTCCACGTCAACATCGACGGGCGTTGCCGGAGAACGACTTCCGGGGCGGCGCCGGAACCCCCCGACCCACCGGCTCGGCGAGATCAAGCCTCTCACGGGCCGCGGGCCGCACGAGCACCGTTGGACGCCTGGGCTCCACGTGGCCGGGCTCGTAGACGAGCCCGATTCGCGACCTCGGTCGTTGACCGGCTCCCCGGCCAAGTGCCTCCACAAAGGACGATGCACGCAAGTCTTCCCTTTTGGCTGCCCCGAAAGAGGATGACATTGTGCTGAATGACCCAGCACTTTCCTGGACATCCGCCGGATGGACAACCGTCGCGCTCCGCTGACACGGTGGTTTCCTCAAGGAGATCGTGGTCAGGGGGTCGATGGGCCAGGTGCGCAAACCGGTGGTGCCGAGCGGCGCCATCCGGACTTTCTTCGACCGGCTGCACGCACTGCATTCCGCCGCCGGGAACCCGAGCATGCGAGAGCTGCAACGGCGCACGCGCTGCCGACAGCGACCGAACGGAATCAATCCGACGACGATCCACGAAGCGCTGTCCGGGCCGCGGATGGCCCGATGGGACACGGTGCACGCGCTGGTCACACAGCTCGGCGGGAACGTGGAGGAGTTCGCCGCGCTGTGGCGGGACGGCCGGCGGGTGGAGCTCCAGCCAGAACAGCCGGTTGGCGGCGGTACGGGTCACCGCACGGGACGGCCGACCCCGCAGGCGTTGCCGCCGGACGTCCCGTCCTTCATCGGCCGACTCCGGCAGCAGACGGAGTTGCGTGCACTGTTGGGGCCGCTCGGCCAGTCCGCCCGGACCGCGGCGATTTCCGGCACGGCCGGGGTCGGCAAGACCGCGCTGGCGGTGCACTGGGCGCATGGCGTGGCCGACCAGTTCCCGGACGGGAACCTGTACATCGACCTGCGTGGCTACGACCCGGACTCGCTGATGCCGGCGTCCGAAGCGCTCGCGTCGCTGTTGCGCGGGCTGGGCGTGCGGGCCGCGGACGTTCCCAAGGAGGTGGCGGAGTGTGCCGCCTGGTACCGATCTTCACTGGCCGGCCGGAAAATGCTGATCTTGCTGGACAACGCTCGCGATACCGACCACGTGCGGCCGTTGTTGCCCGGTACCCCGTTGTGCCTGGTCGTCGTCACGAGCCGGGACAGCTTGGCCGGGCTGGTCGCCCGGCACGGGGCCCGGCGCGTACGGCTGGACGTCCTCGAGCCCGCGGAGGCGACCGAGTTGATGCGAGAGCTGCTGCGGCCGGGGTTCCACCGTGAACCGGCGGCGATCGAGGCGTTGGCCGAGCTGTGCGCACGGCTGCCGCTGGCGTTGCGGATCGCGGCCGAGTTGGCCAATTCGTCCAATGTGGACGATTTGGCCGACCTGGTTCGTGAGTTCGCGGACGACCAACGCCGGTTGGATCTCTTGAACGCGGGCGACGACCCGCGAACGGCGATCCGAGCGGTGTTCTCGTGGTCGTACCGACGCCTGCCCGAGGACGCGGCCGGGCTCTTCCGGTTGTTCGGGGGGTGCCGGGACCAGCTGGTGGACCTGGCGAGCGTGGCCGCGCTCGCCAGGATAACCGCGGATCAGGCAGGCAGGCTGACGGAAGTGCTCGTGCGCAAGAACGTTCTCGAACGGGTACGGCCGGGTGAGTTCACGATGAACAGTTTGCTGTCGGCCTATGCGGCCGACTGTCAGCGACGTTCCTGACAGCCTCCGCTCCTACCCGCCGGGCCGCCAGCGTCCCATCCTGTGCGTTGCTGGCTTTTCCAGCACAGAAACGGGGAGAGTTTCATGATCACGAAGCGAAAGCTGTTCGTCGGCGTCGCGGGCGCCGTGCTGGCCGTCACTGCGATCACCACCTCGGGTTCCGCCGCGCCGGCCTCACGGCCGGCGGCCGCCGCACCCGGCGTCGGCATCCAGGCGGTCGCCCCCGGCACGGCGACCCTGCGCTTTGACTGGGGTTGCACCGGCAGCTACGCCAGCACACCGATCACGTTCAACGGCGATGGCACCTTCACGGCCGGGTCGCTGTCCGGCCTCTGGGCACAGACGGGGAGTGTTCTGCAGTTCCAGTTCAACGGCGTGAAGACGACGTACGCCTCGCTGGTGACGAGCAACTCCGGCACCGGAACCCAGAGCACCTTCGGAGGCCTCAACGGCTGTCACCTCCTGCTCGGCCCGGGAGCGGCGGCTCTGGCCGGCAAGGAATCCAGCCCGGGCAAGGGAACCCTCGGCGCTGACGGCCGCTGATCGGCGGCATGAGCGGGTGCCGCACCCCGCGCTGGTCGAAGCGCGGTTGCCGATTCCGGCCCGGACTTCACGCGGCAGGCCGGTGTCCGTTGAGCAGGCCGTGAATGCCGGGTGCGGCACGAAGCCACGTTGCTGCTCCAGCCGCGGACGGACAGTCACGCACCCATGTGCTCGGCGATCTTTCGGGTGGACCTGTGCACGTCCTGGTACGCAACCGAGTTCGTCGCCGATCTCCGGCACGTACGGGGCGGCGACTGGCGCGTCCGAAGCCGAACAGGTGCGTGCGGTTCTCGTCCGTCGTCGCGCCTCCGCGCGGGTCGCCTGCTCGTGTCGCCGAGGCGGCCCGGACGCGGCAGGGAAGGCCAGGCCCATACGGTCGCAGATCGGCGCGGTTCCGTTCTGGTCCGGGCCTCTGTCTCGTCTGAGGTCGGCATGCACGCTCGGCGGCAGAAGAGTGCGTTGACGGACTGGAGAAGTTGATCGTTCTGCCCCGACCTCGTGGTCGTGCATCGGACGGTGCTGGTGGCCGTTCGGGATCCGGGTGAACACCAGCAGCCCCGGCCTGACCCGCATGAACCAGACCGACCGGTTCATCACCGACAAGGACACCGACCGCACACCACTCGGCCGGGTCGGCACACCCGAGGACGTCGCCCTCGTCGCGCTGTTCGTCGCCTGCGACGACTCCCGGTTCGTCACCGGCGCCAACGTCGTCGTCGACGGCGGACAACACGTCCTCATGCAGGGCAACCGCTGACCGCGAGCGGGCGATGGGCGACACCGTCTTTCACGCTCCCGCCGGCCCGGTGGTCGCTGACACGGTGCTCGACTCCGGTGCCGGACCGAGGTCGTCGAGTTGTCGCTGCACCCGCTCGGCGTCGTCGCCGCGGCCTTGCCCGCGGTACAGCTCCAGCGCCTCCCGCCACGCCTGGCGTGCCTGCTCGTGTCGTCCGAGCGCCGTGTACGGGTGGCCGACGTGGTCGAGGGAGTCCGCGGCCTGGTAGGCGTCGCCGAGGGTGCGGAACAGGGTGAGGGCCTGGTGGTAGTGGTCGACGGCCTGCCGGTGGTCACCGGTGCGGCGGGCGATGAACCCGAGGCTGTCCAGAGTGGTCGCCTCACCCGCGGGATGGTGGTGGCGGCGGTACAGGGAGAGAGCGGCGGCACAGGAGTCGCGGGCGTTGTCGAAGTCGCCCAGGCGCGCCGCGCACCAGCCCACCGCATTGAGCGCGTCGGCCTCCCGCACCGGCTGGTCGAGGGCGCGGTAGAGGTCGAGCGCCTGGTGGGCGTGATCGAGTGCCCGCCGATCATCTCCCCGTTCTTCCCAGGCGTATACCTGTGCCCGGTGGGTGTGGGCCTGTTCGACGGGGTCGCGGTGGCGCGTGGCCAGGGACAGGGCCTGATCGAGATGCTCGGTCGCCTCCGCGTGCAGGCCCAGACGGGCGCAGATGTGACCGAGGTGCCGGTGGGTGCGACTGCGGGTCGCCGGGTCGGGCAGGTGGGTTGCGGCGTCCAGCGCAGCCCGCCACATGGCGAGCGTGTCGCGCAGATGCCCCCGCCGGTAGTGGAAGGTGTCCAGTGCCCTGGCGAGGTGCCAGACGACGCGATGGCGGCCCAGGGCGACGGCGGTTCGCTGGGTGGCCAGCAAGGTGGCGTGCTCGGCTTCCAGCCACGCTGTCGCGACTGCGGCGTCGGGTAGCGGGTGCGGGTGGACGCCGGGTGCGGGCGGGTCGGGTCGCATGTGCGTGCGGTGGGGGTTCAGGAGGCGGTCGGCGGCGAAAGCGGTGAGCAGGTGGAAGTCCATCACTCGGATCAGGGCCGCGTCCCGCACCTCGTGGGGCAGCTGATGGGCGGTGGTGGTGGCATAGGCGCGGACCAGGTCGTGCATCGCGTATCGGCCGCCTGGTCGCCGTTCGACCAGGGAAGCGTCCTCCAACACTGACAGCGCCCTGCGTGCGCGGGCTGGAGGCAGGGCGGTGAGGGCGGCCACGGCGGGCGGGGTGGTGTCGGGGCCGGGGGTGACGCCTACCAGCGCGAACAGTGCGCGGTGTTCGTCGGTGAGACGGCGCAGGGACCACGACAGCACGGCGGGCAGGCTGGCAGCTGGGTCGGTGTCGTGATCGAGCATCTCCAACCCCAGCTCGCGCAGTTCGGCGGCGACCTCGGCCAGGAGGAGACCGGGGCGGGTGGCGGCGTCGCGGGCAGCGATCGACAGCGCCAGCGGGTGGCCCCCGCACAGCGCGACCAGCTCGTCCACTGCTTCGGGTTCGGCGGCGACGCGGTGGGCGCCTACGCGTTCGGCGAGCAGAGCGCGCGCCTCGTCAGGGGTGAGCACGTCGAGTTGGAGGTGTCGGGCACCGTGCCGGTCGATCAGCGAGGCGAGCCGGGTGCGTGCGGTGACCAGCACGGTGCAGGCCGGGCTGCCGGGCAGCAGTGGAACGACCTGGTCGGCGGTGACGGCGTTGTCCAGCAGCACCACCATCCGCCGGTCCACGACCAGGCTCCGGTACAGCGCGGCCTGTGCGTGCAGGTCGGTCGGGATCCGGTCGGGCTCGACTCCCAGGGCGTCGAGGAACCCGCGCACCGCCACCTCGGGGCGCATCGGTTCTTCCGCGGGGCTGAAGCCGTGCAGGTCCACGAACAGCTGCCCGTCGGGGAACCGCTCGGCGTGCCGGTGCGCCCACGTCAGGGCCAGCCAGGTCTTGCCGATCCCGCCCGTACCGCCGATCGCCGAGATCACCACCGTTCGGTCCCGCCCGGCCTGGTTCAGCGCGGTGGTCAGCGCGGCGAGATCGGTGTCCCGGCCGGTGAAACGCGATGGTGCGGCGGGTAGCTGCCGCGGCACCGGCATCGGCGCGGTCACGCTGCCGCCGGGCCGGACGGCCAGCGTCGAGTCCGCGGCCAGGATCCGCTGGTGCAGCTCTTGCAGCGGGGCACCGGGGTCGGCACCGAGCTCCTCGATCAGCCGCTCCCGCAGCTGCCGGTAGTACGCCAAGGCATCCGCGGACCGCCCGGCCCGGTGCAAGGCGAGCAAGTACTGCCCAGCCACCCGCTCGTCCAACGGATACCGCGCAGCACGTGCCGCGAGGTCCAGGACCAGCTCCTCACCCTGGCCGACCCGCAGCCGGGCGTCGATCAGATCGTGCTGGGCCGCCAGCAGTTCCTGCCGCAGCCGGTCGCGCTCGGTCTCCGCCCACTGCCCGGTCAATCCGGTCAACGGTTCCCCGCGCCACAACGCCACCGCCTCGGTCAACAGCCGTACCGCCTGCGCGTCATCGGCGTCGCGGGCACGGGCGCGCAGGTCCCGGAACCGGTGCAGATCCACCGGATGATCAGCGTTGTCCACCACCAGGAGGTAGCCGCCGGAGCGCAGAGCGATCTCCGCGTCCGCCGCACCCAGCAATGTTCGGCGCAGCTTCGAGATGTGACTGTGCAAGGCCGCTCGCGCACGCCGCGGCGTGTCCGGGCCCCACACCTGCTCCACCAGCCGGTCGGCGGGTACCACCCGGCCCGCGTCGGCAGCCAGCGCAGCCAGCACGCACCGCCGCTTGGCAGGCCCGAGATCCACCGTCCGCCCGTCGACCTGTGCGGTCACCTCGCCGAGCAGACTGACGTCCACCCCCATGGCCGTCTCCTCTCCCCCGGTCCATGAATAGCGGCCTGGACTGCGTGGCGTGGGTGACTGACGGCAGTTCACACAATCGGCCGCGCTCCCGGCGCCGAGGCAGGGGCGCGGCCACCCGGTTCGGCCGCCGGTCACAGGGAGGAACACATGATGTCGAACAGCGAACCCTGCTTCCGGGCACCGCGCATACCGGCCTGACCTGGCCGGAGCAGGAAAAAGCAAGTATTTCGCACGAGGGGCGGCCGACAGTCGGGACCACGGAAGCGAAATCCTTCGCGGCCTGAACGCAAGCACATCCAGGGAGGGATCGTGCCAACAGCACAACGTGCCCTGATCGCCATGATCACGACGGCAGTGGCTGTTCTGGGGGTGGCGAGCTCGGCGACGAACGCGTTCGCGGAGTCGTCGGCGGTGTCATCCGCGGGCGCCGAGCGACACCAGGACGGGCTGACCGGTGTCGGCTCGACCGAGCGGACGACCGGCGACGAGGTCGGGGTTCTGGCCGGCCGGTTCGACTGGTGGGTCGAGGCGTCGTTCTCCCAGTTCTCGCGCCAGTGGACCTCGCCGGGCGTGGGGTACACCAATATCAAGGTCAACAAGGTCTACGACCTCAGCTCCGGCAGCCCGTGCAGCAAGATGAACTTCACGCTCTGGCGCTGGAACGGGTTCTACTGGTACAGCCTGGGCACGAAGACGGCCAACGGCTGCGACGGTGCCGACGACCTGATCTGGCACACCAGCGGCGGGGACTACAAGTTCGAAGCCAACCCGACCCGCGGGACCGGCGGACCGTACGTCCACGCCGAGGGCATCGTCTACTACCCGTGACGCGAGCCTCGACCGGGGGAGACGATCCCGAGGCGCGTGGCCGGCCCGGCTGGTCGTGTCCTCCTGCCGGGGGCCCCCCCCAAAGCACAAGGGCCCGGGCAAAGGGGGACCTTCCGGACTCCACCCAACCCCCCCCACCCCCCGCCACCCCCCCTCCTCACCCCA
>NZ_JBHYGW010000008.1:44098-304006 GCF_042738015.1 Lentzea sp. NPDC059081
GAGACAGGCGGAACAGGGAGTTGGGCTCAGTGGTTCTTTTTTTTTTTTTCCCCTCCCTTCCCCTCCCCCCCCCGTCTTTTTCCCCCCTCCTCGCCAGGGTGCGCCGTGCGAGCCGACATCACACCCGCCGCAACCTGAACGGCCCAATTCAGACATCAGGCCCTGCGAATATGACTTCGGACTTCATCGACCGCTCCTTTTCGTGGTCTAGATCATCTTTCTCGTATGTGCGACGAAGGAAAGCAATTCTTTCTTGATTTGGAATATCTTCGTTCTCGTCACCCTGAGCTTCGAAGGCCTCTAGTCTCGGTTTCCGCCTTGAAAGCAGCCCGGTTCTTCCGGGACGCGAGTCCGTTTTCGACTCGAGGGGGAATGTGAAACCGGAAGAGGACTACGAGGTCCTTCTCGACGAGCACCGGGCGCTTCTGGCCCGGGTCAGGGCCGGCGGCGGGACACCGGCAGACGGCGCCGGCGGCCAGGAGGTGGCAGGCACTTCCGGTGACGGCGCGGTGCGCGTGGTCATGCGGGATCGCCGGCTCGTCTCGGTCGTCGTGAGCGAGGCGGTGCAGGGGAAGCCCCGCCGCGAGGTCGTGGACCTGTTGCTGGAGGCGATCAACCCCGCGGTGCGGCAGTCGCTGGCGCTCTCCCCGCAGACCGGCGATCCGGGACCGGACCTCGCGGCCGTCGGCACCGGGCTGGCGGAGGCCGCCCAGGAGGGCGGGCAGGCGCTGCGGCGGATCCAGGACGCGGTGGAGCAGTCGATGGCGAAACTGGCCGGCAAGGCCGAGGTCCGCGGTGACGCGTCACCCCAGTACGTCGACTTCCTCTTCGACGAGGCGCTGGAGGTGGTGCGGTCCATGCGCGCCGCGCTCGGCAGTGACGCCTCGGCGCCGGTCACCGGTGAGGGGCGGGACGAGGCGAACGAGGTCGTCGTCGCCGTGTGCCGGGGAGAACTGAGCCAGGTGGCGCTGAGCGGTTTCGCGTTGCAGATGTCGCCGGGCGAGTTCGGGCGTGCCGTCCAGCAAGCGGTCAACGACGCGCTGACGGACTGGGAACGGCGCAGCGCGGAGGCGACGCGGCCACCACTGGATCCGGAGGCGCTGCGACAGCTGGCGGAGCGGGCCGGTGCCGTACGCCGGCAGAGCATGGAGCACTTGACCACCTACACGAACAGCATGACCTCGATCATGCGCAACGTGGACCAGCGGTGAGGGGGCTGCGCGGTGTCAGGGGGATTCACCGTTGATCCGGAGGAAGTGGGCAGGGCGGCCGGCAACCTGCAGGGGGCGGGACAGGCGCTCGCCGGTGCGGTCGACCAGTTCCAGTCGCAGGCCGCGGCGCTGGCCGACGCCTTCGGCGACGACGACCTCGGCTCGGTCCTCGGGATGATCTACGAGGTCGCCTCCGAGGCGGCGTTCGAGAGCTTCCAGGACAACGCGGACGGCCTGCAGGAGATCGGTCACACGCTGCGGGAGATGGCCGAGCACTACGCCGAGGTCGAGTCGGCGAGCCTGGAGTCGTTCCAGCAGGTGCTGGGAGGGCTGTCGTGACGAGCGGAGTCATGCTGCCACCCGAACTGGCCGGGCTGCTCACCACCCTCGGCTTCAACTGGCCGCTCAGCGACGAGGGCAAGCTCTTCGACCTCGCCGGGCAGTGGTCCTCGTTCGCCGACCGGCTGGGACCCGCCGCCGCCGAGGCCGACGGTCACGCCCAGCAGGTGCTCGGCGCCAACTCCGGTGCCGCGGTGGAGAAGTTCGGGGCGTTCTGGTCCGACGGCGAGGCGCCGAAGCAGAACCTCGACGACGGCGCGACGGCCGCCACGCTGATCGGGACCGGCCTCTACGTGTGCGCCGGCGTGGTGGTGGCCCTGAAGATCGCCGTGGTGGTGCAACTGACCATGCTCGCGGTCGAGATCGCGCAGGCCATCGCCACCGCCGTACCGACGGCGGGCGCCTCCCTGCTCGAGATCCCGGTCTTCAAGAAGATCACCGACATGCTGCTGGACCTGGCGTTGGACCAGGCCATCAACGCGGTGCTCAATGGGTAGGCGCAGGAGTGGGAAGGCGGCCAAAGCCGGCGCCGGCATCCTGAAGCCCGCCCTGACGAGGCTGCGCACGTCGAAACGGCCCGCCGCCGCGGCGGCGGTGAAGTCGGCGGCGAAGAAGGCCGCGAAACCCAAGCCGGTGCCGGGAGCGTGGCTCACCAAGCTCAGCGCGAAGGACAAGAAGAGCTACGCCAAACTCAAGGACGCCGTGAGCGCGTCCCGCAACCGCACACCCGCCCAGATCCGCGCCAGCCTCTCGCGCAGCCAGCTCAGCAAGGGCAAGCGGGAACCCTACCTGCGCTCCATGTTCGTGGGCTCGGACATCGAGAAGGACGCCGCCCGCCGCGTGCGCCGGGACACGAACATCACCCATCTCGGTACGAGTCAACCCGGCAAAGCGGTACCGGACTTCGAGATCGGCGGACAGCACAACGTGGATGTCACCGGTGGCAGCGCGTCGTCGTTGAGAACGCACATGAACAGGCCGTACTACAGTCACCCGGACCAGATATTGACCTACCCGTCGCTGCCCGCCTCCACGCTCAACGCCATCTTCCGGTAGGAACCATGCACAAGCACGAAAAAGAGGAACTCGAGTACCGCAAGATCATCGAGTCGCCGGCGACGATCGCGGACCTCGACTTCGAGCGGTGCTCCTTCGCCGGGGGAGTGGTCATGCCGCCGGCCGACGACCCGGCCTACGAGCTGGTCGTCCGCAACGTCGTCCTGCGCAGGTGCAAGGCGGGCAACGTGGAGCTGTACGGCGTGCGGTTCGAGGACGTCACGGTCGACACCCTGAGCCACCCCAAACCCGTCGAGATCGAAGCGTGCGTCTGCTCGCACGTCGTCCTGCGGGGCAGGGTCGGTGCCGTCCACTTCCGCCCGGCGGTCGACGACGACGCACGCGCGGTGCTGGCCCCGGCAGCCGCCAAACTGTACGAAGACGTCGACTGGGCGCTGGACATCACCGAGGCCGAGTTCAGCGACGCCGAGCTCTGGGACATCCCGGGACACCTGGTGAGACGCGATCCGGAAACCCAGTTCCTCGTCCACCGCGCGGCGGCCGCGGCGGCCGAGATCGACACGCTGTCGATCGACGCGCAGCTCATCGTCGAACGCGCCGCCGAGGCCCCGTACGAGACGAGCGTGGTCGCCGCGCCCACGCGGGCCAAGAGCTTCCGGGAGCAGCTCGACGCCCTCCACGAGCTGCGCGGCCTGGGCATCGCGGAATGACGCGGATGAGCAGGCTTTCCGTCACGTCCACCCCGAGCCGCACAGGAGCGCGATGATCACCGATGTGTTCAGCGCCGGGCCCGACACCCTGCCCGGCTACCGGGCCGCGGGCTTCCCCGACCCGGCGACGTTCGGCTACCGCGCGGTGCGGGCCAGGAGCCTCGACCCGGTGGCGCTCGCGTCGCTGGACGTCCTGCTCTCCGGCGTCGCGTTCGAGACCGCTCTCGACACCGCGTGCACCTCCCCGTCGGACAACCCGAACCTCTACGAGGCCCCGGTGATCACGACCCTGAGCGAACGGGTCGTGCGGTTCCTGCCGTCCGTCGACGAGAGCAGCCTCGACCAGCTGGCCGCGGACTGGCGGGACGCGCCGGAACTGGCCGATCGCGACCCCGCGGCGCTGAGCTCGTGGCTGCGCCAAGTGTCCGACCTGTGCCGCGCGACCGTGCCGGCGGGGAACCTCCTGTTCGTCTGGAACTGCCTGTGAACGTCACCGAACGCCAGTTCCAAGCCGCCCGGCGACACCGCTGGCTGCAGGCCGCCTACTACCACTACGACGTCGTCGAGACCACGCTCGGCAACCCGGCGATCGCCGGCGACCCCGACATCAGCACCCCCGGCCTCGGCGACGCGGTGCCACTGGACTACCCGGACGCGCTCGTCGGCGGCACCAACCCGGTCTACGTGACGCCGGAGACCGAGACCAGCGAACGCGCCCACCTCAGCCGGCCAGGGGTGACCGATCCCGATCAGCTGATCACCTATGCCCCGGCCACCGACGAGGTCCTGGCGGAAACCTTCCAGTGACCCACAAGTGTTGCGGGGCAACGCTCATGGGTGACCCACCGCAGTGGACTCGTCTTCGGCGATGTGCTCACGGGCGGAGCTGCTGCGCGTCGGGGTCAGCAGGTGGACACGGCTCCTGGGACACTGGACGCCTGACCACCGGCTAGACCAGGAGTGCATTGTGCAGCAGGGAACCGTCCGCTGGTACGACCTCGAGCGCGGCTTCGGCTTCCTCGCCCCCGACGACGGCAGCGACGACATCTTCGTGCACGTCTCCCAGGTGCGAGGTGAGGGCGCGGCGCGGGCGCTGCGTGAGGGGCAGACGGTGGAGTTCGAGCCCGGTGAGGGACCCCGCGGTCCGCAGGCGCTGGACGTCGCCGTCATCGGGGACGTCTCGCCCGGTGCGACCCTGGGCGTGCTCGCCACCGTCTCCTGGTACGAGCCGTCCAAGGGCTACGGGTTCGCCGTGCCGGACGGCGGGGGTGCCGAGGTGTTCGTGCACTCCTCCGCCATCGTCACCGGGGGCGTGCTCGCGGCCGAGCAGCGGGTGGCCTTCGTCGTCATCGCGGGGGAGAAGGGGCCGCAGGCCCAGCACGTGGTGCCGCTGAGCTTCGACGCCGGAGTCCGCCGAGCGCCCCTGGTCGCGGCCGGTGACGGTGCTGACGGCTCCGTGCTGTGGTTCGACGAGGAGAAGTCGTTCGGTTTCGTGGCCGCCGACGACGGGGCGGGCGACGTGTTCCTGCACGTGCGCGCACTGGTCGACGACCGGTATCTGCCGGTCGAGGGTGACCGGGTCTCGTTCGCCACGGTCACCGTGGACCAGGGTCGTCAGGCGCGGGACGTGCGGTTCGTGGCCGCCGGTGAGCCGGTGGAGGCCGCCGCGACCACCGGCCAGGCCCGTCCGGCCGCCCGATCCGCGGCCCGTGCCGGCGACGGCACGGTGGCCCGCTACGACGCCGACCGCGGCTTCGGTTTCATCACCCCCGACGCGGGCGGGCCCGACCTGTTCGTGCACGTCTCGGTGGTCTCCGGCGAGCCCCTGGTGGCCGGCGAGCGGGTGCGGTTCCGCATCCGGCAGAGCGACCGGAGCCCGCAGGCCGACGCCGTCGAGCACGCCTGACCGCCCGGTGGCCGTAGCTCCCCCCTTCCCAGTAGCGTCGGCACGTGCCAGAAGAGGGTGAGGTCATCGCCGAGCGGTACCGGCTGGTGTCGCTGATCGGGCAAGGATCCATGGGCGTGGTCTGGCAGGCGCGCGACGAGCAGTCGGGTCGCGTGGTCGCCGTCAAACTGCTCAGCACGGACCGGCGGTCCCCGGACGCGGTGGCGCAGATGCTGCGCGAGGGCCGGGTGGCCGGGCGGCTGCGGCACCCGCACGCGATCCGCGTGCACGAGGTCGTCGAGCACGACGGCA
Source organism: Lentzea sp. NPDC059081 (assembly GCF_042738015.1). NCBI lineage: Bacteria > Bacillati > Actinomycetota > Actinomycetes > Pseudonocardiales > Pseudonocardiaceae > Lentzea > Lentzea sp. NPDC059081. The sequence goes on from NZ_JBHYGW010000008.1 coordinate 49,573, forward strand.
AGCCCTGCCTGGTGCTGGAGTACCTGCCCTCCCGCAGCCTCGCGGCGCTGATCGCCGAACGGGGCGCGCTGCCGCCGGGCGTGGTCGCGGCCGTGGGCAGGCAGGTCGCCGCCGCGCTGGCGGCGGCGCACGCCGAGGGCATCGTGCACCGGGACGTCACGACGTTCAACGTCCTGCTGGCCGAGGACGGCATCGCGAAGATCACCGACTTCGGCATCGCCCGCGCGGTCGGCGAGGGCACGGTGACCGACGCCCGCTTGATCGTCGGCACACCGGCCTTCCTGGCGCCGGAGGTGGCCGCGGGCGAGGCGGCGACGTTCGCCTCGGACGTGTTCTCGCTCGGCGCGACCCTCTACGCGGCGCTGGAGGGCACGCCGCCGTTCGGTGTGGACGACAACCCCTACGCGCTCCTGCAACGCGCGGTCCGGGGAGAGTTCGAGCCGCCACGGGTGGGTGGCCCGCTCGGCGAGGTGCTCCTGCGCCTCTTGCAGCGTGACGCGGCCCGGCGCCCGACGATGGCCGAGGCCCAGAAGCTGCTCGCGGCGGTCGCGGAGGGACTGCCGCTGCCCGCCGCGCCCCCGACGAGCGGGACGCGGATGCTGCCCGTCCGCCGCCCCCTGCCACTCCGGGCGATCGCGATGGTCGCCGGTGCCGCCGTCCTGGTCGCCGCCGGTGTCGTGATCGGCACCGTCCTGCGGGGCGACCGGCCCAGCAGCAGCGCCCAGACCAACCCCACCACGACGACGACCACGGCCACGAGCGCCTGCGACGCCCGTTACGAGGTGACCAACTCGTGGCCGGGCGGCTACCAGGTCGAGGTGACCGTGCGCAACACCAGCGCAGGCGGCCTGACCGGCTGGACCATCACGTGGCAGCCGGCCGCGGGTCACACCATCGGCTCTCTGTGGAACGGCACCCTGACCCAGAACGCGACCGCGGTGACCGTCACCAACGCCGGCTACAACGCCGTGCTCGCTGCCGGGGGAACCACCTCGTTCGGGTTCGTCGCCGCCGGCCCGGAACCCGCCCGTCCGGCCGTGGCCTGCTCCACCGCCAACTGAACGCCGGCTCGCCGGTCACCGGAAGCGAGGCGATGCCTCAGCTCCGGTACCGCCGAGCACCGCTCATCACGCCGGGCGTTCGCGCTCACAGCGTCGCTGGCGTCTCGACCACTGCCATCACGGCACTCGGCGCGGGCGCGAAAAGCCGCTGTCGACGCCGGCGTCGCGCATGCCTTTCCCCAGTAGGACGAAGAAGGCTGCCAATTCACTCGAAGGTGTGAGCGATTCGATGGCCGCGGCCGATCATCAGCACTCCGCGCAGTTCGCCGTCCGCGATGACGGGGCCGGCCACGGCAGGACCGACGTCGGACGACCTCGCGGCCTGCTCCGACTGCTCGTCCAGCACCACGTCGTCGATGGCGACCGCACCCCCTGCGTCGACGGCCGGAGCCGACACCGACCCCTCCAGCGGAAGCAGCCTGTCCTCCTATTCACGGAGTTCGCCCGCGGCGACGGCGATGCGCAACCACCCCTCCTGCTCCGCGGGGACCGTGAGCGCGGCGGTGGCCGCACCAGCGCTCAACCGTGCGCATTCCACCAGCTCGCGGACCAGATTCGCTGGGGCACGCAGCGGATGCCGATGTGCGACCAGGAATGCGAGCCGCTGACGCCAGTCGCTGTCCGCACACGTGCAACAAGAATGATCCCGCAAGGATGAATCGGATGTCACAGCGCTGTCCTGTCTGCGAAATCGCGACCCATGGCCGGCTTGTGGGACCGACCACGGTGGTTGACCACATCAAAATCAGGATAATCACGCCGATGGCAGATGACGACAAGTGGTCTCCGGCGAGGTGCCCCGATCGCCTGCGGCCAGACCGGTGCTCGGCTGGTAGACGGCTCGCGGCCTCCGGTGCACTCGCTGGAGTGAAATTTGCTCCCGCACCTTTTCGGGGGGCTGGATCGCACTGTGCAGCTGAATTATCGATTTTCTTTTCGTGTGGAATACCGGCACGTGCACGGGGGAATCTGCGAAGGGCGTGCGGGCATGCCGGATCGGAGCGCGACGAGCTCGTCGGTGACTTTCGCGCCACGGGCCGCCGGTATTCGTCGACGACGCCCGGCCGGGTGACGCGGATCGTCACCGGTCGTCGCCACGACGTCATCGAGCTGGTCCGTCTGACTGCCCGAGGACCTGACCGACTGGCTGCGGGCTTGGCTGGGACCCTCTGCCCACCGCCATGTCCGTTGCCTCGCTGAACTGCGCGGTGCCGGGCTGCTGGACCTGTCCGCCGCCCTGGTCCAGTCCACCCACCGCGTGTCCACACCGTACGACGCACCGCAAACCAGGTTGGTCCCGCGACCGCCGACCGAGTTCGTGATGCCCCTGGGAGACAGGGGCGATCCGGAGCAACGCCGGCTCGAAATGCGGCAAGGGCGTCGCAGCGATTCTCGCCCGTTGCTCTGGGACCAGACTCCTCTGCGAGCAGCTCGACGTGCCTGGACGTGGTTGTCGGCACGTGCGGGTTCACCTCGGCGCGAGCAACCCGTAGTTGCCGTCGTGGCGGTGGTAGAGCACCGTGCCCCGCCCGGTGGTCGCGTCCCGGTAGAACAGGAACGGGTACTCGGTGTCCGTGAGGCGGTGCACGGCCTGCTCGAGGGACAGAGCCGGGGTCGGGTGCGGCTGGAACGTCAGGGGCAGGCGCGGGGGTGTGGCGGGCGGCCCCGGCGAGACCACGCGGGCCAGGCGGTACCCGGTGGGCCCGACTCGGTAGACCACGCTGTCCTGCCCGCTGCCGGCGTCGACGAACAGGTGCACGTCGAAGTCCAGCAGATCCATCGTGAGTGCCGCGTCGTCCGGGGAGCAGCGGGCCGGCCTCACCTCCTTGCGGCGCACGACCTCCGGGTGCCGGGCCGACGTCCAGAGGCGTCCCCGGCGGCCGGGCTCCGGCCACCGCCGGGGACGCCAGGGCTCGGCCAGGCGCGCGACCTGCTCGCCGAGTCGTGCGCTCACCTGGCTGCCCGCCTCCCGCAGGAAGGCGGCACCAACCTGCGCGCGGACATCCCGCCCGCCGGCTTCGGCGTTCACCTGGGCCACCGCCGGCCACGCCGCGGCCGGTGAGGTCGCGGCGGTCAACCTGACCCGCGCCGCGGAACACCGGCCCGCGAGCCGGTGGATGACCGAGGCGACCTGCCGGCGGACGAGCTCCTGCTCGTCCTCGGCCACCTCGCCCGTCGTGGTGATCGCGATGTCCTCCGGTGAAGCCACCTGCCGGCTCACTCGACCCTCCTCGTTCCAGCCGAACAACGCGATCATCGTCTGACCGCCGTCTGCCGGGCAGCAGGGCCGAACGTCCCTACCCGATGCCCGCCGAGGTCTCTTGATCCGGACGGCGCCGAGGCGGTCGTCATCACCGCCGGACGACCGGAGCCGCCTCGCCGAGCACCACCCGCTCGGTCCGATGCCGTCCCGCTCGTGGGTGCCGGGTCCGCCGTCGACACCGGGCGCGCTCCGCAGCACCGCGCCGGGACGAGCCCTGTCACCGTGCTGCGGCGGAGGCCTTCCTGCGCCGGTTCGAGACGTGCCGGTGCGAGCCCAGGACGGCGTGCAGCACGCCGATCCCGGTGACGAAGCCGAAGTCGTACCAGTTGCCGTTGTTGCGGACCTCGTAAATGCTCACTTGGTCGGTGAACAACGACACCACGAACGTGACCGGATAGCTGAACCCGTGCCACACGCCCTTCCAGAAACCAGCGACCGGCACACCCTCCACAGAGGACACCATGTTCGGTCCGGCCGCACACGCCGCGACCACCAGAACCACTGCCGCGAGAAGCAACCACAGCTTCGACCTCGTCATGGCGAGCACCCCGTCCCGAGTTCCCGCCGCCCGAGCGGTCCGCCTGCCACGGCTCCGCACGGCCGGCTTCGTCCTGTCAGCGTGGTGCTCGCCCGCACGGCGGGACAGGGCCCCAGGTCCTCGTCCGCAGGGGCGCTCCTGCACGGGGCCTGGCCGTTGAAGGCGCACAATCGACGCCGGCTCCTCGAGCTCGTGGCTCGGCGGCACCGTCCTGCTGCACAGCGGGATGCACGTCCTGTGCGACCGCACGACCGCCGGGCCGCTCCTCGATCCGGAATCAGGCCGCTCATCGTTCGCGAGGCGTCGTTGTCGATGCGGGTGGCCTCATTCCACGCGCAAAAGAATCCCGTGGAATGAGGTCACTTCTCGTGAGGACCTTGGGCTCTGCTCCTGCCGTGACGGGCGATTCTAGGGTGTCGGCAATGCAGCGGAATGTCGGGGAGAAAAGGGGCTGCCTGACATGGGCCCTGCTGATCGATCATCGGACGACAGGTTCGCCGGGCGGGACCTTTCCGGTCGTCGGATCGGTGTGGAGGACGTGGCAGAGGTCGAGATGGCGACCGATGACGTCCGCACCTCGGACTACCGCGACGGAGGAGGCTGCGTCGGAATCGCGCTCAACACCCTGCTCGACGCCGGCGCCAGCCTGCTCCTGTGCGATGTGCGGGACGATCTGCGTCCGCGCCTGCTCAGCGCGGTCGCCGACGTGCACAACATCGCGGGCTGGGTCGAGTTCGACCGGGGCCTGACCAACTCGGCCCTGGGGCACCTGAGCCGGGCCCGTGAGCTCGCCGGAGCGGCGGGGAACGCGGACCTCCTGTCGAACGTCGCCTACAGGACGGGCCGGGTGCACCTGCACAACGGAAATCCGCGGTCCGCACTGGACTCGTTCGACCGAGGGTGCTCCGTGCTGTCCCGCAGCCGGCAGTTCCACGCTCAGAGCATCCTGCTCGCGAACTCCGCCTGGGCCTACGCCTGCACGGGGGACGTCGAGTCGGCACAGGACTGCATCTCCGGCGCGAGGGACTTCTTCGGGCTCGCGGAGACCAGCCAGGTGTCGGCCTGGTCGTGGTTCTTCGACGAGGTGGACCTGTCCGCCGTCACCGGTCTTGTGTGGATGGAGCTCGCCCGCGCGGCAGATCCGAAGTACGCGGCGTTCGCGATTCCGGCGCTCGAGCGCGCCTGCGCCGACTACCCGGACGAGATGCGCCGAAGCCGCGTGTTCGCCCTCATCGCGAGCGCCGTCAGCCACCTGCGGAACGGGGAGATCGGCCTCGCATTCGAACGCGCCTCGGTAGCCCTCGACCTGTCCGCGAGCGTCGCGTCGACGCGGGTCACGGACCGGTTCCGCCCCTTGCTCGCCGAGTTCGCCGCGGTGCCCGTGCGGCGCAGGAACGAGGACGTCCGCGACCTGATCGGCCGGCTGACCGCGACGGCCGGGGGAGAGCTCGGCGGACGACCGGCCGACCGCCAAGGTGTGTCGACGGACGGCCGTGATGTCTGACGGCACCTCCGTCGCCTTCAGGCGGGAGACGAGCGGCCTCGCCATCGCGGCAGCGGCCTGCCTCGCCGTGCTGCCCGGTCTTCTGGCGCGACACCAGTTCTACGGGGCCGTCCTGCCTCTGTGGCCGTCAAGCGGCATCGCACTGGCGGCCGCCCTGCTGTGGTGGCGCGCGTGGCCGCTCGTCCTGCTGGCTCTCGTCACGGCGAACCTCGCACTGGGTCGTCCCGTCGTGCTCTCCGCCGCCGAAGCGTTGACCGAGACCGCGGGCGCGATGCTCACGGGATTCGCGCTGACACGTCTCGGTCTGCACACGTCGTTGCGCAGGGCACGCGACGCCGTGCTCCTCGTGTTGCCGGGTGCTGTGGTGGGCACCGTTCCCGCCGCCCTGGTGGGGAGCACGGCCGCGCGATGGCTCGACCCGGCCGCCGCGGCGTCGTGGCTCTCTTGGTGGGTCGGTGACGTGCTCGGTGTGCTCGTCTTCACCCCCTTGATCCTGGCCACCTGCGAGTTCGTGCACCGGCACGGGCAGCGCGGGTTCCGCTCCTGGATCGACGCCGTCGCCCTCGGGGCTCCCGTCGACGCCGGAACAGTGGTCGTCTGCTGCGCCTTCACTGCAGCGGCGGTCGCAATCGGCGGGCTTCCGTCGCTGCTCGTCCTGCTCCCGTTGAACATCTGGGCGGCGTGGCGGCTCGAGTACGTCGTCACAGCGTGGTGCGTGCTGTTGTCGGCCGTCGGAGCGATCATCGCCCACGCACGTGGCACAGGTGCCTTCGCCCACCTCGGCACGACGCAGAACTTGGCATCGCTGGGAACATCCGGCGTCTCGCTGGTCCTCACCACGTTGCTGCTGACCGTCGCGGCCCGCGAGCGGCGCAGGGCACTGGACAAGGCCGCGAGGACCGGTGTGGACCTCGACCAGCGGATCCGCCTGGAAACGACGGAACTCGCCGGCGCTGTGCGGCGGCTCGAGCAGCGTGAGGACCTGCTCACCCGTGCGCAGGAGATCGGGCACATCGGGAGCGCGGAGATCGACCTGGTCACGGGAGCGGCGACGTGCAGCGCGGAGATGCTGCGGCTGCACGGCCTCGACGAATGGCAGGACGGAGCCGGCCACGAGTTCCTGCTGCGACAGCTGCAGCCTGCCGACGTGGAGGCGGTGCTGGCCGCCCACCGGCGTGCCCTGCGCACACACGGGCGGGCGGACGTGGAGCATCGGCTCGACGTGGCAGACGGCAGCGTGCGATGGCTGCACCGCAGGATCGCCGTCGTGCTGGACACCGCCGGTGATCCGGTACGGCTGGTGGAGACCGCGCAGGACATCACGGCGGCTCGCGCGGCGCTGCGGCAGGCGCGCAACAGCGAGCAGAGGACGCAGACGTTGCTGGACTGCGTCCCCGACGCGATCGTCGGCATCACCGCTCGAGGGCACATCTCCCTGACCAACGCCCCGGCGCGGGAACTGTTCGGCTACTCCGAGCAGGAGATGCAGGGGCAGCCGGTCGAGTTCCTCCTCCCGCACCGGCTGCGGGACCGCCACGAGGAACACCGCGACGGCTACCTGTCGCACTCACCCCCGGTCGCCAGACCCATGGGCGTCGGCCACGCCCTGGTGGGCATGCGCAAGAGCGGCTCCGAGTTCCCGGTCGACGTGTCCCTGCGTCCTCTGACGGGATCGGGCGCCGAACTGGGCCAGGCCGTCGTCGTCGCCGCCATCCGCGACGTGACCGAGCGCAAACGCGCCGACGACGCCATGCGAGAGCTCGACCAGGCGCGCGGGCACCGCAAGCAGGCGCTGGAGATCAACGACAACATCATCCAGGGACTGGTCGCGTCCCTGTACACGTTCGAGCGCGACGACGGTGCCCACGCGATCGACACCGTGCACCGCACGCTTGATGCCGCGCGCGCGATGATGCGCAACCTGCTGTCCGGCAGTTCGAGCATCGAAGCCGGCGACCTCGCCCGCCAGTCGGCAGCCGGGCTGCCCCGCGCCGCCGAACATCCACCCGAACACGTCGCGAGGACCGAGGAGGCCGACCGCGTCGACAAGATCACCGTCGTGCTCGCCGACGACAGCCCCGAGGTGCGGCTGGCCCTGCGGCTCGCGCTCGACGCCATCGACCGCGTGATCGTGGTGGGCGAGGCCGGCAACGGTCTCGACGCCATCTTCGTCACGGCCGAGACCAGCCCGGACCTCGTCCTGCTCGACCTCGCCATGCCGACGCTCGACGGCCTGCAGGCCCTGCCTCAGATCCGCGCGGCATGTCCCAGCGCGAAGATCGTGGTGCTGTCCGGGTACGGAACCGACCAGGTGGCACGACAGGCTCTGGAGCTCGGAGCCACGACCTACGTCGAGAAAGGAGGTTCACTGCGCAACCTGGCCGGCATGCTGCGGCGCCTGTTCCCGAACACCGGCTTCAGCCCGGCTCCACCGCCCGCGGACCCGGCGGACGAGCCGTTCCGCACCGCGGCGCCACAGCGGTTCGACCGGACGGCCGGCCAGAGCGAGATCGTCACCGCGTGCGCGCACGAGCTGAGAAACCCGATCACCGCCGCCGCCGGCCTGAACCAGCTCCTGGCCGAGCGGATCGGCCGGCTTCCTTCCGCCGCGGTGCGCGAGCTGATCGAGGCGATCGGACGCAACCTCGGCCAGCTCGACCGGCTGGTCACCGCGATGTCGGACGCCCAGCGCGCCAGCGCGGGAAACCTCGACCTCGTGCTGGAACGCCGTGACATGTGCGCCCTCACCCGCACCGTCATCGCGGAGCTGCGGCAGCTGACCGCCGACAACCCGGTCACGATCACCGGTCCGGACGAGGTGTCGGCGGCCGTCGACCCGTTCCGCTACCGTCAGATGCTCACGAACCTGCTGTCCAACTCGGTCAAGGCGAGCCCCCGCACCGCCCCGATCACCATCACGATCGGCGAACGGGACCAGATGGTCGTCGTGGCGGTGGCCGACCGGGGCGCCGGCATCGACCAGGAGCAGCAAGCCGCGCTGTTCACCAAGTACGGCAGGACGAGACGCGCAGGTCACGGACTCGGGCTGGGGCTCTACCTCAGCCGAGAGATCGCCCGCGCGCACGGCGGGGACATCGTCCTCGACGAGTCGGGCCCGAACGGATCGACCTTCAGCGTGCACCTGCCGCTCGTCCGCACGGCACTGGACGACTGAGCACGACCGCTGCGCGGGACGACGGAGGTCGTTCCTGACAATAGATTTAACCGGATTTGCCACGTCGACAGGGCGGAGCCAGTATGTTCTCGCCGCCGGCCACCATGGGCAGTTCGTGTGTTCATGCGCTGTTGGGCGGCTCAAGCCCGGAATAAAGTGGACAGTCCGCACGATTCAAAATTTACCGCTGGTTTGTGTCGACTGAGGTGAGTGGGCCTCGTGGTGAACTGGCATGGCGAATTCCGGTCCGGGAATCAGGCGCATTTTCAGGGATCTACCGCATCGGCAGTGGTCGAAAACCCTCGCGGCGGAGTCGTCCACAGGCGTCCTCGTATCCACTCGACCTGCGCGAACGTGGATCCTGGGATTGCGTCAGGACTTGCCCTGATCACGTGAAAAGGGCGGGTCCCCGCAGAATCTGCGGGGACCCGCCCTTTCGTCGAAGCGCGCTCTGCTTGAACGCGTCTTTGACCTTCTCGACCGCTTCCTTCAGGTGGCCCCTGGACTGCTCAGCCTGACCTTCGGCGCGCAGTCCCGGGTCATCGGTGGCGTTGCCGCCCGAATCCCAGGTGTGAACGTCCTACGTCCGGTTGCCCAGGGGTGCGTCGGTCGAAACGTGATCAGGCTTTCCCCTGCATGCTTTCGCGAGCCGGATTCGCCTGCTTTTCCGCCTTCGGGTCCTTCTCGTCCTGCTTCGCCCGAACGCCTTCCTCGACGCGCTTGCCGATCTCGGCGTCGACGTTGCGCCAGTACTCGAAGGCCCGCCCGAGAACCGGCTCGGACACGCCGTTGAGCAGGTGTCCCACGACGTTGTCGACCAGCCTCGCCCGCGCGCCGTCGTCGAGCACCTCGCGGACCATGGTGCGGGCCTGACCCCAGTCGTCGTCCTCGGCGTGGGCGACGTAGGCGGATCGCACCATGTCACCCTGCGCGCCCCACCCGGCAGTGGGGCCGTACCGCTCGGCGTCTGCCTGCGGTCCGCCCTTGGAGTTCGGCGCGTACACCGGGTCGGAGACGGTGGTGAACCGCATCGCCCCGTCCTTGCTGTAGCTGTGCACGGGCGACTTGGAGGCGTTCACGGGCAGCTGCTTGTAGTTGACGCCGATGCGGTAGCGGTGCGCGTCGGCGTAGGCGAAGAGCCGGCCGAGCAGCATGCGGTCCGGGCTGGCGCCGATGCCGGGCACCAGGTTGTTCGGCTCGAACGCGGCCTGCTCGATCTCGGTGTGGTGGTCGGTGGGGTTGCGGTCCAGCGTCAGCCGCCCCACCTCGGTGAGCGGGTAGTCGGCGTGCGGCCACACCTTCGTGAGGTCGAACGGGTTGAACCGGTAGCCCTCGGCCTCGTCGAACGGCATCACCTGGACGAACATGGTCCAGCTCGGGTGCTCGTCGCGCGCAATCGACTCGAACAGGTCGCGCGTGTGGTAGTCGGTGTCCGCGGAGGCGAGCTGGTCGGCCTCGTCCTGGGTGAAGAACTCCACGCCCTGGTCGGTCTTGAAGTGGTACTTGACCCAGAACCGCTCACCGGCGGCGTTGACCCACATGTAGGTGTGGGAGCTGTAGCCGTTCATGTGGCGCCACGTGCGCGGGATCCCGCGGTCTCCCATCAGCCAGGTGACCTGGTGAGCGGACTCGGGGGAGAGCGTCCAGAAGTCCCACTGCATGTCGTGGTCGCGCAGGTTGTTGTCCGCGCGGCGCTTCTGCGACCGGATGAAGTGCTGGAACTTCATGGGGTCCTTGATGAAGAAGACCGGCGTGTTGTTGCCGACCATGTCGTACACGCCCTCGGTCGTGTAGAACTTCACCGCGAAACCGCGGGGGTCCCGCCAGGTGTCGGGGCTGCCGCGCTCGCCGGCCACGGTGGAGAACCGCGCCAGCACCTCGGTCGTGGTGTCGGGCTGGAACACCGCGGCCCGCGTGAACCGCGAGACGTCCGCGGTCACCTCGAACCGGCCGAACGCGCCGCTGCCCTTGGCGTGCGGCTGGCGCTCCGGAATCCGCTCGCGGTTGAACTGCGCCATCTGCTCGATGAGGTAGTGGTCCTGCAACACGATCGGGCCCGCGGGACCGATCGTCAACGAGTGCTCGTCGCTCTCCACCGGGATGCCGGAGTCGTTGGTCGTGGCGGGGTGGTCGGCCATCTGTTCCTCTCAACGGGAATTCGGGAACGCCTGCGGGCAGGCGACCGTGCGCGATGGGTCGGCCCCCTGCGGGAGCGCGCAAACATGTCGCCGGCGGACGCGGTCCGCTTCGTCGCTGCTCCTTCCGGTCCGAACCTCCTCACGATGCCCGGTCCGGCACTCACCCGCACTCCGGCGCCACCTCGGCCGAGGCGGCCGGCGCCCTGGGCTTCGTCGCCCACGAGGGTCACGGATTCCGGAGGGACTCGATGAGCGCTCTGGCGACGTCGCGGAGCTTGACGTTCGAGTGCTGCGACCGCTGGACCAGCATGGTGAACGCGGCTTCCGCGGAGCAGGAGTGGACGGCCATCAGCACGCCTTTCGCCTGTTCGATCGTCGCGCGCGAGCGGATCGCCCGCTCCATGATCTGCAGCTGGTCGAGGGAACGTTGCCGGCGCTGGGCGTTGGCGATGACGGCCGACGCGGCTGTGGTGAACAGCTGCATCAGGCTCTCGTCGAAGGGGTCGAACGCGGCGGCGGTACGGCTGTAGATGTTGAGCGTTCCGGTCCGCGGTGCGCCGGAGGGGCCTGCGGCGTGCAGGATGACGGGAACCGACAGGTATGCGCTCAGGTTGGTCTCGCACAACGCGACCTGGAACTCCGGCCACTCCTCGGAGTGCTCGCCCGCGGTCGCGCGCACGGGCTTGAAGGTGCGCGCCGCGTCGAGGCAGGGCCCGCGGCGAGCGTGGTACTGGGCTTCGTCGATCCGGACGAGTCGCTGGTCCGTCGCGGTCGCGGTGCTCGGCCGACCGGGAGCGACGATGGAGATGGTCACGCCGTCGGCGTGGGGGATCACTGTGGTGGCGGTGTCCGCGAGCCGCCACAGTGCGGAATCGAGAGGTTCAGCGCCGGAGAACGTGTCGCGCAGGACCACCAGTGCGTTGGTGACTTCGTCCAGCCGTGTCAGCGGGTCCTGGCGGTCGTCGCGCGCTTGCCCGGGTGCTGAAGTCGTGGAGTCGTGCATGCCGCGGTGCTCTTTCGGGCCGGAGGTGGAGATCCACGGCGTTCTGCTTGCTGCGTGGCAGCAGAGCGTACGGCGATCGAAGTCCCCTGGCTCAGAGCCCTTCGACTCTGTTCACCAGGGCAATGGGCCATCCGTGAACCGCGGCCGGGCGGATGTGCCTCTGCACGGCGAGCAGGGAGAGCACTCGCGCTCCGCGTTCCATGATCTCGACGCGATCGCTGCAAGCCGGTGACGGACCGAACGCACGCCGACCCGTAGAGTTCAGCGTGTGTGGTCGTGTTCAATCGGGTAGCACGCCGCGTCCGGCTTCATGCGGCCTGCGCTCCCAGGGGTAGATCTCGGTGAACATCTCCGCCTCCAGCGAACTCGTCGGCGACCAGCCACCTCCGTTCTCGCTCTCCACGGTCGAACCGGGGGAGGTGTTCGTCGTGAGAATGGCCGGAGAACTTGACATCATCGCGGTTGGCGAGGTGTCGGCGGCACTCGACGCCTCCGTGAGCAGCGGGCTGCCGGTGATCGCAGACGCGACCGAGGTGCGGTTCTGCTGCTCCACGGTTCTGGGAGTTCTTTACAACGTTCACGTCCGCGCGACCAAGGCGGGACGGCGGTTCGTGGTCGTCACCGACAAACGGGCGTTGTTGCGGCCGTTGAGGATCCTCGGCCTGCTGGACGCGATGACCGTGCTGCCGGACGTGGACGCGGCACTACGGGAGCTGGAGCTCTGGGACCTCGCCCCGTCGGACCTGGGCTTCGACGATCAGGCACGCCGGTCGTGACCGGGTGCGTGGTGTGTCAGCGCCGCGCCGGGGAAGGATGCGAAGGCCTCCGGGTGTGAAGCGGTCCTCAGCAGTCCCGCTTCACACCGGAGGCCTTCACCTGCCGTCACCGCGGACCATCACATCCGGAACGACGTCCCCGGACATCGCACCTGGTCGAATCTGCACTCGGTCGCACTGCGGGAGGCGGTGGCACCGCGTTTCCGCGCATGGCCCTCGGGGCACGCCCTCCTCGTCACCTCGGAGGAGCGACCGAGCAGCGGAGGCGAGCCGTCGCCGGACCGGCATCCCTCACTTCGCCGCGGCGAGCGCCTCACGGATGACCTGCGTGCTCGCCCGGGTACCGGGGAGCTCCCCGTAAGCGCCGTAAGGAGTCACGTACACCGGGGTGTCCCGCTGGGTGCGCCAGTTCTCGGCGAGCGGTCCGGCGTCCACGGTGTCGTAGCCGAGGCTGTCGAAGAGCTCGGTGACGGCCTGCTTGGCGGCCGCGTCGTCACCGGAGATCGGCAGCGCCGACCGGTCCGCGCTCCCCGCCGGACGTGCCAGGTCACCCAGGTGCCCGGCCCAGATGTTGTTGAAGCCCTTCACCACGTGCGCTTCCGGCAGGTGCTTCTGCAGCAGCTCACCCGTGGTGGTGGAGCCGTCCTCCAGCTCGTCGAAGACGCCGTCGCGGTCCGGGTAGTAGTTGTTGGTGTCGATGACCACCTTGCCCGCCAGCGGCTCCACCGGAACGTCCCGGTACGCCCGCAACGGCACCGTCACCACCACGACGTCGCCGGCCGCGGCCGCCTCCGCGGAGGTCGCGGCGCGCGCCTTCGGCCCCAGCTCGGCCACCAGGTCCTGCAGGGTCTCCGGGCCACGCGAGTTGCTCAACACCACGTCGTGCCCGGCGGCCACCGCCAGCCGCGCCACGGTGCTTCCGATGTTGCCACTGCCGATGATGCCAATCGTCGTCATGTCATCCAGAACCCCGCCGCCCCTGAACCGATTCCGACCTGCGGCCCACGGTGACGTGCGGCACATCGATTGCCGGTTCGGGTCGCTGCGCGTGCGCTCGTTCCCTGTGTGGCCAGAGGTCGAGCGGGACTACTCGGACGAGCCGGCGAAGGTGCCGTCCTCCCCGCACAGCGCGGCCAGCTCCGCGCGGTGGGAGATGCCGAGCTGCGCACACGCCCGGTACAGGTGGTTCTCCACCGTGCGCACCGACACCACCAGTCGCTGGGCGATGTCCCCGTTGGACAGGCCGCCCGCCGCGAGCGTGAGGATCTCGCGCTGCCGCCGCGTGATCTTCGGTGGCGCGGCCAGCGCGACCAGTGCGGGAGTCCGAGCGCCTTCGCAGGCTTCCGCGAGCCGGCGGGCGCGCGCCGTCGCCGTCTGGGCCGAGCCGCGCCGGTTGTGGCGCGCGTAGGAGGTCGCCGCCTGCGCGGCCGCGTCCATGGCCAGGAGCAGGGCGCCCATCTGCTCCAGCCGCACCGAGACGGCCTGCAGTCCCGGACCGTCGTCGGCAGCCAGCGCCCCGGCGTGTTCGGCCGCGATCCGGGCGCGGGGTCCGTTCACCTCGGTCGCCAGCCGGGCCAGCCGGTCGGCCACCGTGCTGTCGCCGAAGCGGACGGCCGTGTGCAGCGCGAGGACCTCCACCGCCGGCTGCCGCTGTGAGACGGCCACCTCGGCCGCCTTGCGGGCCAGCGCGGTCGCCTCGCTCACGCTGCCCTCGGCGGCGGCCACCCACGCGCGGGCCAGGAGCACGTCCGGGGCCAGGTAGACGTAGGTGGGATGGTGCTCGGCCGTCATCGCCGGCAGGGCCCGCCGCGCGGGCGCCGGATCACCGTGCATCCCCAGCGCGGTGGTGAGTCCCACCAGCCCGGTGAACGACCAGCCGTTGGCATCCGCGCCCTGCTGGGCCGCCACGGCCTGGCGATACCCGCGCGCCGCCGTTCCCACCTGGCCGCGGAAGAGCGCCGACTCCGCCGCCATGAAGCTCGTGAAGACGTCCACGGGCCGGCCAGGCGAGTCCGGGCACCGGTCCCGGAAGCGCTGCTCGAGCCGGTCCGCCTGGTCCGGCAGGCCGGCCAGCAGCAGCCCCCGCATCGCCGACATCACCACCACGCCCCACTGGTGCAGCCCTGCTCCCGGCGCGTCGGACTCCATCCTCCGCAACGCCGCCTCGACCTCGTCCAGCCGCCCGAGCCCGCCGTGCGCCAGCGACAGCCCCCAGCTGGCCCACGGCACCGCGGCGGGTGGGCACCGCGGATGGGCCAGCACCTCGCCACCGGTCCTGGCGGCCCGCTCCGTGCGGCCCAGGTAGGCGTCCAGGACCGACCGGACACCGGTCAGCACCAGGTCGGCGGCCTCGTCGGTGGCGGCGTCGACCGCGGCGTCGAGCTCGGCCTCCGCCTCCGCCGGACTTCCCGACCACGCCAGCACCTTCGCCCGGACCACCGCGGCCTGCGCCTGCTGGACGCCCGTGCGCGCCAGGCCGGTCAGAGCGGCCCACTCGCTGCCGGCCTCGGCCACCCGGCCGGTCCAGCCGAGCGCGCTGCCCAGCAGCAGCCGCGGTTCGAAGCCGCCGCCGGCCGACACCGCGGTCCTGGCGAGCCGCTCGGCCAGCAGGAGATCACCGCGTTCGACAGCCCGGCGGGCAGCGGCGGTGAGCAACGCGGCGTCGGGTCGCGCGTCGGAGTCCAGCAACAGCACCGCGTGCCGCAAGGGATCGTCGGCGCGCCGGCCACCCGACGCGCTCAGCGCGGCCGCGATCCGCAGGCGCAGCCGCCGGGCGTACAGCGCGCCCGTGCGTCCCCGCTGCACTTCGGCGATCATCGGGTCGGCCAGCCGGGCCACCCACCGGCGTCCCAGCGGCAGCACCTCGATCAACCCCCTGGCCTCCGCCTCCTCCAGCGCGTGCGCGCCGGTCAGGTCCGTCAGCAGCGGCACCTCCATCGCACCGCCGAACGCGAGCAGGTCGAGCACGCCGTGCTGGCGCCGCGGCAGCTCGCCGATCCGCGCCGACACCAGCTCCACCAGGGCCGGCGACAACGTGAGCTGCCCCGACCGCCGCCACACCCCGGCGGACTCGCGCAGCCGCCCGGTGACCAGCTCGTGGTCGACCAGCTGCCGCAGGTACAGCGCGTTGCCCTTGGTGGTGGACCACAGCCGCCGCACCGACGTGGTGTCCACCGGGCCGCCCAGCCTCGTCTCCACCAGGTCCGCGGTCTCCTCGAACGACAGCGGTTCGACCTCCAGCCGCGGCAGGTGACCGTCCTTCCACAACGCCGTCACCGCGTCCTGCGCTGGGCGCCCGGTGCGCAACGTGAGCACCACGCTCGCCGCCCTGCGCAGCACGAGCTGGTGCACCAGCACCGCGGACACCTCGTCGAGCAGATGCGCGTCGTCGACCACCAGAACGACCCCTGCCGGGCCGGCCCCCGCCAGCAACGCCTCGGCGGCCTGCGACACCAGCCGCGCCGGATCCGGGTCGGCGAGTCGCAAGGTCGTCGTGAAGGCCCCCAGGGGCAGCGCTCGCGCCGAAGCCGTGCCCGTCACCCACCGGACGCGCGCGCCCCGCTGCCGCGCCGCCGTCAGCGCTTCCCCCGCCAGGCGGGTCTTGCCCACACCCGGCGCGCCGATCAGCACGATCCCGGCAGGACCGTCCCGCCGGCGGATCGAGGCGGCGATCCGGGTCAGCTCCTCGGCCCGCCCGGCCAGGGGCCAGGCCCCGGTCGCGGACGTCAGCGGGTCGTCGCGCACCGCGGTCATGCAGTTCCTCCGATGGTCTCCTCACCGACGACGTCATGGACACGGTGTGCCGAGCCCGGGCGCAGATACCCCTGTGGGGCGGCAGTTTCCCGGCGCGAGCACGTCGGGGAGCTGAGTAGCCGACTACTCACGCCACGCCATCCGGCCGCGGCGACAGTCGTTGGGGAGAACGTTCAACCAGAACGGCCAGGCCCGCGCGGCCGCCGTCGACGGAGGTAAAACCACCGATGGATCCCATCCTGTACTGGAACGAAGTCGCCGCAGAGGCCGACCGGACCACGCACACGACGCTCCCGGCGAGCGAGCTCGGCGTCCGCGGCGGACCCGGCGGAGCCCGCGCCAACGCGATCGTGCACCTGGCCATGCACGACGCCTACTTCGGCATCCACACCGGGCAGTACGAGCCCTACCTGGGCGACGACCTGCCCGAGGTGTCCACCGAGGCCGACGCCGCCGCGGCGATCGCCAGTGCCGCGCACGCCACGCTCAGCGCCCTCTACCCGACGCAGAAGACGTTCTTCGACGCCAAGCACACCGCGGCCGGCCTGATCGCCGGCAAGGCGGACGTGGCTGGCCACGACTTCGGCCGCAAGGTGGCCGCCAAGGTCCTCGCGCTGCGCAAGAACGACCCCGGCTTCGGCGACAACGGGCACAGCTTCTCGGTCGCACCCGGACACCACCGGCAGGACCCCGACAACCCCAAGCAGGGCTTCTACGGGCCGTTCTACGGTGCGCAGTCCGCCTGCTTCGCGGCGACCTCCCGCCACCACCTCGACGCGCCGCCGGAGCTGGGCAGCGCCGAGTACGAGCAGGCCGTCAAGCAGGTCCGCGCCAAGGGCATCGCGCCGCACCTGATGGGCACACTCCCGGCCGACCTGTTCTCCGAGCGCACGCCCAACGAGACCGCCATCGGCCTGTTCTGGGGATACGAGGCCGCCAGCGGCGTCGGCACGCCGACGCGGCTGTACAACCAGATCATCCGCAAGGTCGCGGTCGCGCAGGGCAACGACACCGCGCAGAACGCCCGGCTGTTCGCTCTGGTCAACGCGGCCATCGCCGACGCCACCATCCTCTGCTGGGCCGACAAGTACGTCTACGACCTGTGGCGCCCGGTGCTCGGGATCCGGGAGCACGACTCCTCCACCGGCCCGGCCGGGGTGGGCGACGCCGCGCTGGACTCGGACGCCGACCCGTTCTGGCTCCCGCTCGGGGCCCAGGCGACCAACGTCACCGGTGGCCGGAACTTCACGCCGAGCTTCCCCGCGTACCCGTCGGGCCACGCGACGGAGGGCGGCGCGGCGTTCCAGACCGTCCGGCACTTCTACGGCCAGACCCAGTACGGCCCGGACAACCTGGCGGACAACCTCGAGTTCGTCTCCGACGAGCTCGACGGCATCAGCACCGACACGACCGGGAACGTCCGGACGCGCGTCGTGCGCACGTTCCCCGGCGGCATGTGGCAGATGATGATCGAGCAGGGCTTCAGCCGGGTTTTCCTCGGCGTGCACTGGGTTTTCGACGCGTTCGCCGTGGACGAGGACGGCGACGTCGACCTCTCGCGCAACATCGGCGGCGTCAAGCTCGGCATGGACGTGGCCGACGACATCGCCACCAACGGCCTCAAGGCGGCCAACGCCGCGGGCCCGACCGCCTGAACCTGTTCTCGCGCAAAGAAACCACCACTGGAGCACGCATGCCCACGACCCAGACGCCGGCGGTCAAGGACGCCGGCGACACCTACCCGCCGCTCACCGTCCCGGTGGCCAACGGCAAACAGCTCGACAAGGAGACCTACCGCAAGATCATCGAGTCGTACTTCCGCGCGTTCGAGACCCACGACTTCTCGAAGGTCCAGTTCTCCAGCGAGGTCGAGTTCCTCGCGCCCATCAACAGGCTCGCCCTCAAGGGCCGCGACGAGGTCGAGAGCTTCATCGGTCCCGTGTCGAGCCGGGTGCTGGCGGTCAGGGTGCTCAACACCAATGTGGACTTCCCGACCGCCAGCGGCCTGTGGCAGATCACGACCACGAAGGGCGCGCAGTACACGGTGCACAACTTCTTCCGGCTCGACGGCGAGGGGCTGCGCTACATCTGGCCCATCATCGACCCGCTCGTCGTGATCAACGACCCGCTGGGCGTCGTCCGGTGGCTGACCGGCAACGGCTACTGAGCATTCGGCACGGCCGGGCCGGACCGACCTCGCGCCCGGAACAGAAACCAGGAAGGGAAAGGTGAGTCCGGTGCCGGCAATCGACCCCGCCGCGGCGGACCGGTACGACGTGGTCATCCTCGGCAGCGGCATGGCCGGTGGGATGCTGGGCGCGGTACTGGCCCGCAACGGGGTGAAGGTGCTGATCGTCGACGCCGGCACCCACCCGCGGTTCGCCGTCGGCGAGTCGACCATCCCCTACACGTCGGGGATGATGCGGTTGATCGCCGACCGCTACGACGTGCCCGAGCTGAAAGCACTGTCCCACCACGACGGCACCGTCAAGGTCGCGCCCGGCTGCGGGCAGAAGCAGAACTTCGGCTTCGTGTACCACAGCGAGGGCGAGCCGCAGGACCCCCGGCAGGTCAACCAGCTGGTGGTCCCGATCGCGTTCCGCACCGAGTCGCACCTGTTCCGCCAGGACGTCGACGCCTACCTGTTCCACGTCGCGGTGGGCTACGGCGCCGACGCCCGGCTGGCGACCAGGATCACCGACGTCGACATCGATCCGGCGGAAGGCGCCGTGCTGCGGTCGGACCGCGGCGAGGAGTTCCGCGCCGCCTACGTCGTGGACGGCAGCGGGTACCGGTCGCCGCTGGCGGAACGGTTCGACCTGCGCGAGACCCCGACGCGGGCACGGACGCACTCGCGGTGCCTCTTCACGCACATGATCGGCGTGCGCCCGTTCGACGAGTCACCCACCGGCCGGCGGCACGAGCAGCCGAACCCCTGGCACCACGGGACTTTGCACCACGTCTTCGACGGCGGCTGGCTGTGGGTGATCCCGTTCGACAACCACCCCGGCGCGCTCAACCCGTTGTGCAGCGTGGGCCTGACCCTGGACCCGCGCAAGTACCCGAAGGGCGACCTGCCGCCCGAGCGCGAGTTCGCGGACTTCCTGCGCCGCTTCCCGGAGATCGCCTGGCAGTTCGAGGGGGCGAAGGCGGTGCGTCCCTGGGTCTCCACCGGACGGCTGCAGTACTCGGCGAAGAAGGTCGTCGGCGAGCGGTACTGCCTCACCTCGCACGCCGCCGGGTTCATCGACGCGCTCTACTCGCGCGGGCTGGCGAACACCCTCTCGGTGGTCAACGCCCTCGGGTGGCGGCTGATCGCGGCCGCACGTGACGGCGACTGGTCCACCGAGCGGTTCGCCCACGTCGAACAGCTGCAGCAGGGCCTGTTCGACTTCCACGACGACCTCGTCTACAGCTCGTTCGTCGGGTTCGGCGACTACGAGCTGTGGAACGCCGTCAACCGGACCTGGATGCTCGGCACGATGAGCGGCAACATGATGCTCGAGGACGCGCATCACCGGTTCCGGCTCTCCGGCGACGACAGCGTCTTCGTCGAGGCGGAGGGGTACGGCCACCCCGGGTCCCCGTTGCCGATCAGCGAGGCGTTCGTGCGGCTGGGCACCCGGACCCGTGAGCTCTGCGAGGAGGTCGAGCGGGGCGCGCTGGCGCCGTCGGCCGCCGCCGCGGAGATCCTCGACGCCGTGCGGAAAGCGGACTTCTTCCCGTACGCGGACCAGTTCGGCCTGCCGGAGAACGGCTGCTACCACATGACGCCGGACCGGATCGACGGCGCGAAGCTGTGGGCCCGTACCAGCGCACCGGCGGACATCGGTCCGCGCATGCTCAACGCGCTGGAGAACATGGCCGTCGCCAAGGCGGAGGAAAGCTCGTGAGCGCGCCGGCCGGCGTCGACGTGCGGCGCCTGATGGCCGGGTTCCCCACCGGGGTCTCGGTCGTCACGGCGCTGGCCGCCG
Organism: Lentzea sp. NPDC059081; assembly: GCF_042738015.1. Lineage (NCBI taxonomy): Bacteria > Bacillati > Actinomycetota > Actinomycetes > Pseudonocardiales > Pseudonocardiaceae > Lentzea > Lentzea sp. NPDC059081. The sequence continues at coordinate 69,758 of NZ_JBHYGW010000008.1, forward strand.
ACGGCAGCCCGCGGGGGATGACGTGCACGTCGCTGTGCAGCGTCGCCCTCGACCCGCCCACGTTGCTCGTCTGCCTGCGCCACGGCAGCCCCACCCTGGACGCCGTCCTGGACACCGCGGCCCTGTCGGTGAACCTGTTGCACCGCAGCGCGCGGCCGACCGCCGAGCTGTTCGGCTCGGGCGCCGCCGACCGGTTCGACCGGATCGCCTGGGCCGCCGTGCCGGGCGGCGGCCCGCACCTGTCCCAGGCGGCGCACACCATCGCCGACTGCCGGCTGAGGACCTGTCACACGGTCGGCGACCACGTCGTCGTCCTGGCGGAGGTCACCAGGATCACCAGCCTGCGCAGCCCGGCTCCGTTGCTGTACGGCATGCGGCGCTACGGGACCTGGGCCGAGGACGACGACGCCGCTTTCCTCTCCTACGACTTCATCTCGTGAAAGCCGCAACCATGAAAGCACCCCGCGAACCCACCGGGCACGGGCGCACCACCGCGGCCGTCGCCGTGATCGTGGCCGCCGTGGCGGCGGGCATGGTCCACGCCGTCCCGGCCTTCGGACAGCTGGCGGCCCTCCGGCACGGCGGCTGGGTGCTCGTCCTGCGGTTCCTCCTCGCCACCGCGTTGATCATCGTGGCGGGGCGCCTGGGCGGCTGGGTCTCGACCCGGTGCCGCCAGCCGCGGGTCATCGGCGAGATGGCCGTGGGCATCGCGCTGGGCCCGACCCTGCTGGGCCAGGTCGCACCGCAGGCCCAGCACTTCCTGTTCCCGCCGGTCCTGGTGCCCCACCTCGGCCTGGTCGCGCAGCTGGCGATCATCTACTTCGTCTTCCTCCTCGGCGCCGACCTCCCGCTGGACCTGCTGCGCGGATCGGGGCGGCGGGTGGCCGCGCTGGGAACGACGATGGTGGCCGTCCCGTTCGCCTGCGGGCTCCTGCTCGCGGCCGGGCTGGCCGCCGCGTACCGGCCGGCGGGCGTCGGACCGCTCCCGTTCCTCCTCTTCGTCGGCACGTCGATGAGCATCACCGCGTTCCCCGTGCTGGTCCGGATCCTCGCCGGGCACGGCCTGGTCCAGACCCGGATCGGCACGCTCGGCCTGGCCACCGCGGGGGTGGGCGACGCCCTCTCGTGGTGCCTGCTGATCGTGGTGGTCGCGCTGGCCCACGGCGGGTCGGCGGCCGCGGTCCTGCCCACCGCGGGGTGGCTCGTCCTGTTCGTCGCCGTGACGCTCGTCCTCGTCCGTCCGGCACTGCGCCACCTCCTGGCCGCCGCCGAGGACAACGCCGGCTGGCGGCGGGTCTCGACCGCGGCGCTGGTGCTCTGCGCGCTCTCCGGGGCGGCCGTCACCGACTGGATCGGCGTCCACGCGATCTTCGGCGCGTTGCTGGCCGGCGTGATCCTCCCGCGGGAGAACCGCGTGGTGCGCGACCTCGCCCGCACGGTCGGGCGCGGGGTGACCGTCGTCCTCCCGCTCTTCTTCGCGGTGATCGGGTTCAGCGTGCACGTCGGTTTCCTGGGCGACCCGCGAGACCTGCTGACGTGCGGGCTGATGGTCCTGGTGGCCATCGGCAGCAAGCTGGGCACGACCGCGCTCGTCGGCCGGCTGACCGGGCTGACCTGGCGGGAGTCGGCCGGGCTCGGCGTCATGGTCAACTGCCGGGGCCTGACCGAGCTGGTGGTCGTCTCCGCGGGACTGTCGCTCGGCATCATCGGCCAGGACCTGTTCGTCATGTTCGTCGCGATGACGCTGGTGACGACGGCCATGACCGGCCCGCTGCTCGGCCGGCTCCAGCTCGGCGGCGTCCGGGCACCCGCCCGCGCGGTCGCCGACTTCGTCTGAGCGCCACGGCACCACTCGCACATTCCGCACAACACCAGGGGAGATCTGCCATGTCGAAGACCCGCTCCGAACTCGTCGTCGCGATCACCGGCATGGGCCCGCGCGGGCTGTCGGTGCTCGAACGCCTGCTGGTGCGGCTCGCGGACCGGCCGGGCCCGGCGGTGTCCATCTGGGTCGTCGACCCCGGCGAGCCCGGTGCCGGCCGCATCTGGCGCACCGACCAGCCGCCCTGGTTCCTGATGAACACCGCCGCCGGTGAGGTGAGCATGTACTCCGGCGACCCCGACGACGGGCCCCCGAGAGCGGGTGCGGGCCCCTCACTGCACCAATGGCTCTCGGCGGGCGGAGCAGGTCCACAGTGGACGGACATGGGGGAGAGCGGGTACGCGCCCAGAGCCTGCTACGGCAAATACCTGCGCGACGTCTTCGACAACCTCGTCGCGCACAAGCCCGACCACGTGACCGTCCACTCGGTCCAGTCCAGGGTGGAGCGGGTCGAGCGGCGCGACGGCCGGCTCCGCCTGGTCACGCGGTCGGGCCGGATCGTCTTCGCCGACAAGCTCGTGCTCACCACCGGACACCCGGTCACCGTCCCCGGTGCGGAGGAGCGGGCACTGATCGAGCACGCCGCCGGTCTGCCGGACGTGCGGTACGTCCGCGGCGACTCGGCCGCCGACCTCGACCTCGCACCGGTGCGGGCCGGCGAGCCGGTCGGCGTCGTCGGGCTCGGACTGACCTTCCTCGACGTCGTCATGGCACTGACCGTCGGCCGCGGCGGCGAGTTCGGCAGCGGGCCCTCCGGCGACGTCCGCTACCGGCCGAGCGGCCGGGAACCGCGGATCTTCGCGGGATCCCGCAGCGGCCTGCCGATGCTCGCCCGCGGGGTCAACCAGAAAGCCCCGAAGTACCGGTACGAACCGAGGTTCCTCACCCCCGGCGCGCTCGCGGAGGCCCGGCGCCGGGCCCGGCGCCAGACCGGCTCCGCCCAGCTCGACTTCCGCCGCGACGTGCTTCCGTTGCTGCAGCTCGAAGTCGAGCACGTGTACTACACGACCCTCGTCCGCGACCGCGCCGGCGAGGAGGCCGCCGCCCAGTTCGCCCGCGTCCACCTGGCCTGCGCCCGGCGGAGGCGGTCGGAGGTCTTCGAGAAGGCGCTGGTCGAGTTCGGGATCGCGCACGCCGTCCCGATCGACCTCGAGCGGACGGCCCGGCCGTTCTCCGGCCGGCACTGGACGGGCCGCGACGAGTTCCACCGGCACGTCCTCGGCCTGCTCCGGGACGACCTCGCGGAAGCCCGGCAGGGCAACGTGCACGGACCGGTCAAGGCAGCGCTGGACATCCTCCGCGACCTGCGGGGTGCCGTGCGCGCCGCGGTGGACCACGGCGGTCTGCGGCCGGGGTCCCACCGGGACGACTTCCTCGGCTGGTTCACCCCGATCAACACGATGGTCTCGGCCGGTCCTCCCGCGGTCCGGACCGCCCAGGTGCGGGCGCTCGTCGAGGCCGGGGTGCTGCACCTGGCCGGACCGTCCCTGCGGGTGGGCCTCGCCCCCGGCGGCTTCCTGCTGGACTCCCCGCAGGTCGAGGACACCGCCCAGGTCGTCACCACGCTGATCGACGCCCGCATCCCCAGGCCTTCGGTGCGGCACGACGCTTCGCCGCTGACGCGTCAGCTCCTCGCCGACGGCCTGATCTCCGAGTACGTCAACGCCACGCCGGGCACCGGCGACCGGTTCGCCACCGGCGCGGTGGCCACCACCCGTGCGCCGTTCCACGCGATCGGTGCCGACGGGCGGGCGCACCCGGACCTGTACGTGCTCGGCATCCCCACCGAGAACCTGCGGTGGTTCACGCAGATCGGCAACGGACGGCCGGGGCCGCTGAGCGCGTTCCACGCCGACGCGGACGCCATCGCGGCCGACGTCCTGGCCGGCTCGGCCACGACCGCCGCCGGGCCGGCCGGGAACGGGTTCGCCCACGGCGAGAAGGTCCACGTCGGCCGGCGGCTGGTGTGCGTGGCGGGAGGCGATCATGGGCGCCGCTGAGAACGAACGGTTCCGGGCCGCGCGGGACCTGCTGCTGGACCTGCGCGAGGACCACGACGCCGCGTGCGCCCGGTTCCGGTGGCCGCGGTTCGAGAGGTTCAACTGGGCCCTCGACTGGTTCGACCCGGTGGCCGGGGACAGCGCGAGGGAGGCCGTGCGCATCGTGGACGGCGACGCGGTGACGTCGGCGACCTACGCGGAGCTGTCCCAGCGGTCCGGTCAGGTGGCCAACTGGTTGCGCGGGCGTGGGGTCGCGCGCGGCGACCGGGTGCTCGTCATGCTGGACAACCAGCTCGCGACGTGGGAGGTCCTGCTGGCCGCGATGAAACTCGGCGCGGTCGTCGTCCCGGCCTACACGACGATCTCCGCCGGTGACCTGGCCGACCGCCTGGAGCGGGGCGGGGTCGGGCACGTCGTCACCGCCGACGCGCTCACCGGCCGGTTCGCGGGCATCGCCGACCACCTGACCCGGATCTGCGTCGGAGCGCCGGTGCCCGGCTGGGCTCCCTACGACGACGCCGGTGCGGAGTCGTCCGACTACACCCCGGACCGCGCCACGGACGCGGACGACCCGCTGTTCCTGTACTTCACCTCGGGCACCACCTCACGGCCCAAACTGGCCCTGCACACGCACACCAGCTACCCGGTCGGTCACCTGTCCAGCATGTACTGGAACGGGCTGCTGCCGGGGGACCGGCACCTGAACATCTCGGCGCCGGGCTGGGCCAAGCACGCCTGGAGCAGCTTCTTCGCGCCGTTCGACGCCGAGGCGACCCTGCTGACGGTCCGGGGTGGTGTCGCAGCGGCGCCGGAGGTCCTCGACGCGCTGGTCTCCCAGGGCACCACCACGTTCTGCGCTCCTCCGACCGTGTGGCGGATGCTGCTGCAGCGCGACCTCGGGCACCGCCCGGCCGCGCTGCGCGAAGCCGGCAGCGTCGGCGAGCCGCTCAACCCCGAGGTCATCGACCGCGTCCGGCGGGCCTGGGGGCTCACCGTGCGCGACGGCTACGGACAGAGCGAGACGACCGCGCAGATCGGCACCAGCCCCGGACTGCCCGTCCGGCCCGGTTCGATGGGCAAACCCCTGCCCGGCTACCGGATCGTGCTGCTCGACCCGGCCACCGGCGAGCCCGGCGACGAGGGCGAGATCTGCGTCGACCTCGCCGACCGGCCGGTCGGGGTGATGCCCGGCTACCTCGGCGACCCCGAGAAGAACGCGCGCACGTTCTCGGGCGGCGTCTACCACACGGGCGACGTCGCCCAGCGGGACGCCGACGGCTACCTCACCTACGTGGGCCGGTCCGACGACGTGTTCAAGTCCTACGACTACCGGATTTCACCGTTCGAGCTCGAGAGCGTGCTCCTGCGGCACGACGCCGTCGCCGAGGCCGCGGTCGTGCCCGCCCCGGACCCGATCGGCCTGGTGGTCCCGAAGGCGTTCGTGACGCCGGCCGAGGGGTGCCCGCCGTCGGCGGAGACCGCCCGGTCGATCCTGCGCTTCGCGGCCGGGAACCTGGCGCCGCACCAGTGGATCCGCCGGTTGGAATTCGCCGTGCTGCCGAAGACGACGTCCGGCAAGATCCGCCGCGCCGAGCTCCGGACCGCCCACCAGCCTTCGCGGGAACACCTTCTCGACGAGCCGGGCGGATTCCCGTCAGCGCCGGGCGGTCAGCAGTAACGCGACAGTCGCGGTCACCGCGAGGAATGCCGCGAAAATCGTTCCGGAAACGACGAGACCGAACGCCTCCGCGGCGATTCCGACCCCGATCACGGGAATCGAGATACCGGCGAAGAACGCCACGAAGTAGCCGGACGTCACCGCACCGCGTTGTTCCGCAGGCGTGCATTCGGCCACCGAACCGAGCCCGGCCCGGAATGTCAGTCCCTGTCCGGTTCCCGCGACGACCCCGCCCGCGACCAGCATCGCGAGAGAAGCGGCCGGCAGGCTCGTTGCGGCCAGAGTCGTGCCGACGGCCAGCAAGGCGCATCCGGTCGTCAGCGCGCGCCGGGTGCCGAGCGTCGACGACCAGGCCTGGCCGAGGATCGAGGCGGCGAACACCGACAGCACCACCACTCCCGTGACCGCGTGGTCGCCCTGGTGCAGGACGGTGCCGAGGAACGCGGGGGAGACCGCGGTGAACAACCCCAGCACCGCGAAGCCGGCGAACCCGGCCACCACCGCGCGGACGAACACGCCCCGGACCTCTCCCGGCACCGCGATCCGCTGCGGGCGCAACCGCGGTTTCCCGGTGCGCCGCACGGGTTCCGCCACGGCTTCGACGCAGACGGCGGCCAGGACGACCAGGACCAGGTCGGCCACGAAGCACAGCGCGAGCGGCCGCGGCGCGTACTGCGCGAGCACGCCGGCCAGCACGGGCCCGGCGCCGAGGCCACCCGCGTTCGCCGCGGCCGCGACCAGGCTCGCCCGGCGTTTCCCGGTGCCGGGGGCGAAGTCCAGGATCGCCGCGGTCGCCGTCCCCGTGAACAGGCCCGTCGACAGCCCGGACAGCACCCGGCCGGCGAACAGCCAGCCGGGCGCGTCGGCGACCAGGAAGGTCACGGCGGACAGACCGGACAGGACCACCCCCGCGCGCAGCACCGGCCGCCGGCCGACCTGGTCCGACCAGCCCCCGGCCACGAGCAGTGCGCCGACGACCCCGGCGGCGTAGACGGCGAACACCAGCGTCGTGACACCTTCGCCGAACGCGAACACCCGCTGGTAGAGGGGGTACAGCGGAGTGGGCAGCGTGGCGCCGAGCATCACCACCGCGAAGGCGCCCGCGACGAGCGCGCCGGCCGGCTCACCCGTCACACGGTTTCCACCGGACGCGAAAAGAGCAGACATCGCCCACCTCGGCACTGTTCCGCCTGAAATTCCCGCCGTCGATCGCGGCCGGATTCCGAAATCATCCCCGATAAGCGAGTGTACAACGGGACAACGCCGATCAAGGCGCATTTCTTTGTCTTTTTCGAACGTGATCACGTGCGTCCCGGGTTCGGAAGCAGGGTGCTCACGTCGTGGGCTTCCGCTATGCTGCGCAACGTTCACCTGGGGAGGGGAACGGACCCGTCTGCGGCTGCCGCCGTCGGGGCCGTCTGGTGAAGGGGTATTCATGCGCGCTGCCGTCGTAACCGATTTGTCGGCTCCGTTGGAATTGCGGGATGTGCCGGTTCCCGAACCCGGCGATCAACAGATCTTGGTCCGCATGGAGGCGTGCGGAATCTGCCACACGGACATTCACATAGCGTACGGCGACTGGCCGGTCGAACCGGCGCTGCCGCTGATCCCCGGCCACGAAGGCGTCGGCATCGTGGAGCGGGCAGGCCGCGGAGTGCCCGCGAGCATGATCGGGCAGCGCGTGGCCCTGCCGTGGCTGGGTTCGGCGTGCGGCCAGTGCGGGTTCTGCGTGTCCGGCTGGGAGACGCTGTGCGAGTCGCAGCGGAACACGGGCTTCTCGATCGACGGCGGGTACGCGGAGTACGCGGTGGCCGACGCGCGTTACGCCGTCTCCGTGCCCGACGGCGTGACACCACTGGACGCGGCCCCGCTCACCTGCGCGGGAGTGACCAGCTACAAGGCCGTCCGAGCAGGCCGAGTCGGTCTCGCGGACCGCGTCGCCGTGTTCGGCGTGGGCGGCCTGGGCCACCTGGCCATCCAGTACGCCCGCCACGCCGGAGGCTTCGTCACCGCCGTCGACGTGGAAGCGGACAAACTCGCGCTGGCCGGGAACCTGGGCGCGGAGCAGGTGATCGACGCGACCACGGCGGACCCGGCGGCGGTGATCCGCGCCCAGGGCGGCGCGGACGTGGCCCTGGCACTGTCGGCGGAGCCGAGCGCGTACGAACACGCACTCGCCTCCCTGCGCCGCGGCGGCCGCCTGGTCTGCGTAGGTCTGCCGGTCGGCGGCGTCCTCCCCGTACCGATCTTCGAGGCGGTGACCCGCGGCATCTCGGTGATCGGCTCGATCGTCGGCACCCGCAAGGACCTGGTGGAGGTGTTCACCCTGCACGCGGCCGGCCGGACCACGGTGACGGCCGAGCCCCGGAAGCTGGAGGAGATCAACCAGGCGTTCACCGACGTCCTGGCCAACCGCGTCCGGGCCCGCCTGGTGATCGAGTACTAGCTGGCTCGAACCGCCGCCGCGGGGTGCCGCTCGAAGGTGGGTGACCATGACCACTGGTGGGCTTCCCCTGTCGCGGAAGGAAAATTGCCCCGGAACTTTTCGGAACTGCCGCTCGACCACTCTGTCGTGACCACCAACCCGCCCGCCCGCCGTGGCGTCGCGCTGACACTGGCCGCCGCTCTCGCCGTGTTGAGCGCGTGCGGCAGCGCAGGGTCGACCACCGGTCCGGCCAGGGAGACCAGCGCTCCCGCGCCCGCGACCGCCGCGCCGACGACCTACCCGCTGACGATCGAGAACTGCGGCCGGAAGCTGACCTTCGACAAGGCACCCAGCCGCGTGCTGCTGCTCAACGGCGCCTCGGTGGCCGAGGTGGAGAGCTTCATCGCCCTGGGCATCCAGGACAGGATCGCGGCGAACAGCCAGTCCTACGGCGTGTCCGACGACCCGTCGCTGGTCGCGAAGGTCAAAGCCGTCCCCACCGGTGGTCTCACGCTCAACGACAACTTCGAGGTCCCACGCGAGCAGGTGCTGGCGCTCAAGCCCGACCTCGTGATCTCCACCTGGGCGGGAGGGTTCGACGACAAGACCGGCTCGATCACCCGCGACCAGCTCACCCGGGCCGGTATCACCAGCTACGTCACGCCGGCCAACTGCGGCAACGGCGACCCCGGCGCGAGCCCCGCCGACCAGCAGAGGTACCGGGACCAGTCAGTCGAGTCGTCGAGCGAGCTCCTCCTGCAACTGGGCCGGATCTTCGACGTCCAGCAACGCGCGGCCGACCTCGTGAACGGCACTCGCGCGGACATCGACAAGATCGCGCAGAGCGTCAAGGGCAAACCCAGGAAGAACGTCCTGGTCGTCTACCCCGGCATGTCGATGATGAACAGCAATGGGCTTCCGGCGGTGTTCGCCGGAGGCATCTTCGACGACATCGTCGCTCGTGCCGGTGGAGTGAACTCCTTCGCGGGCAAGACGAACGCCGAGCTCGCCGAGATCAACGTGGAAGCACTGGCGTCCGCCCAGGTCGACCTCCTGGTGGTGGGCGTCTACCAGGAGTCGGAGAAGGCCGACGTGCTCGCGCAGGAGCTCTTCACGAAGTTCCCGCAGTGGGGCGCTTCGAAGAGCAAGAAGTACACGTCGGTGTCGGACAGCGTCTACCTCGGGCCGCTCAACGCCCTGGCAGTGAAGAAGATCGCGGATGCAGCGCACGGAAACCCGTAGCCCGCACGCGGTTTCCGGCTCCGGCTACGTGCTCCTGCTGGCAGGCTTGGGCGTCACCCTCGTGCTGTCGGTCGCGTTCGCCATCGGCACCGGCACGGTCGAGGTCCCGGTAACCCGCGTCATCGGCATCCTCTGGAGCCACCTCGGCGGTGACACGACGGGCATCGACCCGTTGGAGAACCAGATCGTGTGGGACTTCCGCACGCCGCGGGTGCTGCTGGCCGCGGTGGCGGGCGGTGGGCTCAGCCTGGCCGGGGTGTGCCTGCAGTCGTTGGTGCGCAACCCGTTGGCCGACCCGTACCTGTTCGGCGTCTCGGCGGGAGCGTCGCTGGGAGCGGTGATCGCGATGACCACCGGCGGCGCGCTCGTCGCGGGCCTCGGTGTCGCGGGAGCGGCGTTCGCCGGCTCACTGCTCGGACTCGCCATCGTGTTCGCGATGGCCCAGCGAGGCGGCCGCCTGCTCGGCGGCAGCCTGGTGCTGGCCGGGGTCGCGGTCGCCTCGCTCGGCAACGCCGCCACCAGCTACCTCCAGCTCCAGTCCAACCCCACCGAGCTGCGCCGCGTGATGTTCTGGCTGCTCGGCTCGGTCTCCGGCGCCTCCTGGGACGACCTCGGCGTCCCCGCGGCCGCCATCGCCCTGACCACCGCGTGGCTGCTGACCCGGGGACGTTCGATGAACGCGCTGTCGGTCGGCGACGACACCGCGGCCGGGCTCGGCGTGAACGTCCACCGGCTCCGGATCCTGCTGCTCGTGGCGTCGTCCCTGCTCACCGCCACGGTCGTGAGCGTCGCGGGCGGGATCGGCTTCGTCGGCCTGATCGTCCCGCACGCCGTGCGACTCGTGGTCGGCCCCGACCAGCGCAAAATGCTCCCCGTCTCGGTGCTGGCCGGCGCCGTCTTCCTGGTGCTGGTCGATCTCGTCACCCGCACCGTCGACAAACCCAACGAGATGCCCATCGGCATCTTCACCGCGGCGCTGGGAGCCCCGTTCTTCCTGATGCTGCTGCGAAACCGGAAGAAGGTGTGGCGATGAAGGTCGTGGCCGACGGCGTGCACGTGCGCATCGGCGACGCGGTCATCCTCGGCAGCGCCGGCTTCGAAGCGGAGCCCGGCCGCATGACCGGGATCATCGGGCCGAACGGTTCCGGCAAGAGCACCCTGCTGCGCTGCCTGTACCGCGCTCTCAAACCGACCCGGGGGAGCGTCTACATCGGACAGGACGACGTGTGGCGTTCCAGCGCCCGCCAAGCAGGCCTGCGCACGGCCGTCGTCGCGCAGGACCACGACCTCGACAACGACTACTCGGTGCTCGAAGTCGTCGCGATGGGCAGGAACCCGCACAAACGCCTGCTGGACCGGGAAACCACCGCGGACGAGCAGATCATCGCCGACGCCCTCGACCGCGTGCGGATGACCTGGGCGGCCGACCGGATCTTCGCCACCCTGTCCGGCGGCGAACGCCAGCGCGTCCTCGTGGCCCGCGCACTCACCCAGCAGGCACCGGTGCTGCTGCTCGACGAGCCGACCAATCATCTGGACGTCGGCGCGCAGCTCGAACTCCTGGACCTCGTCCGGGAACTGGGTCTCACGACGGTCGCGGCACTGCACGACCTCGACCACGCCACGACCTACTGCGACCGGCTGATCCTCGTGCACGACGGCAACGTCATCACATCGGGCCCTCCGGACGAGGTGCTCACGCCCTCGCGAGTCGCCGAAGTGTTCGGAGTGGAGAGCGCGATCGTCGCGCACCCCCTGACCGGACGTCCGCACTTCGTCACGGCCTCCCGCGTGACCAGCCCGCGATGACCGGTCCGAAAAGGACACCGAGATTCGAAGCAACGCCACTTCGAACGGACCCGTGCCGGGCACGTGGCCCGACACGGGTGCCGATCCTGCAGCAGTCACCGTTGGTCGATCACGGGTAGTAGACCGTGCCGTATGCGCGGACGTAGGCGCCGCCGAGGTAGGAGGGCTCGATGAAGAAGCGGTACGTGCCGCCGCCGGCGTTGGAGGTCCACTCCCGGGAGTCCAGGCAGCAGGCGATCTGGGCTTCCCAGCTGAACTGACCGGCGAGCGCGCCGCTCTCCCCGCTCCGCGGCTGCGCCGAGGCCGTTCCCGTCACGCCGGCCAAGTCCGGTCGAGTGTGCGGCGTGGGAAGGGATCTCCGGACATCAGCGCGGCCACCGCCAGCGAGGCGCACTCGCGGGTCGCGTTCCCTCGTTCGAGAGGGGTCCGCTCAGGTTGCGTGCGGGCCCTCATCCGGTGATCGCCCGACCGCTAGCGCCGTCGGTCCCAGGTCAACTGCCGACGGTCCGCTGCCGCGCCTCATCCAGGCTCGCCATCAGGGACTGCACCCCGTCGGCTGCGCGCTGGAAGTACTCGGCCGCCCTGCTCCCGTCGCCGGTGGGGCTCATGCACTCGAGGGCGGCGTTCTCCTCGTCGGCGAGGACGTTCGTCCACGTCGCGCGCAGCCCCTCGTCCGGCAGCGGTGGGAACCCGCCGGCCGCGCGGACGACCGTGAGCAGCCGACCGCAGTCCTCGGCGGTGACGTCCCGGTGTTGCTCCTGGGCGGTCTTGAACATCGTGCCCGCCGCGACGACGACCGACCGCACGGTGGTCCACCCGCCGCCGTACACCCAGGTCGTGACCATCCGGTCGCGGTCCTCACCGGACCTGGCGGAGGGTGGCGCGATCAGTGGGGCCGAGGCGGCCGCCGACGGCCCCCACCAGACAAATGCGACCGACACCGTCGCGATCACCGCGAGCAGGGCGCCCGCCCGCGGGCCGGCCTCCCACGTGCGGTGACCGGGTTTGACGACGGCGGCGGCGAGCAGCGCGGCGACCAGCGCCAGGCCCGGCACCAGCTGCACCGGCCGCGCCGCCGGCACGCTGTCCACCGCGGCGCCGTGGTGGTGTGCGAACCAGATGCCGACCATGGCGAACAGGCCGACCAGCCAGGCCGCGAGCAAGGCGCCGACCCAGTTGGTCCGGCGTGCCGCCACGGCCGCCGCGACGAGCTGCACGGCGAGTGTGACCACGAGTCCCCAGGCGGTGCGCACGAGCGCGGCCTCCGGAGAGTCGGCGGTGCCCATCACCACCAGGACGACCAGCGCGACGAGTCCGCTTGCGGCACCGATCCATACCGCCGGGCTCGGCAGCGCACGGGTGAGGACGACGGGGACGAGCCAGACCAGGAGCAGCGCGATCGTGGTCACTGGATAGCCGGGGTTGAGCAAGAATGGGACCACCATCCCGTCCAGCACCACCCTGTCCAAAGCGGACGATGAGTAGCCGTGCAGGACGCCGATCGCCGGGCGCAGGAACTCCTGCCAGAGCCCACTGACAGACATGTCGACCGGATGCCAGGCCATCGTGCTATAGCACAGGAGGGCGACCGCAGCGGCGAGCAACGCGCGGTGCCACCCAGTCCGCACCCGCTGCGCGCAGTACCCCGCCCAACAACACACCAGCACCGCCGCTGCGGTGAGCCGCAGCCATCCCACCGTCGTCAGCGGGTTCAGCATGCCCTGGTAACGGGGGTCGAGGAGGTCGCCGAGCACGACACCGACACCGATGGCCAGGCCAGGCACGGCGAACACACCGCGTCTCGGTCGTGTGGCGCCGCGCAAGGCGATCGTCAGCACCAGCGTCCCGAACAGCGCCGCCCAGACGACGCGCAGCATCGTGTACGACCCGTTGTCCGCGTGGTACCAGGTCAGGTCGCTCAGCGCGCCGACTGTGTGGCGCCAGGCCAGGTGCAGGGCGAGCGCGGCGGCCGCGACCTCCCAGAAACCCGGCCGAGCCAACGAGTCCGGGTCGGCCATCGCTGCGCGGCGGGCGGCCTTGGCGGGGTGGATCGCGAGCCATCGGCGGACCCGGCGGGAGGGCACGAGGTCGCCATAGGGGTCCGTGACGCCCGTCCAACGCACGACTTGAGCATCGGCGTGGTTCTCACGCGAGCGCAGCACTGCCAATCGTGCGAGGTAGGCCAGCACGGCTGTCACGAGCAGCCGGACGGTAATGGCCCACTGGAGATTCCCGTAGTCCCAGCGGATGACCCACGGCGTGCTGCTGAGCAGCATCGGGTCGGCCAGGGTGAGCAGGTATGGCGCCAGGATGACCGCGAGGAACGCCCGCCACGTGGCCAGGGTCGCATAGGTCGTGGTCACGTCCGAGCGGACGTGCGCGAGTTCGTGCAGGACGATCGCACGGAACGCGGCAGGATCGCGCACGCGCAGGAGCGCGAGGCCCGCGTCCACGCACACGACCTTGCGGCGGTGGTTCCCGAACGCGACCCCGCCCGCCCGGACGCTGCGGGGGTCGAGCACGAACTCCGGGACCGCGCGCAGCCCGGTCTCGGCCACCAGCGCCTCGAGCGCCTTGCGGAGCTGGTCGTCGACGGGCACGAGTCCCGACCGGCGGATCCGCCACGCCGGCCAGGCCAGATAGATCGTCGCGGCCACCAGGAAGAGCAGCAACAGGCCGCCGACCACCCAGCCGAGCCGCGGCAGCAGCAGCCCGGACATGCACTCGCGGTAGGTGCTCCACCTGTTCTCGTCCGGGGTGACGGCGTCCGAGGCGACGAAGTAGATACCGGACCGAACCTGGCAGGTCGCGTCGTCGAGCGTCTGGCCCGCAGGCCACACGGACCCGTAGAAGCCGAAAGTCTGGAGGGTGACGGCGACGGCGAGCGCGATGAAGGCGGCGAACCGCAGCGTGGTGCCCGACGGCGGGCGCGTGGGGTCAGTCGCCACGTCTCAGGTGCTCGATCAGGGCGTCGGCGACCGCGGTCGCCTGCTCCTCGGACAGTTCGAGGCGGATGGCTTCCTCGCGGGTCGACCGGTGCAGGTCCGCCAACCGCTCGTCGGTGTACTCCGCCACCGGCGGGGACGGGCGGCGCAGCCGCTTCCAGAGTTTGCCGCCCGCGTCCACAGCCGCGTCGGCCGTGCTGTCGACGAGCCGGTTGTAGGCGGCGGTGGCCAGTGCGAGCGCGACCGGCGACACCATGCCGATCACGATGTCGATACCGGAGCCGAGGACCTGCCCCGGGCGGTCGCGCCGGGACGGAAACCGGCCCGGGTTCTTCAGGTACGCCTCGCCCATGTGCTCGAACACCGCAAGCTCGTCCGGCGAGACCGCGATGACGATGGCACGGGCGGCCGGGAGGACGAAATCGTCGTGATCCACACTACCGATGGTCCGGGCGCAACGGCGTAGCGTCACTAGGCCATATGGGCGTCACAGAGAAATAGCGAACGCGGTGGATGCTTCACCACCTGTCCTATCCGGTCGCTCGGTGCCGGTGAACGCACCTCCCACGCACACAGCCGACCAAGAGCGGCGCAACGGCCTCACGACGGTCGAGTTGGTTCCCACTCGGCTCAGGCCTGAACGCGCGATCAGCGGCATGAGCGGACGTTACGGCGTCTGGTTAGTGCAGGCCACGCTGCGGCATGGTGGTGCGCACAGGCGGTGGTCTCGTCGTACTTCGGGCGGCTGGTGAGGTAGCGCGGGCTCCGGTGTGCGGCGGCTGCGGGTTGTTGGCGGCGACGTGATGCCTTGTGCCACCATGCTGGGGTGGCACGGGACATCACTTTCTTCTTCGCCCCGGACGATGAGGCCGCCGCGAAAACGCGCTCAGCACATCCAGGCCGTGCGCTCACCGGTGTGAACTGCGCAGGTTTTGATCCGGACGACGCCGTCGTGGACTGGATGGCGTTCTTCGACGGCCACGTTCTTCGCGACGCGGAACGACGTGCCAGGGGCAAGTGGCCACGGTATGTGGCGGAAATCCTCAACGATGGCGTCGGCGTGTTCGTTGTTTCAGCTGATCTGGTCACCGCGCTCGCGGGAGCTGGGCAGGATGATCTGCGTGACCTGGCGTCGTACTGGGGAGAGCGGCTCGTGGAGCAGAATGAAAACGAACTGAGTGCTGCAGAACAGTTATCAGTGGTCGAGGATGTCGCCCGACTGGCCGGTTCCACCGGTGGCTCAGGCCTCTACTGCTGGCAGTGGTGAGAAGGCGCCTACTGGTCATCCCGCAACTGCGTGACGACCACGGCAATCGCCGGCGCAGCGTCTCGCAGCCTGCTGGCAAGCGGTGCTTGAGGAGGCCGGCGACCTCCCGAGACTTGAGGAATCAGGCGCAGCCCAGGCGATGCGCTGGCGGTCGTCGTAGGCCTGTGCGTGAGGCAGGCGCTCATGGCATGACGTCCGCTCATCGGCATGAGCGCGCGCCGCTCAGCACCCGACCAGCAACATGAACGGATGTTCGATCTTCACCGAGCCTGGGTCTCGCCGGGGCAGGTTCCACTCGAGTCAAGCGGTCGCTGCAGCTGCTCTGTGTCGTGGCGTTCAGCGGACTGGAACGCGTCGTGCAGCGTCTTGGGCTGTCCGCGTACGTCGTCCCGACGGGATGGAACGACGTCCGCGAAGCGCTGCCAGGTGCGAGATGCGGTGACGCGAAGAACACGGCCTGCCTCGCATCGGGCCTCGAGGGCAGGCCAACCGATGCGTTGTCCGGTCCCGTGGCTGGCGAGGGTGTTCAAGCCGTTGCGCCGGGACTGGGGAGCCGGTCAGCATCGTCGTATGAAGGAGACGTGGACGATTGACGACCTGAACGCAGAACTCGAGCGGTTCGAACAGGCGGCCCGAAGCGCCGGGCTGGCCGAGAACTCCGTTCGCACCTACGTCGATCGGTCACGAGTGTTCTTGCGATGGCTCACGGGTGATTTCCAGTTTCAAGGCCCCAGGGGTTAGGGCTGTGGTGCACTCACACACAGCGGCATGAGGTCGGTCAGCGGCCGAATTGCCGGACCGCACGAACCGATGACGGCGCGTGCTGAACGCGAGCTCGTCGTGGCCGTCGGCTGAGGCAGGGAAGGGACCCAGGCGCTCGGCTACCGGCCGTTCGCCACCCAGGCCCAGTGTTCGAGGGCCTGTCGGGTCAGTTCCACGTCGTCCGCGTCGGAACCGAGCACCCTGAGCCTGTCGTGGAACAGGTCGGCCAGCCAGTCGCGTGCGGATACGGCGTCACCGCCGACACCCGTCCAGTCGGCGTGGTCGTATCGGGCGCTCATGGTCAGCTCGTCGCACCATCCGAACAGGCGGCTGAGCTCGCCGGTCAACGCAGCCGCCTCGTTTCGGGCGGTTCTGACATCGCCCGAGGCGTAACGGCACTCCGCGCTGTCGAGGCGGGCGGCCAGGGTGAGCCTGTGCTCGGGACCGGCCGTGCTCTCCAGACCTGCGATCGCACCCGCGTACTCCCGGAGTGCGGTGACGTGATCACCAGTACGCCTCGTCCACATGGCCACCTGGGCCCATGCGGTCAACGTGTCCTCGTCACCTGGGCCGAGCGCCTGCCGGCACAGGAGAAGCAACGCCTGGTACTTGCGCAGCACGGTCTCCGGATCGTCGAAGTACTTCGACCAGTGCGCAATCCGCTCCACGCTCCTCACTGTGGTGCGGTGCCCGCCGCCCAGCACGTTCACCTGGTCCGCGTGCAGATCGCCGAAGAGGCGAACGGCGCCGGCGGCATCGCCCAGGAGACCTGTGATCTCGGCGATGTCGCATCGGAGATCGAGCACGAGCCGGTGGGTGTCGCCCAGCAGTTGTTCCAAGCGGGGGCGCAGGAAGGTGTACCTCCGCGCCGCCTCGTCGAAGTCGCCCGTGAGCTGGGTGGCTTTGGCGAGAATGTTCTCGATGAGCAGGGTGCTCTGGTGTTCGGCGCCGTAGTGTCGGCCGGCTTCGGCCACGACATCGGACAGGGCGGCCAAGCCGGCTTCGGGGTCCACGACGCGCAGCCACCAGGCCGCGATCACCCTGGCGTAGAGCGTGTCCAGGTCGTCCGGCCCGAGCGCCCGCAGGTGCTCGGCGACCAGATCGTCGAACTGGTAGAGGACGTGGCCGGGCTCGTTCGCCTTCGCCAGCCACTCGACGAAGTAGGACCACGTGCGGAGAGTCTGCCGGTCGCTGAGACCGAGAACGCGGATGTCGTCCTCCAGCAGGTCCTCCAGGTGGTGGGTCACCGGCACCATGGGGTCGGCTGACGTCGCGCAAATGACGAGACCGAGCCGGGAGCACAGGGTCAGGGGGTGGTCCGCCCCCAGCACGCGTGTCCGTGCGGGGACGATCTCGGCGAAGTGGTCGAGCGCCGTCTCGTAGTCACCGGATTGGTAGGTCCAGTGCGCCAGGTGGTGTCTTGCCGACAAGGTTTCCGGGTGCTCTGGCCCGAGGGTGCGAGTCCTGCCCGCGAGCAGCCTGCTGAAGTGCCGCAAGCGATCAGTGATCACGCGCACGTGCTCGGTGCGATCGCCGGGCATCGGTTCGTCTGCGATCGCGGCAGCCGCGGTGCCGGACAGCAGGTCGAACGCGCCTCGCAACAGCGGTGGCTCCACGACCGCCGGCCGGTTCAGGAGCAGCCGGAGCAGTTCCTCCGCGCCGTCCACGGAGAAGTCGCGCACGTGGTACACAGTCGCGCTGTTGGGGGAGAGGAAGTCGGGGATGCCGGCACGCGTCTCGCTCGGCAATACGACTGGGACGAACGTGGCCAGACCGTCCTGGTGTGCGTAGAAGGCGTCCCGGATCAGCCGGGCTTCCCACTGCACTCCGCGGCCGGCGTCAGGACCCTCCCTGCCTTCCGCGCGCTTCCGGTACGCGGCCGAGGCGACGCACAGCACCACGTCAGCTTCCCGGATCTGGTCGGCCATCCACAGGGGCCAGTCCTGGCGCTGGTGTGCGGCGGCGAGGTCGAGCTTGGCGTCGATGTTGTTGCACCGCAGCAGTTCCCACAGTTGCCGCACCTCGTCGCGATGCCGAGGGGACTCCTGCGCGTACGAGATGAACACGCGGGGCACGGTCACCGGCCCGGCTCGGGGGCGCCCAGCAGGGGTGCGCCGCCGAGCGGCGGCTCGACGACGCGAGGGCGGTCCAGCAAGAACCTGAGCAGGTCTTCCGCTCCCGCGACGGTGAACGCCGGGACGCGGTAGACCGTGGTCGACGATGGCGCGAGGAAATCGCGCACGCTCGTGGTGGGCTCGTCCAGCAGCACGACGGGCACGAACTTCTGGAGGTCGTGCTGGTGTGCGTAGAAGGCGTCCCGGATCAGCCGGGCTTCCCACTGCACTCCGCGGCCGGCGTCAGGACCCTCCCTGCCTTCCGCACGCTTCCGGTACGCGGCCGAGGCGACGCACAACACCACGTCGGCTTCCCGGATCTGGTCGGCCATCCACAGCGCCCAGTCCTGCCGCTGGTGCGCCGCGCCCAGGTCCAATCGTGCGTCGACGCCGTTGGCGCGGAGAAACGTCCACAGATCCTGCACCAGCCGTCGGTGCTCATCCGACTCGTGCGCGTAAGAGATGAACACCCGCTTGGTCACCAGCCACCCCACTCACCATTTGCCAGCACCCCGACATCGTCTGCGCCGCGCTGATCGTTTCAGTGGCTGGGCGGGATGGAATCGAGCCGCGCCAACGAATCGGGAATCGCGCGTGCGTGCACGTTCCGGAGCTCCACCAGCGTTCCGGCCGCAGGACGATCACCCGCTAGTCGGCGCCGGCCTGGCGGATTCCCGTGGGCAGGCCGGTGATCGGCGCCAACGCCTCCGCCCAGCGGTGAAACACCCAGACCGACGCCGTTCGACGGGATACACACATCTTGGTCACCGATGTGGATGTACCGGCTCATCGACTTGCCCATGGAGTGATCACCTTACGGCTGCCCGCCGGTGAGCCGAGATCGTGTTCGGGCGCGCGACAGCCGGACTACGGGTCGGCGTCCCTGGCCGTCCACACCGGCCAAGCGACTCGAGCGACCGCGACCACACCTCATCACCCCGCCGCGAGGCGGCATCTCGTCAGCTAGTGCCCAGGCAGCCTGACGTGCAGAACAGGCTGCCCGGACCAGGGCCTGTGATTCCGCCGGGCTTTGCGGCAGTGCCGCTCAGGCCTGGTCCCCGAGCGTCCGCCGGACGGCCTTGATCTCGTCGATCACGTCCACCAGCCGCTGCCGAGCACTCGACAACGTGTCCTCGCGGGCTCGGATGTCCTTCTCCTTCGCCTCGTGGTCGGCCAGAACGACCTGCACGGTGCCGCGCAGATTCTCGATCTCGGTGTCCAGCAGGCTCGTCACCTGACGGATCCGCCCGACCTCGCCCAGCACTCGCTCGGCGATCTGGACTGCCTGCTTCGGAGCTCGCTCCCGCATGGCCTGCTCAGTCCTCGCGGCCAGGTCCTCGCGGATCTTCGCCTCGATCTTGTTGTTGATGGACCACTGCCGGACCAGCTGCGTCACCACGAGCGCCGCGAGAATCGCGATCGGGCCACCGCCGAGGACGATGACGCCGATCATCACGCCCAGCTGGGGGGCGAGCGCGCGCAGGGAACCACGCAACCCGAACCGGGCGCCGTCGATCGCGCCCGCCGGACCGACGATCACCGTGCTGATCGCGGCCGCCAGCAGCCGTTCCGCCGTCGAGACGTCCTCTCCGCTGACCTTGACGCGATCACCGGTGGTCACCAGGTCGAGCCGGATCTGCTCGGCTTGCTCTGCGAACTGGTGCAGGTCCTCGTCCAACCGCTTGCCCAGCTCCGCCGCCCAGCCGTCGATCTCCGCCTGCAGCGGTCCCCGCTGCCAGGCCACGAACTCCGCGTCGAGGTGATCCGTCAGCACCTGCTGCAGCTCCTCCGCGAGGTTCTCAGCGCTCTCCTTCAGCTTGGTGGGCAGCAGACGGATCTTGGACTCGGTGGTCGCGTTGGCGATGATTTCCGGGCACCGGTCGGCCGCGGCGAGCAACCAGCGTTCCGCCAGGTGCTCCACCAGCCTCCGCAGGGACTCGAGCGCGGTGTGGACGACACTGCCGACGTGGTCGCGGTGCTGTTCGAGCAGCTGCAGCGGAACCTGTTGCTGCTCCCACCGTTCGCGCAGCTGCGCCTGGTCCTCCAGGCGCAGCCGTTGCTCGCCGGCCAGCCGCTTGTCGAGTCGTTCGGCGAGTTGCTCCGCCTGATGCGATTCCCTGACCACCTTCACCTCACCGCCGTGGCCGACCGCGAACTCCTCGAGTGCCTTCTCGAACCTCAACATGGCCGTGTCGTGATCCGGCTCGCCCCGCTCGCGCATCGCGAGGACGTCGGGCGGCACGATCACGAAGGTCTCGGCGTCCGTTCCGAGCGCAGCGCTCACACGGCGGAGCGCCACCGCCACGCTCTCGTCACGTTCATCCGGCGGAATCCGGTCGACGCCGGTGAAGACGATGAACGGCCTTTCATGGCCGAGCGCGCGCAGGTCCTGTGCCGCGTACTTCTCATCACTTTGGCCGAAGGTGTCCTGGAGTGCGGTCACGTACACGACTGCGTCGGCCAACTGCAGGGCGTTGCGTGCCAGTGCCTCCCGGACGTCGTCGTCATCGAGCCCCGGCGAGTCGGTGATCTCGACACCGTTCCTGCACAGCTCGAGCGGCCAGTAGATCTCGGCGGTACGATAGGGGCTGCTCCACTGGTCTTGCCGATCGAGGGGGATGGTGGTCAGCTCCGCGAGCCTACCGACGTCAACCTCCTCGGGCGGCCCCGAGACGGGATAGACGACACAACGCGGCTTCGGCCCCCAGCGGACGGTCGTCTCCACGGCGGTGTACGGCCTGCTGCGCACGGGCAGGACCCGGTTGCCGAGCATCGCGTTGATCAGCGCGCTCTTGCCGCGGTTCTTCTTGCCCACCACGACTATGCGCAGTGCATCGTTCGACAGTCGGCCGTGCAGGGCGTTCGCGTCGGCTGCGAACTTGTCGATCCCCGCGTCCGCGCAGATCTCGCGGAGACGTTCGGCCGCGCGCGTCAGCGCGGTCCTGGCGTCGTGCAGACGTTCGTAGGAGGGTCTGTCGGTCATCGTGCGTTCTCACCGGCCGACCGGATCCGGCTCGCGAGTGTTTCCGCTTCCCCTGCCAGGCGATGCCACTTCTCCACGTCCTGGGAGTCGGCGTCCAGTCTGCCCATCTCGTCGTCCTTTCCGGCGTGGTGCGGTTTCACCAGCTCGAGGCCGGCGCCCAGTTCGTGGTAGAAGACCTTGACGGAGATCAGGAGCTGGTCCGTGGCAGCGGTGAACGCTCTGGCCACCTGCCTGTCGACGTGATCCGCGTACTGCCTGCGGGTGCGGTCGGCGCTGCGGTCCAGCATCCACTCGCCCAGGCTCGTGGCCGCTTCCACGACGAGAGACAGGACCAGGTCGCGATGTCCGGCGGATGCTCCCGAACTCTTGCGCAGCGAAGCGATCGCGGCGACCGCTTTCGGCGCTAGGCGCAGGAGTGTGCGGTGCGCCTGCCACTCGCCGGAGGTATTGGATGGACGACGTCCATCCACTTTGGCCGATGGCGGCACGGGAGCGGGCGGTGAGCTGTGCGTCCTGCCGAACTGCTCGCCGAGCGCTTCCTCGTACCTGCCCTCGAACGTCCGGACGTCGCGGCCGAGACGCACCTCGATGTCGTTCGCCCACGCTTCCGCGACGAGCATGAACTCAGCGTCGAACTGGCGCTGGAACTTGGAGGTCCACCAGGTCGCGGCGTCGTCGGCGCCGCGCAGCTGCTCCCGCAAGCGTTGTGCGAGCCGGTTGTGCTCGCGCTTTCCCCAGTTGACGATGTGCTGGACGGTCTCCATCCGGAGCTTGTCGACCGCGTCACGAAGCTCGTCGACCCGCAGGCCTCGTCCCGCCTTCTCGTGCCGCCGCTTGGTCATCTCCGCGGCAGTCCGGCCGGCACGGGCGTCCGACGCGACCGCCTTCTCCAACGCGCGAACCCGCATGGTCGTGAGCAGGTTCTCCAGCTGGGTTCTGGCCCGGCCAAGTCGCGCGGTGAAGAGTGGACCCGGTTGCAGCAGTTCTGCGAGCTCATCGCGCAGGACGGCCAGTTCGGGCTCGGCCGGTTTCTCGGCCGGGCAGATCATGATTTGGTTCAGGTTCAACGCGCGTGCGCGACTGTGCAGGTGGCTGACGAACTCCTCGCGTTCGTCCTCCGGGATGAAGGCGACCCCGGTAACGGCCACCATCACGTGGCCCACACCGGCGACGGTGCGCAAGAAGGTCAGGATCTCGCGTTCCTCCGCGCCGAGTGCTCCCACGGCGTCGGTGACCAGCAGCACCAGGTCGGCGTCGCAGAGGCGGTTCCGCACCTGAGGCACCTGCAGTGCGCCGACATCCAGGGGAAGGTCCACCACCTCGCCGGCGCCGTCGACGAGAACGCCTCTGGCCACGTCGAGCCAGCGTGTCACCTTCACCGTGGTGGGATGACCGGCTCCGCGCAGGACGACCAGCAGAAGGCCACCGTCCCGTCGTTTCTCGATGCGGCCGAGATCGGCGCCGGACTCGGAGTCGCCCAGCCGAGAGGCGAGATTCGACGCGTGCTCGAGCAGCTCGTCGAAGGCGGGACCGTCGAGCGGTTCGTCCGTCGGCGAATCGTTGTCCATGGCAAACCTTCGTCCACGACGACTTCACTGGTTGCTGTCCGGGGGATGTCCGAGCGGTCTCCGGAAGCGTTACTTCTCCCACCTCAGCGCTTCGCGACCTCCGTCCGGTGATCGGCCTTTCTGTGATCGATGCCGTGGAATTCCCGGCCTCGCGTGACATCCGCCGGGAAATCATCTGATGAGTACGTGGACGGGTGAATGAGTCCACGAGATGAAGTCGTCATCCAGACGAACTTCCATGCCATTTCGGGTGGACTTCTGACTTCGCGGGTGCTGAGTAATGCGTCCGTTCAGGTTCGCAGTGTGCCGGCATGGTATCGATCATCATCGGGCATGATTGCGGCCGTGTTGGTCAGTTGCCCGTACCTCGCCGTATCTCAAGCCTTCGCCGCACTGTCTCTCTTGCATATGACCGAACGGGAGAAGGACGTCGAGATCCTCGCGTTACGCCGCCTCCAGGGCGTGCGAGTTGCTCAAGGCTGCTGGCGTCAATCCGGCTCCCGCCGCGCGACGGTTACCCGGGACCGACTTCTTGCGCTCTCGGACGGGGGGTGATCTTCGCGATCGATTTCATCGGGACTGTCAAGCTGACCGTACAGTGCCAGTACGTTCTCGCCGAACCTCGAGGACACCGGTCACGTCGCGCTGGTCAGGTTTCTCGTCCGCGATCGCGATGCCAAATATCCCCGCTTGATCGGCAAGATTCTCGACACCGCAGAGATCGGTACGGTGCTGGCCGGCTACGTCACCACGAAGGCGGCATTGCGAACGACTTCGTCGAGTGCGCGACGGTGGCCGTCGAGCCGGGTTCTGTTATCCACCACGAGCCGCTGTTGGGCGGAAACGTCGGCGTCCACCCATGTCCTCACGAACCCGGACTGGTTCTTGCACCTGATGTCGTCCAGTGCCGCCCGTCGTTCGGCATCGGTGGGTGGGATACCGCGCTTGCGCTGCTCCGGAGTCAGGTTTGGATGCGCGGCCATCCGCTGCGAGGTCCAGTACGAGTACGGCGCCAGTGCTGGGTCGTCGTCGAGATGATGTCCCCGCCTCGCCATGCACCGCTGCCAGTCTGCGGCCGCCCTGCGCACACTCGGGTCCGCCTTCGAGGAGTTCCAGGCCTTGGACTCCAGTGCTGGCAGCGGATCTCGCTCGCTCGCTGAGGTCTTGGCCCACCCGAGCGTGCGATCCGCGAGATCGCGACAGGCAATCGCGATGCCGAACAGCGGGGAGTGCCGGTCGATCCCTTCCTCCCACTCCGCGACGGTGGCACGTGGCCCGTCGAGCGAGTAGGCCCAGCCGCGTGCGGTCTTCTCGTCGTACATTCCGTACTGGTCCTGCCGTGACGGCCGGTTGCGCCCGTGCTGTCGTTGCGGCAGCACGGCACCTTGTGCACTCGTGCACCTCCGGGTCAGCATGTAGCGCGCCTGCAGCACGGTCTCCAGTTCCGCCTCGTTCAGGTCGAAGGACGCCAGTGGATAGGTGACCCGGTCGAGATCGACGATCTGACCGAGGGGTTCCTCGCTGGCATCAGAGCATCCGGAAAGCACCACCAACGTTGTTGCAATCGCACCTGCAAGATTGATTCTGGCCAAATCGATGGTCTCCCGCATCGCACTCGCTGCCGAGCCCGGCAGAGCCCGGCAGCACAGTGGAGAAGCCGGCCTAGCAGTTCAGCCAGGCCTTAAAACTCCTGTCGTTCTCTTCCGAAGACACGTCGTAGACACGTCTCTGTGTGATGATCGTCCGGAACACGAAGTGTCCGTTGCTGTCGGTCACGTCGGCGGTCGCTCCGCCGGTCTGGTTGTCCCAGTACGAGCTCGCGGCGTTCTTCATGGCGCCCGTGAAGTTGTGCGGCTCGCAGGTGGTCCAGCCCTGGTAATGACCCTGGCAGCCCGAGTGTTCGTAGAACAGGACCCAGCCGCTGTCGGGATTCGCAACGCAGGCCAGTGCGCTGCTCGCCGAAGTGCCGGGCGCGGCCGATGAAACCGGTGGTGCCACGAGAAGGCCGAGGCCGAAAGCGGCCACGACAAGATTGACGCGAAAAATCCTGCTCAATTGTTCTCCTAAAGGTTGTCCCGTAACGCCATCTCGGCGCGATCGATGATCTTGGTGTGGAGCGGGTGATCAGTGCGGACCGGCCGGAGTGGGTGCCGGTGTTCACGGGCCTGTCGGTGCCGGTGTTCCGCAAGCTCGTGCGGATCGTGGCCCGCCGGGGTGGTGAGCAGACCGGTACCGGACGCCGGTGGGGCCTGTCGCTGGCGGATCGGGTGTTGCTGGTGGCGGTGTACTACCGGACGAACCTGACGTTCCGGCAGGTCGCCCTGCTGTTCGGGATCTCGAAGTCCGCTGCGAACCGGGTGGTGGATCATCTGGCGCCGCTGCTGGCGCTCGCGCCGGTGACCTGCCGGCACAGCCCGGACACCGTGCTGATCGTGGACGGCACCCTCGTCCCGACCCACGACCGGACCATCTCCGCGTCGTCGAAGAACTACCGCTACTCGGTGAACATGCAGGTCGTCATCGACGCCAATACCCGCCTGGTCGTCGCGATCGGCGACCTCACCCCCGGCAACCGCAACGACTGCCGCGCCTACACCGACTCGCGCGTGGACCAGCAGTGCCGGGGCGCGCACGTGATGGCTGACGGCGGCTACCAGGGCAACCCCGAGGTGATCATGCCCTACCGCAAACCCCGCAAGGGACAACCGCCGCTGCCGCAATGGAAAGAAGACCTCAACACCGTCCACAAGAGCATCCGCGCACGGGTCGAGCACGCTCTTGCGCACATGAAGTCCTGGAACATTCTGCGCAACTGCCGCCGCAAACGCGACGGCGTCTGGCACGCCACCAGAGGCGTCGCCCAGATGCGCAACCTGGCCATGACCGGCTGAGCGACCACCGGCCGCAAGTAGCACCGCTGTCACCCCTTGCCCCGCCAACACTCTTGATCATTACGGGACAACCTTTAGTTCATCGAAGCTTCGACGGTGGCGGAGCGCCAGATCATCGTCGAGGTCAGTTGTCGCCGACCATCAGCCAGAACAGTCCCGACGACTCCGGGCAGATCCAGCGGTCCCACTGGTAGTTGTTCCACCCGTCGAACCCGTCCCAGTAGCAGGCGTCATAGGTGGGGTAGACCCCCACGAGCTTCCACTCCAGCTCGGCCTGCCGCACCGCTCCGCCGAACGGATCCGGGGCCGCGGAGGCGACCCCGGGCTCGGGCCGGGAATCCGGGACCCTGTCGACGGTCGGTCGCGGAGAGCGAACCTCCGTGTCCGCTGCGGCGGATCCGCTGAACGAGATGACGGCCGCCAGTGTCATGGCCGCGGCGGCGATGAGTCTTCTGCAGGACACATTTCCTCCCCAGTGTGTTCGATTGAGATGATTCACGCTATCCGGATTCCGTTGTTTGGCATCGGTGATTGCCGTTGAACAAACAGCGTTGTGAACAATCGGCGAGGAACTCGGCGAAATGTATATCGGGCGAATGTTGGCGGCTGGCGGGTCCGGCCGTATGTCGGCCTTTTGGCCTGCGTATGGAGTATTTGTGATCACGGAGCGAGACGTACGCCGCAAGATTCGCGACGATCGGTGTCCGGGGGTGTGGCATGCCTAGAGGGGAACGCCCGCTGGACGCGGGAGACAGCGCGCTGCTTCGATTCGCCCGTGACCTGCGACTGTTACGGGAAAGGGCCGGTTCACCGACCTATCGCGAGCTCAGCACACAGACGCACTACTCGCCGGCCGTGTTGTCACAGGCGGCTGCGGGACGCCGGTTGCCCAGCCTGCAGGTCTCGCTCGCCTACGTGCGGGCCTGCGGGGGAGCGGAAGCCGAATGGGAGGACCGCTGGCGCGAGGTCGCGGCGGAGATGGAACCACCCGAACCGGTCGCGGGGTCCGACACGTCGCCGTACGTGGGGCTCGCGGCGTTCCGGACCGAGGACGCGGAGCGGTTCTTCGGCCGTGAACCGCTGATCGGGGAACTGATGTCCCGGTTGGCGGAGCACCGCGTCGTGGTGGTCGTCGGCGCTTCGGGCTCGGGCAAGTCGTCGTTGCTGCGGGCCGGACTGGTACCGCGCTCGTCCAGCCCGGTCGTGCTGTTCACGCCGGGAGCGCATCCGCTGGAGGAATGCGCGATTCGCCTGGACCGGTACGCGGGCACGGTGACCGGCCCGCCCACCGAGGACCGGCGCGGTCTGCACCGCGCGGTCCGGCGCGTCATGCCGGACGACACGGAGCTGCTGCTGGTGGTCGACCAGTTCGAAGAGGTCTTCACGCTCTGCCATGACCCCGAGGAACGGGCCCGCTTCATCGAACAGCTGCTCACGGCGGCCCAGAGCGAGAACAGCGGATGCCGCGTCGTGCTCGGTGTGCGCGCGGACTTCTACTCCCACTGCACCACGCACCCGGAGTTGGTCGACGTGCTCCGCGCCGGGCAGGTCACCGTCGGGCCGATGACCGCCGACGAGCTGAGGCTCGCCGTCGTGCAGCCTGCGGTGCGCGCGAAGTGCACGGTGGAGACGGCGCTGGTGACGCGCATCGTCGCGGAGGCCTCCGGGCAGCCGGGCGTGTTGCCCCTGGTGTCCCACGCGCTGCTGGAGACCTGGCGGCGAAGACGAGGTACCACGCTGACCATGGCCGGCTACGAGCACGCGGGTGGCATCGAACACGCCGTTGCCCACACCGCCGAGACCGTCTTCACCGAGCTGACCGCCGAACGGCAACGCATCGCCAAGCAACTGTTCCTGCGCCTGTGCGAACTCGGCCAAAGCACCGAGGACACCAAGCGCCGCGTCAGCCGCAGCGAGCTCGACACTTCCGACCCGAACACGCGCACGATCCTGGAGAACCTCGCGAGCACACGTCTGATCGTGTTGGACGAGGACGGCGTGGAAATCGCGCACGAGGCGCTCATCCGCTCGTGGCCGAGGCTGCGCGGGTGGCTGGCCGAGGATCGCGACGGGCTGCGGATCCACCGCGGCATCACCGAGGCGACCGCCGGCTGGCTGGCGCTGCACCGTGATCCGGGCTCGCTGTACCGCGGGATCCGGTTGCACGCGGCGCGGGACTGGGCGGGACCCGAGGCACCGCTCAGCCCGGCCGAGCGGGACTTCCTCGCCGCGAGCAACTCGGCGCACACCGAGGAACAGGCCGCGATCCGGCGCCGGGCGCGCAGGCTGCGGCAGCTCGTCGGGGTGCTCACCGCACTGCTCCTCGTCGCGGCCGGGACCACCGTCTACGCCGTCGACGCCGGCCAGGCGGTCACCGGGCAGCGCAACACGGCGTTGTCGCAGAAGGTCGGTGCAGAGGCGGCGAAGCTGCGGCCCGGCAACCCCGGCCTGGCGGCCCAGCTCAGCTTGGCGGCGTTCCGGCTGGCACCGACCGCCGAGGCGCGCAGCAGCCTGCTCAGCGCGGCCGCCGGCCCGGTCACCACCCTGCTGACCGGCCACCGGGACATCATCCAGTCGGTGGCGGTCAGCACCGACGGGCGTCTGCTCGCCACGGCGAGCTCGGACCACATGGTGAGCGTGTGGGACATCGGCGACCCGCACCAGCCCGTCCAGCTGGCCGTGCTCACAGGGCACACCGACACGGTCTGGTCGGTGGCGTTCCACCCGTCGGGCACGGTGCTGGTCACCACGAGCGAGGACAAGACCGCCCGGCTGTGGGACCTGACCGATCCGCGCCACCCCGGCGAGATCGCCACGCTCACCGCGCACGACCGCCCCGTCATCGCGGCCGCCTTCACCTCGGACGGTGGCCTGCTGGCCACCGCGAGCGGGGACCACACGGTTCGCCTGTGGGACTCTACCGATCCGCGGAACGTCCGCGAGGCCGGCATCATCACCGGCCACTCCGGTCCGGTGGTCAGGGTCGCGTTCGGCCACGGGAAACGCATGCTCGCCACGTCCAGCTGGGACGGCACCGTCCGGCTGTGGGACGTTGCCGACCTGCGTGCGCCGCAGGAGCTGACGAGACTCGGAGCTCACGGCGACCGCCCAGGATCGCTGGTCTTCAGCCCGGACGACACCGTTCTCGCCGCCGTCGGCACGGACCACACAGTGCACCTGTGGCAGGTCGCCGACCCGAGCCGCGCCGAGGAACTGGCGGTCTTCGCGGACGAGGGCAAGTCGGTCTTCGCGGTCACGTTCAGCCCGGATGGACGCGTGCTGGCCACCACCAACCTGGATCGCACCGTGCGGTTGTGGGAGGTCGCGACACCGCGCCGGCCGCGCGAGCTGACCGTGCTGTCCGGCCACGCAGGCCCCGTGCTGACCGCCCGGTTCACCCCGGACGGCCGCACCCTGGCCACCGCCGGGTTCGACCGCGTCGCGCGGCTGTGGGACATCCCCGGCCCGGTGCTCACCGGACACGACTCCGCCGTCTACGCCCTGACGTTCAGCGCCGACGGGCGGGTCATGGCGACCGGCAGCTACGACGGCACGGTGCGGTTGTGGGACGTCCGCGACGCGCGACGGCCCCGGCAACTGGCGCTGGTGACCGGGCACACCGCGGCGGTCAACGCGGTCGCGTTCAGTCCGGACGGCCGGGTCCTCGTCACCGGGAGCCTCGACCACGCCGTGCGCCTGTGGGACCTGGCCGACCCGGAGCGGCCAGGAGCGCTCGCCGCGCTCACCGCGCACAGCGAGTCGGTGCAAGCAGTGGCGTTCGGCCCGGACGGCCGGACACTGGTGACCGGCAGCGCGGACCACTCGATCCGGCTGTGGGACGTCACCGACGCCCGGCAGCCGCGGCAGCTCGTCGTCCTGACGAGCGAGACCGACGTCGACAACATCGAGTCCGTCGCGTTCAGCCCGGACGGCCGCACCCTGGCCGCGGGCACGTCGGGACACGTCGTACGGCTGTGGGACCTCGGCGACCGGTCACACCCCAGCGAGCTCCCACCCCTCAAAGGACACGTGGACAGCGTCAAGTCCGTGGCCTTCAGCCCGGACAGCCGCACGATCGCGACCGGCAGCGCCGACCACACCGTCCGGCTGTGGGACGTCGCGGATCCCCGTCACGGCGAGGAGATCGCCATCCTGACCAGCCACACCGAGACGGTCCACGCGGTCGCGTTCAGCTCAGCCGGCGACACCCTGGCGACAGCGAGTGCCGACGTCACCGCACGGCTCTGGGACGTCCAGAACCCCGGCGAGCCAACGGAGACCGCCATCCTCACCGGACACGCCAAGCGGCTCTACGCGGTGGCGTTCCGTCCCGGCGGCCGCATCCTGGCCACCGGCGGTGAGGACCGCACGACCCGGCTGTGGGAGGGCGACGCCGAACGCGCGGCGGACTGGGTCTGCGCCAACATGCGAGCACTCACCCCGGGCGAGTGGAGCGAGCACTTCCCCGGCGTGGAACACCAGTCGCCCTGCGAGCACTCCCACTGATGACGTCCTGGCCGGGTAGCGGACCGTCAGGTGCGCGCCTCGCCCTCCTGACGGGTCGATGATCCGAGTCGCACTCGACCTGCTCGCCGGACCGCTCCGACGGCGATCCTCGGTCACGATCGCCTATCGGCAGTTTCGGATCACTTGATCAACTGGGCGGCTGCAGGCAGTACCGCCGTTCGTCGTGGTCCTATGTGGCGATCTGACCAACAACGTGCGCACTTGTCCAGCATTCAACTTCCAGCAGTGTGGCGCTCACCTTCCCGTTCACCTCCTGTGCACTTTCGCGAAGAGTGTCGCGGGCATGTCGGGGGGAGGAACAGTTGCCCGTTTTCAGTGCTATCGCACGGAGGAAAGCGTTGTCCGCTGGCGCTTGCTGGGTGGCAACAACCGGGTGCTCGGGGTCTGCGTCCGCGGTCATGACGACCACGGCAGGGCGTTGGGGGAGATCGAGCTGGTTCGACGGCTGGCCACGACGATGACCTACACGGGTTCGTCGTTTGCTGGTACCTGGTGTTCCTGCTGATGTACACGGGTGTCACGGCGTTGCGCCATCCGCGGCCGGTGATCGCCGACCGGGTCGCGGCGGCCGTCGTGCACGGGCTCGCCTCGCTGCTGGCGTTCGGGCTGATGCTGGCGGTCGGCTTCACGTTCTACCGCGGCGCGACAGCGTTGGGGTACCTGAACTTCGTTCGTGGACTGCCTGCGCACCGGCGAGGCGGCCGAGGTGATGCGCCAGTTCCGGTACCTGCCGTGCACCGACCAGAAGGTCTCCGACCTGTGCAGCGGATGACGCGGCCGGGCTGAACCGAGCGGGATTCGTGCACCCGCCTACATCCCAGGTGGTAGGCCGGGGACCGCGACGTACCCCATGAGATGCGTGTCCGCCGTTTCACGCCGACGTCTCAGCCGGCCGGACCTACGCTGGTCAGGTGGAAGCCGTCAAGAAGTCCCTGGCACCCCCGTGGACGGACGTGCTGCTGGCCGTCGCGGTCCTGGGGGCGGTGGCCTGGTGGGGCTGGGGCAGGCTGGACGCGCTCGGATGGGTCGTCGCCGCCGTGTGCAGCGTCGCGCTGTGCTTCCGCCGTGGGTATCCGCTGGCCGTGAGCGTCTTCACGCTGGTCGCGTGCGTCGTCTACTACCCGGCCAGCCAGGTCGACGGCGTCGTGTGGCCTGCCTTGGTGGTGGCGCTCTACACCGCGGCCGCCAACGCGCAGCTCGCCACCGTCGTGGTCATGACCGCCGTGGCGCTGCTGGCCTTCGCGGTCTTCGGCTACGGGCAGGAGATGCCGAACCTCGACGTGGCCGCGCCGTTCCTGCTGGCCGGCTGGTTCGTCGCGGCCGTCGCCGTGGGCGGGGTGGTGCACAACCGGCGGGCGTACCTCAGGGAGGTCCTGGAACGGCGGGAGGAGGAGTTCCGGTCGCGGGCCGCCGAGGAGCGCCTGCGCATCGCCCGTGAGCTGCACGACGTGCTGGGGCACAACATCGCCCTCATCAACGTGCAGGCGAGCGCGACCCTGCACCGCCTGGCGGAGCGGCCGGACGCGGCGGAGGCCGCGCTGACGGCCATCAAGGACGCGAGCAAGGAGGCGCTGCGCGAGCTGCGGGCGACGCTCGGCCTGCTGCGCCAAGCCGACGAGTCGGCGCCGGTCGCGCCCGCGCCCGATCTGTCCCGGGTGGGGGAGCTGGCGGACGTCGCGCGCGCGGCCGGGCTCGCCGTCACCGTGCGGGTCGAAGGGGAGCCGCGGCCGGTGCCCGCGGAGGTGGGGCTGGCGGGGTTCCGCATCGTGCAGGAGAGCCTCACGAACGTGGCACGGCACGCGGCGGCGTCCGAGGTGGTCATCACGCTCCGCTACGGTGCCGCCGAGGTGGGCGTGGTGGTCGAGGACAACGGGCGGGGTGACGTGGGACCTGTGCGGCGGCAGGGCGGCGGGCTGCTCGGGATGGCCGAGCGCGTCAAAGCGGTGGGCGGTGACCTGGTCGCCGCGTCCCGGTCGAGCGGTGGGTTCCGGGTGAGCGCACGACTTCCGCTGGCGCGGCCGTGATCCGCGTCCTGCTGGCCGACGACCAGACCCTCGTGCGCGCCGGCTTCCGGTCCATTCTGGACGGTGAGCCCGACCTCCAGGTGGTGGCCGAGGCCGCCAACGGTGGCGAGGCCGTGCGCCTCACCCGCGAGCTCCGGCCGGACGTCGTGCTGATGGACGTCCGGATGCCGGAGGTCGACGGGCTGGAGGCGACCCGCCGGGTGTGCGCCGACCCGCGGCTGGCCGGGGTGAAGGTGATCATCCTGACGACGTTCGACCTGGACGACTACGTCTACGGCGCGCTGCGGGCGGGCGCGAGCGGGTTCCTGCTCAAGGACACCGAGCCGAGCGAGATGATCAACGGTGTGCGGGTCGTCGCGCGCGGCGACGCGCTGCTGGCGCCGTCGGTGACCCGCAGGCTGATCGCGGACGTCGTGACGCGCGGACGCAGGCCCGACCCGAGCCCGCGGCTGAACGTGCTGACCGCACGCGAACGGGAGATCATGACCGTTGTCGCGGAAGGCCTGTCCAACGACGAGATCGCGGTCCGGCTCGTGCTCAGCCCGGCCACGGTCAAGACCCACGTCAGCCGGATCATGACCAAGCTCGGCGCCCGCGACCGCGCCCAGCTGGTCGTGCTGTCCTACGAGTCCGGGATGGTCACCCCCGGCTGGCTCTCCTAGACCTCGCGGGGTAGCCGCCGCGAGAGCCGTACACCGGTGGATGTACCGCCGATGCCCTCTCGGGCACGACGACCGGAGCGCCACCGCCCACCCAGCATTCGGGACGTGGACGCAGACACCCTCGACCTGGCCAGAACGCAGTTCGCGTTGACGGCCGCCACGCACTTCCTGTTCGTCGGCCTGACCCTCGGCCTCGCCACCCTGGTGACGTACGCGCAGACGCGGGCGACGTTCTCCCGCAGCCCCGTGCACGAGCGCATGGTCCGCTTCTGGGGCCAGCTCTACGTGATCAACTACGCCGTCGGCATCGTCACCGGACTGGTCATGGAGCTCCAGCTCGGCCTGAACTGGGGCGGGCTCGGCCACTTCGCGGGCAATGTGTTCGGCTCGTCGCTGGCACTGGAGACCCTCACCGCGTTCTTCGTCGAGTCGACGTTCCTCGGTCTGTGGATCTTCGGCTGGGGCCGCCTCACCCGGTGGGCGCACCTCGCGGTGATCTGGGTCGTCACGCTCACCGGCTACGCCTCGGCGTACTGGATCATGGTGTCCAACGGGTTCCTCCAGCACCCGGCCGGCGCGACCGTCGTGGACGGCGTTCTCCGGCTCACCGACGCCGCCGCCGTCCTGACGAACCCGAGCGCGGTCGTGGGGTTCGGCCACGTGCTGGCCGCCTCGCTCCTGACCGGCGGACTGGTGATGGCCGGCGCAAGCGCCTACCACCTGCGGCGGGAGCCGTCCGAGCTCTTCCTGCGGTCGCTGCGGATCGGGCTGGGCGCCGCGCTGCTCGCCCTCCCTGCCACCGTCTACCTGGGCAGCCTCCACTTCGGCGTGGTCGACGACACCCAACCCCTCAAGGCAGCCGTGTCCGACGGCGACACCGCGAAGATCGCCCAGCTGCAGGGCGAAGCGGCCGTCGCGTTCGGCACCGGCGACTACACGCCGTCCGCGTTCTGGGCGAACGCACTCGACGTCATGATGGGCAGCTGGGTGGTCATGACCGCCGTGGTGCTGGTGGGGCTGACCATCCGGCGCAAGTCCCCGAGCACGGCCCGCAAGCGGCTCCTGCTGGTGATGGCCGGGATCCCGCTGCCGTTCGTCGCTCTCGTCTCGGGATGGGTGTACCGCGAGACCGGCCGCCAGCCCTGGACCGTGTACGGGCTGCTGCGCACCAGGGACGCCGTCTCCGACCTCTCACCGGCCACCCTGACGGCGTCGCTGGTCACGTTCACCGTGCTGTTCGCCGCGCTCGCGGCCGTGAACTGCTGGCTGCTCGCCCGGTGCGCCCGGCGCGGCCCCGACGACGTCGCGCTCGGGGCACCCGCCGAGGACCCCGAGCCCGTGCCGGCACCGACCTTCTGAGAGGGAACCGTGGACATCGTCGCTGTCGCCGTCCTGGGCTTCTTCGCCCTGGGCTACCTCCTGCTGGGCGGTTCCGACATCGGAACCGGAATGATCATGCCCCTGCTCGCGCGCGACCCCGGCGAGCGGCGGCTGGTCATCACCACGATCGCGCCGTTCTTCCTCGCGAACGAAGTGTGGCTGGTCGCCACGGTGGGCGTGCTCGCGGGCGCGTTCCCGTTGTTGGAGAACTCCTTGCTGCACACACACTTCGTCCCGTTCGTCGTGCTGCTGGTGGCGTGGGTCGTGCGCGACATGGGCCTGTGGCTGCGCGGGCGGGTCGACGCACCCCGGTGGCGGGCGTCCTGCGACGCCGCGATCGTCGCGGGCAGCTGGGCCGTCGCGCTGAGCTGGGGCGTCGTCTTCACCGGGGTACCGGCGGGCGGGACGGGCGTTGCGGGAGTGGTGGGCGTGCTCGCGGTCGCCGCCCTGTTCGGCACCCATGGACTGGCATTCGCGTCCATCCGGCTGTCCGGGGAACTGCGCGACCGCGCCCGCCGCCTCTCCGGACCGGTCGGCGAGGTACCGCTGCTGGCGCTGACGTCCGCGGGGCTGGTCGTCCTGGGCGTGCTGGTGGGCGCCGGTCTCGCACCGGCCGCGCTGGTCGCCGACCACGCCACGCTCGCGTTCCTGCTGCCGCCACTGCTGATCGCCGCACCGGCGCTCGTGGCCGCGCAGGCCTGGGTGTGGTGGACGTTCCGGCATCGCGTCGTGAAGCCGGCCTACCTGTGAGCGCCCGCCTGGCCCGTGAGCTGCCCGCACGGACCCTCATTGCACTCGTGGCGTTCGCCGCCGTGCACGGCGGACTCGTGATCCTCCAAGCGCGGCTGCTCGCCGAGGCGATCTCCCAGCTCGACCCCGTCCGCCTTGCGTGGTTCGGCGTCGTGATCGGCCTGCGCGCCGGGCTCACCGGTGTGACCGAGTCAGTCGCCCGACGAGCCACCGCCGGCGTCAAGGAAACCTGGCGCGGACGACTCGTCGAACGGTCGGACGCGCACCGCGACGGCGGCCGGTTCAGCACCGCGCTCGGCACGGGACTCGACGCTCTCGACGCGTCTCTGTCGGGATACGTGCCGCACCTGGCCAGGGCGGCCGTCGTGCCGCCGCTGGTCCTCGCACAGCTGGCGTTCGCCGATCCCACCTCGGCGTTGATCGTGCTGGTGACGTTGCCGCTGCTGCCGGTCTTCGGTGTGCTCGTGGGACTGCGGACCCGTGACGCGACGCAGGCCCGCTGGGAACGGCTGCAACAGCTGGGCGGCCATTTCCGCGACGTCCTCGCGGGACTGCCGACGTTGCGCGCGTTCGACCGCACCACCCACCAGTCCACCGTGATCAGGGACGTGGCCGACCGGCACCGCGAGGCGACGACGGCCGCCCTGCGGATCGCGTTCCTGTCCGGGCTGGTCCTCGAAGTGCTGTCGTCGTTGTCGGTCGCCCTGGTCGCCGTGCCGGTCGGGCTGCGGCTGCTCGACGGCCGCCTCGACCTCACCACCGCGCTCGTCGTCCTGCTGCTCACCCCGGAGGCGTGCGGACCGATCCGCGCCCTGGGCACCCGGTTCCACGCGGGCGCCGACGGTGCGGTCGCCCTGGAGCAGGCCCGGGCCGCGACGGCCGCACCGTCACGGCGCCCGGCCGGGGTGCGCGAACCCCGGTGGCCAGGGGAGATCCGGTTCGAGGACGTGACCGTGCACTTCCCCGAACGGGACCGGCCCGCGCTCGACGGCCTGACGCTCACCGTCCGCCCCGGCGAACGGGTGGCGGTCGTCGGCCCGAGCGGCGCGGGCAAGTCCACCCTGCTGCGCGTGCTGCTCGGCCTGGTCGTCCCCGACCGCGGCCGGGTCCTCGTCGACGGTGCCGACCTGCGCTCCCTGGACCTGGCGATGTGGCGGCGGCACCTCGCGTGGCTACCGCAGCACCCCCACCTGTTCGCGGGCAGCGTCGCCGACAACATCCGCCTCGGAACGCCCGGCGCGTCACTCGCCGAGGTACGCGCGGCGGCGGGAGCGGCGCACGCCGATTTCCTCACCGACCTGCCATCCGGATACGCGACCCGGCTCGGCGACAGGGGAGTGGGCCTGTCCGCCGGCCAACGCCAACGCGTCGCCCTGGCACGGGCCTACCTGCGCGACGCGCCCGTGGTCCTGCTGGACGAGCCGACCGCCCGGCTGGATCTCGCCAGCGAGCAACACGTGGTGACAGCCGCGACCGCTCTGGTGCACGGCCGCACCGCCGTCCTCGTGGCGCACCGCCCTGCCCTGCTGGCCGCGGCCGACCGCACGGTCGTGCTCGATGCCGGGCGGAGAGTCCGATGAGACGTGCCGTCCTCTTCGCCGCCCTGGCCGAACTCTGCGCCGCCGGTCTCACCGCGGCGGCCGCGTGGCTGATCACGCGCGCCGCCCAGCAGCCGTCGATCGCCGATCTCGGCCTCGCCATCGTCGCGGTGCGCGGGTTCGCCCTGTGCCGGGGCACATTCCGCTACCTCGAACGGCTGACCGGACACGACGCCGCCTTGCGTGCCACCGCCGACCAGCGCGGCCAAGTGTTCGACGCGCTCGTGCGGCACAGGGCGACCCACCGCGACGGCGACCTGCTCACCAGGCTCGTCGCCGACACCGAAGCCGTGCAGGACCTCCTGCTGCGATGCCTGCTGCCCCTGTGCACGGCCGCGGTCATCAGCGCCGCCACGATCACCCTGACCGCCGTGCTGCTCCCCGCCGCAGCGCCGGTCGTGGCGACAGGACTGGTCGTGGCAGGCATGGTGCTGCCCGCGGCGTCGACGTTGGCCGCCCGCGGTGCCGGCGTCCGCCTCAGTGCGGCGCGGTCACGTCTGGCGTCCGCCGCGCTCGACCTGGCCGACGGCGCGGACGACCTGGCGGTGTTCGGCGCCTTGGAAGCCGCCCGCGACCGGGCACGAGGCCACGCCGCCGCGCTGGCCGCCGTCGAACGCTCGGCGTCCCCGAGTCTCACCACTGCGGCGGGCGTGCTCGTCCAAGGGCTGACCACCGCGGCGGTGGCCCTGGTGGCGATCCGCTCCGGCGCCGGTTTCGTCCTCGTAGCGGTGCTGGGACTGACGGCTTCGGCAGCGGTGGAGGCCGTGCTGCCCTTGGCCGACGCCGCCCGCCGGCTGGTGGAACTCCGACCGGCCAGAGCCAGAGTCCGCGCCATAACGGCCGCACCACAGGTCGAAACCGCACCGACTCGCACCGGACCGATCTCCCTCAGCGGCGTCCGGGTGACCTACGACCGGCCTGCCCTGGACGGTGTCGATCTGGTCATCGCCGAAGGCCGTTCCGTGGCAGTCGTCGGAGCGAGCGGTGCGGGCAAAAGCACGCTTCTCCAAGTCCTCGCAGGTCTCGTCACACCACACGAGGGCACCGCCGAACTGCCACCGTCACGCGCGCTGACCCAGGACGCCCACGTGTTCCGGACCTCGATCCGCGCCAACCTCACCCTGGCCAGACCGGACGCGACCGACGCCCACGTCGCCGAAGCGCTGCGCCTCGCGGGCTGGCAGGGACCAGGACCGGACGCCAGAGGTGACCAGTTGTCCGGCGGCCAACGCCAGCGGCTGCTGCTGGCACGCGCCCTGCTCGCCGACCCGCCCGTGCTGCTGCTCGACGAACCCGTCGAAGGCCTCGAGACCGGCCTGGCCGACGCCGTCCTGACCAACGTCCTCGCCGCCAGGACACGTCGGACCACGGTCGTCGTCACCCACCGGCTCGCCCCACTGCACCTGTTCGACGACGTGCTCGTCCTGGACGAGGGGCAGGTCGTGGATCGCGGCACCCACGACGAGCTCGTCGACCGGCCCGGCCCCTACCGGGAACTCTGGCGAGCCGAGCTGCTCGGGCGTCTGGGTGGATGAGTGTGTCGCGGGTCTTGGGGAAGATGATTCGCGCGGTTTGCCGCGAGACTTCGTTGTTTTCCGCCAGCTAGCGATGCGCCTCACTGGTCGAATGCCGATACGTGGTCGCGGCGGCGCTCAACCAGGCCGCGTCCTCCGCCAGGTCCGGTACACCTGTGGCGGCTTCCACGACGGAGAGCACGTGTGGCAGGAGCTGACGCCACAACG
The DNA here is from genome assembly GCF_042738015.1 of Lentzea sp. NPDC059081. NCBI lineage: Bacteria > Bacillati > Actinomycetota > Actinomycetes > Pseudonocardiales > Pseudonocardiaceae > Lentzea > Lentzea sp. NPDC059081. Next base: position 108,007 of record NZ_JBHYGW010000008.1, read on the forward strand.
GCCACCCTGCCTCGCCCTCGGGGTTCGCGGTGAGTGCGGCTCGGAGGAACCCGGCGGCGACACTCTGCCACCGGTAAGCGCCGTTCTGGCCTGGTGGGAAGAAGTCGTTGGCCCGCAACAGGGTGGCGAGCACCTGGTGCATCTGCACGGCTTCCTGCCGGAGCTGCACCAGGGACTGGCTGCGCACCTTCGCCAGCAGCACCGGGAACAGGATTTCGTCGCCCGCCGCGCCCTTCAGCGGTGTCGGCAGCGCGGCCGCGTACCGGGTGAGGAGGTCGAGCGGCACGGGCTCGGGAGCGAGCCATGCCAGAAGCGTGACCAGCTGCATCGCTGCCGGCGACTGGACCGACAACGCCTCGAAGGTCACCTTGAACGCCGCCGCCACGGACTTGTGATCCCCATCGAGCTCGGCGGCAAGCACGTTCCTTTTCGGGTCGTTGAGCAGTTCGAGGTAGGACCGTGCGGTCACGTTGTAGTCGTGCACGAGCGCCGCCGCCTGTACGAGGGCGAGCGGCAGGTTGTTCAACGCGTCGGCGATGAGCTTCGCGTCGTCCTCGCTGAGAGCGGGGGCCAGCTTCCGCAGCAGGTCCACCGCCTCTCCACGGGAGAGTTCCGGCACGGGGATCGGCGTGCCGACCGTCTGCCAGCTCGGGTTCCGCGACGAGATCAGGACGTGTCCCGGCCCGCGCGGCAGGAACTCCGCCAGCGTGTCCGGGTTCGTGGCGTTGTCGAAGATGATCAGCCAGCGGTCGAGCCGCTGCAGTTGCCCGAACAGCTGCGCCACTGACGCCGAGCTGCCGTCGGACGGCGCGGCGATCCGCAGCGCGTGCGCGAGTTCGGCGAGGCGGTCGAGCACGACGGCCGGATCTTCTGCGGGCACCCGCCACGTCACGTCGTAGTTTTCGCTGAACCGGTCCGCGTACTCGAGCGCTGCGGTCGACTTGCCGACCCCGCCCATCCCGTGGAGCGCGACGACGCCGTCCCCGGTCGACAACGACGACTGCATGTCGGTCAGCAGGCTGCGCCTGCCGACGAAGGTCCGCGAGCGCATCGGCACGTTCGACACGGTCCGCAACCGAGACTCGGGCCGCGACCGCTGTTTCATGAGCTCGGTGAGCGCGTGCAGGATCACGGTTTCCAGCTCGTCCGGGTTCTCCACCGCCGCGGTGGTCAGGCCGCTGTCTTGGAGCTTCTCGCGGAACTTCGCCTGCCGCTTGCCGTAGTCGAGGTCGGCGAGTGTCTTGAAGGTTCCTAGTGTGTCCTCGCCGAGCAGGAAGACGAGCCGGGGCAGCTGACTGCTGGTGGCGGTCTCGAACTCGAGCTCGGTGTAGGAGAGCTCTGGCCGGTCGCGGACCGGTGACCCGTAGCGGTAGCCCGCGACCAGCACGTAGACGTCGCAGTCCCGCACCGCATCCACGCACATCTGCGCTGGAGGCCGATCGGCAGCGGTGAAGTAGGCCATGTCGCGCGGAGCGTGGCCGAGCCGCTTGATCGCGGACTCCGCGGCGTCCACGAACGACTTCTTCTCCGGCCACCGCCTCAGTTCCGACGTGTGGCTGAGGAAGATCCGCCAGGGGCCGCCGGACAGCTCCGGCAAGTCGCCGGGACGAGGGTCCGACTCCGGAGTTTCGGTTTCGCCGGAACGGATCCTCCGAACGACCAGGCCGGCCAGCTCCGCAGGGCTGTGCTTTCGGCCGTCGACATAGCCGACTGCGGAGGACATGCCGGGAATCTCGGTGTCGTCCAGCCGGACGGGCAGCACGAACTCGTCGCTCTCGCCCAGGGCGCGGGCCTGGATGGATCGGCGTTCCAGCGTTGTCCAGCGGTTGCGCGCGTAAGCAGCCGAAACGATCATCAGCACGAACCGTGATCGCACGGTGTAGAGCTCACTGAGGTATTCGGTGAGATCCTTGCCCCACAACTCAGTGGTCTCGTGGTGGTCGAACCAGATGCGAACGCCGGCCCGCCGCAACTCTTCCGCGACCGCTTGGGCGTACGCCTTGTCCTCGCTGGCGTACGACACGGAAACGTCGTAGGTCTCTCGGTCTTCGGGCATGTCCCCTCACGGCATCGCCGGCTTCACGAGGTCTTGGACGTGTGATCGTCGCCGGTCGAATGGTCCCGGACGAACGATCCGTCGCTGCCTCGGCAGCCATCGGCAGGGCAGACCGCGCAGAGCTCTCGCAGCCGTCAGTGAGCCCTGGCTGAGCTGAACTCCCCATCAGGAGTCCGGCCACGGCCGGGCTGGTCAGGTGTTACCGCTGTCAGTGCAGCAGTTTCGCCTTCGCCTGGGCGAACTCTTCCTGTGACAAGATCCCGTCGTCGCGCAGCCGAGCGAGCTTGGCAAGATCATCCGCGATGGTGTTCGGCGATGTGCCCTGCGGTACGCCCGACACCCCCTGGGGCACGTTCCCACGAAAGGACGGATGCGCCCGGATCCACGCTTCGATCTTCGCTGAAGTCCCGTGGTTGACCGGGCAGCTTGCGAGTTCTGTCCCGCTTCCCTGCAACGTCAGCATCTGCTGGAGCGCGCTCGCGCCGTTCTTCCGGTCCTGCCGGGTCGCCTTGCGCACCGAGAACCCGGTGACGTCGACGAGGTTGACCCTGAATGCCGGGAGCAGCTTGCCGGTCTGCCGGTACTCGATGATGCCATCACCGTGATCGATGATGCTGCCGTTCCCGATGCCGAGCCCGTGGCTCTGCGGCCTCGTCATTGCCGGTCTCCGTCCTGTCGCCGCGACCCCCGATGGTTGAACATCGCGAAGACGGGCGCATCGGTTACTCATGTCATATCAGCGAGGGGTTCGGCTGGTAGGTGCGATGGCCTCCGTCTGCATTTCGAGGCAGGCTTCTCCGCTTTTCTGCACACGGCAAGGCGCTGATGAAGGCATTGCGCGGCCAGGAACTCCACGCAGTGGTGATGGAAACGACTCCGCCAGGGTGGTCGATGCATGAACACCGGGCTCCAGGACGCGGCCAACCTCGGCTGGAAGCTCGCCGCGGCGGCACAGGGGTGGGCACCGGACGGGCTCCTCGACACCTACGAGGAGGAACGGCACCCGATCGGTCGTCTCGTGCTATGCAGTAGCGGCGCGATCATCCGGCTCGCCATGGTCGAATCCCGTGCCGGACGCCTGGCCCGCACCGTCCTGGGCGGCGCGGCACTGCGCCTGCCCCCGGTGGCGCGCAAGGCCGCGGGCACCATCTCCGGCATCGGCATCGACTACCGGCACGCACCCCGGGCTCAGGACCTTACGCTGAGGGACGGCGGCCGGCTGTACGAGGCGTTGCGCGACGGCAAGTTCGTGCTCGTGGCCCCGGAAGCGGCCGCGCCCGCCATCGCCGGGAGCCAGGACCGGGTCGTGCTCGCCCCTCTGGCCGACGCGGCACGCCCGTGGAGCCTGGTCCGCCCCGACGGCCACGTGGCCTGGCAGGGAGGATCCGACACCCTGCTCGCCGCACTCGCACGAGCCGGACTGACCAGGTGATCCGGAGCGGGATCGGCACGGAGCGGCCTCGCCTTTCAGGCACGAGTACCGTCGCGATGTGACCACAGCATCGCGACGCGGTCTGCGGACGGCCGTCCACCGAGCGGACCGGATCGCCGGAGTGATCGAGACGGAGGTCTTCCCCGCCGAGATCGGGAATGCGGCATTCCACCTGTCGCTCTCCGACTACGTCCGGTGCGCGGTGGACACGATCGTCGCGGCCGCCGAAGGACGTGAGGTCGTCCTGGCGAGCCGGGCGCCCGAACTCGGTGGATGGCTCGCCGAGCTCGGCTGTCCGACCTCCGCGGTGCGCGACGCGTACTGGGTGAGCCTGCGTCAGGTCATGTCCTGCTGGACGGAGGATCCTTCCGGCCTGTCGGTGGAGCAGATGACCCGCGCCACGACGATCGCGCTCGACTTCACGGAGACCGGGGTCCGCAAAGCGGTCGACGCTCACGACGCCGTGAGCGAGCTGCTGAGGCAGAGCACGGAGGACGACAAGTCCGAGCTGGTCAGGCAGATCCTCGACGGCACGTCCGCGGTCACGGCTGAGCAGGCCGAAGAGACGTTAAGCTATCCGTTGCGGGGAAACCACATGTGCGTTCTGGTCGACTCGCCGGAACGCGCGGTGGCGGCCCGTGTCCTCCGGCTCGCGCGAACCGCCACCGGTGCGCGTGGCACCCTGATGGTGGCGCTCGACGACGCGGGCTGGGCGTTGTGGCTCGCCGGCGGACGGCAAGGGTGGGACGAACTGCGGACCGGGCTCGCGCTCGCGGCCGTCCCGACGGCGATCGGCGGGCCGCGTGAGGGCATCGCGGGTTTCCGGCGCGCCCATCACGACGCTGTTCAAGCGCAACGACTCCGCCCGCTACTGGAGTCCGGTGTGGACAGTCTGGTGTACGAGGACATCGCGCTGGAAACCGTGCTGTTGAGCGATCCGGCGGCGGCCCGCGCGTTCGCCCTCGACCAGCTGGGACCGCTCGCCGCTGACAACGCCCGTGCGGCCCGCATGCGCGAAACGCTGTCCGTGTGGCTCGTCACCGGATCACAGACCGACACCGCCAAGCGCCTGAACCTTCACCTCAACTCGGTACGGCTGCGCCTGAAATACGCAACCGAGGCACTCGGCGAACAACGGCTCGGCCGCCGTACCGAACTGCTGGCCGCACTGCGCATCACCCAGGCACTCGGAGCGAACGGCCTGCTCGACCGCTGATGCTGTGCAGGTTTGCCAGTCTCCACGCCGAAAAACTGGCTGAGTCGCACGGTGGTTGCCGCAGGCACCGGCTTTAGTTTCGGTGGTGAAGGCAATCCAGCGAGGAGCGACACTGTGGCAACCGTGGAGACCGTGCGCGGTCCGGTTCCGATCGACGATCTCGGCACCGTTCTGATGCACGAACACGTGTTCGTGCTCGACACCGAATACCTGGCCAACCAACCGGAGATGTGGGATCGCCAGACCGCCGTCGCCGACGCGGTCGAGCGCCTGACCGAACTGGCGGGCCGCGGCGTGCGCACGATCGTCGACCCGACCGTCATCGGGCTCGGGCGCGACATCCACCTGGTGGCGGAGGTCAACGCCCGGGTGGACATCAACATCATCGCGGCCACCGGCCTCTACACGCTCGACACGATCCCGATGCACCTGCACTACCACGGGCCGAACACGTTGCTGGGCGGGCCCGAGCACATGGTCGAGATGTTCAGCCGCGACCTCACCGAGGGAATCGCCGGCACCGGTATCAAGGCCGCGTTCCTCAAGTGCGCCATCGAGGACGAGCTCACCCCCGGCGTCGAACGCGTGATGAACGCCGTCGCGGAGGTGCACACCAGCACCGGCGCCCCCATCACCGTCCACACCAGCGCGGGCCACCAGACCGGCCTCGTCGCACAACGGGTGATCCAGGCGGCGGGCGCCGACCTCGGCCAGGTGGTGATCGGGCACAGCGGCGACACGGTCGACCTCGACTACCTGCGCCGCCTGATCGACAACGGCTCGTACCTCGGCATGGACCGCTTCGGCCTGGACATCCTGCTACCGCTGGAAGAACGAGTGTCCACAGTGGCCAAACTCGCCGAGCAGGGATACGCCGAACGCATGATGCTCTCGCAGGACGCGTCCTGCCACAACGTCTGGTTCCCGAAGGGCGTGCGCGAAGCCGCCCTGCCGAACTGGAACTACACGCACCTGCACGACACCGTCATCCCGATGCTGCGCGAAGCGGGAGTGACCGACGAGCAGCTGCACACGATGCTCGTGGAGAACCCGCGGCGTTACTTCGCCAAACGCTGACAGCGGTAGCCGTCCAATTCACCCTCGCTCCGAAACGGGCCTGATCCTCCCTACCGCCCGCTCAAGTCCGCCTGCGCTGCGCCGGCAACCTCATCCGGCGAGGCGTGGACACCGGGTGGGGTGCGGGACGAGAAGGTGCGACGGTAGCCGGTCGGTGTGGTTCCGGTGGCGAGCCGGAAGTGGTGGCGGAAGTTCGCCGGCGTTCCCAGACCACATGCCCGGCCGATGTGATCAATGCCGGCGTCGGTCGTCTCGAGCAGTTCGCGGGCACGGCCGACTCGGGCGGCCGTGAGCCACCTCATCGGGCTGACCCCGAGCTGCGCGGTGAACATCCGCGCGAACGTGCGCTCGGCGACCGCGGCGTGCGCGGCCAGTTCGGCGACCGTCAGCGGGGTGTCGAGGCGGCGCAGGGCCCACTCCAGGGTCGCGCTCAGCTCGGTGCGGTTCGGTCGCGCCGGTGGGCGGGTCACGTACTGCGCCTGGCCGCCCTCGCGGTGTGGCGCGGCCACGATTCCGCGGGCGACCGACGTAGCCGTGGCCGCACCGCAGTCCCTTCGCAGAAGGTGCAGGCACAGGTCGATGCCGCTGGCCACCCCGGCCGAGGTGAGCAGGGAACCGTTGTCGACGTAGAGAACGCCGGGATCCACCTCGATGCGGGGATGCCGGCGGGCGAGCTCATCGGTGAGCAGCCAGTGGGTGGTCGCGCGCTTGCCGTCGAGCAGGCCGGTGGAGGCGAGGGCGAACGCGCCCGAGCAGATGGTGGCGATCCGCGCGCCCTGGGCGTGCGCCTCGAGGAGGGCGTCCCGTACGTCCGGGGTGGCATCCGGTGGGGTGTCGCGCTCCGAGCCCCGGTAGGCCGGCACGATCACCGTGTCGGCCGTGACCACCTCGTCGAGGCCGTGGGGCGCGGTGAGTGACCAGCCACTGAGCGTCTCGACCGGCCCGGCGGACTGCCCGCACAAGATGACGTCGTAGCGGCCTTCGTGGAAGCCGAAGATCTGGAACGGCATGCCGACCTCCATCGGCTGCACACCGTCCAGGGCGAGCACCGCGACGCGGTGGCGCCGTCGAGACGAACCGGTCATGGCGGAATCCTATCGATCATGGGCATTCCAGCTACTCGCCGCGGCGGGACGGGGTGCGAAGGATGAAGGCATGACAGACACGCAGCCCTACCGCATCACCGTGCTCCTCTTCGACGGCGTCGAGGAACTGGACTTCACCGGCCCGTGGGAGACGCTCCGGATCTGGCAGACGGTGGCGGCCCGTCCGGTGAGCGTGCGCACGGCAAGCATCGACGGGGCACCCGTGCGTTGTGCGTTGGGGCTGACGGTCACCCCGGACGGCGGGATCGACGACGAGCCCCAGCCCGACCTCATCGTGCACCCCGGCGGCGCGGGCATCGAGACGCTCTACGCCGACCAGGCCCATCTGGCCCGGATGCGGGCACTCGCCGAGCACGGCACGATCATGACCTCGGTCTGCAACGGCTCGATGGTCTACGCCGCGGCCGGGCTGCTCGACGGCAGGCCCGCCACCTCTCACTGGCTCGTCCTGGACGAGCTGGCCGGGCAGCACCCGAAGGTGGAGGTCGTCCGCGACCGGCGGTGGGTGGACGTCGGCCCGGTGGTGACCAGCGCGGGCATCACCGCCGGCATCGACATGGCCTTGCACCTGATCGGCCGGCTGGAGAACACCGACACGGCCCGCGCGGTGGCCGGCATGCTCGAGCACCCGTGGGACCCGCAGGCGGACATCGTCGCGGCGACCAGCCCGGAGAACCGCCACCACACGCTCACCACCATCGTTCCGCTGGTCCAGGCGGCCCGCCGGGCCGACTGACCGGGAGAGCCGCTCGCCACACTGGAACTGATCGTGAATGGTCGTTCTCACGCGTGATCCGACGCGGCCAAGGAGGCGAGCAGGTCGAGGGCGTCGGCGCTCGGCGAGCCGGGTTCGGCGGTGTACAGGTTCATGGTGAGGCGGGCATCGGCGCGCAGATCGAGGCTTTCCCAGGTGAGCGTCAGGTGTCCGACGACGTGGTGGTGGATGTCGACGACGCCGGTGTCGTGAGGGTCGACGCCGTGGGATTTCCAACGTCGGCGGAACTCGGAGCTGGTCGCTGACAGCTCTGTGATCAAAGTGGACAGTCCGGTGTCGTGAGGGTCGCGGCTCGAGCAGATGCGGAGGTTGCCCATGGTCACATCGGCGACCTGTTCCCAGTAAAGGAAGAAACGCCGGGCGCCGCCGTCGGTGAAGACGTAGCGGGCGAAGTTCGGGGTGGCCGCCGGATCTGCGAAGGCGTCGCTGAACAACGCCCGGCCGAGATGGTTGACCCCGACCAGGTCGGTGCGGCTGTCGATGATGGTGGCCGGTGAGGCGAAGGAGTCGAGGTTCCACTGCAGACTCGGCCTCATGTCCGCCGGGCGTGCGCGCCGACCGGCTCGCAGGACGGCGTTGCTGCCGTTCGCTTCCTGGGCGAGCCGCAGCAGATGCGCGCGTTCGGAGTCGTCGAGCCGCAGCGCCCTGGCAATCGCGTCGAGCACACCGGCCGACACGCCGCGCAGCGAACCGCGTTCCATTCGCGCGTAGTACTCCACGCTCACACCTGCGAGCGCGGCGACCTCATTGCGGCGCAGGCCCTGGACTCGGCGACGTCCCGACAGCGGCAGGCCGACGTGCTCGGGGGTGAGCCGCGCGCGGCGGGTGCTCAGGAAGTCACGTACCTCCGTCGGGTTGTCCACAGCTTCCACGCTACGGCGGTCGGCGCCTGTTAGCGGTGTACTGGTAGTACGCCACTGACAGTGACTTCTTGGCTGGCCTGTACTTCGGTTCGCTGGTCCGCATGAACAGTTCTGGAAACACCATCTTCGTGGCCGGCTCGACTTCCGGTATCGGTCTGGGCATGGCCCTGCGCTGGGCACAGCGCGGCAACGAGGTCATCGTCGGCGGGCGCCGGGAGGACCAGCTCGCCGCGATCAAGCGGGATCACCCCGAGATCGACACCGTGGTCATCGACGTCACCGACGCGCGGTCGATCACGGAGGTGACGGCGAAGGTGGTCGGTGACCACCCGGATCTCGACATGCTCGTCACGATGGCCGGCATCATGCGCGTCGAGGACCTGCGCACCCCTGAGTTCCTGCCGACGTCCGAGGCAGTGATCGACACGAACGTGCACGGCACCGTCCGGCTCATCGCGGCTCTGACTCCACACCTCATGACGCGGCCGAAGGCGACCATCATGACGGTCTCGTCGGGGTTCGGGTTCGTTCCCTGGCACGTGACGCCGACCTACAACGCCACGAAGGCGTTCGTCCACTCCTACACCCAGAGCCTGCGCGTCCAGCTCTCCGACACCGACGTCAACGTCGTCGAACTCATCCCTCCGGCCGTTCGCACCCCTCTCCTGGGGCAGGAGGACAACCTGGCGTTCCCGTCGGTCGAGGAGTACCTCGACGAGGTGTTCGCTTTGATCGACGCACAGCCGGAAGCACACGAGATCGCGGTCGAGGGTGTCCGGTTCTACCGGGACGCTGAACGGGAGGGGCGCTACGCCGACGTTTTCGCGGCCAACGTCGCCTTCGCTGTGTGAAAGCTCGGACGCGGAGCGGTCGGTTCCGCAACATGGCGTTGTGGCGTCGGTCTACCTGATAGGCGAGCGTAGCCCACGTTGATCAGGTCGTGATCCGTGCTGTTCCTGACTCGCTACTTCCGCGAAGTTGGGTGCGACTCGCGCCGGAGAGTCTGGCTGTTTACGTCTTCCTGAGATTGCTGTCACCAACACGCCTCAAACCGGCGGAAACAACCGGAGAAGCCGACTGAGACGCTCCTTATCCAGCGCGGTAACAGCGGAAAGCGGATCCAGGGGAACTTTGCCGGACAACCGCCTTGTCCCTGGGACACACAGTCCTACCTTCATATCGTAACCCGCTGTCATGGTGGTCCGATGGCCATCAAACACCCACGCTCAGTCGAGACCGGCTCCACGGTCACGGACAAAGGTCAGTTGCGCCCGCAGAACGATGGATTGGGCCAGAGGAGCCTGAGAAGGACAACGCACCACGAGAAGGTTGCACTGTGGGCAGAGGTGAAGTCCGTTCCTGCCTGCAAACGGAACAGCGCGGAGGATTCGGCCGCCGAACGATTTGCTGGACGGCTGTATGTTGCCACCACATCTCGGCCGCAGGGCCCGCCGACTCTTCCTCTCCCGCGCCGAAGTGATGCGCAAGAGCTCGCAAGTTGGATCACGATCGGCAGAGGTCTGGTTTCGTGAAGCTCGGATACTGGGGCGCCGGCAACGACGCCGCGAACCTCGAGCTGGCCAAGGAGGCCGACCGGCTCGGCTTTTCGGTGGTGTGGGCCGCGGAGGCCTACGGTTCCGATGCGCCGACGGTGCTCGCGTGGGTGGCCGCGCAGGCCGAACGCATTGATGTCGGTAGCGCGATCTTCCAGATCCCGGCGCAAGGTGTGCGTTTACAGCACCCGGACCGGAGAACTGCTGCATGTCTTCGACTCCGGTGCCAACTCCCAGACGTTCTACCGCATCAGCACCACATCCGGCGCTGTCGACCCGATCGATCTTGGCGGTGTGAACGACATCGACGCTGACGGCCTGCTGCTGCGCGACAGCGATCTGTACATCATCACCAACTTCTTCAACCCCGAGGGAGAGGTCTGCGTTCTGAAGGCGAGCAACGACTACTCGAAGGCCAACGTGCGGCGCCGGATCAGCGGCCAGGGCATGGATCTTCCGCCCATGGCGGCGTTCGACGGCGACGACCTGCTGGTGGTCAACTCCCAGAACCAGATCGCCGAGCTGAACCTGCCGTTCACCGCGATACGGGCGAAGATCTGAGTTCAGGATGAAACGGGCACCTCGACACCGATCACGTGGTTGCGATGCGCCGTCTCATCCATCGGCACGCGGTTGAGCTGAAGTCGTGACCAGCATCGGCATCCGCTGTGCCGCTTAGCAGACGCGCTCCGCGCGATACAGACGCCAGCGCGGCCGGTGGCACGAGCAGAACCGGCACACCCTCGAGCGGGATCCGGGACGTGGACGGGAGAAACGATGATGGGTGCGGTCAATCCTCGCCGTTCGGACACCAGGCGCAACCACGAACGCATCCTAGCGGTGGCGGCGGAGTCGCTCTCGTGTTCCGCAGAGCTGTCGTTCAACGCCATCGCGAAGAAGGCGGGAGTCGGGATCGGCACTGTGTACCGCCACTTCCCAACGTCGGAGGCGCTGATCCTGGCGGTCTACCAGCGCGAGTTGGGGCACCTGGTCGACGTCGTGCCCCACCTTCTCGCCGAGCACCCGCCGCAGGATGCGTTCAAGCTCTGGACTACCGAGTACCTGGCGCGCTACATCATGACCAAGCGGGGCCTGGCCGAGGCCATGATGGCTGCGACGAAGTCCCCAGGGCCGCTGTCCACGAACACGTACGAGGCTTTGGTCGGCGCGGTCGCGACCCTGGTGGACGCGAACATGGCCGCCGGTACCGTGCGCGACGACCTCAACCCGGTCACGGTCCTGCGAGGACTGGGCGGGCTGTTCAGCCTCAGCCCGGCCGAGCAGTGGCAGAAACACGCCGCAGATCTCACCGACCTGCTCTGGCGAGGCATGCGCAGGAACTAGTGCTCCAGCCGCACTTGTGTGAGTGGATGGCCACGACGTTTGTAGTGGCTGAGGCAGGCTGGGTGTTGACGTCACCGGCGTCAGCATGACCAGGGCCAGACATGGTCGACGCTGGCCGGCCGCGTATCGAACTTCATCCGGAAGAGGTGCGGCGTTCTGTTGATTCGGTGTTGCTGGCGGCAGCTTTTGCTGCTGAGAGCAGTTCGCTTCAGGTGGAGCATTTGCCTTGGCATGCGCATGGTTTGATCGCCGAGTGTTCCGGGTGTTTTCGAGAGTGGCCTTGTGCTTCGGTTTCGTGGTCAATTGTTGTGTTGTGGAATGGCGCCCGAGCGAAGCGACGCGAGGAGCTGCAGCCGTTCGGCGTCCGGACTGCCCGGCTCTGCTGTGAAGACGAGCAGGAAAGGACCCGGCCGGTGGGACAGGGGATAGGTGTCCCACGTCAGGGTGATCTTGCCGACCTCCGGCACGCGGAAGATCCTGGTGCCGGTGACCGTCTCGCGGACGTCGTGTCGTGCCCACAGGCGGCGGAACTCGGAGCTGCGGATGCTGAGCTCTCCCACGACCGCGGTGGCGCGGGGGTGAGTCGGATCGACGGCGACGGCGTTGCGCATCATCCCTATGTAGTTCAGCGCCTGGATCTCCCAGTTCGGGCATCTCCGTCGATCGGTGACCGACCTGTCGAACATCAGCGAGAGCATGTTCAAGCGGCCGGCGGGGTAGTCGTCAGGGGTGCCGTACAGCGCTTCGGCCAGTGGGTTCCAGTCGAGCAGATCGAGATGTCTGCCGAGCAGGATGGCCGGCGCGGCCATCGCCCGCAGCAGCCGTCGCGCGTTTCCCGGGACCTCTTCGTGGCCGTGCGTCGCTTGGCTCTGCGCCGGTCGCCGGGCGGCGCGAGCCAGTGAGAACAGGTACCTGCGGTCCTTGTCATCAAGGCCGAGGGCGTTGGCCACGGCATCGAGGACGTCGTCGGACGGCCGAATCCCACGGCCTTGTTCCATCCGCTGGTAGTAGTCCGTGCTCAGCCCGGCGAGCAGTGCCAGCTCTTCCCGGCGCAGCCCGCTGACCTTCCGCTTGCCGCCTCCCGATTCCAGGCCGACGTCCTGCGGGCGCAGCCGGCCGCGCCGGGCGCGCAGGAAGCTCCCGAGCTCCCGGGCATGCGGATGAGAAGCCATGCCGGCATTCTCTCGTGGCTTGGCTGCACGAAGGTAGGTCTGGCAGACCCACGGATGAAACGGCTGGGCCGAGACAGGTGGAAGTGCGCCCGGCAGGGAGGGCGCACTCCCACCTGCCTCCTGGATCAGCTCGATGCCGGGACGTTCAGGGCTGGGAGTTGTTGTGCTCCTTCAGGTCGGCCATGAAGTCCTTATTCTCGTCCTGGGCGTGCTTGTCCGCTCCGAGCTCCTTCCAGAGCTCGTGCACCAGGTGCAGGAACGAGCCGGTGGCGACCGTCTTGCCCGCCACCGTGATCTGGCCACCGGGGGCGGCGACCCCTTCGAAGTTCTTGATCCACTGGGTGATGCCGGCTGCCTCGTCTGGCGTCTTGCCGAACTTGGTGGTGAGCGTGCTCTCCAGGCGGTCCTTGCTGACCTTGCTGAGGTCGTCCACGTGCTTGGTGGCCTGGGTCCAGGCGCCCGGTGACGCCGAGCCTCCCGCGCCGCCCGGGCCTCTCGTGGCGGGAGCGTCCGAGCCGGAAGGCTTCGGCGCCGCGCTGTCCGGCTTGGGAGCACCCGGAGCACCGGGACCGTCCGCGCCGGGAGGCTTCGGCGCCGCGGAGTCGCCGGCGGGCGGTTTGGGCGTGCCGGCGTCACCGCCCGCCGGCTTCGGTGCCGCGTCGTCCGGCTTCACCCCCGCCGTGCCGGTGTTGTCGCCGGGCGGCTTCGTGCCGCCGCTGGAACCGCCCGGCCCTCCGTTGACCTCCGGCGGTTTCTGGACCGGAGGCGCGTCACCGGCCGGGGGCTTGGCGCCACCGGCGCCGCTGCCGCCGTTGACCGAGGGCGGGCTGTCGCCGGGGCCCTTGACCGGGGGTGGGGTCGAGACGCCTGAGGAGCTGCCGCCCTTGCCGAAGCGGGCGGCGTCGTCGCCCATCTTCGCGAGAGCGGCACCGAGGTCGTCGGTGGCCTTGGCCGACGAGGACAACACCGACTTGAGCTTGGTGATGTGCGTCAGGATCCGGGCCAGCGCTTCGAGCGCGGTCCCCACGGCGACGCCGACGAACGCCACGATCGACGCGCCGAAGGTGAACGGGGCCAGGCTGGCGGCGATCAACGCGCCACCGATCAGGCCGCCGACCACCATGGCGATGATGTCGCGGACCAGCGAGCGCACGGCGGTCACGACCGCGCCCATCGTGCCCATCAGCTTCGCGGAGGAGTTCACCGCGGAGCCGATGACCTCCAGCTCCTTGGCGACATGAGCCATGGAGGCGCGGAAGTTGTCGGCCGTCTCACCGATCCAGCCGTCGAGCTTCTTGAGGGCGTCGAGGTGCCCGGAGGCGAGGCCCTCGTAGTGCTCGGCGTCCTCCTTGAGCTTCTCGGTCTCCTGCCGGATCGCGATGTTGTCGCCGATCAGCAGGTCGAGCGGCTCGCGCAGGAAGAAGAGGTGGTCGATCAGCCAGCCGACACCGGCGGCGAGGAGGGAGCCGAGCGGGTTGAGCATCGCGCCGACCGTGTCGAACGCCAGACCGACGCTGAAGGCGGCGATCGAGGAGCTGTCCTGCTCGTTCACCGCCTTCACCAGGCCCGCGACCGTGTCGACCATGCCCGCACCGGCGAACTTGTCGTTGAGCTCGGTGTCGTCACCGAAGCCCGGCGTGAAACTGAAACCCGTTGTCATCAGGCGCCTCGCGAGAACGTGTCGGCATTGCCCTGGTCGACGTTGGTGTAGGTGTCCGCGGTCAGGCGCGCGTTCTTCGCGGCCTCACGCAGCCCCTCCTCGTACTTGGCGATGCACCCGGCCGCTTTCCCGACCTCGGCGGCCGCCGCCATGGCGAAGAGGGAACCGACCACACCCCACACCGTGATCTGGAAGGACACCCCGCCAAGCGTGGACTTCGAGACCTCGAGCTGAGCGGCGATCGCGTCCACGTTGTCGGCGAACGCCGTGATCGCTTCAGGATCCGCGTCGAACTGGCCCGCCATCAGCAGCCTCCCCGCGCGGCAGACGTCGATGAGGTCACCAAGGCTGACCGTCCTCGTCCTCGTCCTCGACTGCCGGGCGGCGTGCCGGCTGGACGTGTCGAGGCGGCTGCGGGGCGGCGGGTCGTCGATCCTCGACGGCGTAGCCGTCGTCGTCATAGCCGTACCGCGAGTCTTCCGCCTCGTCCTCCACCGCAGGTGGGAGGTACGACAGCACGAGGTCCATCGACTCGGTACCAGCGCCCAGCGGCGCGAAGGCCTCCATCATCTTCTCCGAAGCCGCGCGCTGACCTCTTCCGACAGCCTCCATGATCGAGGCCTGCAAGCGCAGCGGGCTCAGTCTGGCGGCGTGGTCGGTGAGCTGGATGTCTTGCAAGGCACCGGTAGGAGCGATCGTCACCCGCACCGCGTGGTCCTTCGACATCACGGTGGCGGACGCTTGCGTCATGTCCACCTGCAGCTGTGCCGACTTCGCCGCGAGGTCGGCGGCCTTCGTCTGTATCTCCTGCATCCACAGGTCAGGATCGACTCCGGCCATCTGTCGGCCGTCCATAGGAGCCAACGGATCCATCAAATCCCCCTCACGCCGTCGCGGCGTCGTTTCAAACTTCTACTTCACCGTGAAAATTCGGTTGCTGTTGATGTGTTGCTTCCTGTCATTCAGGAAATTCCGTCGCGGAGTGACCGGCCGTGCGCAATGATGTGAGAATCCGCAGTCGATCAGCGTCCGCGCCGCCCGGCTCTGCGGTGAAGATGAGCATGAACGGGCCTGGACGACCGGGCAGAGGGTAGGTGTCCCAGGTCATGGTGATGTCACCGATCTCCGGAACGTGGAAGGTATTGGTGCCACTGACTCTCTCCCGGACGTCATGCCGCGCCCACAGCCGTCGGAAATCGGCACTGCGAATGCTCAGCTCTCCCACGATCGCGGTGGCGCGCGGATGGGTGGGATCGAAGGCGATGGCACTGCGCATCATGCCTATGTAGTTCAGGGCCTGATTTTCCCAGTTGGAGCAGGTCCGCGGATCCGCGAACGACGGGTCGAACATCAGCAGGAGCATGTTCAAGCGGTCGGCGGGGTAGTCGTAGGGGGAGCCGAGCAGCATTTCTGCCAGCAGGTTCCAGTCGAGCAGGTCGAGGTGTCTGCTGAGGACGATGGCCGGTGTCGCCATCACTCGAAGCAGCCGCCGGGTGCTGTCCGGAACCAGGTCGGGGATATTTTGTGCGCGACGGCGCATCGGTTGCCGCGCGGCGCGAGCCAGTGAGAACAGGTGTCTGCGGTCCTTCTCGTCGAGCCCCAGCGCAGTGGCCACGGCGTCGAGAACGGCATCGGACGGCCGTATCTCCCGGCCTTGTTCCATCCGTTGGTAATAGTCGGTGCTCAGGCCCGCCAGCAGTGCCAGCTCCTCACGTCGCAGCCCGCTGACTTTGCGGTTGCCACCCGATTCCAGGCCGACGTCCTGCGGGCGCAGTTGCCCACGCCGGGCGCGCAGGAAGTCTCCCAGCTCTCGGGCATGCGGATGAGAAGCCATGTTCTTCAGTCTTTCGCAACTTCGCCCTGTGAAGGTAGGTCTGGCAGACCCAGGGAAAAACGAGAACCTGATGGACAAGGCCTGCCAGTCGCCCACGCGCCACTGCATACGAATAGACAGATTTTGTGAGCGAGAGGGCGCGAACCACGGTCACTTCGCATCGATTCGCGCGGAGTTTCGTGCACGATTCGTTCGCCGAGCACGTCTTCTGCCGCTATCGCGAGGCGTCGTCGATGCCGTAGGGCTCGCCCACGACGCGCTGGTTGAGAAACGACTCGCTCGCGGCGGCGTCAACCAGCTGCTGCGGCTGTTCCCGGACGCCCTCCGCCACCCGAGTAGTGCACAGCCTCCAGGTAGTTGTTCTGAGAGACCGTCACCCCGAGTTCGCGGAGAACGTCCAGCATCTCGATGCCGTCGTCACGCATCTCCTCCGCCGTCCTTCGGAGTGCCTCGGTGAGCAACTCGGCACTCTCCCAGCGTGCGACGTTGATGAACTGGAATCGCCCTTCGTCATCGAGGTAGCGGTGGAAGATCCCGTCCAGCAGGCCGGGCTGGCGCTCGACCACGGGCCGGATGGACTCCTGCCAGAACGCGAAGAACCGTTCGACGTTCTGCACCGGCATCGAGAAGTGGACGATCGTGGTGATGGCACTCATGGTCACTGTCCATTCCGGACGACGATGACGGTGCGGCCGGCGACGTGGCCCGTCTGGCTGGCCGCGTGCGCTTCGGAGGCCTGATCGAGTGCGAAGGAGTTCGCAACCGGAATGCGCAACTGGCCGGCTTCGAAGAGGCGCGCCGCCTCGGCGAGCGCGGCTGTGCGGTTGCCGCCGGCGCCGGTGTTGACCTGGGCGCCGTGCTCAGGGGCGGTGAAATCGGCGATGGAGAGCACCTTCGCGGCGTCGCCGGTGAGTTCGACGAGATCGGGGATGATGCCTGAACCCGCGATGTCGAACGCCGCGTCGATGCCGTCGGCAGCCAGTGTGCGAGCCCGATCGACGAGGCCGTGGCCGTAGACCACGGGGGTGGCACCGAGATCTGCGAGATAGGACTGGTTGGCCTCGCTCGCGGTGCCGATGACACGCACACCTCGGGAGATGGCGATCTGCACCAGTGCTGTCCCGACGCCTCCTGACGCGCCGCTGACCAGAACCGTCTGGCCGGCTGTGACGTGCAGTTGGTCGAGAATGCGATGCGCTGTCGCGACCGGGACGCCGTAACCGGCGGCCTCGGCGAAGCCGAGCATCCCGGGCTTGCGCGCCCAGGCTGACAGGACGGCGTACTCGGCGTAGGTGTCGGCACCGGTGCCGAACACGGCGGTGCCGGTCTCGACGTCCTCGACTCCGGCGCCGACTTGGTCGACGACACCTGCGGCATCCAGGCCTGTCCCCGACGGGAACGTGACTGGTGCGACCTCCTTTAGATGTCCCGCACGGATCTTCCAGTCGAAGCCGTTGACCCCGGCGGCGTGGACCGCGATCCGGATCTGGCCCGGTCCGGCCTGCGGCTCGGGCACGTCGACCAGCTCCAGGACCTCGGGGCCGCCGTACTCGGCGTAGCGGATGCTCTTCATCGATTTATCATACACAGTGTGTGATAGGCGACGTTGTGTATGATTGTCGGATGGAGACGCGGAAGGCGCCGGAAAGCGCGGTCGACCCGCGCGTCCAGCGAACGAAGTCGCACGTCCTCGCGCTCGCTCGGACGCTGCTGGCCGACGGTGGGCCGACCGCGGTGACCTACCAGGAGCTCTCGACGCAGGCCAGGGTGACCAGGCAGACGCTGTACCGGCACTGGCCGACCCGCGAGGCGCTGTTCGTCGACCTGGCACTGGAACACGCGGAGTCGGGAATGCCCGACGGTTCCGGCTCCGCGGAGGAGATCGTCGCCGCGTTCCTGTTCGGACTGCGCGACGGCATGAACGACCCGGCCAGCGCGGCGCCGCTTACGACCCTGATCGCCTGCGCCGACTCCGACCAGGGCTGCGCCGCCGCGCTGCGGGAGATCGTCGCCAACCGCAGATCCGCCCTGAACGCGTTGCTCGCGCCACGGGGAGCGCATCTCACGGCCGAGGAGTACGCGACGCTCTGCGGACCGGTGCTGTTCCAGCGCTTCCTCGCCCGGACTCCCGCGACCGACGACTTCCTGCGACGGCTTGCCGCCGAGTGGGCTTCGAGCGCCCGCGGCTCGTCGTGACAGTCCGGCGTCGTCCTTGTGGTCCTCAGGCCGGAATCGCCGACTCCCGCGGCAGCCGCCCGAGCTCCGCGGTCGGCCGCTGGAACGTCTCCCGCCCTGTCGCGATCGCCGCCGCGCTCAGCGCGCAGATCCCCGCCGTGAACACCGCGACGCCGAGCCAGTCCTCACGTCCTGAGCCGATCGCCGCGACCACGGTCGGCGCGAGACCGGCGATCGCGAACCCGATCTGCGTGCCGATCGCCATGCCGGACAGCCGGACCTCGGTGCTGAACATCTCGCCGTACAGCGACGGCCAGATGCCGTTGATCGCGGAGTAGGCCACGCCGAACAGCAGGATGCCGAGCGCGAACACCAGACCGTAGGAGCCGATCGAGATCGACCACAGGTACGGGAAGATCAGCACCGCGCACGCGCCGCAGCCCGCCAGGAACACCGGTTTGCGGCCGATCCGGTCGGAGAGGGTCGCCAGCGCCGGGATCGCCGCCAGTGCGACGACGTTCGCGAGGACGCCGACCCAGAGCATCGGCGTGCGGGCCAGGCCGATCGTGTTCACCGCGTAGCTCAGGGCGTAGACGGTGAAGATCGTGCTGACCGACGCGATCGTGGCGGCGACCACGACCCGCAGCACGTCCGCCCAGTGCGTGCGGAACAACGTCGCGGCCGGCAGCTTCGCGACCTTGGTGCGGCGGAAGGCCGTGGTCTCGTCGATCTTGCGGCGGATCACGAGGCCGACGACCACGACGACCGCGCTGCACCAGAACGGCACGCGCCAGCCCCACGTGAGCAGGTCGTCCTGGGGGAGTGCCGCCACCGGCAGGAAGATCGCGGTGGCGAGGATCTGGCCTGCCTGGGTGCCGCTCAGGGTGAAGCTCGTGAAGTACGCCCGGCGGTGCTCCGGCGCGTGCTCCAGCGACATCGAGTTCGCCCCGGCCTGCTCGCCCGAGGCCGAAAGTCCTTGCAGCAGGCGGAGAACGACGAGCAGGACCGGTGCGAGCACGCCCGCGGTCTCGTAGGTGGGCAGGCAGCCGACCGCGAACGTCGCGAAGCCCATCAGCAGCAACGTGAAGACGAGAACTTTCTTGCGCCCGAAGCGGTCGCCGACATGGCCGAGCACGAAGGCTCCGAGCGGCCGGGCGAGGTAGCCCACGCCGAACGTGGCCAGGGCGAGGAGGGTGCCCGTCGCGGGCGCGGCGGCGGGGAAGAAGACCTTGTTGAACACCAGTGCAGCGGCTGTGCCGTAGATGAAGAAGTCGTAGTACTCGAGGGCGCTGCCGATCCAGGCTGCCAGCGCAGTCTTGCGGGCCATCGATGTGGTCACGGCGTACTCCGATGTACGATCTAGTTAGTTAATCAAAAGTGGGATACGTCACCCCCGCGTGTCAAGGGTTGGTTTCAGCTGGTCAGGTAGTCGATCAGCATGTCACCGAGCATGCGTCGGTAGTGCTCGCGCCGGTCCGGGTCGAGCATGTCGCGGCCGAAGATCGCGGCGAACGTGTGCCGGTTCGCGAGCCGGAAGACGCAGAACGAGCTGATCACCATGTGCACGTCGAGCGGGTCGGCGTCGGTGCGGAACCGGCCGGCGGCGCGGCCTCGTTCGAGGATCTGCGTCAGTCCGTCCAGTGCCGGGTTCGCGAGTCCCGCCAGCACCTCCGAACGCGCGATGTGCTCGGCGCGGTGGATGTTCTCGATGCTCACGAGCCGGATGAAGTCCGGATGGGCCTCGTGGTGGTCGAAGGTCAGCTCGGCGAGCCGGCGGATCGCGTCCTCGGGTTCGAGGTGCTCGACGTCGAGCTCGGCCTCCAGGGCCCGGATCGCCAGGTAGGCCCGCTCCAGCACGGCGATGTAGAGCTGCTCCTTGCCGCCGAAGTAGTAGTAGATCATCCGTTTGGTCGTGCTGGTCCGCTCGGCGATCTCGTCGACGCGCGCGCCCGTGTAGCCCTTGTCCGCGAACTCCCGCGTGGCGACGTCCAGGATGTCGGCGCGCGTGCGGTCCTTGTCCCGCTGGTGCTCGGCATCGGATGACGGTGCGGCCACCGGGCCCCCTTCGATCTGCGTCCGGCTGCCAACTCTAGTGCAGCCCTTCCGGCTCGCAGGGTGGTGCGCTACGTTGAACTCACTAGTTCGTACATTAAGTCGGGAGGTCGGGTGACCCAGTACCTGATCGGGCTGATCGGCTCCGGCATCGGCCCGTCCCTCAGCCCGGCCCTGCACGAACGCGAAGCCGCGGAACTGGGGCTGCGCTACACCTACCGCCTGCTGGACCTCGACGTGCTCGGCCGACCGGTGGGCGAGGTGCTGGCGGCGGCGAGGGCGGAAGGCTTCCACGGTCTCAACATCACCCACCCCGGCAAGCAGGCGGTCCTGCCGCACCTCGACGAGCTGGTCCCGGAGGCCGCGGCGTTGGGCGCCGTCAACACCGTCGTGTTCGACGAAGGTCGCGCGATCGGTCACAACACCGACGCGACGGGGTTCGCCCGCAGCCTGAGCCGCGGCCTTCCCGGCGCGCGCCGGGAGTCCGTCGTCCTGCTGGGCGCGGGCGGAGCGGGTGCCGCCGTGGGCCACGCGTTGCTGTCGCTGGGCACGGAACGCCTTGGAGTGCACGACGTGGACCGAGAACGCGCCGAGCACCTCGTGGCGTCGTTGCGGCGCAGGTTCGGCGCCGGCCGGGCCGTCACGTGCGCCCCCGAGGCCGTGCGGTTCGCCGACGGTCTGGTGCACGCCACGCCCACCGGCATGGCCGCGCATCCCGGCCTGCCGCTCGACGAGTCGTTGCTGCGCGACGAGCTCTGGGTCGCCGACATCGTCTACCGCCCGCTGGAGACCGCACTGCTGGCCGCGGCGCGCGCACGCGGCTGCCGGGTGCTGCACGGCGGCGGCATGGTCGTGCTCCAGGCCGCCGAGTCGCTGCGGCTGTTCACCGGGGCCGAACCGGACGCCGCCCGCATGCTCGCGCACTTCGAGGAGCTGGAGGGGGAACCCGCCCATGCGTCGTGACCCGCGCACCGCCATCGCCACCGTGTGCCTGTCCGGCACCCTCGACGACAAGCTGGTCGCGGCCGCCGAGGCGGGCTTCGACGGCGTGGAGCTGTTCGAGAACGACCTGCTCGCGTCGCCTCGCAGTCCGTCCGAGGTCCGGCGGCGCTGCACCGACCTCGGCCTCACCGTCGACCTGTACCAGCCGTTCCGCGACTTCGAGGCCGTGCCGCCGGACGTCCTCGCCGCCAACCTCCGCCGGGCGGAGCACAAGTTCGACGTCATGGCCGGACTGGGAGCGGACACCGTGCTGGTCTGCTCGTCGGTCTCCCCGGACGCGATCGACGACGACGACCTCGCGGCCGAACAGCTGCACCTGCTGGCGACGCGCGCCGGCGAACGGGGCCTGCGCATCGCCTACGAAGCCCTGGCCTGGGGCCGGTACGTCCACGGCTACGAGCACGCCTGGCGGATCGTCCGCCGCGCCGCCCACCCGGCGCTGGGCGTCTGCCTGGACAGCTTCCACATCTTGTCCACAGGGGACGATCCGCGGGCGATCCGCGCGATTCCGGGCGACAAGATCTTCTTCCTGCAGCTGGCCGACGCGCCGACACTCCCGATGGACGTGCTCCCGTGGAGCCGCCACCACCGCCTCTTCCCGGGACAGGGCGACTTCGACCTGACGACGTTCACCCGCGACGTCCTCGGCACGGGCTACGAAGGACCGCTCTCGCTGGAGGTCTTCAACGACGTCTTCCGCCAGTCCGACCCGCACCGGACCGCGGTCGACGCGATGCGCTCGCTCGTCGGCCTGAAGGACTCCCTGGGACTGCTGGACGTTCCCGCCGCGCCCGTCCCGTCGGGCTTCGCCTTCGCCGAGGTGGTGGGAGAACCGGACCTCGCCGCGCTCGGCTTCACCCGCGCGGGTGTGCACCGCTCGAAACCGGTGGAGCTGTGGACCCAGGGAGAGGCTCGCGTCCTGGTCAACGCCCACGGCGAACCCGGCTCCATCGGCGCGCTGGGAGTCTCGGTGCCGGACCCGGCGGCAGCGGAGCAACGGGCGAAGGTCATGCTCGCCCCGCCACTCGCGCGCACTCCCGGTCCCGGCGAGGCGGCCCTGACCGCGATCGCCGCTCCGGATGGCACCCATCTCTTCCTGTGCGCCGACGACGAGTGGTTGAACGACTTCGTGCCGGCCGACACCGCGCCCAGTGGCTTCGCGCCCACGGTCGACCCGGCCCCGGACGCGGGCCTCACCGGCATCGACCACGTCGCACTGACGCAGCCCTTCGACAACTTCGACGAGGCCACGCTCTTCCACCGCCTGGTGCTGGGCCTGACCCCGGGCGCCGCCACGGAGTTCGCGGCCCCGTTCGGCCTGGTGCGCAGCCGGGGCGTGAGCGGCACCGGCGTCCGCCTGACCCTCGACTGCGCCCTCGTCCGCCGCGGCGGGTGGGCTCCGGCGGTCGAAGCGCCGCAACACATCGCCTTCAGCTGCACCGACGCCATCGCGTCCGCACGGGCGTTGAGGCGGCTGGGCGGACGACTGCTGGAGATCCCCGGCAACTACTACGACGACCTCGCCGCTCGCACCGCCTTGCCGGCCGACCGGCTCGACGCCCTGCGCGCGAACTCCGTGCTGTACGACCGCGATGAGCACGGCGAGCTCCTGCACTTCTACACCGCGCTGGCAGGTGCCAGGGTGTTCTTCGAGGTGGTGCAACGGATCGGCGGCTACCGCGGGTTCGGCGTCGCCAACGCTCCCGTCCGCATGGCGGCCCATCACGAGGCGCGCCGGTCCGCTCAGCCGTGACCGGCACTTCGGCGAGGAACGACCGTGCGGTACTAGGGTCGGTGCGGTACTGGGGTCGGTGCGGTACTGGGGTCGGTGCGGTACTAGGCATGTGCAACTAGGCACCGGTTGCCGATGTGCGGCTGTCCTCGCGCGGCCACGATCGTCCACGGCAGACGAAAAACGCACATCGATGAGGACGACCCCCGATGAACCTCAGTTCCACCTTCCTGCGCTGCGCGGGCATCGCCGCACTCAGCACGGCGGCCACCCTCGCCACCCTGCCGGTCGCGGCCGCCGACAACGCGCGACCGGACACCCGCGGACACGAGGTGTGCCGCCACGTCACAGTCGACAAGACCGCCCCGGTCATCAGCAAGGCGAGCGTGCTCGTCAAGGCGCCCGTATCGACGATCTGGCGTCTGCACACGGATATCGACGCCTGGTCCGCCTGGATCCCCGAGATCACCCCGGCGAGCAAGACCACGCCGGGCCCGCTGCGTCCCGGGTCGACGTTCACGTGGTCGCCGCAGAACATGAAGGTCACCTCGACCGTCACGGCGGTCTCCCCGCGGGTGTGCACCGCCTGGGCCGCACCGGTCAACGGCATCAACGGCATCCACCTGTTCACGTTCAAGCCCGTGCGCGGCGGAGTTCTCGTCACCACCGAGGAGTCCTGGGCGGGCGCTCCCGTCGAGGCCGACGTCCCCGGCAACCAGGCGAGCCTCGACGCGGGCCTGCGGGACTGGGTGAACCGCATCAAGGACACCGCCGAAGCACGGACGAACTGCCCGCGGCCGGTGCCGGCTCAGACCGACTGACCGACCGGGCAGCGCCGCCTCGCCGAGCACGTCACCCGGCGAGTTTCTCCAGGATCGCCGTGCGGCGTTCCTGGTACTCCTTCAACGTCCGCAGCTTGACGTCCTCGTATCCCCGGACGACGTCGGGCAACTCCGCGAGCTCGAGAACCAGGTCACGCGTCGCGGCCGAGAGCGCGGTGGCCGCGGTGGCCATGGATCGGACGTAGTCGTCGATGAGGTTCCGTTCCTCACGGCGCACCCTGTCGTAGCCGAAGATGTCGAAGCGCGTGCCGCGCAGGGCACGCGCCGCGTGCAGGCCTCGGAGCACGGGCTTGGCCCACCAGGACTGGAGGCGGATCTTGTTCTTCAGTCCCACTGCCCGCAGGATCGGCGGGTGGAGCAGGATCGAGTACCTCGCTCCCTCGCCGAACTCGTCGTGGATCTGGCGCTGCAGGGCCGGATCCACGTGCAGCCGGGCGACCTCGTACTCGTCCTTGTAGGCCATCACCTTGAACAGGTGCCGCGCAAAGGCCTCCGTGATCGCCGTGCTGCCGGGAAGCGCGGACTCCTCGGTCTTCCGGACGTTCTCGACTTCGCTCGCGTACCGCTGCGCCCACGCGAGGTCCTGGTAGGCGATGAGCTCGTCGACGCGCCGTAGGACGACGGCACCCAGATCGCTGTCCGCCGGGACGTTCACGGTCGATGCCACCTCGCCGGTGCGGCGGTGTTGCATTGTGGCCTCCGCACGGCCGGCAGGCGCCTCACCGAGGGCGTGACGCCTGCCGAGCCGGAACGCCTTGATGTTCCGCTCGACCTCGACCCCGTTGAGGTCCAGCGCCCACTCGACGTCCTCCGGCGACAGGGGCAGGACACCCGCCTGCACGGCGACCCCCAGCAGGAAGATGTTGTCGTACTGGTCGCCGTTCAGGTTCGCACCCGCGATCGCCTGGTGGGTGTCCACGAACACGTTCTCGGGCCGCGGACCCGACCACTCGATCCGCGCGATCAGGTCCTGGCGCTCTGGGAAAGACGTCTTGGTGTCGGTCACCATCTGCACCGTGGGCGTGACCGAGGTCGACACGACCGCGTAGGTGCGTCCCGCGCCCATGACGGCGAGGTTCGCCTCGGCCGCCGCGACGAGGACGTCGCAGCCGAAGTAGAGGTCGCAGGCACCCGGCCCGATCTTGTTGGACCCCGCGATGTCCGAAGTGGACATCCGGATGTCCGACACCACCGCCCCGCCCTTCTGGGCCAGCCCGAGCTGGTCGAGTCCCATGACCTTCAGACCCGCACGGGAAGCGGCCGCCGCGAGCACCTGCGCCACGGTCACGACACCGGTACCGCCGACACCCATGATCCGCATCGAGAAGTCGTCGGCCTTCACGAGCTGCCGAGGCGCGGGCAACGTCGTGACCGGGACCGCGGCCGGCTTCGAGGCCTGCTTGTTCCCCTTGCCCGGGACGACCTCGACGAAGGACGGGCAGTCGCCCTTGAGGCAGGAGAAGTCGAGGTTGCACGAGGCCTGGTGGACCGCCGTCTTGCGGCCGAACTCCGTCTCCGTCGGCCGCACCGACAGACACCCCGACTTGTCACCGCAGTCCCCGCAGCCCTCGCAGACCCGCTCGTTGATGAGGATGCGGCGCTGCGGTGCCTCGACGAGACCGCGCTTGCGCTTGCGGCGCAGCTCCGTCGCGCACTTCTGCTCGTGGATCAGCACCGTCACACCGGGAACGCGGGACAGCTCCTCCTGCACCGGGATCATGTCGTCCCGGTGGCGGACAACGACCTTCGAGGAAAGCCGCCACCCGAACGCACGCCTGCTGCGCTTCGGGTCGTCACTGGTGACCACGATCCGTGCGACGCCCTCGGCCAGCAGCGCGGTCACGATCTGCGGAACCTCCATCTTCCCGACCGCCCGCTGACCCCCGGTCATCGCGACCGCGTCGTTGTAGAGAAGCTTGTAGGTGATGTGCGCTCCACTGGCGATCGCGGCGCGGATCGCGAGCGACCCCGAGTGGTGGAAGGTGCCGTCACCCAGGTTCTGGAACAGGTGGTCCCGCGTGACGAACGGGGCCATGCCGGTCCAGGCGGCGCCCTCACCGCCCATCTGGCTGTGCCCGATCGAGGACCCCACCCGGTCCTCCGGCAGGAACGCGATCATCGTGTGGCAGCCGATCCCGGCACCCACGAGCGACCCCTCCGGCACCTTGGTGGAGCTGTTGTGCGGACAGCCGGAGCAGAACGCGGGACGCCGAGGGAGGATCGGCAGCAGGGTCGGCACACGCCGTGCCGACCGCTGCCGGTCCAACCAGGCGATGACCGACGCCGGGCCGTCGTGCCGGCGGATGCGCGGCGCCAGACGGGCGGCGATGTAGTCGGCCGGCAGGTCGCCGTCGGCCCGGAAGAGCTCCCCGCCCGCTTCGTCCCGCTTGCCGTGGACGCGCGGCGCCGCCGGCCGTCCGTACAGCAGGTCCTTGAGGGCCAGTTCGATGAACGCCTTCTTCTCCTCGACCACCACGATCTCGGTCAGGCCGTCGCTGAACCGCTCGACGACGCCGGGCTCGAGCGGATGCACCATCCCGAGCTTGAGGACGCGGACACCGCTCTCGACGATGGTCGTGCCGGTGATGCCCATGTCCGTCAAGGCCTGCCGGACGTCGCGGTAGGTGGCGCCCGCGCACACGATCCCGATGGTGGCCGCCGGATCCCCGATGATCTGGTTGATGCCGTTCGCGGCGGCGTAGCGCCGGGCGAGCTCGATGCGCTGCCGGACCTGGGTCGCCTCCAGCCTCCCGAGAACGGGTTGCAGCAGGTCACCGGTGGGCTGATGGACGAACGCAGCGCCGTCGAACGTGGTGTCGGGCGCCACCGGCTCGACACGGGCGGAGCTCAGGCTGACCGTGCCGGCACCGTCGACGACGTTGGTCGCCAGCTTCATGGCGACCCACAACCCGCAGGCACGCGACAGGGCGATCCCGTGCAGCCCGAGGTCCAGGATGTCCTGCGGATCGGCGGGGGACAGGCACGGCATCCCCAGCTCCGCGATGGCGGGCTCGGAGCTGCTGGGAACCGTGGAGGACTTCGCCGTCGAGTCGTCGCCGACCAGGGCGAGCACCCCGCCGCGGGGGTGGGTCCCGCCGAGGTTGCTGTGCCGGATCGCGTCGGTGGCGCGGTCCAGTCCCGGCGCCTTGCCGTACCAGATGCCGACGACACCGTCGCCGATGAGATCGGGTGACGCCGACGCGAACTGCGACCCCTGGACCGCGTTCGCGGCCAGCTCCTCGTTGACCCCCGGTGTGAAGACGACGCGGTGCGCGTCCAGCCGTTTCCGTTGTCGCGCCAGCTGCTGGTCGAGGCCGGCGAGCGGCGATCCCTCGTAGCCCGAGACGAAGACGCCGACGTCGAGACCGTTCCGCAGATCCAGCCGGCGCTGGTCCATCGGCAGTCTGACCAGCGCCTGGATCCCCGACAGGTGAACCTCGCCGTCCACGAGGTCGAACCGGTCGTCGAGGGGGCTGCCGGTCGGCACGACCGATCCGGGAACAGTTGTTCGCGTCATCATCGATCCTCGTGTCAGCTGGGGGGAATCCCTATTGTTGGGGACATCGACCGCGGTACCAACTGGTGAAAACGAGGAAATACTTGTCCGGAGGACGACGTGTCCGGTGATTTCCACGAGTCGGCCTGGGAGCCGGTTCGCCGGGTCTGCCTCGCCCTGGCCGACGAGAGCACCGAGATAGCCGACACGGTCACCTGGTCCATCCGCACCACCCAGCCGGTCTACACCGTGGTCCCCGAGGACGAGCACCGCGCGGCGGTCGTGGTGCAGCTCAGGAACAAGCTGCGCGCGCTCGCCGAACGCCGCGCGCTGAGCCCGTCGGAGCTCGCGGCGGCGACCGACCTGGCCGCCAGGCGAGCCGTCGACGGGATCCCCATCGACGCCGTCATCGCCGCCTACCAGGCCGCGGACACCGTCATCTGGAAGATGGTCGTCGAGCGGTCCACACCGGAGGCGGTTCCCCTCCTGCCGCACATCGGCACGCTGCTGTTCGAGACGATCAGGGAGACCACGACGGCGATGGCCGGCGCGCACAGCAGGGTCGCGCGGGCCATCGACGGCGGCCGGATCACGCTCGCCCACCAGTTCCTGGAACGCCTCGAAGATCTCGAGCAGCGGTCGGCAGCCGCCGACATCGCCACCCGGCTGCAGTTCGACCCGGAAGGCGACTTCGCCGGTCTGGTCTGGCTTCCCGAGCACGACGTGGTCCACCCGGCGATGGCACTGCTGCCGCCCGACTCCACCGCCGACGTCGTGAGCCGGGTCGTCGCGGGCGGCCGGTTGGAGATCGTCGTGCCCGCGCAGCAGCTACCGGCCCTGACCGGACGAGGGCTGGCCGAAGGGCACCTCCAGGGCCGCTGGGGCATCGGCCTGGTCCGCCGGGGGATCGCGGGCGCCGGCGAAAGCCTCCGCGACGCCCGCATGGCCCTGGCGGCCACCTCGGCGTCGCATCCGGTGCGGACGTTCGAGCAGGACTGGCACGAGGCCGTCCTCCTGGCCGAACGCCCGCGCTACGGCGGGATCGTGGCAACGGCTGTGGAGACCGCCAGGGCTCATCCCCACCTCGCCGAGACCGTGCTGGCCTTCGCGGCCGCGAACATGTCCATCGCGGCGACCGTGCCGGCCGTCCACGTGCACGCCAACACCGTCACCTACCGCCTCGACCGGTGGTCCCAGCTCACCGGCCTGGACGCACGCTCGTTCGCCGGGCTGACCCACTCCGTCACCGCCTGTCTTCTGTCCGAAATGGACAGATAGGCGAGCTCGCCGAGCCGGTTTGCCAAGCCGGTCCGGCCCGCTCCGGCCACCGCGATAATGGCGGGATGTCGCTACCAGACGTCGAACGACGTGTCGCGGAACTGGACGAGATCCTGCGTCCGATCGCGCAACGCCCGGTAGACCTGAACGATCCGAACTGGGCGGCCGACCTCGCCACCCGGATGCCGCCGGCCCAGGAGGCCGGGGTCGACGCCGAGGCCGGAGCTGCCCTGGCGGACCTGCTCGACCACTACGAGCGGGGTGACGAACCGGCCCGTGCCGCCGTGCGCGCGATCTTCGACCGCTACCCGTCATTCCGCTGGGCGGCGACGCTGCCCTTCGACGAGACCGAGCCGCAGAGCTACCGCTTACGACTCGTCAAGGTCTCGGCCATCGACCAGGGGACCGACACCCGTGACGTGCTCCTGGGGTTGTGGGACCTGGCTGACCGGGCACGCGCCGCGGGCATCGACATCGTTCCCACCCTCGTCGAGGTGGCCGAGATGTCCAGCGACGTGGACCGCTACGGCATGGGCTCGACGCGCCAGATCCTGCTCGGGTTGGTCGAGCGGGCGAGGTGAGCTGAACGGGTGGGATCCCCTGAACCGGCTAACGACGTCGGCCACCGGGACGACTGCCGGTTGACACTCCGTCCGCCGACAGAGGGATGCCCGATGGAGCTGAAGGAACCGGTGGCCACGACCGCGAAAGTCGAGGCCACCAAGGCAAATCCAGGCAAGCAGCCGACCGCCGCGGAGACAGGGGAGCGCGAGGCGTTCCGTGCCGCGCTGCCGTCGAAGGCGGAGTTCACCAAGGCGGTGCTCGCCAACCTGGAGAAGGACCTCAAGGCCGCGCTCGCCGCAGACCCCGACCTGAAAGGCGTCAGCAAGGACGACTTGGCGGCGTGGGTGGCCGCCGATGTCGACGAGGCCTTCGCCGCGATGGCCAAGCCCGGTTGGAGCGAGGCATGACCGCCCTCATCCCGGCCGCGAGCCGCCTCGCAGTGCGCCGGGCCGTGCTCGACAGCGTGTGGCGCACCGCGCGCCGGCACCGGCCGATCGTGCTGATCCGCCAGCAGTTCCCGGTGATCCCTCCGTACGCGTTCGACGAGTTCCGGGCGTGGTTCAACGCCAGCAGGCCGATGGTGTTCGCCGGAGGCGTCACCACCTGGTTGTCGAGCTGGTTCGCGACCCCGGCCACGCCGGCCCCGGCCACCCCGGCGGGACCTGGCGGCGGACGGCACCGCGTCAACGCCAAGCACCTGCTGCCGCACGAGATCAAGCGGTTGCTGGACAACACGGCGGACTACGTGTGCCACCGCACCGACAACGAGGCGGCGGGCACGTGCCGTGAGCCGGTTTACGGCGTCACCGAGCAGCACCTCAAGAAGAACCCGATGGCGCCCGACGGCGTGTGGGCGATCATCGGTGTGAAGGGCTTCCGGGACTACGGCAGGTATCTCGTCATCTACCCCCGCTTC
Source organism: Lentzea sp. NPDC059081 (assembly GCF_042738015.1). Taxonomy (NCBI): domain Bacteria; kingdom Bacillati; phylum Actinomycetota; class Actinomycetes; order Pseudonocardiales; family Pseudonocardiaceae; genus Lentzea; species Lentzea sp. NPDC059081. Next base: position 138,152 of record NZ_JBHYGW010000008.1, read on the forward strand.
AGCGGGGTCCGCACATGGCGGCAGATGGATCCTCCGGCCGTTCTCTGCGAGGTCGCGCAGCTCGATCCGGACGACGCCATCGGCTGGTGCACGCAGGAGGACCTCGACGAGGCGCTGACCCTGTGATCCGCCCGAGCCGGCCTTCCGTGCCGAACGGGTAGGACCGCTCCCCGGGCCACCGAGACGTGGTTGCCGGCCGTCGGCGACGAGGATGTGGTGTCCTCGTCGCCGACGGCATCAGTGCGGTGACCACTCCTCACTGATCGGGCGGAACTTGCCCTCCTCGAGCGTGCGGCCGGTGAGCCGATGCGCTGCGACATCAGGTTCCACATCTTCGTGAGCACCCTCGCGGGCCGGCCTGTGCTGGCTCGGCTGGCGCAGCGCGTCGCGGAACAGGTCGACGGATCGGTTCTCGTCGAGTTCCAGGCTCCGCCTTCCGCGGACTTGCTGAGGGATCCCAGTCAGTGCGGGCTCGGGGTCGCGGAGAGGTTCGCTGATGACTGCCGGAGTGGGAACACGGTCTCCAGCACGTGGGTGAGGATGGCGGCGGAGTCTGCGGGCGGGGCGATCGTGTGCCGCAGGGCCAGCCCGATCCTCAGTGCGCCGAGCATGACGGCCGCTTGATCGAGGGGCATTGCGAGGTCGAGGTGCAGACGTCGGGCGTGCTCGGTGAGCAGGGTGACGAGTTCCTCGTCGTGACGCTGCTGGACGGCGGCGATCAGGGGTGCGGTGTCGGGTTGCTGTGCCGTCGCGGCGAGCACCTCCGCGGCCGCGGCGCTCCACTTCGCCGCGTCCTCGTCGGCCGGGTCGACGGGAGTGAGGGCTGCGATCAGGCTGTTGCGGTCGGTGGCGTGGGCGAGGACTTCGCGCAGGTGTCGCAGGTGGGTGTCCGCGTCGGCGTCGATGATCGCCAGCCACAGTCCTTCCTTGCCGCCGAAGTGCTTGTAGACGGCGCCACGGGTGTAGCCGGCGTCGGCTGCGATCGCCTCGACCGTCGCGCCGATGAAGCCGTGGCGAAGGAAGGCCCGTCGTCCGGCTTGCAGCAGGTGTTCGTGTGTGCGTCGCTGCTGCTCCGCGCGCGTCAGCCTGGCCAACGTCCACCATTCAGTATCGGAGCGTTTCTGGAAACGCGATGTTACTGTACGTTCAGGCGCATGGAGTTCTGGGGCGCTGCGGCGGCGTTGCTCAGCCTGCCGCTCTGCTTGGCGGGGTTTGTCTGGTTCGCCGTGCGTGCACGCCGTGGAGGCGGTGGCCAGTCGCTCATGTCGCCGTTCGAAGAGATCTGGGATCCGATCGCTCACAGGACGAACATCGAGATCCAGCGCGAGGCGAAGCGGAGTCCGCAGGCTCCGGCACCCGGCGACCCGCCGCTGGTGCTGCGGCCGCGTCTCGACGGTCCCGCCATCGGTCAGTGACGATCGTCCGCTCATCGGCAGGAGCGTGCTCGAGCGACATGATCAGCGACGGCCGTCGAATCCAGTACGTGCACTGTTCGACACGGTGATCATCCGAACCTTGGTCCTGCTCGCGCCGCTGATGTCACTCGGGCGCGTGAGCCTGCGGCTGTCACGCTCAGCCGCACGGTCAGGTCTGCGTCGACCGTCTGCCTGACCTACCCCGACGTGCTCATGGTGCGTGGGCGTCCGGCGCGTTCCCGGACGGGCGGGGCCTGGCCCGCCAGTCGGTGCCGCTGTTCCGCTACTTCTTCACCCCGGTGCTCAAGGCCGAGTACGGGAAGGCCGCCGCGGGTTACTGATTCGGCTGGTTCGCCGCGTACTCCGCCCGGTTCCACAGCGCGAAGTAGAGGACGTCGGTCCACCAGCTGAGGCCGATCGGGTTCTCGGTCCTGTCGTCCCGCGTGTTGTCGAAGTCGTCGGTCAGCACGAGCCCGTGGAACGCGTCCAGCGGCGGCGCCGACCGCTCGGCCGCTGCCGCGGCGAGCACGGCCCCGGCCGCCGCCGCGTCGTCGGGTAGCGCGTCGATGGCCGCGCCCGCCGCCCGGCACAGGTCGAGGTGGCCCTCGATGAGCGCCCGCAGTTCGTCCTCGCCGCTCTCGATCATGGTGTCGAGCTCGACGGTCTCGAGCAGGACGTAGCGGTCGCGGTGCGCGTCGAGGAACCGTTCCGCCTCGGCGAGCCCGGCGTGCAGGCCTTCGGCGTCGCTCACGGCGCGCACGGCGGCGGCGAACTTCGTCAGCCGCGCGAACCCGGCGTCGAACTCACCGCTGATGGCGTACAGCGTGGTCCTGCTCTCCGGGGGCTCGCCGTCGAAGCCGTCGGCGATCAGGGACGCGCACAGCCGGGGATCGCCGGACAGGAGCACCAGGAAGGAGAACGGGATGGCGTAGGGCCATTCCGACAACCCGGAGACCGTCTCCGGCCGGTCCTCATAGGACTCCGGCCGGTTGCTGGTGCTGTACAGGTACGAACGGTTCGCCATGACCGGATCCTATGACGGGGCTGGACCTGGCCGAGGCAGATGGTCCGTTCCGGTTGCGGTTAGACGCGGGCGTTCTCGTTTTTCCCCTGCCCAGCAGGACTTGACCCTTGAGACTGGCAGGCTTCATTGATCGAGTAGTTGGTACTCCACGGTGAACCTCACTGTGAACCGCCGTTCGATGACCCCAGCGCGCTCGGCAGCATGAGAGTGCGTTCATGCGCGACCGTCGCGCATGTCATTGAGGACGGCAAGTCAGTCGTGCCGGGCAGGAAAGCCTGAGATCATCGACTGGTGCGGAAATGGTTGAGGCGTCGGAGTGCTGATGAGGGTGCCGATGCGCGCCGGCGCCAGGTGCAAGCCGACCCCGTCCGCGACGAGCAGACGAGACAACGACTCCTCGCCGGCCGGCAAGGTCTGGTGACGAGTCTCGAAGCCCTGCTGTTCCGCCACGACCCGATCGGCATCAACTTCGAACACAACAGCGACGAGTACCGACTCGAAGCTGAGACGATCGCACTGCGCCTGCCCGAGGCGGCAACCGAACGCGACCTCGAACGTGTCATCCACGAGGAGTTCGTCCGCTGGTTCGACGCTGACACCGCCGGCCCTGCCGGCAACTACGCCCAGATCGCCCACGAAGCCTGGCCACTCTGGCTGACCTACCGCTGACGACGACGGGTGCTGGCTCCCATCATCACGATCATCGATGATGGTCGCTGTGGACTTGGTCTGGCTCGACGCGACCGAGCTGGCGCGCCTGATGGCTGTCGGCGAGGTGACCGCGGTCGAGGTGGTGCAGGCGCATCTGGACCGCATCGAGGCGCTGGGCGAGCGGGTCAACGCGTTCGTCACCGTGCTGGGCGAGCAGGCTCTCGCCGCCGCCGCTCGCCCGCGTACCGGGCCGCTGGGTGGTGTGCCGTTCACGATCAAGGACTCGTTCGACACCGAGGGTGTGCGGACCACTCGCGGATCGTCGCTGTTCGCCGATCATGTGCCGGAGGCCGACGCCACGGCCGTGGCGCGGCTGCGGGCTGCGGGCGGCATCCCGCTGGCGAAGACCAACCTGCCGGAGATGTCGTACTGGACCGAGACCGACAACCTGGTCGCCGGCCGGACACTCAACCCCTACGACCCCGAGCGCACCCCCGGCGGCTCCAGCGGTGGCGAGTCCGCGGCCATCGCGGCGGGTCTGTCGCCGCTCGGCCTGGGCAGTGATGTCGCGATCTCCGTGCGCGGACCGGCCCACGACACCGGCATCGCCTCGATCAAACCCACCCACGGCCGGGTGCCGTGCACCGGTCATTTCCCGCACGTGCTGCGGCGCTGGTGGCACACCGGCCCGATGGCGCGCAGCGTGCGCGACCTGCGCTTGGCGTTGTCCCTGGTGGAAGGCCCCGACGGGCTGGACCCCCACGTGGTCGCCCTGCCCGCCGCCGCCCGGCGGGGCGGGCCCGTCCGGATCGGCTGGACCACCGACGCGTTCGGCCCGATCGACCCCGAGGTGGCCGCGACGGTGGCCGCGGCGGCCACGGCCTTGTCCGGCCTCGGTTTCCCGGTCGAGCAGGTCGGCATCCCGTGGCTCGCCGAGCACGACTGCACGCGGATCTCGGCGACGCTGTTCACCGCCGAGATGCTGCCCTACTTGCGCGGCATCACGGCCGGTCGGGAGGCGGAGTTGCATCCGGTGATCGCGCGGATGCTCCAGGCACCCGACGTCACGATCGCCGACTACCTCGCCGCCGAGCGCGAGGTGGAACAGCTGAGGTCGGTGTTCACACACTGGTTCCAGGCCTACGACGTGCTCGTCTGCCCGGTGGTGACGATCCCGGCGCCGCCGCATGCGCAATCCGGCTACGTCGTCGACGGGGAGAAAGTGCCGGCCCGCAACGTCATGCGAGCGACGGTGCCGTTCAACCTCACCGGCCTGCCCGCCGTCTCGCTGCCGTTCGGGACGACCGCGGGCGGCCTGCCTGTCGGTGTCCAGCTCATCGGCACCTGGTGGGCCGACGACGACCTCCTCGCACTGGCCGAACGACTCGAGTCGGTCAGCCCGGTCCGCGACCGTCGCCCGCCACTCCAGCCCTGACGTGCCCTCGTGGCTGTCCGGCCACGCCCATCTCAGCTGTCACATGCCGGACTGAACAGGCGGCGTGTCGGTCCGGTCGCGGGTGAGTGCGGTGATGGCGTTCTGGAAGGTCGCGTGTGCGGGCACGGAGCCCGGTGACGCGAGCCAGATGATCGACATGCCGTTGATCACGGTGTTGTAGAGGTGCGCGAGGCCGTCGAGCTCCGGTCGGGGCAGGTGGGGGTGGATGTCACCGAGGATGCCGGTGAGGGCTTCGACGGTCTGGCGCAGTGCCGGCGTCATGGTCGCGGCGGGGTCTCCCGCGCGCACCAGGCGGGTGAGGTGCTCGAACGAGGTGAGCAGGTGCGTGCGCACGGCGGCGAAGCCGTCAGGCAGCCGGCCGCAGAAGTCGGCGAAGGTCTCGCCGGGACTGGTGTCGGGCGGTGTGGAGCGGAGGGTTTGGTCGATCCAGCTGCCCAGGGCGTCACCGATGGCCTCTGCGGCGGCGTGGGCGAGGAGCTCGTCCTTGGTGCGGAAGTGGTAGCCGATGGCGGCCAGGCTGACGCCCGCGAGAGAGGCGATGTCGCGTGCGGTCGTGTCCAGGCCGCGTTCCTGCAGGCAGACACGGGCGGCGCGCAGGAGGTCTTCTCGGTTGCCCACGGTGCACAGCATACCGAGAGGCTCGCACAACGTCTTGCACAACGTCTTGCACATTGTGCAAGACGTGGATTACGGTTGGATTCGTGAGCACACCACGCGTTCTGATCAGCGGAGCAGGCATTGCCGGCAACGCGCTGGGCGTCGCGCTGGGCCGCCGGGGCATCACCGCCACTGTGGTGGAGCGTGCCCCAGGCCCCCGCACCGGCGGCCACACGGTGGACCTGCGCGGCCACAGCCGACATGTGCTGCGCGACTGGAATCTCCTCGACGAGGTGACCGCGCTGCGAGTAGCCGAGGAACGCATGGTTGCCGTCGGCCACGACGGCAACGAGCTGTGGCGCATGCCGGCTCAGGACGGCGGCATCGTGGCCGACGTCGAGATCGGCCGCGAAGACCTGAACGCCGTCTTGGAGAAGGCATCGGCCGCGGACATTCGCTACGGCGAACATCTGGTGGCCACCGGCGCCACCGCCACCGGTGTGCGAACGGAGACCAGTCGCGGTCACCAACTCGACGCCGACGTCCTCGTCATCGCCGAGGGCACCCGCTCATCGCTGAGGGCCCGGCTGTTCCCCGAGGCGAAATCCTGTTACCTGGGCGGCTATCTGGCCCTCGTCGCACTGTCCTATCCGGAGGAGTTCGGAGGTGACATGCGCGTCTTCAGCGCCGGCGGCGGGGTCATGGTCGCCATCCGTCCCGGCCGCGTCCAGGGCATGGCCCTCGTCGCCGTCCGCGCACCACAAAGGCCTGAACTGACCAACGACACCGCCGCGCAACGCCGTTTCGTCGCCGAGCACATCACCCGGGCCGGTGTCGCGGACAAGTGGTACGTGCCGTCCGTGCTGGACCGGATCGCCCACGATCCCGGGTTCCACTGCGAAGAACTGACGAAGGTCGTCGCCCCGTCCTGGTCGACGGGCCGGACCGTCCTGCTGGGCGACACCGCGTGGTCCGGCTCCGCGCTGACCGGTCTCGGCACAGCGATGGCGATCATGGGTGCCGAAGCACTCGCCGATGCCATCGCTACCCAACCGGGAGATCTCGACAGTGCTCTGCACGCCTACGAGACCAAGATGCGTCGCTTCACGCGCTGGAGTCACGCCGATGCGTCCCCGTCGATGCTGAAACGCTGGGCACCTTCCACCGAGCGACAAGCCCGGATGAACGCCCTCGTCATGCGCACCGTGACCCGTACCCCGTTGCGGCGCATGCTCACGCGCGCTGTCAGACCACCGGCATGGACCGCTTGATCGTCATCAGCTCCACATCACCCGTATGGTTGCTCTGCCGTCTTGACCGAGAGTCGGCATGCCGTCAGGGTTCGGTGGTCCAGGCTGGTACTCGTCGCGGCCGGGCCGGCCTCCGGCCCACAGTTCCCCGGCCTCATCCTCCGACAACGAGAAGATCGTGGTCATCTGCGTGCGGAAGCTGCAGCGGTGTGGGTTCCTTGGTTCCCGGCGGTCAGGAGCTCAACACGGGCAACATCATCGGACCGCTTCTATGATTCTGCGGTGAGCGCGGCTCTTCTGACTATTCGCATCGCCGGTACCGAAGTGCACGTCGTCAGCGCGAGCGCATCGGGCATCGACCTGGCGGAGTCGCTCGGCCTGATCCGCCGCTTGGCCGCTCCGCCGTACGACGCGCCGTCCTGCGAGAAGGCCGACGATCTCGTCGCGCACCTCGAACCGCGCGCCGCGAAGCTGGTAGTCCGGTGACCGCTTTCCTGCTGCGTCGCCTGCATGCCGCGGGGCTGGACGACGTCACGGCGGTGGAGCCGGTCGAGGGCGGGCTCGCCGCGGTGGCCGGCATCGCCGTGCGGCGTGACGGCTCCCGGTTGTTCGTCAAGTCATTCGCCGAGGTGCCCGCACAGGACGTGTTCGCGGCCGAGGCGGAGGGACTGCACGCCCTGCGGGACCGCGGTGGGCTCGTCACGCCCGAGGTCGTCGCCGCGACGCCGGACCTGCTGGTGCTGTCGGTCCTGCGTGAACGACCGGCGGACGAGGCGTTCTGGGAACAGCTCGCCCACGCGCTCGCCCGGCTGCACACTTCCACGGTGCACGACCGGTTCGGGTGGGAGCGCGACAACTGGCTCGGCCGCTATCGGCAGGTGAACACGTGGACTGCCGACGGGCACGAGTTCTTCGCGCGCAACCGCCTGCTGCGCTGGTTGCCGGAGCGGCGGGTCCGGGCGGCGCTGGACGAACGGGACCGGCGGGCCCTGGAACGGCTCTGCGAGCGGTTGCCCGACCTGCTGCCGGCGAACCCGGCCTGTCTGACCCACGGCGACCTGTGGGCGAACAACGTCCTCGCCACCGCCGACGGCGGGCCCGCTGTCATCGACCCGGCCGTCTCCTACACCTGGGCCGAGGTCGACCTGGCCCACCTGTGGTGCTCGCCGCACCCGCCGGAAGCGAAACGGTTCTTCGCCACGTACGCGGAGCTGACCGGCCTCGACGACGACTGGCGCGCCCGGATGCCCCTGGTCCAGCTGCGCCAAAGCCTCGCCCTCATCGCCATGTTCGACCACGACTGGGGCGCGGCGGACCAGGTCCGCGCCATCCTCAGGCCGTTCCGGGCCGGGTGAACCTCGCCGGCGCGCTCCTTCCGCGGTCCCGAACTCGTTGGTGAAGCGGACCCGCAGCTGCCGGCCACCACCGCGCGCACGCGGCCCCGGAGTTGGGTGTGTGCGGGCGGGCGCGCGATGATCAGGCGATGGACGGAGGTGCGCGGCTACGCGTGTCGTTGCTCAGCGCGTTCGAGGTCTTGCACGGCGAGGACGTGCTCGCCGTGACGGGCGCCCGGTTGCAGGGCGTGCTCGTCCGGCTGGCGCTCGCCGGAGGCCGGCCGGTCGAGCCGGGTGTGCTGATCGACGCGATCTGGGGCGAGCAACCACCGGCCGGTCCCGCCGCCGCCCTGCAGACCCTCGTCACCCGCCTGCGTCGCGCACTCGGTCCTGCCGACATGACTGGCGACGTGGTCGTGCAGGTAGCAGGCGGATACCGGCTGGCGGTGGACGCGGCGGACGTCGACGCGTTGCGCTTCGAACAGCTCACCGCCGACGGCAGGGAGAGATTGCGGGCGGGCGATCCGGAAGGGGCGAGCACCGCGCTCGCCGAGGCCGTGACGGTGTGGCGCGACGATCCCGGTGCCGAGCCCGCGGTGATCGCCGCGGTCGCACCGGCCCATGCGACGCGGCTGGCGCAGCTGTCGGTCGAGGTGCTCGCAGACCTCGCGGAAGCCGAGGTGGCGTCGGGAAGGGCGGAATCTGCCATCGCCCGGCTGACCGGCCTGCTGGCCGAGCACGCGACCCACGAGCGGGCGGCCGCGCTGTTGATGGACGCGCTCGCTGCCGCCGGGCGTCAGGCCGAGGCGTTGTCCGTCTACGAGAAGACGCGGGTGGCCCTGGCCGACGAGTTCGGCGCGGACCCGGGATCCGCTCTGCGGGATCGCCACCTGCGCATGCTGCGTCCCGAAAAGCCTGTCGCGGTGCCGGAAACGCGTCCGGACCCGGCAAGGCGATCCGTCCCCCTGCCGGCATCGGTGACCAGCTTCGTCGGTCGCGACGACGACCTCGCCAGGGTCAGCGCCCTGCTCTCCGCCAGCCGCCTCGTCACCGTCCTCGGTCCCGGCGGGGCCGGCAAGACGAGGCTGGCGCTGGAGGCAGCCCGCCGGCATCGCGACGAGTACCGCGACGGCGCCTGGCTGTCCGATCTCGCGTCCGTCACCGAACCGGCGAAGGTCCCCGCGGCGGTGCTCGGCGGGATCGGGCTGCGGGGCGTCGCGGTGCTCGCCGCCCGCAGGCAGGTCGACGGTGACGACCTGGACGTTCTCGCCGGCGAGCTCGGCGGCGAGAACCTGTTGCTCGTCGACAACTGCGAGCACCTGATCGACGCGGTCGCGCACATGGTGACGGCGTTGCTGCTGCGGTGTCCCGGCCTGCGCGTGCTGGCCACCAGCCGCGAGCCCCTCGCGGTCGACGGCGAGGCGCTGGTCCCGTTGGGGCCACTGGAACTGCCCGACACCGGCGACGGCGTCGACGAGGCCCGCCGCACCGCCTCGGTCCGGTTGTTCTTCGACCGCGCGGCCGCCGTGCAGCCGGGCTTCGACATCGACGCCTCGACGTTGCCTCTGGTCAGAGACGTCGTTCGCGGTCTGGACGGCATTCCGCTCGCGCTGGAGCTCGCTGCGGCCCGGTTGCGGACGTTGTCGCTGCCGGATCTCGCAGCCGGTCTCTCCGACCGGTTCCGGCTGCTCACCACCGGAAGCCGCACGGCGCCGCCCAGGCACCGCACACTGCGCGCCGTCATCGCGTGGAGCTGGGAGCTGCTCACCGACCACGAACGCACCGTCGCGAAACGGATCTCCGTTCTGCCCGGCGGCGTCACGCCCGCTTCGGCCACCGCCGTCTGCGCCGGCACACCGGTGCCCGCCGCCGACGTCCCCGACCTGCTCGCAGCCCTGGTCGACCGGTCGCTGCTGGAGCTCGCACCCTCCTCCGGCCGCTACCGGATGCTGGAGACCATCCGCGAGTACGGCGCGGAACGCCTGACCGACACCGACGACCTCACCACGGCCCGCGACCTGGCCGCCGCGCACTTCACCGACCTGATGGCACGTCACGACCCCCGGTTGCGCGGCCGCGATCAGCTGGCGGCCATGGACGTGGTCGGCGCCGAGCACGACAACATCCTCGCCGCGCTACGCCACCTGTGCACCACCCACGACTCGCGCGGTGCGATCGCCCTGGTCCTGAACATGACCTGGTACTGGCAGATGTTCGGCAACCACCCGGACGGCGCCCACTGGCTGGGCGAGGCCCTGGCCGTGCCCGGCGGGGAGCCGACGCCCGAACGCGACTGCGTCCGAGCCATCCACCTGCTCAACCAGGTGAACGTCATGGCGGGAACCACCGCCGACCAGGACGAGATGCGCGAGCTGGCGCACCGCCTGCTCGCGCACCACGGACTGCCCGGCCACCACCGCGTGTACGGCCCCGTCCTGCTGGCGCTGCTGGAGGACGAGGCGGCGCCGGCGAGCTTCCGGATCCTGGCCGACGGCGACGACGCGTGGCTGTCCGCCCTGGCCCACATGTTCCTCGGCGAGAACGCCGACAACGAGGGCGAGCTCGACCGGACGCGAACCCACGTGGAGGCCTCCCTCGCCCGCTTCCGGCAAGCCGGTGACCGGTGGGGCCAGGCGGCCACGCTGCCGATGCGCGCCCAGTTCCGGCGCTACGACGACCTCGACGGAGCACTGGCCGACCTGCGCGAGGCCTGGACGCTCGCCGGCCAGTTCGGCACGCTCAGCCCCGGCGACCAGCTCTACCGCGATCTCCAGTGGATCGACCTGCACCTGCGGCGCGGCGACACCGGTCAGGCGCTGGGGACGCTCCACTCCGCCCGTGAGCGGGCACGGCAGGCGTCCTCGGCGGAGATGCAGGTGCTCATCGACGCCAGGGAAGCCGACGTCCAGGTGCGGCTCGGTGACCTCGGCCGAGCCGCCGCCCTGCTCGACCGGAGCGACCGGCGGCTGCTCGACGGCACCGTCTTCCCCGCGGACCGCACCCGGATCCTGATCGGCACCGCGCGGGCCGCGCTGTGCCTCGCGCAGGGAGACCTGCCCGGAGCCGATGTGGCGCTGCGGCAGGCACACGCGTCCGCTGTCTCGACAGGGGAGATGCCGGTGCTGTCGTCCGTGGCGGTGAAAGCGGCCGCCCTGGCCGCGGCGCACGGACAGGACGACCGGTCAGCCGTCCTGCTCGGGATCGCGGCCAGGCTGCGCGGTGCTCACGACGCCACCGACCCGGAGGTCCGCGAACTGATCCGCGGAGCACGGGACACGCTGGGGGAGAAGGAGTTCGACGACGCCTACGCGCAGGGGTGGGACCTGGACACGATAAGCGCCGCGGCGGCGGTCAGCTGGGCACCTCGTCAGCCCACCGGTGCCAGTCGCACGGCCTTCCAGGGAGGATCTTCGAGCGCCCGGTCGTGATGTTCCAACCGGACCAGCGCGTGTCAGCGCGATGTCGGTGCCGTGTCAGGGGTCCCTTCCATCCTTCGCAGGTCACATCGCCACTGGCGAGCCGCTGATCAGCAGAGGAAGAAGAAACATGGCCGACAAGGCGCTCGGAAACGTTGCCCACCAACAGCCGCAGTCACCGTCCACCTCGGGGAACCGCAGAGCGGGAACAGTCCTCATGGCCAGCGCGGGCATCTACTTCGCCGCCGAGTTCATCGCCGCCGCGGCGTGGAAGGACCCGGCGTACAGCTACACCCACCACTTCATCAGCAACCTGGGGGTCCACGGCCCGACGACCGCGTTCGGCCAGTTCATGTACTCACCGCTCGCCTGGGTCATGAACACCGGCTTCGTCCTCTTCGGACTCACCGCGCTGACCGGCGTTGTGCTGCTGCGAGGCCTGCCCGCGAGGCGCCGCCGGCTGTACGTCCTCCTGGCGGCCGTGCTGGCGGCGGGCGGCGTCACCCTGGGGTTCTTCCCCGGCTCCGGTGAGCCGGCCGACGGCGGGACCGACTTCCACGCCCTGGGCGCCTTGGCGGCGTTCCTCAGCGGCAACGTGCTCTCGATCCTCCTCGGAGGCGCGCACCGGACCCTGGGCTTCTCCCGCCGGCTGGGGACCGGCCTGAAGATCGCCGGCGTCTACGGCCTGCTGTCGATCCCGGTCTACCTGACCGTGGCCTCCTCGGAAGCCGGGACTCTCATCGGGCTGGTCGAACGCGGCATCGTCGACCCGTTCCTGATCGGCTTCCTCGTCCTGGGGAACGCACTGCGCAGGACCTGAGCGGGGGAGTGGAAGTCGCCACGAGACCTCGGTTCGGCGGCGAGGCGGCCTGCCGTTCCCCTACTGTCACGGGCATGTTCTCCGAGGTCCTCGATGACTGATCCCGTGCCGGACCTCAGGGCCGGCCTCACCGCGGCCCCGCAACCGCGGACGGCCGTGCTCGTCGTGGACGACGGAACGGAGATCGCGTACCACCGCTGGGAACCCGACCCCGGGGTCCGGGCGCATTCCGTTCCGGTCGTCCTGCAGCACGGGTTCACGGCGAACACGATGGTGGACTGGGCAGACAGGGGCACCGTGGCGGCACTGACCGCGCTGGGCCGCACGGTGGTCGGAGTCGACGCCCGCGGCCACGGCCGGTCGCAGAAGTCCCCGGATCCCCGCCGCTACGGTGAAAAGCGCATGGCACGGGACCTGCGTGCGGTGATCGATCTTCTCGGCGCACCCGAGGTGGATCTTGTCGGCTACTCGATGGGAGCCATCATCTCGTTGCTCGTCGCGGCGGAGGAACCGAAGGTGCGCAAGCTGGTCGTCGGCGGCGTCGGCGCCGGTGTCGTCGAGCTCGGCGGGGTGGACACGCGGGTGTTGCCCAACGACGTGCTCGCGGAAGCGCTGCTCGCCGACGACCCTGAATCCCTCCCACCGGAGGTTGCCGGCATGCGCGCGTTCGCGGAGACAGTGGGCGCGGATCTCCCGTCCCTGGCCGCGCAGGCACGGGCGGTGCACACGGGAGGAGTCGAGCTCGCCCGCATCACCGCGCGGACGCTCGTCATCGCAGGCGACCAGGACCCACTCGCAGATCGGCCCGAAGTGCTCGCCGACGCGATGCCGGACGCCCGCCTCCTGCTCGTCGCCGGCGATCACTCGATCGTCGGCAGCAGCCCCGACTTCCGCACGGCGGTGGCGGACTTCCTCCGGGACTGATCGGACCAGCAGGTGACCGCGGCACGATTCGCGTGGGCCGCCGACGGACAAAAGGCCGCGAGGAGGACCTCCGCACGCCTCAAGGTCCCGTGGGGATGGCCACTCGCACGACGGTGGGGCCACCCACCGGGCTGTCGATCTTGGTCGTGCCGTCGAACGCGGCGATCCGGTGGTGGATTCCCCGCAGGCCGGTGCCCTGCCCGTCATCGGCACCGCCCTGGCCGTTGTCGGTGACCTCCGCGACGAGTGCGCCGTCCTCGGCGCGCAGGCTCACGGTGATCCGGTCGGCCCCGCTGTGCTTGACGGCATTGGTCAACGCCTCGGCCACGACGAAGTAGACCGCCGCCTCCACCGCCGCGGGTACCCGTGGCAGCGGATGTTCGTCGAGTGCGCACGAGATCGCGCACTGCGCCGCCAACGAGGCCACCGCCTTCGAAAGACCCCGCTCGGCCAGCACCGCCGGATAGATGCTGCGCACCACCTGGCGCAGTTCGGCGAGCGCGTCGGTGGCCGCGTTCTGGGCGCTGAGCACCGAGGGCAATGCCGCGGCGGGATCGCGGATGAGGGCTCGTTCCACCAGTCCCAGCTGCATCACCACCGCGACAAGGCGGTTCTGGGTGCCGTCGTGCAGGCTGCGTTCGATGCGCTGCAGCTCGATGCCGTGCGCCTCCAACGCGGCCGCCCGTGTCGCGGTGACCTCGGCGAGTCGTTCGGCGAGCGACTGCACCGACGGCGCCAGCCGGGCAGCGCTGACCTTCGCGTACCACCGGGCCACGTACGGAACCACAAGGACACCCAGCAGCCCGTATGCGGCGGCCGTGGCCAGCGTGAGGACCGCGTCGCTCCACGACTGCACCGGCATGCCCAACGTGGAGGTGACCTCGGGGATGAACGGCCAGAACGCCGCGATGAACACGTTCTGCGCGACGCCGGTCACCGACCCCACCGGCAGCAACCCCACCAGGATTCCCGCGGTGGCCTGCAGCGTGAGCCACCGGACTTCCCGGCGAACGGTCGTGGCGCTGTCCTCTGTGGACGGCAGAAGCATCGGGGTCGCCAGGTATCGGCCGACGCGGTCGCGTTCGTCCGCGGCGAGCCGGCCGACGGACTCCACGACGCGGGGCGGGTGCGGCAACACCATCCGGATCAGCAGGCCCAGTGCCCGCAGCCCCACGACCACACCGAACGCGAGGAAACGCCACGCGTTCAGGCTTGGCTGGTTCGTCACGGCGACTCCTTCTCGATCAACCGGGGGCCAATGGTGACACGCCCCCACCACCGCGATCGGGCCTGCGCCCTGGTCAAGCACTCCGGCCTCACGCCGTACGCGCGGCATGAGCGACGCCGACGGCCTTGCGGCCATCGGTTTTACAGCCCTGATGGGTGTGCGGAAAGCCAGCCGCTGTGCCGTGAGCGCAGTCGGTCGGTTCGCTGCTCGTGGCGAGGACGACGTCGGCGCCGCCGTCGTAGGGGTGGTAGATCCGTTGCAGATCGGCGTCGGTGATCAGCACTCCATGGGTGACGTTGCCGGCGACAGCACGCAGCAGCGCGTTGATGCTGCCGCGTTCCCAAGGGATCTGGCTGACGTACACGTGCGTGTAGATCGGATCGTCCGGGTCCGGATCTGTGAGGATCGAGGTCCAGTGATGTGCGTCTGGGTGCCACCGCGTCCGTTTGCGCGGGCGTTCAGGCGGTACCGGGGTGTCGGACCAGTCCGAGGTGGCGACATGGACGTCAAGGCCTGTGAACAGTTCGTCCAGCACGGTGTTGTAGCGGTCCAGCACGATCGTCCACTCGTCCTCGGTGTCCGGGTAGCGCTTGGACTCCGGCAGGCTGTGGAAACGTACCCACCGATCCCGCTCGCAGCGCAGCTCGTAGCCGATGGGCGGGCAGTCCGGCCAGCGTTGCTCCCATCGACGCAGCAGTTCCTCGTCAGGCACTGAAACACGCTATCCCGCACACCGTCGCCTGCTCATCAGATTTACGCACCAGGCCGGGCATCGCGTTGCGACTGCTAGCCCGTGTCAGTGGTCATTTCCTTGTTGTCGGAACTGCGGGCCCGCTTCAGACCTCTGCCGAACCTGGCGCGGGCGTGATGAGTGAGCGAGACTGCGCCGATGGTTTCCGAATACGCCCAGACCGACCAGTTCCGCGGCGCTCGTATCCACCTCAGCAACCTCGATGGTCTCGAGATCCGCGATTGCGAGGTGAGTGGTCTGAAGATCGTCGACTGCTACGGCAGCGACGTCTACCTCGGTGGCTACTTCGAGCGCCTCGTCGTCAACGATGTCGACGTGACCGCCTACGTCGAGGCCGAGCTCGACCGCCTGCATCCCGCGCGGGTGCTGGCGCGCGATGCGGCTTCCCCCGAGGACTACCGGGCTGCTTGGGACGCCATCGAGACTCTGTGGGGCGCGACGCTCGACCGGGCGAGGCAATTGCCCGAGGCCACACTGCACGAGCAGGTCGGCGGTGAGTGGTCGTTCGTCGAGACGCAACGGCATCTGCTGTTCGCCTGCGATGCCTGGCTCGGCAACGCCGTGCTCGAAGAGGAAGCGCCCTACCACCCGTTGGGTTTGCCCGCCGGAGGGACGCCGCCGGAGGAGGCGGCGAAGCTCGGCCTCACCCTCGAAGCCACGCCAACGCTGGAGGAGGTGCTGGAGCTGCGGCTCGCCCGCATGGTCGCGATGCGGCGTGTGGTCGACGGGCTCACTCCGGCCGAGCTCGACCGGGTGTGCGGGCGCAAGCCGGCCGACATGTATCCCGAGCAGGAGTATGTCGTGCGCCGCTGTCTCAAGGTGGTGCTGAAGGAAGAAGCCGAGCACCACCGGTACGCGGTGCGCGACCTTGCGGTGCTCGAGGCAGGTGTGTCTGGACGGCAGTAGGTCCCGCGTGGACTCCGACCAAGTGGCGACTCGGTGTAGCCGCGAATGACCGCGCGCTCGTCGGCATGAGCGTGTGTGCAACACGATCAGCGCCGGTGGCGGATGTCACGGGGCGCGCGGACATCGACACTGCATGCCGCATCTGGATCTACGTGCGTGGGTGAAGTTCACGGCGACGGAATGAGGCGGGTGGTGTGCAGGGCGGCGGCCAGGACGTCCGGGTCACCGGTGTGGTCGAAGGCGTCAAGGGCGGTGTCGGCGAATTTGATGACGTGCTCGTCGCCGTGCCGGGCGGCACGGTCGAGCACCTCGGTGGCCGGGTCGTTCCCGAGCGTCGGTGCCGACGGGGTTTCCGGTTGTGCCGGAGCATAGGTCGCGGTGACAGCCGCGCTGGCGTGCCAGGCCGCGGTGAAGCTGGGCACCCACATCGGCGTGGGGAGCACGGGCAGGACGTGGCGGACGGCGTTGGGGGCGGTCGCGGTGTGGACGAGGAGCACCGGGCTCGCCTGGCCGTGAGTGAGATAGCCGAGCGTGGCGGCGTGGACAAGGTCGGCCAGCCGGGCCGGCACGTCGGCCGGACTGTCCGCCGGCTGCAGGGCGGCCAGCGCGGCCGGCCACCCGGGAAGCTCGGCGAGCCGGTTCAGGCGATGCGTGATGAATCCGCTCTGCTCGGTCAGCCGGGGCACCGCGGCCAGTGCGGAACGAGCCGGCCGGACACCGGTGGGCGCGGCGAGACCGGGGAGCGTGCGCCACCGCGCTGCCCAGAAGGCCAGGCCGTGGCCCAGTTCGGTGGCCGCGATGCGATCCTGGTCCGCAGCGCGCAGGGCACGCACCGCGTGTCCGACCCGGATGACCCCGTGAGTCGAGCCGGCGATGAGGCCGGGCAGCAGCCGCGGCCACCAGGTGGTGAGTACCTGCTTCCACCGTTGTTCCGCGATCTGCCCGGTGAAGTAGACAGTCCAGTCACCGATCCGCCGCGGGTCGCCGAGAGCGGCGCGCCAGTTGTGCGTCGTGATCGGCTCGGTGGTGCCGGGCAGGTCGGTCAGCCGGTCCAGGTAACGGTCCAGCCACCTGTGCACGTCCAGATCAAGGCCCCGGCGCACCATCACCTCGACCGCCATCGGACCGTGGTTGCTCAGCCCGTGGTTGCCTTCCTCGTCCCCGCCGAACTCCGGTCCCTTGCCGTGCAACCGCTGGTACGCCTCATCAAGAACCGCGTTGGATGTCATCACTGCCTCGCCTTGCCGGAGCGCCGGTCGTCGTGTCACGACCATGCACGGCCGGCGACCGGACGGCCCAGGATTAGGTTGTGGCCTAATCTCGCAAGGATGATCACGCTGCGGTTCAGCGTCGAAGACCTCGGTGAGATCCGGTTCGCCACGTCCCCGCTGTGGGAAGCCGTGACCAGCCTCCGGACGCTCACCGCCGGTTCCACCACCGGACTCCACGCGCCCTGGCTCACGCAGGTTCGAAGGCGCATCGGCGACCACAACGACGGCTTGGACCTGCTCACCACCGTGGTCCGTCCTACCGGTTACCTCCCGGACTTCCTGCACCCGATCCCTCCGCAGCGGTCACCGGGCTTCGACACAGGGCTGGCGGCGCTGGCCGCCACCGATCCCCGCCTGGTCGCCACCGAGCTGGCACACCTCGCCCAGCACCCGATCGCCATGCGCGGACCGGGATATCGCCACCGCCGCGCGATGCTGAACGACCTGATCGCCGACCCCCGATCCGCACTCGCCCGGATCGTGGCCGCCCTCGAGGGCTACTGGCAGTTGGGCGTCGCACCCCACTGGCCGCGCATGCAGGCGCTGCTGCACGCCGATCTCGCCCACCGCCTGCAGGAACTCGCCGCCGGCGGCGTCCGCCAGCTGTTCCGCACCCTGCACCCGGCCGTCAGCTTCCACCGCAACACCCTCAGCATCGTCAAGTACTACAACGCGACGGCCGACCTACGACAACGCGGCCTGCTGCTGATCCCGTGCGTCTTCGCCTGGCCCGACGTCATCGTCCGCACCGCCGACCCACAACCGGCACTCACCTACTCCCCACGCGGACTCGGTCGGCTGTGGGAGTCCCAGCCCGGCACACCGCGCTCCTCCGCACTGACCAACGTGCTTGGCGGCAGCCGCGCCGCGATCCTCACCCAGCTCGACCTGCCGATGTCCACCACCCACCTCGCCGGTCAGCTCGGTCTGGCCGCCCCCACGGTCAATGCACATCTCAAAGCGCTCAGCCGAGCCGGCATCGTGACCTCCCATCGCGACGGGCACAACGTGCTCTACCAACGCACTTCGCTCGGTGACCAACTCCTCGCCGCAGCCGCACATCAGTGACACCAGGCCCAGCACGAAACGCTCGCTCATCGGCATGAGCGTGCATTCGGAGCTGCCGGAGGCGATCGTCTCGTCTGCTCCCCGAACTACTAAGTGCTCGCTTGTGTGGTATCCGCAGTACCCGTCCGTTCAGTGCCGTTGACCTGCGCTTCAGTGCAATTGAACGCCGTTCAGGCCGGTCCGAGGACTCCTTCTGTGTGAACTATGGCACCGACACCGTGCTGACCTGCGAAGACAGGACTTCTGCAGCTCGGCGCGGTTCCGTTCAGGTCCATTGAGGACAGTTGCGGCACGTTGAACGCATGGAGTTGCTCCCAACCTGCTCCCACTCCGTGCTCCCAAGGGGCGCCAGCGGTGTCGTGACTGTGGTCGGTCCGCGCGCTCAGCGGCTACTTGTTGACTGGCGGCACGATCGATGCCCGGCCAGGCTCGGTCGAGGTGTTCGACGGGACGCTCTCTCATCGGCTGCCCACCAGTGGTCCTGGGTGTGGCTCACTCATGGTGTGCGTCCCGTCGGAGACCGCGGCGGGGTTGTGGCTCAAGAGGGGTTTGCTCAGCTCGAAGTAGCGTTGCTCTCCTCGCCTCCCGTTCCCGGCTGGCGAGGAGACGACATGAGCCCAGTGATCATCGGTGTCGATCCGCACAAGCGGTCCGCCACGATCGAGATCGTCGACGGTCGGGAACGCACCCTCGGCCGAGGACGTTTCGGTACCGACAACGACGGCTACCGGCGGATGCTCGAGGAGGGCCGCCGCCGACCCGGCCGGGTGTGGGCGGTCGAGGGTTGCAACGGCGTGGGAAAGCACCTCGCGCAGCGCTTGGTCGCCAACGGTGAACCGGTTCTCGACGTCCCGGCCAAGCTCGCGGCCAGGGCGAGGGTGTTCGACACCGGTCACGGTCGCAAGACCGACGCCACCGACGCACGCTCGGTGGCCCTGGTCGCGCTGCGCACCACCGGACTGCACCGCGTGAGTCCCGACGACCACACCGTGGCTCTGCGGCTGCTGGTCGACCGCCGCGACGAACTCGGCCGGGCCCGCACCGACACCGTCAACCGGCTGCATAAGCTGCTCGCCGAGCTGATTGCCGGCGGTGCCAGGAAATTCCTGTCCGCCACGCAGGCACGTGCCCTGCTCGCCACGGTGCGCCCACGTGATGTCGTGGGCCGGACCCGCCGGCGCCTCGCCGCAGAGTTGATCACGGACCTGGCGGCGATCGATCGCAAGATGACCGCGGCCGACGCACAGCTGACCGAGCTCCTGGACGCGACCGGGACCGGTCTGCGCGCTCTGTACGGGATCGGCCCGTCCAGCGCTGCCAGGATCCTGGGTGATGTCGGCGACGTGAGTCGCTTCCCGGACCGCGGACGGTTCGCCAGCTGGAACGGCACCGCGCCCATCGACGCCTCCAGCGGTGAGCACCGACGCCATCGACTGTCCCGTGCGGGCAACCGGCGCATCAACCGGGTTTTGCACATCATGGCGATAGTCCGGCTCCGCAACGATACTCCGGGCCGGGCCTACTACCGCCGCAAGCTCGCCGACGGCAAGTCGCCACGCGAAGCCATCCGCTGCCTCAAACGACGCCTCTCCGACACTGTCTACAAGCGACTCGTCACCGACGCCAAGATCCGCACAGCCTCGACAGTTGAGCCGTCAAGCTTCTGCCTCTTGACATAGAGGGGAGCCATGAGCGCGCATTCTGGGGCTGATGACGGGCAAGCGATGCCTGTGCCGAGCGCGGCTGGTGAGGCCTATGGGAGGCAGCGCAACCACACCACACGTGGCCCACCGTTCCCTTCCTCGCCGGGCTCCACATCCACGATGCCCAACCGCACGCGGGTCTTCGTGGCGGTGTCGGTACCGATGCAAGTGGGCCCATCCGCGCCGTCGTGCCACAGGCCGTCCCGGCCGGCCCAGGACGCGCCGGTGACGATGTAGCCGCTACCCACACGGGTGTCGTTGCTGTCGTGCAACGAGACCGCTGTTCCGTGCGCGTTCGGCATCGCCCAGCCCTCGACGACATCGGGAGTCGCCGAGTGCCGCGTGGTGAACCCCCAGACTCCGAACGCGATCGCGACGACAACACCCACTGCTATTGGCGCGACGAACCGTCCCATGTCCATAGCTGTTCATACCAGCACACGTGGCCAGCCGGGCTTAGCGATCACTCTGCGGCATGAGCGGATGTTCGATTTTGCCGGAGCTGGATCTCGATCGCGGGTGATCACCTACCGGAACGTGATCACCTTCGACTCACCATGACGAGCCGTTCGCCCGATCCGCCGCTCGATCCACCACTGTGCGTCAAGCCTGAGATAGGCGGCGATGTCGTCCACCCCTCGCTCTGGTCGCTTAGGCAAACAGACAGCGATAGGTGATGAGTGTTCACTCGCACACGACGGCGCTCAAGGGAGACGAAATCGACCCGCCAGCCGGCGTGGCGCCACGCCATCTTGCTGCGACATCAGGCTGTTGGCCGCCACGCGGCTAGGTTGAGCCGTGCGGATGCGTCGCCGCTGCAGGTGAACGCTAAGAACTCTCTCCCTGGGGGAGAGTTCGCGGCTTGACCCTCCCGCGCCGCGAGGTCACACGGTGGGCTCATGACACAGAACACCGAACTCCGGTCCGAGCCGCTCCCCGCCACCGTGCGCGAGTTCTTCGCCGCCCACGTCGTCCGCGACGCCGACGTTTCCTCGTCGTTGCTCACCGAGGACGCGGTGATCGTCGACCAGGACGAGACCTTCCGCGGCCGGGAGCAGACCTACGTGTTCCTGCGGGACGCCGGGACCGAGTTCGAGTACACGACCGAGCAGATCGGCGCTCGCCGCGCCGACGACTCCCACTGGGTCGTCACCGTGCGGCTCGAAGGCACCTTCCCCGGCGGAGTCGCCGAGCTCGACTACCGGTTCACGCTGCGGGACGACCGCATCGCCGAAATCGTCATCGCCAACCACGTGGCCTGACCGAACCCACGTCATCTCAATCTTCGACGGAGAAAAAATCATGAAGACTTGGTTCATCACTGGTGGGACGCCCGGGGGGTTCGGGCTGGTCTACGCCGAGGCTGCACTGGCTCAGGGCGATCGAGTCGCGGTGACCGCGCGTCGGCCCGCTGAGCTGCGGGAATGGGCTGAGGAGTACGGCGACCGCGTGCTGGTTCTCGAGCTCGACGTCACCGATGCCGAGCAGGTGCGTGCGGCGGTCAAGACGGCGGAGGAGCGGTTCGGCGGGATCGACGTGCTGGTCAACAACGCGGGCCGTGGCTGGTTCGGCTCGATCGAAGGGGCCCCTGACGAGACGATCCGCCGCACGTTCGACCTCAACCTGTTCGCCGTGGTCGAGGTGATCCGTGCGGTCCTGCCGGGTATGCGGGCACGTGGCGACGGCTGGATCGTGAACATGTCGTCGGTGGCGGGTCTGGTCACCGCACAGGGGTTCGGCTACTACTCGGCGGCGAAGTTCGCGGTCGAAGGACTGTCGGAAACGCTGCGGCTCGAGGTCGAGCCGTTCGGAGTGCGGGTGCTCGTCGTGGAGCCGGGAGCAACCCGCACCAAGGCTTTCGCCGGTTTCCAGGACCAGCCCGTCGACGAGGTGGTCGACGCTTACGTGCCGATGGTCGAGAGCGTCAAGGCGGCGTTCGTGCACCACAACGGCAAGCAGGAGGGCGACCCCGTGCGTGGTGTGCAGGCGGTGATCAGCGCGATGAACGCACCTGTTCCGCCGCATCGGCTCGTGCTCGGCAACGCCGGCTACGACGCCGTCACCGCGATGCACGAGAACGCCCTCGTGGAGCTGCGTGCCAACGAGAAGCTCTCACGCAGCACGGACTTCTAGCCAAGCAAGTCCTCACTGATCAGATCGCAGACGAGCACCAGTTGAGGGACATGATGACCGGTGACGCGGTCGTGCCAGACGGCGACGGCCGTCACCGGCCATCAAGGGGGTTTCGGTGGCGTCGTCGATCCGCGCTTCCGGATCACCCTGCACGACAACAAATGCCTGGGCAACGCCCGTCTGAGTTCGGTACCTCGCCCAGTGTATTCACGCCATCGCGAGTGGGCACTTCTCGTTGGAGACACCCGCGTACAAGTCGATCTGTCCGTTCGACTTCTACGTCATGGACTGCCACCGCCAAGTCGGCGAGGACCGCCTCGCGGGTGGTCTTGCAGAAGAGGGGATCAAGTCGAGCAACGACTTCGGCGGATTTGAGCGTGCTCCTATGCGCATCGCTGAAGCATGAGTGACCCTCGGGGTCGCAGCTGCCTGTGAAGGTGATCCAGACAGTGCAGTCGCATTTGGACGCCGTGCACCCGGTGGAGACCCTATGGGTCTGCTGCACGAGTAGGTGACAGCGTGACCTACTCGTGCAGCAGACCCAATTTCATCGAGACCGTCATGCTGACCGGCGCATGCCAGTACATCCTTGCCGCTGTCCATCACGTCGGTCGGCGCGTGCGCATTCTCGGCACAACCGCGCACCCGACACATGCTTGGGTGACACAGGCAGTCCGAAATCTCCTGATGGACCTCGAGGACGCCGGCAGCCTCGTACGAGTCAGGTTCCTCATCCGTGATCGCGACGGGAAGTACCCCGCACTGATCGACGAGATCCTCGGCGGCGCCGGGATCGCGACGATCCTGACCGGCGTCCGGGTGCCCCGCACGAACGCGATCATGGAACGCTGGGTCAAGACACTGCGCGGCGAGCTCCTGGACCGCACACTGATCTGGAACGAGGTTCATCTCCGGTACGCGCTGCAAGCGTACGAGCAGCACTAGAACCTGCACCGCGCCCACTGGTCCCTCGCCGCCGCAGCACCCTTGCGAGCCCGCCCGCAACCCCTTGGACCTGACCGGATCGAACGCTTCGCGGTACTGCGACGGGACCGTCTCGGTGGAGTCCTCCACGAGTATCGGCATGCCGCTTGACCTTGTGCGGACGTAGTTTTCGGCACGCACAACCGCGATGCGGCAGCATCTCGCCCAAGTGCTCTTCTTGCAGACCCTGCGTTTGACCTGCGAGACGGCATCGACAACTCGCGGCTGGCTGGCCGCACTCAGCGACCCGATGCTCGGACGTGCTCTGCGGGCGATCCACGCCGATCCTGCGCGCCGCTGGACCGTGCACGATCTGGCCCGAGAAGCCCGGATGTCACGCAGCCTGTTCGCCGACCGCTTCCACCGGCAGGTGGGACGCCCGCCCGCGGAGTACGTCTCCCGCTGGCGGATCGACGTGGCCGCCCACGAACTTACGCACCAGAAGCCGGCGCATCGCAGAGATCGCGGCCAGACTCGGTTTCGGGTCCTCTTCGGCGCTGAGCACGGCGTTCGCCAGGCACGTCGGCTGCTCTCCAGCGGATTACCGGAGCACACAAGCGGCAGTGTGCGCGCTCGGTACCGTGACCGGCGACGCGTCCATGCTGTCCACCCGTCGCTGATCAACGTGTCAGCGGGCAGACGCAGCTCAAGGGGCGGCTGCAGGAGACGGAGACAAGGGCCTACCGGGGACATCGACCTGGATCTGATCGACACCGTGATCTTGCGGGAGTGACGGAACGACGGTCGCCTCAACTTTTTGGTCGCCGCGGATCACAGCGCATTCAAAGTGAGACCGACGATCGCCGAACAGGCAGCGTCGTCCCCGCCGGATCTGGTCGACCGCCGGTTATCGGTGCGGGCAGGCGAACCCTGGAACTGGACTGTCGGTTGCTGGGCCATCGTGGGGTCAGGAGACAGGCCAGCCCGCACGAGTGCGGCTGGCTCGGGCGGAACCTCCTCAGCCGGTCTCCGCTACGTGCACCCTGACAATTGCTCCACGCCGTTGCCGCCCTGCCTTGTGACGCTGGTCGGGTGGCAACGGCGAGGGGCCGTCGTTCAGGGCTGCCTGCTGGTCCTGGAGTTCGTCTGGAGTCCGTGTTGGTTGGCCTATCGAATCCGGAAGGCGCGGATGATGGTTTGGGTGACGGTGTTGCCGGCGGAGTCTGCGGCGTTGGCGCGGACCGAGACGAATACGCTGGCTGGGTTGAGCACGGGCATCAGCCATGAGCCGTTGATCCTGAGAATCGGTGTGCGGCGCCGGGTCGCGCCGTCATCGGTGGACAGCTCGGCCCACCGCAAGGTGGTCTGTCCACCGGTGGCTCCTTGCTGGCGGTCCACCCGTAGGGAGACCATCTGCACGTGGCCCGCACGTGCGTAGTTCTCCAGGTCGACCTGGGGCTCAACGCCGACGGTGAGCAGCGGCAATGAGGCAGCGGTGTCGCTGCCGCCGGACGTGAACGTCCAATCCGAACTTACCTTGGTGGACAGAGGCCAGTGCGGGTTGGTGCGGTTGGCCTCGCTGGTGAGGCGGTAGTTCGCGGTGCCGGTCGGCACGGTGAACTTGCCGTAGCCGGGTTTGCCGCTGCGACCGATCTCCTTGCTGTCGCGGTACAGCACGGTGTCACCGAAGCTGTCCTTCTCCGGCATGGCGGGTCCGGGATGTCCGGCGGCGTCGGAGAACAACGGCAGCGACGTGGTGATCACATCGCCTTGGCGGTAGGCCAGGAAGGGCAGGCCCGGCTGCCGGGTGTCCTGCGACAGGCTCAGGTTCGGGCCGATCACGCTGCGGTTCCACTGCACCGAGAGTCGCTGACCGGGCTTGTAGTCCCGCCGGGCCGACAGCATCACGGACTCGTGTCCGTCGTCTGCGTCAGGGGAGGTCCGCATCATGGTCTGCCAGGTGGCGGGCGAGTAGTACTCGGTCTGCCGCAGTGGCAACGGGATGGTCAGCGAGTACAGGAAGTTGCCCATGTCGAGGTCGCCTGACCTCGTGGTGTAGTCGACGTAGCCACCTGCTGCCGGGGAATGCCGCCATGGTGCGGAAACGCGAGTTCGTAGCGGTAGGGGTTCACGGATCTCGCCCAGGCAATCGAAAACAGCGGCCCACCTACGAAGACGCCGCCACGCCCTTCGCAGGGACAAGGCGGGTGAGATCGCGCGGACGCATGCCGACGGAAACGTGCTCACCACCGACCAGCTGCCGGTCGTCGGCCAGGTTCGTGCCGCCCAATGAGCACACCCGCGTGAGCGGTCGGCGGCTTGGCCAGGCGAGTATCGCCACCCTGCCTCCAGCACCCGTCGTACTAGGCGCACTTGCATGACGGAGAGTACTCCGTCTAACGTCAGAGGTGTGACGGAGAATTCTCCGTCACACCCTATGATGTCTCATGCCACTGCCGAAGGAACACAGCTCATGAACACGAACTACTCGCGCGTCGCGGTCGTCACCGGGGGTTCGCGCGGCATCGGCGCACAGGTCGCGCAGCGCCTGGCGGCCGCCGGATATGCCGTCGCCGTCGCTTATCAGCACGGCAAGGACGCCGCGGACGCGGTCGTGGATGGAATCGGCGGGGATCAGGCACTGGCCGTACGAGCCGACGTCGCGGACGAGAACGACGTGACAGAGCTCTTCGCCGCCGCGGAGCGCACGTTCGGTGGAATCGACGTCGTCGTGCACGCGGCCGGCTCGCTGACTACCAAGCCGCTGGTCGAGTTGGAACTCGACGAGATCGACCAGATGCTGCGCACCAACCTGCGTGGCACCCTGGTCGTCAACCGGCAAGCCGCGAAGAGTGTGCGAGCGGGCGGGGCCATAGTCAACGTGTCCTCGGCCCTGACCCGGCTCTGCACACCCGGCTACACCGCATACGGTGCCACCAAATCTGGAGTCGAGGCCATCACCAAGATCCTCGCGAAGGAGCTCGCCGGCCGCGATATCACCGTCAACGCCGTCGCCCCCGGCGCCACCGAGACCGACATGCTGCGCACCGACATGGCCAGTACCGGCGACGCCGAGCAGACCCGGCGGAACATCATCGGCATCACGCCCCTGGGGCGCATCGGGACCCCTGACGACATCGCCACCGTGATCCTGTCCCTCGTCGGAGAAACACGCTGGATCCACGGGCAGACCCTGCACGTCAGCGGCGGCATCGCCATCTGAGTCACGCGCGCCGCGTCGCAGCCGGCGCGGCGCGGAGGGTCGGCCTGCGGACCGATCCGTCTCAACAGGACGGAATCGGAGCCAACCTTGTCTGCGGGGCGGAACATTCATCTGTCGCGGGCAGTCAGAGGGACCATCGCTACTGGGCCCTCCGGCCCGCTACGGCGGGTCGCTCAGCTCAGGACGCACGCCCCGCCTCGTGTCGTCGTGTTCGGAGACCGCAGTCAAGCACGTCCGAAAACGACGACACGTGAGGCTGGCGCCATTTCCATCCCACATCCCCCCAGCGCGGTACCGACCTCGACCGGACTGTCCGGGAGTTCTCGGGGGAACCTCTGGACAGGGCCGGGATCCACGTGGCGATCAGCACACGCAGCGGCTTGCACGCGTTCGGGCGCAGGCCGCTGCCGCTGTGCGGGTCAGGTGCGCGGGCGTAGCCCGTCGGCGACCAGGGTGAACAACCGCTCGGCCCGTGGCGCCCATTCACTGTGGGGGTCGAGGTTGTACAGGCCGTCGAGCGCGAGCAGCACGTCGTCGGCGGTATAGCCGGCCCGGATCGTGCCGGCTCGTTCGTTGGCCTCGATCAACCTGCCGATGGCAGCACTGACAGGGCCGTAGGCCACCTGCGCGAACTGTCCATGTGTGGACGCGGTACGCAGCGCCTGCACCAAACCGGCCTTGGTCATGACGTACTGGGCGTAGCGGTCGAACCAGCCGCGCAGGGCCGCGAACGGCTCCGCGGAGGCGAGCAGATCGTCCGCTGTGAGCGCGAGGTGGTCGACCTCGTGGCGGTACAGCTCGAAGACCAGGTCCTCGCGGGCCGGAAAGTGCCGGTAGAGCGTTCCGATGCCCACGTTCGCGGCGCGCGCGATCGCGTTCAACGAGACCGTGCCATCGGCTGCCAATGCCTCACGAGCCACCTCCACGAGCCGCTCCCTGGTGCGCTCACCTTGCGCACGTAGTTGCTCCGCTCGCTTGCCGCTCAACACTCCTCCGATCTTCCAACTACGAAACGAGCTTCCTGGGAGAGCTCTCTGTCCAATCGAGAAATTAGTTAACGGAGTGCTCTCCGTCACGCGGGAATTTTACGCCACAGGACAAGGAACCCAGCTTATGAACACGAACTGCTAGCGCGTCGCAGTCGTCACCGGTGCTCTCGCGGCATCGGCGCCCAGGTCGCGCAGCGCCTGGCAGGGTCCGGGTGTGCCGTTGCCAACGTCCTCGCCGCCGCCGAGCGCACGTTCGGCGGTCGCGACGTAGTCGTACACGCTGGCTAGCCGCACTAACCCGACCGTCAACCTGCAAGCCACGGAGAGCATGCGTTCCGGCGGGCCATCGTGAACTTCTCCTCGGCTCTGACCAAGAACTTCGCGCCTGGTTATAACGCTTACGCGGGCTGCCAATCCTCAGAGGTTCGACCTTCGTTGACACAGAAGTGCGGACCTCGTGCACGATCCTGTCGACAGTACTCCGAGCGCAGGACCTCGTGATCTGCTGGTTTCCACGTCCCTTTGAAACTGTGCACCTTGCTCCAACCGCATCTGCGTACCGACGGATCCGCCTCGATGGAGGCCTCCGCATCCGCCACGCCGATCGGAGACGGGCCCGCGCGAGTTGGGATTTCCGGCACTGTGCTTGTGACGGTGGGCAAGGACGCAAGCAGCTTGAGTTGGGCGATAAATCTTCCGGGACAGCGGCGGTCGGTAACCACGAACCGCTGAACGACGATCTCGCGATCAGGAGACAAACAAACATGAGCACCGCCACCGACCAGAAGGTCGCTGTCGTCACGGGTGCCTCGCAGGGTATCGGCGCGGCGCTCGTCAAGGCATATCGGAGGCTGGGCTTCGCGGTCGTTGCCAACTCTCGTTCGATCGCTCCAGCTCACGAGCCGGACCTCGTCACCGTCGCGGGCGACATCGCCGACCCCGCCGTGGCGAGGAACATCGTCGACACCGCTGTGCGAGAGTTCGGTCGCGTCGACACGCTCGTCAACAACGCGGGCATCTTCATTGCCAAGCCGTTCACCGACTACACCGAGGACGACTTCCGGACCGCGTTCGGCATCAACGTGGCTGGCTTTTTCGCCACCACCCAACTGGCCGTGGCCCAGATGCTGAGGCAAGGCTGGGGAGGTCACGTCGTCCAGATCACCACCAGCCTGGTTGACCACGCGAACAGCAATGTCCCCTCCGTGCTCGCTTCGCTCACCAAGGGAGGCCTCCAGTCCGCGACCAAGTCGCTGGCCATCGAGTTCGCCACGCGAGGCGTGCGGGTGAACGCCGTTTCGCCGGGCGTCATCCGCACGCCCATGCACGCGCCCGAGGCTCACGCGACCCTGGCCTCGTTGCATCCGGTGGGACGCCTCGGCGAGGTCGGCGACATTGTCGACGGCGTGTTGTACCTGGAGAGCGCCCCGTTCGTCACCGGAGAGGTACTGCACGTCGATGGCGGCCAGAGCGCGGGCCACTGACCCGGCGGGCTCGACCGGGTCAGTGGCCACTGCATGCTCTCCGAACCCGCGTCACCAGCGGCCCAGTCAGTATTCAGCTGTTCTTCCACTCCGCGTTCGAGAGCAAGTCCTTGATCAGGATCAGCGGTGACCACGAAACCGTGTGGATGTGCAAATGATTGCAAACTGTTCTGGCTGTCAGCGGATAAGGCGATCTGCGGTGAGCTTGCGAGATGCCCCGGTCAGCAAGGCACGCAGCTCATGTGCGGGCAGCGGGACGCCCTGATCCGCAGGGGCGTGGACCGAGGTTGCTGACCGGAGGCGAGCTCGTCGGCCAAAGCTGTCCAGGATGACCTCAGCGCGCCTGGATCGGCGAAGTAGGGCGTGAGGTAGGCGTCGGTCTCGGGCTCGAAGCGGGCCGGTGAACGACAGTCCGCCGCGCCGATCGGTTTCCCGGATGGTGTGAAGTCCGTCGTCCGTGCGTGACGTCTGATCAGGAGAACCGAGAGGGCCGCCGGAGTCTCCCGCTCTGGCGGCCTGCTGCCGAGCCACGCCCTGGGAGCGGGCCGGTGAGGGATGATCTTCGCCAGGTTGGGCGCGTGAAATCCGTACGGCCGAGGTGTGCCTGTCGGCTTGTTCGCTGTCGCGCCCGACCGTTCCTCCTGTTCGCCATATTTATGCAAATCATAGACAAGATTCTGCTAGCAAGAACCGTGCTTGCGGTGGTTAGCATGGAATGCGTACAGGAGTAGGCAATGTCGTCATTGAAACCCGTGGTCGGCAAGGATGTTTGCGGTTCTGTCTACTCGTTTGTGCGAGTGCGACGCGGGTTTTATGACGAGGAAAATCGGGAGAAGCAGTGGAACAGGCCGTCATTGACACGATCTACGTTGACGGAGAGTTCGTCATTCCTCACGGGACGGAACTCTTCGATCTCCACAACCCCGCCTCAGGGAAGGTCATCGGCCAGGTTCGCCTGGCTGACGAGGTCGACACGGAGTTGGCCGTCGCGGCGGCGAAGCGCGCGTTGCCGGAGTGGTCGGCGACTTCCAGGGAGGATCGGATCGACGCGTTGCGCCGACTCCGGGAGGCCGTCGTCGCCAGGAGGGAAGAGCTCTTGGAAGCCAGCCGCATCGAGTACGGCGCGCCGGTTCGCAACGAGTGGATGGTGGACAGCGCCGTCGGTGCGTTCGACGGCATGATCAGCACGCTGGAGGCGTTCGCCTTCGTCCGTGAAGTCGGTTCTGCGACTGTCGAGATGGTGCCAGTGGGGGTGTCGGGCCTCATCACGCCCTGGAACTCCAACGTCTTCTTCATCGCCGACAAGGTCGCGACCGCCCTGGCGGCCGGCTGCACGACGGTGGTCAAGCCGAGCGAGATGAGTGCCACGCAGACTCAGATCATGACCCAGGCGATTCACGAAGCGGATCTTCCTCGTGGAGTCGTCAACGTCGTTACGGGTCGAGGTGAGGTTGTCGGCACAACCCTCACGCGGCACCCCGATGTTCCTCGGATCTCCTTCACAGGGTCGACCGGTGTCGGAAAGGTCATCTTCCGTGAATCGGCCGAGCATCTGAAGAGCTTGACTCTGGAACTGGGCGGGAAGTCGCCCTCGATCATCCTTGATGACGCCGATCTGGAGGCTGCCGTTCCCGGTGCCCTCTTCTCCGGGTTCGTCAACAGTGGCCAGGCTTGCGTTGCCGGAACCCGAATCCTCGTGCCCGAGGGTCGGGTCGAGGAAGCGATCGAGATCGCGGTCAAGCACATGTCCGAGTTTCCGGTAGGTGATCCGTCCGATCCTGCGACCGTCATCGGTCCCATGGTGAGTGAGCGGCAGTGGGAGCGTGTTCAGTCCTACATTCACCGAGGTGTCGAGGAAGGTGCTCGCATCCTTGTGGGCGGTGCTGGCCGACCGGAAGGTCTCCAAGACGGCTACTTCGTCCGGCCCACGCTGTTCGCTGATGTGACCAATGACATGACGATCGCACGTGAGGAGATCTTCGGTCCGGTCCTGTCTATTTTGACCTACCGCGATGAGGACCACGCTGTCGAGATCGCAAACGACTCGGAATTCGGCCTGCACGCGTACGTCTTCTCTGCGGATTCAGAACGGGCGCACAGGGTGGCTTCCCGTCTGCAGGCGGGTCGTGTCTCGATCAACGGAGGGTATGAGCCCATCTCGCCCTTCGGGGGTTTCAAGAACTCCGGAATCGGCCGCGAGTATGGTGCCTACGGTCTGGAAGGTTTCCTTGAGGTGCGCTCCGTGATGAAGTAGGGCTTGCGGACGGTTCTCTTCCAGGAGTCCTGGGTAACGTAGACCAGCCTTGACGCGCTTTGTGAGCTGGCAAACAATTGACGCTCGAAACTTGCGGACGGGTTGTCCGGGTTCGCGAGCCAGGTCGCCGCTACTCGCCGCCGATCCTGCTGGAAAGAAGTTGTTCCCGGATCGAGGTGGGTGGTGGTGCCCCCGCGATTGGAAAATCGAGCACCGGCCCACGTGTAGTGGCGATTTGTGAAAGTTCGATGAGTGGAAATCGGCGAGGAAAGTCCGGGGGTGCCGTCAACGACGGGTTTTCACCCGCGTGCGGTGACGATCACGTCCTCGCGGTTGAACCCTGCGCGCTGCGGATCCGGGCAGGCTGGGCAGCGCGCAGGAGGTGTGCTTCCGATTGCGCCGAGCTGTCACCGGGCATTCGGTGTGGACGCCAGCCGGTCGTCGTCGAAGACGATCTCGACAAGAGGGCTGTGCTCCATCCACTCTTCGAGGCTCTGGATGCCCGCGTGCTGGTTGCCGAGGTCTGCGCGGTTCTGCAGCGTCAGGACCTGGGTGATCACCCTGCGCCGGGTCGTGGCGTCGACCGGCTTCGCGGTGGCGAGCAGATCCGCGCGCACACCGTTCTTGAGGTGGAAGACGAAACGCGGGTTCGCTTGCAGATTGGCGTACCAGCTTCGTGCGACGGGCATGCCGGTGAGGTACCAGCGGTTGTCCACGTGGTGGAACCAGATCTCGATGCGACGTGCCTCTTTGCTGCGGCGGCCGACCGTCGTGATGTCGATCGTCCGGTCAGCCCTCGACGAGTGGGGACCGAGGTCCAAGGCGCGGTTGACCGCCTCCACGTCGTACACGGGTTCGATCTCAGGTGTCACTTTCTTCTCCTGGCAAGGCGAATCAGATGATCGGTGGCTGCTACAGCAGCGCGTCGACGGGCTCGTGGAACGCGTGACCCCGCAGTCGTGCCGCGTCCACACTCGGGGGTGCGCCGAACTGACGGCGGTACTCCCGGCTGAACTGGGACAGGTTGTTGTAGCCGACGCGCAGGCTCACCCCGGTGACGTCGTCCGGTTGCTGTGCCAGCAAGAGCCGGGCTTCCTGCAGTCGCAGCTGCTTCTGGTACTGGATGGGCGTCATCGCGGTGATCTCCTGAAAACCGCGGTGAAATGCGGACACGCTCATGCCCGCGGCCTGTGCGACGTCTTCGACGCGGAACGGGCGCGTGTAGTTCTGCCGGATCCATTGCACCGCACGGCGAACGTGCGACAGCCGGCTGTTGCTGAGTCCGAGCTCGCGCACCGCGTCACCCCGTTCTCCGGTGAGCAGGAGCCAGATGATCTCCTGCTTGATCAGAGGTGCCAGCACGGCCAGGTCGCGAGGACGGTCAAGCAGACGGAGCAGGCGCACCACGGCATCGAGCAGTTCGGCCGAGGCGTCGCTCACGCCGATACCCGGCCGTGCCTGGGTCATCGGTGGGCGTGTCGGCGCCTGTTCGTCGCGGAGCAGGACTTCGGCGATGTCTGCGGGGTCGAGAGTCATGCCGAATCCCAGCGCCGGTCCCTCACCGCCGCCGTCGCAGAACTGTCCTGTCACCGGCAGGTCCACTGACGTGACCAGGTACTGGCCGACGCCGTAGCGGAAGAGATCATCGCCGAGTGCAAGCTGCTTGCGTCCTTGGCCTACCAGCGCGAGAACCGTTCCGGACATCCCGGTTCGCGCGGGCTCGCCCCGGTCCGTGCTGCAGACCCGCACGCCCTTGATCGACGTTGCTCCGTCGGGGCGCACGTGGCGTTGCAACAGCGTGCGCAGCTCCAAAAAGGACATGTCGACCAGTAGAGCAGAAGGATCTGTCCCCTGAGCCTCGTCGGCAGGATCGTGCATGAAGTTCGTACTTTCGTGTCAGAGGGAGCTGTTTCCTGCTGTTCGAGCCCGCCGACCGGTGGTGCGTTCAAGGTCGGCCGGCTCGAGCAGGTCGTCTACTGAAGGCGTAGGACTGTACTGGTGTGAAGCAGGTGTGGTCAGACCGAGGCATGCTCCTAAGCGTCGACGCGACGTGCGGACGCGGACTCGGGTTCGCTCTGGCCGATGATGCCCACGCGCGGCTTGCAGCCACAGGTGGATCCGCAGTTGCAGTCAGCGGCGGAGTTGCTGTTCTCCGAGAGCTGTTCGGCCGGAATCATCCGCATGCTTGCGGTTTCTGCGCCAAGGAAAGTCTGCTGGGGCGGCTCCTGTCCCGCCGGGTCATCACTGTCCACATTGTCCACGACCGCGGGCTCGGCAGCGCGGGTGTCCGTCGTGGCGGCCGCCGGCATCTGATCCGCGGTCCTGCCGCACAGTTCCGCCCTGCCGTTGCAGTCATCGCTGAAGGTGGTTGCGCTGTGCGCTGCCAATGGAGCAGCGTCTGCGGCAGCCGCGAACGCCTGGTTCGTGGTCAAAGTCGCCGCTCCGACCGCAATCGTCGCGATGGCAACAGAAACGATCTTCTTCATGTGCTGTCTTCCGTTCTTGTGAATGTTGGCTCGGGCAGGGGAGAGCCGGCGGTCTTCGCCGGGTGCGACGAAGATATGAGTGGTGGTGAGCGGTCGTCGAAGCCGGAGCGCGGCCACGTCGTTCCTCTGCGAGGCGACTTCGGGGACGGAACCGGTCTCGCGGGCCGGCCGCCCGCAGGCTGCGCCGGACTCGAAGTTGAACTACTGAGCCAGTCGCTCGTCGATCGCCTTGTCGACGTCCTTCACGGCCTTGCCGCTCTGCCGGGCCGTTCCCGGAGTTCGAAAGCGAAGCCTTTCTGCTCACCGCCGTGTTCCAGAACCTGATGGGCAACGCGGTGAAGGTCCGCTCCGAGCAGACACCACGCGCGCGGATCGATGCAGAGCTCGACGATGCGGCGTCGGCCTGGCGATGTGCCGCAAGATCGTCGACTACTACGGTCTGCGCTCGCGAAGCCAACCGGTGCCACTGGACACAGCATCTTATGGCAGATGCGATGCGGGCTCCTGCGGACTGGCAGTCACGTCTCGGCGACGGCGTCGGTGGTGTGTCTTGCGCTGCCGCAGCGCAAGACACTCGACGTCGATCTCCTCGGAATCCTCCGGGCCGGGCTTGGCAGACACTGACTGCCCGCGAAGCGACTCATGGTGGGCCTTCGCCCGTTACCGATCTGCGGACCGGTTGGCGGCACCACCGTGAGGCCTCTCGCAGGTCGCCAGTGATCGTCATTGCTGGATGGACTTTGTTTCCAGCTGCTCGTCCACCCCGTAGCGGCCGAACTCGCGGCCGTATCCGGATTTCTTGTAACCGCCGAACGGGGCGTTCGGGTTGAACGGTGCGCCGTTCACATCCACCTGACCGGTGCGCAGCAGGCGGGCTACGGCCAGAGCCCGTTCAGGATCACCGAACACCGCGCCGTGCAGGCCGTACGGGGAGTTGTTCGCGATGGCGACCGCGTCGGCCTCGCTGCGGTAGGCGATGACCGTGAGCACAGGGCCGAAGATTTCCTCCTGGGCGATGACGGAGTCCGGGTCGACATCGGCGAAGATCGTCGGCCGGACGAAGGCACCGTGCTGCAGGCCTTCGGGCCGACCGGCGCCTCCGTAGACCAGGCGGGCACCGTCGTCGACACCACGTCGGATGTAGGTGTCGACTCGCTGTCGCTGAGTCTCGCTCACCAGCGGTCCGAGCACAGTGGTCTCATCTCGGGGATCACCGACACGGAACTGCTCGGCCGCCGCGACCAGCACGTCCACCACCTCATCGTGCAGGTGTCGCGGGACGAGCAGGCGCGTCCACGCCGCGCACACCTGGCCTGAGTTGAACCAGGCGCTGGACAAGGTGGCCTCCGCAGCGGCGGCCAGGTCTGCGTCGTCCAGAATGATGCTCGCGGATTTACCACCCAGCTCCAGAGACACTCGCTTCACCGTGCCGGCCGCCGACGCGGCGACCAGCGCGCCGGTGGCGGTAGAACCGGTGAAAGTCACCATGTCGACGTCAGGATGCGCGGCAACGGCTTGGCCCGCCTCCGCGCCCGTGCCGTGAACGATGTTGAGCACGCCGTCGGGCACGCCGGCTCGTTGTGCGGCCTCGGCGAGGATGTTGGCCGTCGACGGTGCGGCCTCTGGCGGTTTGACCACCATCGTGTTGCCGGCGATGAGACCGGCGCCGATCTTGACCATCATCTGGTTGAGCGGGAAGTTCCACGGGGTGATCGCACCGACCACCCCCAGCGGCTCGCGGACGACCAGCGAGTGGCCGACCTCCTCGGTCCAGGGGAAGGTCCTGCCGACCTCGGCGAAGACGCGTGCCAACGCGATCGGTGCCGCGACCTGTCCGGCACGCGTCGCGGAGACCGGGGAGCCGAGCTCGGCGACGATGGTCGAAGTGATCGCCTCCGCGCTGGTGTCCAGTTCGTCGGCCAGCCGCTCCATGATCTTCGCGCGGTGCTCAGGCGACGTGGCGGCCCAGGCGGGAAACGCGCGCCGGGCGGCCAGCACAGCGTCGTCGACGTCAGCGTCGGTACCGGCGGACACGGTGGCCACGGTCAGGCCTGACGTGGGGTCGACGACGTCGATAGTGTCGGCCACTGCCACGGTGGTGCGGCCGTCGATCCAATGCCCGAGGTGATGGGTCTTCGCTGTCATGTGCCCCAGCGTCACTCGGATCCGATAGCAGATCCATGTGTGGTCTATCCATGTACGACCGGAGCATGGATCACGACTCGGGCCGCGGCGAGAATAGGCACATGGATCGAGCCGGTCTCGCCCAGTTCCTGCGTGCACGTCGCGCGGCCCTGCAGCCTGAAGACGTCGGGATGCCGCGGGGGCAGCGACGTCGTACCAGCGGACTGCGTCGCGAAGAGGTCGCAGTGGCAACAGGGATGTCGGCCGATTACTACACCCGGCTGGAACAGTTCGCGGGGCCGGTCCCGTCGGAGCCCATGCTCGCGGCGCTGGCGCAGGGCCTGCGCTTGTCGCTCGCCGAACGCGACTATCTTTTCCAGCTCGCCGGGTATGCCGTACCGGCCCGTGTCGAGCGCTTCGACCACGTGAACCCCGGCATGATGCGCATCATCGACAGCCTTGACAACACTGCGGCCATGGTGCTCAACGAGCTGACTGAAACCCTTCGTCAGACGCAGCTGCACGTTGCGATATTCGGTGATGAGATGGCGTTCACCGGGTTTGCCCGCAGCAAGGCCTACAGGTGGTTCACCGATCCAGCCAGCAGGAATCTGTATCCGGCTGATGATCATGAGAGTCACAGCAAGACCATTGCCGGCACTCTGCGGCTGGCGTACGCACGCCAGGGCGTCAACTCGCGAGCTCATGCCGTCGTGAGCGCTCTGCTGGCGTCGAGCGGAGAGTTCCATTCGCTATGGGAAAGTCACGTCGTGCCCAGCCCCTATTATGAAGCAAAGAAGATCATTCATCCCCGCGTGGGCATGCTCGAATTGCAGGGGCAGACGCTCCTTGATCCGGATCAATCGCAGAGCCTGCTTGTCATGACGGCGGTGCCTGGCAGTGAAACCTGCGAAAAGCTCCAGCTGCTGTCAGCGATCAACGTGTTCTGAGTGGATGCGGCCATCGGCAAGTTCAACGGTAGGTCCTGGATCTGTCATGCGTGCTGCCGGAACCAGTCGGAGCAGGCGAGAGGTTGTTGTCCTGACTGCGGCACTGGGCTTGACGTCGGCCCTGCACCGGTGTGGCCTTGATCCTGGGGGATCTCGAGGGTGGTCGGCAAAGATGCACCACCTCGGGGCTGCCGGTTGCAGGTGCCGAAGCCAGCGTGCTGCCCTGTCTGCTGATACCTGTACACGTCCTGGGCAGTCCGGCACCGTTACCACGGCGTGATGAGGCTGAACTTCTGTCCGGCGCAGGGTTGGCGCGCCGGGGAGTTGGTGGTGGGCAGAGGCCCTAGCCGTTACTCGTGTCAGGCCAACGAAGTACTCCTTGCCGACTCCCAGCTGCGAAGTCGAAAGCCTCACGCTGGAGGGAACCGAGTCCGCTGTTCACCATTGCGTGTACCACAAAAGCAGAGCAACGAGACGAGAACGCCGCCAGAGCATGAGGGCTCTGGCGGCGTTCTCAGGTCACCTAGTCAGGTTCATGCACGGACGTAGGACTTCACGCCGCCCGGGAAACCGATCGGTGCGGCGGACGTGTCGTTCACCGGACCGCTCACGATGGCGGACTTGCCCTTGCAGCCTGGCTCGGACCAGATCTTCACGGCACCGTCCGGGGACAGCGACTGGAATCCACCGCGGAGGTCGGCGCACTTCGCCCCGACCTTGACGCCGACCGCGAAGCTGTCGCCGAAGTCCTTCTGGTTCTTGCCGCTGAAGAAAGTCACCGAGTCGGCAGGTTTCACACCGGGTGCCGACTGGCTGCCCTGATTCGGCGACTCGCCCCCAGGCACCGCCCGCTTACCCTCAGGGTTGATCACGAACCACTTGCCACCGACGTTCTGGCCGAGGATGTCGCCCGCCTTCTTGTCCTTGTCGAAGAGGTAGATCGGTCGACCGCCGATCGTCACCTGAGTCTGGCCGTCCTGGCGCTTGATGAAACCGATGTTCTCGCGCCGGATCCCCGGGAAGAACAGCTTGCTGCCCTTGGTGACAGTGATCGCGGGCCAGGTCTTGGCGCACTCATCGTTGCACTTGGAGACGCCGCCGTTCACCGGATCATCGCTGAACCAGTAGACAGAGAGCCCCTTTCCGTTCACTACAGCAGGTTCCAGGCCACCGGCGTTGCCGACGCGAAGCTCTACCCACTTCTGCTTGACGTCGATGGAAGCGCTTTCTGGCGCGCGATCACCGGTGTTCTGGAACGCCCTGTTGGAGTACGCGGTACCTCGGAAGAAGTCCACTCCGGACTGCGCGTCCGTCTCCGCCTCATTGGGCGGCGCTTCCTGCACCTGCTCCTGAACTGGGGCAGGTGAACCGGATGTGGTGGCGCTCTGACCGCAAGCCGTCAACGCAACAACACCAACCGCGAAGACGGCAGCAACGAGCCCAACTTGCTTACGACGCATGGGGTTACTCTCATTCCTAAGTGGACTTGCCGACCTGTTCATCATCAACACGACCACGCTCAAGGAGCGGTTCAACGAACTTCGACTTGAGACCGTCGTCACACATGTCCGGGGGCTCGGGTCCACACTCTGACTGCGCGGAATTCAGTCTGAGCACCGGTTTCATGGCTGAAAGGCCATCCCGGTTGCTGAACCGGGATTCCCCATCCCCTTGGCCGCTGAGAGAGTGGTGCTCGCCCCGGCCTGGCCAGGGCTCAACCGTCGAGGTCCGTGTGTGACCAGTCGTGTTCCAGGACCTGGCCGCCGGTCCCGGTGGGCAAGGGCGCCACCATCTACCTCGAAGGCTTGGACAAGAGCATCATCGGGGTGCTTCAGCGTCAGGATGGCATTCGACAACTCACCCATCGCCGGACATCCCGCCTGCTACTACAGCGAAGACGCTCAGATCGGTGACACCAAGGGTCACGGCATCGGCGACAAGTGGTTCGGATTGCGGCCGGACGGGGAGAAGGCTCGGCCGTCCGCACCGGTGACGCGTGACGCCGACGACAACAAAGTCGAGCTCTTCGATGTCGCGAATTTTGGCAAGGGAGGCCCGGGAGTCCTTGATCGGACTTGGCTGCCGCAACGTCTCCTCGGACAACACCGCGTCGTCGGTCAAGGTCACGTTATGGTCCGAAAAGGACTGCGCGGACAAGTCGCTCACGACGACTAGGGAAGTCCCTGACCTGTCGAAGATCAATTTGGACGACACCGTGTCGTCGGTGACGTTCGGCCGGTGACGGCGATGATCCGCCGACCGCCGCTCTCCTTTGGGCATCGGCGACTACTGCGGTCTCTACCACAGGTGCACCGCTCGGTGCGGTGTGTCCACTGTGGATTGTGGATTGCCTTGCATGTGATTCTGGACAAGCAGGACCGTGCTGCCGTCGGTTGACTGTCAATTCGGCTTAGTCGTGATGTGTGGATCCATGGATGCCATCGGTGTTGGCGTGGCTTCGCGATCGCTGCACGGCGTGTCGCCGCCACTGTCCAGGTGGCAATCCGTGCTGACGGCGAAAAGCCGCCGCGAACGCATAGGGCGAGGCGTAGCCGGTGCGGGTCGCGATCTGCGTGAGTGTCAGCTCGCCATCTGTTAGGTGATCACGGGCCAGTGTCATGCGCCAGTCCGTCAGGTACTGCATGGGTGTCTGTCCAAGTGCGTTCTGGAAGTGACGGGCGAAGGTGGCACGGGACAAGCCGGCGGCAGCAGCGAGTTCAGTCACCGTCCATGCCCGCTCCGCGTGCGCGTGGATGGCGTTGAGAGCGGGGGCCAGTCGTGCGTCGGACGCGGCCCTGTACCAGCGAGGAGCATGTTCGCCACTGTGGAAGCAAGCACGCAGTGACAACACGAGCAGCACGTCCAGCAGCCGGTCGAGGACAGTCTGCTGTCCAGGCGCAGCGCCGGTGAGTTCGGAGGAAATGAGCGCAACGGCGTCGTGCAGCGGGTTGCCGTCGGTGGCTGGCAGGTGCAGTACCGGCGGCAGGGCCTCCAGCAGTCCGCGGCCAACGTCACCAGCGAGCACGTAGGCGCCACACAGGAACGTGTGCACCTCTTGTGGCGGGGCGAGCGCGTCGTCGGCGTGCTGGACGCGGAATTGCTCTGGGACCAGGCACATCGCGCCGGGCTCGTGCGCGACGAAATGATCAGGGCCGCCGCGCACCAGCGCGACGTCACCCGCCGCGAGTTCAACGGGCTCGGAACCGTCGAGCCACAGCCACATCCGGCCGCGGACCAACGCGTGCACCGCGAGCTGGATCGAGCCGGGCAGCCTCAGACCCCAGGGCGGCTGCGCCACCGACCGCGCGAATACCCCGCCCGAGGCGCGCGCCCGCATGAGGTGCTCGTGCAAGACGTCCATGGCGCGAGTGTCGTACGTATTCGATTCCGGGGTCAAGCTCATCAAGACTCTCAGCTCGCCGTGCGTGACCGAAGCGCGGCAGTTGGACGGCGTCGACATGTGGAGTGCCTCGACGGACTGGTCGCTGATCACCGGCATGAGCGCCATCGACCCGGGGATGTAGTGCGATCACGCCACTCAACGCGGCACAATGAGCGTCCAGCACAACAACTCGAGTGTTTCGCGCATTGAAACGTTCATCGGCCTGGTGGAGTCTCATGCCATGACCAACGCTTCACGGTGTTCGAGTATGTGGTGTCCGTGCCGGGCTATCCGCGGCGCGTAGAGGGGCGGCACGCCGTCGCAGAGCTCTACCGCTCGTATGGCCGGTTCATGCGACTGCGCAGCTCCGACGACCTCGATGTCCACTGGGATCCCGCGAAGTCCGTGGTCGTGCTGGAGTACCGGGTACACGGAGAAGCCGTGCACACAGGCCGTGCCTACGACAACCAGTTCGTCTCCGTGATCACGATCGAGAACCGCAAAGTCGTCCGCTGGCGCGACTACCTCGATCCCGTCGCGATCTTCAACGCGTCGGGATGGCCCACCGCCAGCGCGCAGCAGACCGGTCGGCGCCAGCGGCCGGAACATGTCGCTGTCATGGCAGATCCTGCACGACATTTTCAGGTGTTGAAGCCTTGAGCCCGGGCACTTCGAGTCTTGATCTTCTGCAGCGGCGTTCATGCTCGGGCAATTCCGCCCCCAACGCCCCCAGAACTCCGCCGCACATGACGCATGCCAAACCGAGAGGAAATCCCACATCAACTTAAGAAATCTCTGACTGCAAAACCCGGAGATAGTTCAAGCCGAGAATGCCCGGAAAAATATCGTCGAATAATTCGACGGCGTTGCACGAGGGAGAAACTGCGCCATGCTCAAAACCGCAACCAAGAAGCTCGCAATGACCGCAATTCTGGCGCTGAGCGTACTGCTCACCGCTGGCGCGGCTATCGCGAATGCTGAACCCAGCGGTTACCACCAGGCTTTCGAATGCCACAACTTCGGTGGCGGAGTTCAGTGCTCGTAATGACGGAGCTGCATCCGCAGCGAATCCGTTGATGGCGGCATTCCGCAGTATGCCCCGCCTGCGACTAATCGTCGACCTAGACCTGTCTTCTTCCGGCGGATTACTTCTTTTGAAAGTCTTGCTGGATGGCCTTCTCTGAGGTCGGGGCTAACGTTGCTGCTCGCTCGGTTATCGCGAGCGAGCGACTATCCGCTATCGCCAGGCGTCGATAGTTGTCGAATCAGCTCCATTGCGCTGACTTCGGAGCTGATTCGACACAACTATTCTGTCGTGGAAACCCCGCATGGCACTTTGCGGCAGTGCAGTTGCGGTGACTCAAGATTCAAGATTCTTGCTCGAAAACGAACCGTGAAGAGCATGAAATCGAGGTGCTGGGAGGAGTTCTTCGAGCTAAGGCCGTCCGCCGTGATTCACCTGCTGTTCATGGTGTTGTACGACTGGGATGACCGAGATGCGCCGTGCCTCCTCGAACGGATTCACTGAAGTATCGGCAGGGTCGGATTAGGTGTGCAACGCGATACCGTGCAGACGCTTGATCGACCTCGCATCTGCCGAAACGCGAATCGATGCTGTCGAGTGGCGCGTCAGGCCCCTTTTGACGCGAACACTCTGCCAGTCGCAGGCGGTTGACCATGGCAGGTCGGCCGCCTGGTCTCATAGAAAGTCTTTTGGAATCATGCCTTTCAGCACTGCTCTGGCCCCGCTCACGTCGGATGAGGCGGAATCAGCCCGTGAGGCCGAAGAACTTTACAGGATGGTGACCGCGCACCGAGTCTCGCAGACGTTACGTGCTGCGGCCGAGCTGAACGTGGCCGACCACGTCGCCGACGGCGCCGTCACCAGCGCGGTTGTGGCCGAACGTGCAGAAGCTGACCCGAACGCAACTCGCCGCCTGCTGCGAGCCTGTGTGGCACTGGGCGTGCTCTCCTACAACAAGGACAGTGGATTCGGGGTGACGCCCCTGGGACAGCGGCTGCGGGCGGGCGTGCCGGGATCACTGCGCGAAGTAGCACTCGTCCAAGGCGCCCCAGGGCACTGGCTGCCCTGGGGCCGCTTTCCGGAGGCGATCCGCACTGGCACGAGCCAGGCAGAGCGTGCGCTCGGAATGGACATCTTCGAGTACTACGCGTGCAATCCCGCCGAAGTGGCGGGATTCACGCGTGGGATGACAGCCAGGACAATCGCATCCGTTGACGACATCGTGGCACTGCTCGATCTCGACGGCGCGAAGCGGGTCGTCGACGTCGGCGGTGCGGCAGGCGCTCTGCTGATCTCTCTGCTGCACGCGCACCCAGAGATCCAGGGAGAGCTGCTTGACTTGCCACACGTCGTGGACAGCGTGCGGCTCACGGCCGACCAGAGAGAACTGGCCCACCGATTCTCCGTCACGGCCGGGGACTTCTTCGTCTCCGTTCCCGAAGCCGACTACTACCTGCTGAAATGGATCTTGCACGACTGGGACGACGACCGGTGCGTCAAGATCTTGCGCAACTGCCGGGCCTCGGCGCACGCCGGTGCACGCCTGCTTGTGGTCGAGACGCTTGTCGGTGAACTCGGTACACCGGATCCCGCAGCGCTTCTGGACATGAACATGCTCGCGCTGAGCTCTGGGAAGGAACGAGATCTGGACGAGTTCGACGCGCTATTCACAGCCAGCGGCTGGAAGCGCGTATCGGTCGCGGCAACCCACTCGAGCTGGTCGCTGATCGAACTCGAGTTGCAGTAGCCGGCGACATCGATCGAGTCCTGCTCGCCTGCTGCCGATGAAGCGCTTCAGGCAAGCGGTGTAACAGCGATTGAGGAGGTGAACGGAATGACGATTCGCCGGACCGCGCTGGCCGGCGCCGCGACCGGAATGCCCTGTTGGGTGTCATCGCGGTGGGGCCCGCCGCGACCGCTGACGATCTGCCAGGCGCCCGCCTCTACACCGATGCACAACAGACGGGCAGCATCTTCCAGTTCGACACGGTGACGACAAAGTCGGCGTGTGCCAGACCTTGCCTGAGCCAGCACTGTCGTACACAGTGCTGGCTCGACGGAGGATATTCGTCTACTTCAACCCCGGCTGCGCCCCAGGCAAGC
The DNA here is from genome assembly GCF_042738015.1 of Lentzea sp. NPDC059081. Classification (NCBI taxonomy): domain Bacteria; kingdom Bacillati; phylum Actinomycetota; class Actinomycetes; order Pseudonocardiales; family Pseudonocardiaceae; genus Lentzea; species Lentzea sp. NPDC059081. The sequence goes on from NZ_JBHYGW010000008.1 coordinate 181,042, forward strand.
CCGGCGCGCCGCATCCCGACGGTGTCTACATGGGTTTGAGTTCTCTCTCGGGCGGCGACTTCATCTATCCGGCCGATGGGAACGCCGTCGATCTCGCTTTAGGAGTTCATCACCGATCGCACCCTGCCGTCGCGCACGGCCATCTCGAACGGCGGCAGCACCACGTCCGCGAGCTCGCGCGCGCCGATCGCCACCGGTGCGAGGTTGCGGCCTGCTCGGGACGCCGAGTACCCGGCGAAGTGCTTGAGCGTGGCGACAATTCCTGATCCCTCCAGGCCGTGGACGTACGCCGTGCCAACGGTTCCGACCAGGTACGGATCCTCACCGATCGTCTCCTCGGTGCGGCCCCAGCGGTAGTCGCGCGTGACGTCGAGGACCGGTGCCAGCCCCTGGTGCACGCCGACCGCGCGCATCGACTCGCCGATCAGGCCCGCCATCTCCACCACCAGCGCCGGGTCGAAGGAAGCGCCCCAGGACAGCGGTGCCGGGTAGGTCGTCGCCTGCCAGGCAGCGAACCCGGTGAGGCACTCCTCGTGCACCAGCGCGGGAATCCCGAACCGGCTCGCCGCCACGATCTGCCGCTGCGACAGCGCCAACGACCGCGCGCCCGCTGCGGGAGTCACCGGCCGGGTGCCGAACGGACGGGTGAGCTGACCGAGGCCGTTGGCGATCACCTCGGGCCACGCCACGGGCTCGCCGGTCATGTCCGACTGGCGAGGCACCACGGCCCCGCCGGAGGGGTCCGCTCCCACCCACACCCCGACGAGCTGGGCGAGCTCGTCCAGGGTCATCGCGGCGACGAGCGCCTCCGCCCGTTCCGGGTTGGACGGTGAACGTCCCGCCACACGGGTATCTCGCCGTCGGCGCCCCCGGTCATCCTGTCCGTCATCGACCAGGCACCTCCGATCAAGCGTCGTGAACAAGGCGAGAGTGTCGAGATTAATTCCTAAAATTTGGTCTGCGGAGGTGACCGTATGGTGAAGACGTGGGGCGTCAACCGCTCACCTGGGCTAATTGGCAGATAAGTCCTTTTTAATCGTGTCGTTTCGCCAGGCCTGGGCGGATTCATCGGCCGCCAATCGGGTCATTTTGTTAACCATTGCCCAGAGGGCCGTCGTGCGAGAACGCTGCGGCAAAGTCTCGTAGTCGCGCACGAGTCAACGGCGCCACGTCAACCAGCCGAAGGTCCGCTCGACCGTCCAGCGGCGCGGAAGGACATGAAACCCCGTGGCGGCAACACGGTTGACAACCTCGACGCGAACCCCGTGGCGGAGAACGGAGTCGTTGCAGCCACAGTCCACCCAAGCCGTGGACACATCCGGATGCGCGGCAAGCCAGTCCAGAATCTCCTTGCCCGCAGTCGAGTCCGGGACCGACGCGGCGGTGACGACCACCCGGAACGAGTACCGGCAGGTCACCGAGTAGGTGAGCGGTGCGCGGGGTGTCGTAGCCGGCGTCCAGCACCACCAGGATTTCCGGATCGCCCTCGTGCCGGTGTCCTGCGGCGATCAGGTGTTGCATGTCGCCGCGGACCTGCGTGGTGATACCGCGACGAGATAGACGCCGGGCGGCAATCGGGTCGCGTCGAGCGTGGCCGTCCACGAGGTCCGGCCGGTCTTCAGGGCGGCCACGACGGAGTACGGCCAGTTGGGGAGCATGCGGTGTTCGCTCTTGCTGCGTCCGTAAGTGTGGCAGAACGACGGCCTCGGGGAGGTGCTGGCGTCGGGCCGCAGTCAGGGCGGCACATCCGCCGCCAGCGCGATCCGTTCGTCCGCTGCTTTCGGCAACCGTTGCGCGGCAAGGAGATTCCGCAGGCGGTCGTAGTCGACCCGGCCGTTGTTGATCGCGTGGTAGAGGTCACCGTGGCCTTATCGGTGCTCCGGCGCTAGGGATAGTCCGACCAACGTCCGGACCGGGCTGTCGGTGCAGAGCACGGCGCCGGTCAACTCGAACAACCCGTCCGCCCGCGTGGTTAGACAGCGGTCGAACTCCCGGCGATCGTCCTTCTGTCGCAAGAAGATGCTCAATCAAGGGTGCACTCACAAGCACATAGGGGTACGTCTCACCACCTGCTTCCTCAAGAGACAAGTTGAGACCCGCGCCAGCACGAAGTTCACGCCGCTCACGCTCGAAGGATGAGCGCCTAGCTTAATAATTCAAGTGTTCTGCGCATTGATACGCTCATGAGACTGCTGGAGTCTCATATCATGACCAACGCCTCACAAGGTGTTCTCGTGCTTGGCGGTACCGGCCGTTCCGGTTCTCGTATCGCCAAGACGCTGAGCACTCAGGGATTGTCCGTGCGGACCGCGTCGCGCAGCGGCAGCGATGTCGTGTTCGACTGGGACGACCCGGCAACTCACGGACCCGCCCTCCACGGGGTCGACCGCGTCTACCTGGTGACGCCGGTCGCGCGCACCACCTACGCCGGCCAGGTCACGGCATTTCTCGACATGGCGGAGAAGGCCGGAGTGAGGCATGTGACTTACCTCAGCACCTACAACGGAGATCAGGCGCCCGCCGAAGTCGACATCGGCGCCGTCGAGGCGGACCTCGCCCACCGAACCGGGTTCACGCACTCCGTCGTGCGCCCTGCGTGGGTGATGCAGAACTTCAGCGACGAGCACCTCCCGGTCATCGACGGCGCGATCACCGCACCCACCAAGGGAGGCAGGGAAGCATTCGTCGACGCAGCCGACATTGCCGCCGTCGCGGCCGCTACCCTGCTCGCCCCCGAGGCGCACGCCGGCGCGGTGTACTCCCCGACCGGTCCTGAGGCGCTCACCTTCGCCGAGGTTGCCGAGATCATCTCGTCGGTTTCAGGGAATCAGATCGTGCATCGTGACATCGACCAGGAGACCTGGATCAGCCTTCCGATCGACGCCGGATTTCTTCCGGCGGAGTATACGGTGATGCTGCGGTGGCTCACCGGCGCCATCATGTCCGGCAACGGCGCGATCCCCAACGACGACGTCGAGAAGGTCACCGGCAAACCCGCCACGAGCTTCCGCGAGTTCGCCCAGCGCAATGCCGACACCTGGCGCCCCGGCGCGAAGACGAGCGCGTGACCGTCCACGGCATCGCAAGCATCGAAGATTTCGACGCCCTCAAGCCGTTTTTTCGCATCGTCGAGCAGGGACTGCGCGATCATGCTGACGGCGACCACTTCTTCGACCTGCTCGCCGACGACACGGTGTTCGAGTATGTGGTGTCCGTGCCGGGCTATCCGCGGCGCGTAGAGGGGCGGCACGCCGTCGCAGAGCTCTACCGCTCGTATGGCCGGTTCATGCGACTGCGCAGTTCCGACGACCTCGATGTCCACTGGGATCCCGCGAAGTCCGTGGTCGTGCTGGAGTACCGGGTACACGGAGAAGCCGTGCACACAGGCCGTGCCTACGACAACCAGTTCGTCTCCGTGATCACGATCGAGAACCGCAAAGTCGTCCGCTGGCGCGACTACCTCGATCCCGTCGCGATCTTCAACGCGTCGGGATGGCCCACCGCCAGCGCGTAGCAAACCGGTTTTTGCGCGGCGTCACCCCGCGCAAAAACCGGAACGCGCCACCATGCCGCCGCGACAGTGCTTGCTGATGCGAACCTTTCTCTTCATTGCTCTGATTCAAACAGGGTCGTTTTCACACTCGGCCAGATCGTGGTATGTCAAATTCGATACGGCTGCAGACATTGAATATTCTGATCTCTCAAAGGTGCAGGGTTCAGGTCTCATGGAGACAATCCAACCGCGGACTGGATTCGTGCCTTATGGATCACCATTCCTAGTGCAGGAGAACGATGAGCGCCACGGCCGAACGTCCCCTGGTCGCGCCGGCGGTGCTGAAACTGGCCCTCGTGCTCGGCGGGCTCACCGCGTTTGGGCCGCTGTCGATCGACATGTACCTGCCTGCTATGCCGCAGATGGCCGGGGACTTGCACGCCGCGGACGCGACGGTCCAGCTCACGCTGACCTCGTTCACCATCGGCCTGGCACTCGGCCAGCTGGTCGTCGGCCCGTTGTCGGACTCCCTGGGCAGGCGCCGCCCCCTGCTCATCGGTCTCGCGCTCTACGCCGTCGGCTCCGTGCTATGCGCGATCAGTCCCACGAGCGGCGTGCTCATCGCGGCCCGCACCGTCCAGGCCATCGGCGCTGCCGCCGCCCTGGTGATCACCAGGGCGATCGTGCGCGACCGGTACTCCGGCGTGGAGATGGCCCGATTCTTCTCCACTCTCTCGCTGGTCAACGGCGTGGCCCCGGTGCTGGCACCAGTCATCGGCGCCCATCTACCGACCTTCATGTCGTGGCGAGGCGTGTTCGTCGCCCTAGCCGTGATCGGATCCTTGCTGCTGATCGTCTTGATGCTGCTACTGCCGGAGTCGCTGCCCGCCGACCTGCGCACCCCTGCGCGCCCCGGAGCCGTGGTCCGCACGTACGCCCGCCTGGTCACCCAGCGCTCGTTCGTCGGCTACGTCCTCGTGTCCGGCCTGTTGTTTGCGGCGATGTTCGCTTGCATCTCCGGCTCCTCGTTCGCCCTCCAGGGCGTCTGCGGCCTGAGCCCGCAGCAGTTCAGCCTGATGTTCGGCCTCAACGGCGCCGGCAACATCCTCGCGGGCTTCGTCAACAGGAGGCTGGTCGGCACGTTCAGTGAGCACGCCCTGCTGCACTCCGGTCTCCTGTTCGCCGCCGTGTCCGGCCTCGCTGTCCTGGCCGCGGTGGTCCTCGGTCTCGGCCTGATCGGCCTGCTGGTGCCGCTGTTCTTCCTCTACTCCGCCATCGGCCTGGCGATGCCGAACGCCACATCGCTCGCGCTGGCGGACCAAGCCCGGTCGGCCGGTTCCGCCAGCGCGCTGCTGGGCGTGCTCCAGTTCGTCATCGGCGGCGGTCTGGCCACCCCGCAGGTGGGGGTCGGCGGCCCCGGCACGGCGCTGCCGATGGCGGCCGTGATCGCCGGGTTCAGTGTCCTCGCGCTGCTCGTCTCGCTCGCGTTCAACCGGCCGCGAACGGTCGTCGTCTAGGACTGGCCGTGGCGCACACCGCCGGGTGAGTCCGACGGCGCCGAAGGCCGCCATAGCCACTCGGCTCTGGCGGCCTTCCTCAACTGCAGGTCGTCTTGCATTTCATTTGAATCGGTAGGTATCACCACGATTGCGGAGGGTGGTCATGGAGATGACTGAAGCGCTGGAACTGCCGCTGAACATGCGGCGTAACGGGTTCGACCCGGTCGCGGAACTTGCCGAGGCACGCGACAATGAGGGTGTCGTGCGCGTGATGACACCGTTCGGCAAACTCGCCTATCTGGTCTGTCGCTATGACGATGTGCGCGAAGTGCTATCGGATCCGACCAGGTTCAGCAGCGCCCGGTCACCGATTGCGCTGCCTGCAACCAGCGCATCCGGGCTCAGCGACGAGGAGCAAACGCGGATACGGGCCGGGAACTTGATCGCTCTTGACCCACCGGAACACACGCGGCTGCGACGGATGCTCACGGCCGAGTTCACCGCCCGCCGGATGCGCAGGCTCGAACCGCGGATCGTGGAGATCGTCGAGGCTGCCCTGGACGATCTGGAGCAGGCAGGCAAACCAGCCGACCTGGTGGCGCATTTCGCCCTCTCCGTGCCCTCCCTCGTGATCTGCGAGCTGCTGGGAGTGCCCTACAGCGACCTCGCCGAGTTCCAAGACCGCACCAGGCGGTTACTGGACGTGTCCCTCCCGGCCGAGGAGCAAATCGCGGCCCAGCGCGAAACTCGCAAGTACATGGCCGACCTGGTGGCGCAGGCCCAGCTGAACCCCGCCGAGGACATCCTGGGGATGCTGGTGCGCGAACATGGTGACGACCTGGACGCCGACGAACTTGTCGGCGTCGCCGGACTGCTCCTGATGGCCGGGCATGAGACGACCTCGAACATGCTCGGCCTGGGTACCCTCGCTCTGCTGCGCCACCCCGACCAGCTGGACCTGATCCGGAACGACCCGGCGAGGGTCGAGCCAGCCGTCGAGGAACTGCTGCGCTGGTTGTCGATCGTGCAGTCGATGCCGCCACGCATGACCACGACCGAGGTGACCATTGCCGGGCACACCATCCCCGCAGAGTCGCTCGTACTGGTGTCTCTGTCCGGAGCCAACCGTGACCGCGCCTTCATCGGCGACCCCGACGTCCTCGACGTCACTCGCGGAGCCGCCGGACACGTTGCCTTCGGTCACGGTCTGCACCACTGCCTCGGGGCGCCGCTGGCGCGGATGGAGATGCGACTAGCCTTTCCCGCGCTGCTACGCCGTTTTCCCGGCCTCGCCCTCGCTCAACCCTACGACGAGGTGGCGTTCAACAGCTTCAGCGTGGTGTACGGGCTGAAGTCCCTTCAAGTCACGTGGTAGGGAAGACAGGCTTCTGCATGATCGTCATGCGTCATCGCTCGGTGATGACGCATGACGGCCGATCAGCTGCCAGACGCCGCTCAATATGCGCGACCGCACTTGATCCGCAGTCAAGCGTGCCGAACTGCGTCCAAAGTTCCTGTTTTCGCAGTTCAGCGGCCTGCGAACCCTGACTGGGGGTCAAGGGGTCGCAGGTTCAAATCCTGTCGTCCCGACGGCTAAGAGGGTTCTCGCAGGTCAGATACTGCGAGGACCCTCTTTTTGTGATCTTGCCGAGTTCCGCCGGGTCAAGCACGCCGCTCATCGACCCCTTTACTCGGAGGGCTTTCACAATGCCTCTGCTGGACCTGAACAAGCTCTCAATCGGCCTCTCCAAGACGTGGACGGGCTATCTGCGTGATTGGGACCGCACGCTGCGATCCGCGAGTCATCCAGAGACCACTCGCTACAACTACCTCCTGGCTGCCGCCCAGCTCGCGCGGTACCTGGCCGAGTACTCGCCCGACCCGGACGCCGACGATGCTGCCGACGACCCGTGTGAGGTGACTCGTGCGCACATCGAGTTCTTCCAGGCGTGGATGATCGAAACCCGGTCGGGGGCCACGGCGCTGAACAAGCACAAGGGCCTGCAGCAGTTCTTCAAGTGGCTTCAGCTGGACGAGGAGGACATCGACCGCTCACCGATGGAGCGGGTGAAGCAGCCGAAGCCGCAGAAGAAGCTCATCGCCGTCATCCGCGACGACGACACCAAGAAGGTCCTCGGTACCTGCAAGGGCAAGGACTTCGTCCAGCTTCGCGACGAAGCCATCATCCGGCTCTACTACAACACCGGCGCCCGGCTATCCGAAGTCGGCAACCTCAGCCTCGACGACCTCAGTCAGGACACGGACTCGGTGCACTACCACGGCAAGGGCAACAAGGACCGTCGCGTCCGGTACGGGCCCAAGACCGCACGAGCGATCAGCCGATACCTCCGCGCCCGTGTGAAGCACAGGGGCGCCGAGCTGCCAGACCTCTGGCTCGCCGACCGGGGCGGCAAGCCGCTGAAGCCCAACGGCATCAAGATCATGATCAAACGCCGTGGACTCTCCGCGGGGCTGACCGGAGTGCACGCGCACCGGTGGCGGCATAACTTCGCCCATGAGTGGAAGCGCGCGGGCGGCGACACTGGCGATCTGATGCTGCTGCTTGGCTGGACCTCGGAAGATATGCCGCGCCACTACGGCCAGAGTGCTGCAGCAGAGCGGGCCCAGGAGACGCAGCTGCGAATGGGGATCGGTGAAAATGTCTGATCAGTAGCTTAGAAGGCCACTAAGGGACGAGCTTCACGTCAAATTTGCTGTTCCGCTTCCGTGGGAATCCGGCGACCACACGAGCCGCCTTAAGGTGGCGAAGGATCAATTGATGGTCGTCGTCCATCGGAAGATCGAACCTGAGGTTGCTGCGGTTCGCGAAGTTGCTGTAGGGCTCTCCAAGCTGTGCCAACACGTCGATGATGGCTGGTACCGGCGGCAGCGGCGATGTGGTGGCCAGCAAGCGAAGTGTGAGGGAGCGATCGCGGGTGTTGGCTGCAATCCGGCGCAGCTGGTCGACAGCGACGGTTCGCTGTCCAGCGATCGCGTAGTGGCCAGCGGTGGAGAGGACCTCCATGTCGTCGTTCGGCAGGTACTGCTGGAGTTCGTCGATGATCTTGTCACCGATGGGGCGAGGTATCACCTTGCTTCGGAGTAGTTCGCCTATGAAGCCAGCGAGCAGTTCGGGGTTCATGAACTCGGGGAACGCTTTGGATTTCACGATCGCGGACTCCACGGCCGGCCAACCCGCGCTCCGGAAGTGAGCGAACGCCACAGCTGAGTCTTCGATCAGCTCGGTCTCGAGCAGGAGCGCGAAAAGGTTGCCGGCAACAGGTTCGACCTCGTCGGGGGCGATGTCCTCCTGGAGGTTCAGGCTTACGGCCAAAGTGACCCGCTGCTGGGGGTCGGGGATCACGTCAGCGGCGTTCAACACCTTGACGGCGACGGTGGCTGCGAGGTCCGGGGTGGTGTCGTTGGTAATCTTTCCGGCCTCCACGAGCAAGCGTGCGAGGGCACCGTCGATCGTGCCGACCGAGGTGCTGTAGGCCTGCACGTTCGTTGTGGTGGATTCGAAGAGGCGGTGTGCGGCGAGGTCTGGCCAGCACTGTTCGGGAGCGGCGTCCAGCTGCTTCAGCCGGCTTTCGGGTGCGGCCATGGAGATGAAGGTCCGGAGTTCGTCGGTCTTCCAGCTGTTGACGGCGGTGGTGAGAACCTCGACGACCGCGGTTTCGGTAAGGGCGACATAGGGGGTGAGGTCATCGTGCTTGACCGCTTCGAGGAATTCCCGTTGGCTGGTCAAGCAGTAGTCGGATACCGGCGAGTTCTCACGTACGGAGTCGAAGCTGACGTCTCCGGCGGTTCCAAGGGCAGCCCGCAGGTTGTCCGCCGTGAGTGCGTAGAGATGCCAGCCGACGAGCGTGTCCCGCATCGCACTGTCCAGTCCGGCTAGGCGGGAGATGACGACGTCCGCCTTCGCGATCAGCCCCACGACCTCGTTCGTGACGTTCTGGGGCTGAGGAGCAGTGAAGGCTTCCATTTCGAGGTAGTGCTCGGCGATGTAGTCGCGGACTTCGGGCCTGAGCTCGTACTTGGTGCTGCTTTTGCACCCGCGGAGAGCGGCATCGACGAGCGATGGGCGGACGTCTGCTGGGATGCTGTCGTCGCTGACGAGATGTGTGAACACCTGCAGCCATGGGTGTCGACTCAACAGGGTTGCGAACGCCGGTCGCTGAGTGCCGGAGTTGAGGTACGCCTTCAGGAACTCTTGCGCCTCGGCGCCGAAGACAGATGCGACGGTGGCGGCGATGTCCGTGGCGCCGGGATGGTCTCGCTCGAGAAGGTCGTCGAGCACGGCGACGTTGTAGGCGCTGATGGTCTGTAGGAAATCGGGTGGCGCCTCGGTCAGCAGGTTCGCGACGGCCGAAGGGCTGGTAAACGAGTGATCGATGCTCATCTTGTTGGGCTGCACGGTCTGTACGAGGAAGTTGGCCACGTCGACGCCGGTGAAGTCGCCGTAGAACTGTGCCGCGTAGAGAGTGAAGTTGCGGTCGAGGTACCCGCGGCGTACGAGTTCGCGGGCCAGTTCTGACTGCATGGCCTCGTCCACCATCTGCGAGAAAGTGCGTTCACCGTCCTCCGTGGACGACGTGAACCGGTCCTTGCCGACGAGGTCCTGGAAGTCCGCTCCGCGGACGAGAGCGATGTCGGCGTTGAGGGTCTCGAGTAGGTCCTGGCCTGCTCGTCGGTCGAACTGGGTCCAGTCTTCGGAATCGGCGACTTCGGGAAAGACCTCTGCGATCTGATCGCGGTTGAGCCGTGTTACGTCGACCGGTTGGTACCCCTGATGGGTGGCTTGGACTGCGATCTGGCCGGTTTCGGCTACCTGCGTCCAGAACGCTCGCGAGCTCACGCGGTTCTGTTCGTAAAGATCTGAACCGACGACGAATCGAATGCCTGACCAACCCGCGCTACCGGAGGCGCCTTTGGCGGCCAGGCCAAGGGCGACGAGGCGCCTACCCAGCTTGGTGGCCGCCCTTTCCACTGCTTTGGGCATCGTGGCCCTCGAAAGGATGTCGCGCTTGTGCTTCTCTCGCACGTCGATGGCGTGGCGCACCAGGCGTTTGTGGTGTTCGTAGAGGGTGTCGAGGTTGCTCTCTCGCCGTGCGATCTTCTCGAAATCTCGCAGGTGGAAGTTCTTGTAGGCGACGAGCGCGAAGAGGTTGGTCGCCGTCAGGCCTGGGGCGGTCTTGGTCGGGGTGAGCAGGCGTTCGGCGAACACCGCGTACTCGTTGCAGATGTTCTTCAGCAAGCGCATGTCGGTGCCGTACTGGGCGACCAACGCGATGAGGGCTCGGTTGATCTTCTCCTGCACGCCGTGTTCCTTGAGCAGGCCGTCCAGCAGTTCGCGAGCGTTGCGGTGCGAGATGAACGGCACGACAGGGATGACGACGTCGAAGAACTTCGTGCGGTTGGCGCGGATGGTCTCGGCCGCGGCGGTGTCGTCGGTTGCCTTCTTCGTGTCGGATCCCAGCTCCTCGAAGAGGCTGTCCTTGATCGCGTAGACGAACCGCAGGGGCACGTCCTTCCTCTGCCGCTTGGCCGTGGCGTTGAGCAGGGTGTTCAGCTCGCGTAGTGCCTCGAAGATGTGGGGGTCGTCGAACCGGTCGAGATCCTCGAAGAGGACGACGTCGTGTGGAGCAGCGTCGAAGAAGTAGACGATCTCTTCCAAGTACTCGTCGAAGTACGTCGCGGTCTGCTGGGTCAACTTGACCGTGGCGCCGGCTGCTGAGACGTCGGAGACCGACCAACGGCCGTAGATGAGCCGGCGCAGCGTGGCCAGCACCAGCACGGCCAGGAGAGCGAAGCCAACCCATGCCAGCACACGGATTGCTGTGGGTTGATTAGCTCCCGTGGCCGCGACCTTCGGGAGCAGGTTTAGAAACGCCAGGATTCCGCCGACGACGGCGACCACCGCCACGGCTTCCGCAAGGGCGCGCTTCCAGGACAACGGGCTGATGCGCTTGAAACGGGAGAAGGGGAAGTCATGAGGTGCTGTGCGGTACAGCAGCTGCTTGACGAGCTCCTTCTGGATCCTGTTGGTGAGGGTGGTGGTCTCCGATGTCGGTCCGAGCGTGGAGATCGCCACCCGCAGAGTCTTGTCCTTCTCGCGTTTGTCAACGAACTCGTCGAGCACGCTGGACTTGCCCGTTCCGTACCTGCCGGTGAGGGCGATGTTCAGGTTTCTCTTGTTCTGCACCGCTTCCTGGAGAAGGCGAAGATACGTCCCGTGTTGCTCGGCGACGTACCGCGAGGTCAACGATTCGAGCGACGCCTGCTTGGCCGGTGCGACCGGCGTCGTCGAGGTGGAACCGTCCAGTGGCTTCCCGCCGACCGCGTTGCTCATTCTGGCTCCACCTCGACACGACCCGTCCCGACTTGCTGATCTACGAGTGTGATCCGCCGGTTCCGGTTCGGTTGTGCGACTCGCCGATACGTTTCCTGCACCGCTCGTCAGCCGGTCTGATACGAGCACGCTTCGGTCACCAGTTGTGTCACTCGCGGAAGGCCCGGTTGCCGGCTACTGGGTCATGGAATGACAGTTACGTGCACCGGGATTCCGTAGGTCGTGAGCGTTGTCCACGCGGACACCAGGGTCGACCGGGCGAACGTGAAGAGGTTGCCCGCCGTGAGTGCCTTGTCACCGTGGTGGATAGCGAAGACCAGGCTTCCTGGACGTGTTCCCAGCCGACTTGCGCGCTCAGGGTCCTGCTGAGCAACGACCTGGCGGAACTTCTCCCACGTTTCGGGGTCGGTGAAGCTCTCCGCCGCGACGAGACCCTGGGCGAAAAGGTGGCTAAGCGGGCTCGACCCGGTGGCCGTGCTCGTCTTCTTGACATGCACGAGCGAATTGTCAGGGCCTAGCAAGTCGCACGCTTCGAACCCTTTGCGGTGCGCACGGGTCTTGACGAGCTTCCTGTCCAAGCACAGAAATCTGGAGTCGACGTCCGCCACGTGCTCGTTGTACGCGCCCTCGACGACAACGCCGCCCGAGTTTTTGGGGGCGTCTGACCACGCGGGCAGTTGCCATGGCGGAGGGCTGTCGAACGCCTTGTGTACGACGCGGTCGACGTGGCGGACGTACTCGTCGCCGAGTTCGTACCAGTCGCCGTCGAGCAGGATGTACCGGCCAGACGGGTTGACCACTTCCGCCGCGATCCACTGCACGGCGGGCATTCCGTCCGTCGCGCTGTGACCGGCTTCGTCGTAACCGTCGATCTGACCGCTGCGCAGCGCTTGTAGCCGTGCCGCAGCGGGGATGTCCCGCAGCGGAGACGCGAGATGGTTCAGAGTGAGGTTGTCGGTGTCGATCGCCGTGCCGTTCAGAGTGCCTTTGTAGCGGTGCACCTCAGGGCCGTCGAAGTACTTGGCGGGGTAGGCGACGCCCACCTCGCCAAGTGAGGCGGCTGGCTCGGCGAGCATGGTGACGACCGTGCTGTCGAGTTCTTCTCGGCGCTCGTCGCGGTTGGACACCCGGCGAACCCAGCGCAGCGGGCCGAGTTCCTCGGACACGGGATGCTCGCGGAGTACACGGCTGATCTCGCGGAGATCGGAGATCAGGCCGTCGCCGTGAACGCTCAGCGGCAGCTTGAGCGACTCGCCGCACTCGAGCCGCAGGCGCGGATTGCGTCGGTACCTCGTCTTGCGCATGTGCGTCAGGTTGACCGTAATGTCGACGCGGGCCATCGCGGTGAGCTGCCGCACAAGCTCGGCATGCTCGCGCAGGCCAAAGCTCCACAACCCCTGTCCACTCGGTACAACGTTGCGGTCCACGCGGGATTTGACGCTGAGAGCCCACCTGGTGACGTGTCTGATCTCTTCGTCGTCCACGACCCGGACCGCGAAATCGATGCCGAAGCCGCGGTCGATCGTGCTCTCGCGCACCAGACGCCAGCCCTGATTGAACGTCACAGCGAATGTCTCGCCGTCGAGGTCGACGAACAGGGCTGCCGAGGCCACGGTGCTGGTGAACGGGAGTTCGACCGTCGTGAGCGTGCGGACCATGGATGTCCATTCGAGCGGCTCCTCGTCCGACCAGCCCTCGACCAGAAGCCCGTTCATATCGCCGACGCGCACGTCGTGAAGGCGGAACCTTTGCTGGTCGTCTGTCGCACGTGCGCTGAGGTGGTCGCGCAGGTTCTCGCCGCCGAGCAACCGGTACAGGTTCACTCGGCGTGTGTCGGCCGGCGGGCTGGCCAGAGGCTCACCAATTACCACAGCGAGATACTCCGTCCGCCACGACGGCATGTCGTGGTCCGAACGGGCGGTCTGCATCACTCGATGGTGTGATGGTCGTTGCTGGGCAAAGGAGTTCTCTGAGAACAGGGCACCAAAGTGGACAAAGGGCAGTCGTTCGGCTCCGCAGTTGCCTGGACTCGGCCATCCACGTCGAACAGTTGGAGACGGCCCTGCGTCAACGTGCACCCCGCTCCTCACGAGCTGACCCTCGAGCATTGTTCCTGAGCGGCCAGCAGACGCAGTCGTCGGCGCAGGCCTTGGCCTTTTGCTCGAGCCGGCCGTGGCGGAAGAACCAGAGCAGTTCGGCAAGTCCGAACAGGACTGGGGAGAGCACAAACAGACCGGTGGTGGCCACGGCGACTCCGGCCGTGCCGAGAACTCATAGCGGTATCAGCAGCGGCAGCGCGCAGCAGCCGATGCACGCGAGGGCGGCGAGGAACGCAACCAACTTGCTTTGCTTCGGCGGACCCTCTTGCGAGGCTTCAACGGTAAGCGAGATGGACTGCGGGCCGGGGGACGCGGGGGCTTGCTCATGTGGGGCTCCCGCGAGGGAGGCGAGTGAGAAGGACGGGAGCGGGTAGTCTCGGCGACTCTTGCATCGCAAGCTCGTGGGGCACCGCAGTCGCAGCGACACAGCCCGCTACCTGACCGCCGATCTCGGCGACCCAGCGGTGGTCCAAGGGGTCCAGCCGATCCGACAGCGATACAGCCCGGCGCTTCCGGCAAGCGCGACTTGGTCGCCGCCGGGTGAGATGGCGCAAGCGTTCAGGGCGGCGTCGACCCGCAGGCATGACGCGAGTCGGTCCGGTGCCCCGCTGCGTAGGTAGGCGTGACTGTCGCTGCCGATCGCGACGACCGCGTTGCCGTCGGCGCTCACGTCGCAGTCGTAGAACGTGTCCGTCGGAAGCAGGGCGTGCGGGTGGGGTCGCCAGGTTTCCCGGTCCCAGATATGTATCCGGCCTATCCGGTCGCAGGTGACGGGTCGCCCATCGACCATACGAATGGCGGCGATCGGCTCGTCGCCAGCATCGTGGTGCGCGACCTGCATCGTCGCCAGGTCCACGATGGTCAAGGCGGTGTCGGCGGTGCCAACGAAGGCATGCGTTCCGCCCGGCGCGCAGGCCATGGCGGAGATGAAGTGGCCGACATTCACCTCGCCCGCGAGCCGCGGGGTACGGTCGGTCAGTTGAACCAGCGAGATCAAGCCGCCCGTGGCGACAACGATCCCCGCTGTCGACCATACGAGCGGACCTGCCCAGTCGTTCATCGCCGCATCGGGCCCTTGGTTCGGTGTGATCGCAGCCAGCGGCGTCGGCTCAGGTCCGATCGACCAGATCAGAAGTCTTCCGTCCTCGCCGTACGTGGCAAGCAGGGTGCCGTCGGGGCTCCACGCGAGCCCACGGATCTGGCCGTCGTGCCTTTTCCGGGGCCACGAACGGCCGTCGCTGGCTTGCACGATGCGGAGTTCGCCGTCGAGGCCCCCCGTGGCGACGAGCGAGCCTGATGGGTGCCAGGCGACACAGTACAAACCGGTGTCGGTGGACGTCGCCCGATCGTCGCTCAGACCGCTCCACAGCCGGACAACGGGAGAGTGGGCTGCCACCGCCAGCTGGTCGCCGCCAGGCTGCCATGCCACATCCCGTATCTGTCGGCCGTGGTAATCGAGTGTGGTGACGAATCCCAGTCGGTCCTCCCAGGACCGCCGCAGCGGGTCGGTTGTGGCGAAATGCAGCGCGCCGTCCTCGGGGCGGCCCCAGATGTCGACGTGACCGTCTCCAGTGCTGACGGCAAGTTGGATGCCCGAGTCATTCCACGCGGCCGCAGATCGCGCCAAATCCTGGTCGGCGGATCGCGCGATGAGCTCGAGGCTGTCTGGGTCCACGAGTAGAAGCGCAGGGCCGGTCGCGAGGACCAGTACGGAATCGCCCGAGGGGTGTCTGGCCAAGCCGCGGATCACTTGAGCCGGGGTCTCCGCCTGCTGGAGTACCGCCAGAGAATCGGCTGCGACGTCAAGGGTCGACAACTGTCCGGGGCCATCGATCCCGGCGGCTAGTGCCCGCCCGTCTGCTAGGAAGATCGCTGACTTGGCCCGGAGATAAAGCTGTGCGCTTTGGCGGAGACCTTCCAGGGTGCGGGTTTCCAAACCGTCACCCGTCGTGACCAACAGGTAGTCAGAGCCGGGAGCGAACCGTACGCTGCCGACCGGACCGGATAGCGGTTCGAGCGCCAGTACGTCGCCGAGAACCGGATCGATCAGCGCCACGAACCCGTCGCCGCCGGCGGCGATGTGGAGACCGTCCGTGCTCCATGCGAGCCGACCGGGTTTGCGGTCCGCGGGGAGGCGGACACTGAGCAGTTCGCGCCCCGATCGTGGATCCCAGACTCGGACCGTGCCGTCCTCGGACGCGGTCGCCAACTGGTTGCCGTCGGCTCGCCAGGCGAGAGCCGACACCGGTCCGGCGTGCCCGTGGAGTACCTGGCGAAGGCGTTCATCGGGAAGGTCTGGGAACGGGTGCTCGGCGACCAAGGCGTCAGCTAGCAGGTCCGCCGCCAGCCTTATCTCAGATCGGAGTTCGCGGTGTCCGACCAGGCGGCTATACCAGGTCGAGGCGACGTCCTCCACACGATCGAGGCCGACAACGACGTGGCCCTCCAGCGACAAGCAGCGGGCGAGCGCGGCCAGGAACGGATCGCGCGTGAACGCGGTGGAGCAGATGAAGGTGTCGTTGGCCAGGCCAGCCGGGCCCGAGCCGACCATCCGCGCCGCGTGGTAGCGCAGGTCGGACAAGGTCGATCGAAGTTCGTCCTCCAGGTTGGCGTTGACGAGCTGGTACGCGAGCAGGTTGACGAGCGCTGGCAGTCGGCGTGGCAACTCGTGCCAGCCGTCGGTCACCATCGTGCGGGCCGCCCCGACCAGGTCGGTGTGTCCTGCGAGGACGTCCGGCCAGCGGGAGCGCCGCAGGTAGTCGTGGATGACGTCATGAAGGTGCACCCCGTCGCGGGTGATCCCCTGTACGAGCGAGCGATCGGCGAGAGCCGCGCAAGTCCGGCGGACCTCAAGGCGGTCGGCGTCCCACAGGATCTCCAGCAACGAGAAATCGATCAGCGTGCCTGCCGGGAAGCAGCACAACGTCATCATTCGCCGGACGGTGTCCGCTCCCGCCGTGGCGGCGAGCTCGTCCAGGCTGAGTTCGAGAGTGCCAGCAATGGTCCGTTCCCGCTCGTCGGCGATCGCGTCGAGGCCAGCGACACCAAGGCGATCGAGTCGGGCGAGGATGTCGTCAACGATGTCGGCGACAGGCAGCGCGAATTTGTTGGCCATGCTCAGCAGTACGCCGTTGAGAAGGCTGAGCACGATCGGCCAGCGTCCGGAGCGCTCGTACAGGCGGAAGATTGTCGGCTGTGTCGCCGGGTCGAGCCCCGCTCCGAGAAGAGCCTGTGCCTGCGTCGGCGTCATCCGGTCGACCTCGATCCGGACGGCGTCCGGGGGGAGGCTGCGCGGCTGGCGCGTAGTCACCAGGAGCTTGCAGGTCGGTTCGCCGCGCAAGAAGGGGTCGAGATCGCGAGCGTTCCACACGTCGTCGACGACGATCAGAGCTCGCCGGTCTCGGGTGGCCTCGGCAAACGCGGCACCGGCCGCGAACACAGTCGAATAGCCTCGGGGCCGTTCGCCACTCAGCATGGCGGCCAGATCCGACAAAGCTCCGACGATCGTCTCCATCGATGGATCACGACCCAGTTCGACCCAGTGAATGCCGTCCGGGAACGCCGCCTGGACTTCCGGCGAATGGCAGGCCCAAGCGGCGAGGCTTGTCTTGCCGTATCCGCCGGTGCCGTGGACGGCGGTAGCCGATCTTAGGCCGACCGTGGTCGCCGAGTCGGCGTCGATCAGGGCGGAGATCAACAGACTGCCCTCGACTGGACGTGGAACGAAGTTTGGTGGGGGCGACGGCAGGGCCATGCCGCCGGGCCGGACCTTTTCGGCGAGGTCGGGACCACCGCGCAGCGGCGTGGCCTTTGCCTCAGCCAGGCTGTCTGGCACGAGAGCCCGGCCGAACTCGTCAGCGCCGCCGTCGAGTCCACGGACCGGTGAGCTGAGACGTCGAGCCTCGGCCATTGCTTTGGGAAGCGGCGAGGCTTCCTTGATCTGATTGCAGAGCCGAGTGAACCTGTCGATCCACTGTGGAATCTCGGCGCGTCGGCCGAGCTCGGCCAGCGCCAGCGCGCCGTCGGTGAGGAACGCGTCCTCGGGGGCGTCCTCCACCAGGAGCGCGAGCTCCCGGAACACACGATCGGCCTGGCCCGCCGTGATCAGCACCTGGAAGCGTTCGTGCTGGAACTCGCGGAGCTCGGTGGTCAGGTCGTGTCGGCGGTTCGCGGCCCACTGGCCCTGGACGTCGGCCAGCGGCTCGCCCGTCCACAGCGCTGCGGCCTGGTCGAAGAGATCGGGGTTCTGTCGTCGCCGCGCCTCGGCACGAAGCGCGCCGAACCGGTGGTAGTCCACGTCCGCCGGGGCGATGTGCAAGGTGTAGCGGCGGTCTCGACTGTCGTACCGGAGTGACTCGGGTTCTCCGCCTGCCTTCCGGATCGCGTTGCCGACGAGGTTCGCGTACTTGGCCAAGGTGCCCGGTGACTTGTCCGTCTGCTTGCTGGGCAACCAGATGTAGTCCACGAGCCTGTCAGCGGGCACGGGCTTGCCGGCGTTCAAGGCGAGGGCGGCCAGGACGCATCGCGGACCAGTGGAGGGCAGAGGGTGCTCCACGCCATGGCCGTGCACACCGACCTTGCCGAGCAGCCGTACCTCCACCAAGCCCTCCTGCGGCGTGAACCGATGTCCGATTATGTCAGTCCGTTCAGGTCGTACCGATGCTGTGACCCTTGGGTCCGTCGTGTCGTTCCGCAGAAAGTCGAAAAAGTTCGATCCGGGTCTGACCTGGGCTGTCTGTCATCTGTCCAGATTTCTGTCCGGATCGCCGTCACGAACACTGTCCGGGTTGATTCGGATTGTTCTCCCCGTCAGCACCACACGGATGGGGAGACACCGCATGAACAGGCTCGGACTGCACGTACCGCCCGCCGAGGAGGAGGACCTGCACCCGTGGGTGTGCCTGTCCGCATTCCAGCGGAAGGGCAGGTGAGTGCAGATGATCATCGAGATCCTTCGCGAGGAGTCCGATCTGGTGCTCCGCTGCCACAAGAACGACGCGAACAGCTGAGCGGGGGAGCAGAGTCATGCGAAGCCCCTGCGTCAAGCCCGAGCACGTGCCGTTCCTCATCGGCGAGGACCGGGTGCAGATCGGCGGCACGGTGCCGGGAATCGCGGGAGCGATCAAGGACCCGGACGGATGGTGGTGGGCGTTGCTGGTGCTCCTCGACGGGACGCGGGCGGTGGACCAGGTTGTCGCAGCCATGGTCCACCGCTTTCCCGCACATCCGGAGTCCGACGTGCGCGACGCCCTCGACGTGCTCTACCGCGAGGGCCACCTGTACGACGCCGACGCGCCCGATTCCGATCTCGACCAGCGCCAGCGCGAGTACTACTCGCGGGCGCAGTCGTTGTGGCGGTTGATGGACCGCACCCCGAGGCGTGGCTACTGGGAGGTTCAGGACGTGTTGCGTGATGCCGCCATCCTCCAGATCGGCGTCGGTGGCGTCGGTTGTGGAGCTGCCATGGCCCTGACCCAGTCCGGGGTGGGCAGCCTGCACCTGATGGACCCGGACGTCGTCGAGCTGTCGAATCTCGCGCGACAGTGCCTGTACACCTACAGGGACATCGGCGCTCCGAAGGTCGAGGCTGCCACCCGTCGCCTCCGGGTGCACAACGAGGACGTCGAGATCACCGCCGAGCAGGCCGCCGTCGAGGGACCGGAGCAGTTGCGGCGCCTCGTGAGCGACTACGACCTGCTCGTCATGGCTGCGGACGCGCCCACGCAGATCCGCGACTGGGCGAACGGCGCGTGCCTCGTCACCGGCACGCCGTGGGTGTACGGCGGCTACCACGGGCCGCTGCTGGTGGCCGGTGCGTACCGGCCGGGCTTCGGAGCGTGCTTCCGGTGTACCAAGTCCCCCTCCGCTGAGCCGGAGATCACGGAGTGGCCGGGTGAGGTTCCCGCCTTCCAGGCGGCGAGCCCGGTGTCCTCCGCCTACGCGGGGATCACCGTCGCGCACCTGGCGATGAGCCTGCTCACCGGCGTGCCCTCGTTGCCGCACAACCACGAGTACCGGTTGAACCTGGTGAAATGGCGCAGCGAGATTCTCACGGCACCGTCAGCCGGCTGCCCTGCGTGTCTCTAATTCGTACGCCTGTTGCCTGAGCTCGGTGGCTCGTTCGTCACTGAGCAGGGTCAGCAACTCGGCCGCCTCGTGCAGACAGCGCGAGGCGGCCGATGTACGTCCGACGCGCGTCAGCGAGGCAGACATGATCTTCAGCGTAGTCACGCGGTCCGCAGTGGCGACTCCGTCGACCGCCAGCGACCGCTCGCACAACTCGATCGCGATGGTGTCGTTGCCGAGGCCCTGGTACGCGATGGCGACGTTTGTCTGCGCGTACGCCACGCCGATCTCGTCGCCGGCCTTGCCGCGCAAGGCCAGCTCCTGCTTCGAGAACGTCATCGCCAGGTCAAACCGACCCATGGCCGCGTGAAGCTGCCCAAGGTTGCACACGACCGTCGCCTCGGCCAGCAGGTCCCCGGTCTGCTGAGCCACCGGCCACGCAGCCTCGTAGAACGGCAACGCGTCGGCGGGGCGCCCGCGGTCCCTGCCGTCGGACCCGAGCCCGCACAACGCCTCGTACTGCCGCTGAGGGTCGCCGCTGAGCTCCAGCACCGATCGAAAGTCGGCGTTGGCGGCGACGTAGTCACCCACGATCCGATACGTGTTGCCCCTTCTGACCAGCAAGAACGTTTCGGCCTCCGCATTGCCCGCCGATCGCGCCGCGAGCAGCCCGTCGTACTCGGCGTCGAGTCGGTCCCGCCACAGCGATCGCCTGCCCAGCGGCAGATGCCGGGCGGCGCCGGCCAAAAGCACGACGGCCGCCGTCAGCCCCTTCTCGGCCGCGAGCCGCCGGACCGCCACCAACGTGGTGTGCTCGACGTTCAACCACTCCAACGCCTCCTCACGCGTGGTCACCGGCAGCGGCACGGCGACCGGCTCGACCGTGGTCGCCAGCCGCGCCTGTCCCGCGAACGCGATCCGGTCAGCCGCGTCCGCGGCCCACGCGTACCAGGTCAGCAAGCGCGTCAACGCCGCAGGACGTTCGTACTCGTCGGCCGTGCGGGAGGCCGCGTAGGTGTGCAGGAGGTCGTGCACGCGGTAGCGCTGCGGTCCGACCTGATCGAGGAGGTGTTCGTCGGCGAGCTTCTCCAGTAGGCCAGCCACCTTGTCGAGACCGCCGCCGTCGAGCGCTGCGGCGGCGTGCGGCCCGAACTCCACCGCCGGGTGCGAGCCGACCAGCCGGAACATCCTCGCCTGTGGCGGGGTCAGTTGCCGGTAGGACCAGTCGAACACCTGCGTGATCGCACTGCGTTCGTCGCCGGACCAGTCGAACGCACCCAAGCCGCCCCTGATCTCCCGCACTACGTCCGCCACCTCGACGAACCTGTTTGACGCCACACGCGTCGCCGCGATGCGCAACGCCAGTGGCAGCCGTGCGCAAATCTCCACCAGTTTCTCGACGGACGTGCGCTCCCGTACCGCGTGCTCCGTTCCAATGATGCCCGCGACGAACTCGAACGCCTCGTCGATCTCGAACAGCCCAACCGGGATGTCCATGGCGCCGTTTCCCACCGACAGTCCGTGCAACGTCTTGCGGCTGGTGATCAGGACGAGGCATTCAGCCGCGGCCGGCAGCAACGGCCGGACCTGCTCGGCACTGGCGGCGTTGTCCAGCAGCACCAGCGTCCTGCGGTCCGCCAGTATCGATCTGAACAGCGCGGCCTGGGCGTCAGTATCGGTGGGGACATCCGCGTTCGGCACGCCCATGGCGGCTAGAAACCCGGACAGCACAGTGCCGGGCGTGGCGGGCGAACCGGGCCCGAAGCCACGCAGGTCGGCGAAGAGCGCGCCATCGGGGAACTTGTACTTGATCTCGTGCGCCCACCAGATCGCGAGTGTCGACTTGCCGACGCCGGGCGTTCCGTGCAGCACCAGGACGGTCGCCGTTTCGACACCGTCACCACGCTCCGGTAGATGTCGTCTCAGCGCGGCGGTCTCCTGCCGACGCCCCGCGAAGTCCCGAACCCGGCCGGGAAGCTGCTGCGGGATCGGTGGTGTCGCCGGGGCGGACATCACGACTTGGCCGATTGAGCCTGCCTGCACCACTCGCCCGATGACGGTGCCGACCTCGTTGTGCACCTCGCCGATGTCCGTCATGGGTTCGAGTTTTGCCAGCGGACCGCGTTCTCTGGCATCCGGACCGGCTTCACCACCCGAATTGCGCAACGAGGCTGAGATACGCGGGTGTCGTCGTCTGCTGGCCGACGTTGGTGCAAGGTTCGGCTGCTCGGCGCCGTCGAGATCGTCGGTCATGACCCTCGTCCGACGCGAGAGAGGTTGGTAGGCACGTGCGCACTTGGAGATCTTCGTAGCTGACGTGCTTGTACACCCGACGCGCAAGCACGACCGTACGCCGTCGACCTGATCCAGTTCGACCGCCGGTTTCCGGCTCGCCGGTGAAGCCTCATGTCTGTGCAGTGCTGCGCCTATAGAGTAGGCGTCCCACAGGTTGAAAGGAGTAATGGTGGCGCTGACCACGTCTCTGGCGGGGCGGGTTCGGAACACGAGCCTACCGAAGAGCCATTCACTGCTGCCCTTGCTCGAAGCCGTAGTCAACGCACTCCAAGCGATCGACGTCCGTTTCGGCGATGATGTCAGTCAAGGGCGTCTCCGGATCAGCATCGAGCGTAGCTCGCAAGGCGAGCTCGACTTCGGATCGACCGGTCCTGGCCGTGTGCCGCTGAAGCCGATCGTGGGTTTCGTCATTGAGGACAACGGTGTAGGTTTTACGCCGGGAAATATGAGTTCGTTCGAAACTTTGGATAGCGACTACAAGTCATTGCAAGGTTGCCGAGGTATTGGGCGACTGCTTTGGCTGAAGGCATTCGATAGAGTTTCTGTGCGCAGCGCTTACGAGGACGATTCCGGAAGCCTGCGCGGACGACATTTCAAGTTTTCTGTGGCGCGTGAGGTTGAACATCTCGATGAGCCACAAGGGTTCGCCGAAACCGGTACGGTCGTGCATCTTGACGGGTTCAAGGACTCCTTCCAGAGGAGTGCGCCCAAGCGAGTTGACGCTATTGCTCGCGAGATCTTCGAACACTGCATTTGGTACTTTCTTCGTCGGGGAGGTGCGCCCGACGTCGTGGTCGTTGACGATGAGACCGTGTCTCTAAATGATCTCATGGAAGAGTTTGTATTCTCGGAGCTTCCGCAGTCGGAGATCGAGATCAAGGGCAATAAGTTCGACATGCTCAATCTCTGTCTCAAATCTTCGGCACGTAACCTGTCGCCGCGCCTGTACTGGTGCGCTGCAAATCGGGTCGTGATTGAAGAAAATATTGCGAGCAAGCTGCCTGGGCTGTATGGGCGCTTGAAAGACGACACTGGCGCAGAGTTCACATATGTCTGCTATCTTTCTTCAGGATATCTGGATACCCACGTTCGTGCTGACCGAACGGATTTTGTGGTCGACGAAAGTGTGGGCACTTTGGATGACGAAGATCTTTCGGTTGAAGAAATAAGATCGGCAGTCCTGGAAGAAGTGGAACGGCTACTTGCTGCTCCGCTGGCTGCTGCTCGCGAGGAAGGCAAGGCGCGGGTGAATGAGTTCGTGAGTCAGCGAGCTCCTCGTTATCGGCCTGTCCTAGCCAGGATCGACTCGCTTGGTGTCACGGTAGATCCAACTGTCAAGGATGCGGATCTTGAGCTTATTCTGCACCGCAATCTGCAGAAGCTAGAAGCTGCGGCCGTGGAGGAAGGGCAGGCGGTCTTCGCCGAGGTCGGGTCTGTGCCGCTGGAGGACTATCAAGAACGTTTGAAGCGGTACCTAGATACGATCAGTGATATCAATCAGTCTGATCTGGCGGCTTACGTCTCTCGTCGTAAGGTGATCTTGGATTTGTTGTCGAAGATCATCAAGAGGAACGAACAAGGACGTTACTATCGCGAGGATGCTGTTCACTCGTTGCTGATGCCGATGCGTGTCGACTCAAACGATATCGGCACGGATGCGTCCAATCTTTGGATAATAGACGAACGACTTGCTTTCCATGACTTTTTGGCTTCGGACAAGACGCTCAAAAGCATGCCCATTACTGGCTCGGACTCGACAAGAGAGCCTGACCTGCTCGCCACCAGGCTTGTTGACACGCCTGTGCTGACGGCTGAAGGTGAGACGCTGCCCCTTCCGTCGATCGTCGTCGTTGAGATCAAAAGGCCTATGCGAAACGACGCTTCGGAAGACAAGGATCCGATCCATCAGGCGCTCGACTACGTGAAACGCGTGCGTCGTGGCGGCATGATGACCGCTTCTGGTCGTCGGATTCCTGAGTCGCACGAGGCGCCAGCCTTCTGTTACATCCTGGCTGATCTGACGCAGACCATGATCGATAGATGTGAGTATGCCAACTTGCGGAAAACGCATGACGGCATGGCGTACTTCGGTTTCAATGAGTCTGCAAAAGCGTATATTGAAGTAATTTCATTCGACAGGCTCGTTAATGCTGCGAATGAGCGAAATCGGGCGTTCTTCGACAAGCTGGGATTGCCGTCAAGCTAGTACCTGTTCCTAGTTCGATTGGCAGGGGACTTCCTTGGCTTGTGTGCTCGCCTCGAAGACCGATGGTCTCTGGTGTCGACGGCACTGTAGTCTTCGGCGAATGGAGCGTTCAATAAATCCGATCGATTGTTAATTTGAGGTTCGGCGCTCGAGGAAGACGGTGTCCCGCCACACGCCGTGGTGCTGTGCAATCCGTTCGCGGACGCCGAGGGTGCGGAAGCCGGCTGAGTGGTGCAGAGCAAGGCTCGCGCGGTTCTCCGGGAAGATCGAGGTCTGCAGGGTCCACAGGTCGCCTTCATCGGCGGCAGTGACCTGCTTGTAGAGCAGAGACTTCCCAACTCCGCGTCCACGGAAGTCCGCGCCCACGTAGACCGAGGTCTCCGCCACGCCCGCGTAGCAGTTGCGGGTGGAGACTCGGGTGGCGGCGGCCCAGCCGGCCACCTCCCCATCGATCTCGGCCACCCAGCGGTGGTCGGGCAGCCATTTGGCTTCGAGGCTTTTGCGGGACGGGGTCTCGGTCTCGAACGTCGCGTCGTTGGTTGCGATGCCCTCCTCGTAGATCCGGCGTACCGCCGTCCAGTCGCTGGGCTTTAAGGCTCGGACCAAGATGTCGGTCGGTAGGTCTTCGGGGCAGCACGGTTGTGGCGCGAGCACTCCCATAACAGCGTCGGCGGCCTGGGGTAGGCCGGTACAGCAGGAGGGGTTCACCGAGACGAAGGTGGTCGTGCGCTCGCGGCGGAGCAGGACGAAGCGGACGTCTGCCAGCTTGCGCACGTGGTGTGAGCATGTGGACTGGCTGATGCCGAGCAGTTCGGCCATCTCTCCCACGGACACCGGGCGGTCGGCGGTCGCGATGGCGTGCAGGAGGCGGACGCGGGTCGGATCGGAGAGGCAGGCGAACCAGTTGGCGTAGGTGCTTGCGTCCTCGACCTGAAGGGGTCCCGTCGTCGTCATGGGCGAAGTATCGACCGACGTCGATGGTTGCGTCAATCGATTCCGGTCGATACAGTCCTGGGTAGTTGAATCGATAGCCATCTATTTAAGGAGCTTCCGGTGACCGGGTTGCCTGTGGTTGTGGTGGGGGCCGGACCTGCGGGTCTGTCCGCGGCGGCGCATCTGCTGGAGCGAGGGCTGCAGCCGTTGGTCCTTGAGGCTGGCGAGCGTGCGGGGGCGGCAGTGGAGCAGTGGCACCACGTCCGTCTGTTCTCCAGGTGGGCCGAGCTCATCGACCCGGCTGCAGGCCGGCTGCTCGACAGCGTTGGCTGGCAGCGGCCCGACGATGACGTCTACCCGACCGGTGCTGAGTGGGCCGAGGGGTACTTGCGTCCGCTGGCCGCGGCGTTGGGCGACCACGTTCGGCTTGGTGCGCGCGTTGCCGGTGTGGCTCGGCGTGGTCGCGACAGGGTCGTCACCGACGGGCGGGAGAACGAGCCGTTCACGGTGCACGTCGAGACTGCTGCGGGGGAGGAGCGGATCACGGCGGCGTCCGTGATCGACGCTTCCGGCACGTGGGGATCGCCGAACCCGCTTGGTGGAGACGGTCTGCCCGCTGCCGGCGAGCGCGCGGTGGCGGATCAGGTCAGCTACCGGGTTCCGGACCTGAGCGTGCCTGAGGTGCGGTCGCGGTATGCGGGCAAGCGCGTCGTGGTTGCGGGCAGTGGGCACTCCGCTCTGACTGCGCTCGTGGCACTTGCCGGGCTCGCGGAGGAGACCGGCACGCGGATCGTCTGGTTGCTACGGCGTGGTGCTACCGGCAACGTCTTCGGTGGCGGTGCGGCCGACCAGCTGCCTGAGCGCGGTGCGCTTGGTCTGCGCGCGAAGGAGGCTGCTGACGCGGGGCACGTGCAGACGGTCACAGGCTTCCGCACGGCGTCCGTGTCGCGGGCCGACAACGGGACGCTGGTGCTGGAGTCGTTCGAGGGCCACTCGCTGGACGAGGTCGACGAGGTCGTCGTGCTCACCGGATTCCGGCCCGACCTGTCGTGGCTGTCCGAGATTCGCCTCGAGCTCGACTCCGTGTTGCAAGCCCCGACGAAGCTCGCGCCGTTGATCGACCCGAACGTGCACTCCTGCGGCACCGTGTACCCGCACGGCGAAGCCGAACTTCGTCACCCGGAGCCGGGCTTCTACCTGGTCGGCATGAAGAGCTACGGCCGTGCGCCGACCTTCCTGTCGCTCACCGGCTACGAGCAGGTCCGGTCCGTGGTGGCGGCGATCGCCGGCGACCGGGAGGCGGCGGAACGGGTCGAGCTGGTGCTGCCCGAGACCGGTGTCTGCGGTGGCGCCGGTGTCTTCGACGAGCCCGCTCCGGCCGAGGCCGAGTCCAGCTGCTGTGGTGCGCCGTCCGGTCCGGTCGAGGTGTCGATCGGCATCGGGGCCAGTGCGCGTTGACGGAGTCGTAGCGGAGCCCAGCAGCCGCCCTGGGCTCCGTCGTGCGCTGGTCGTTTTGTGCACCACCGAGATCACGAGCTGGGGCGTGCTCTACTACGCCTTTCCGGTTCTCGCGCCGTCGATCAGCGTTTCAACGGGATGGTCACTCACCCAGCTGATGCTGGGTTTCTCGGTCGGGCAGTTCGTCGCAGCGATCGTGGGCGTCCTCATAGGACGATGGCTCGACCGGTTCGGTCCCCGGCTGATCATGACTGCCGGCTCGGTCCTGGCGGTCGCCGCGGTGATTGCCACCGCGGCGATGCGATCTCCGTCGTGGTTCTTCGTTGCTTGCGTTGTCACGGGTGTGGCGAAAGCGGGAGTCCTCTACCAGCCGGCATTTGCGGCGTTGACCCGTTGGTACGGATCGGACCGCGTGTCCGCGTTGACGATGGTCACGTTGGTGGGTGGGCTGGCCAGCACTGTTTTCGCGCCGATAACCGCTGTCCTTGACGAGAACTTCGGTTGGCGCCAGACCTACGTGATGCTCGCGGTCCTGTTGGGAGTCATCACGATTCCCCTGCACGCCTGGGGACTTCGTCTCCCATGGCCGCCAGTGGAGCCCCTCGGGGTTGACCCGCCCAGTGTAGTTGCGCGCAGTCGTGCGTTCGTCATGTTGGCGATCGCAATGACGTTGGCCGCGTTCGCGGCCTATGCGGTTGTCGTCAACCTCGTTCCGCTGCTGACTGAGCGCGGGATGTCCACGACTGCGGCCGCCTTGGCCCTCGGACTTGGTGGTGCAGGCCAGGTTCTCGGCAGGCTCGGCTACGGCAAGCTCACCGCACGCACCACTGTGCGCAGCCGTACATCGCTGGTGCTCGCGGCCTCGGCCGCCACCACAGCAGTGCTGGGACTGGCGCCAGGTCCTGCTGTTCTGCTGGTGGCGGGTGCTGTGCTGGCCGGCGTCGCCCGCGGAGTGTTCACACTCGTGCAGGCGACCGCCGTCACCGACCGGTGGGGACCGGTTCACTACGGAAGGCTCAGCGGCCTGATGGGTGTGCCGATCACCATCGCTGCCGCGGTCGCTCCATGGGCCGGCAGCGCGATGGCCTCCTGGTTCGGCGGCTATGCCCCGGGATTTCTCGTGCTGGCGGCTGTCGGCACGGTCGCGGCGCTACTGTCTCTCCGCAGCGCCTGAGTCAGGCGACGAGCACGTAGCCCGCCTCGACGATGGCCGCACGCAGGATCTCCTCGTCGACCGGGTGGGTGCTCGTCATCGCGACCTTGCCCGAGTCCAGGTCGACGTTGACCGTCTGCACGCCCTCGAGTGCGCTCACCTCCTCGGTCACGGCTGTGACGCAGTGGCCGCAGGTCATGCCCTGCACGGTGAAGGTGGTCTCGGTCATGGAGGTTCTCCTCAAACTGACGGCGTCAGGAACGGACGAGTCGGGCGATCGCGGCGCTGGCCTCGGCGAGCTTGTGGTCGGCTTCCTCGCCGCCCTCGGACAAGGCCTCGCCGACACAGCGCTGGACGTGGTCGTCGAGCAGTCCGAGGGACACGGATCGCAAGGTGGTGCAGATGT
Source organism: Lentzea sp. NPDC059081 (assembly GCF_042738015.1). Classification (NCBI taxonomy): domain Bacteria; kingdom Bacillati; phylum Actinomycetota; class Actinomycetes; order Pseudonocardiales; family Pseudonocardiaceae; genus Lentzea; species Lentzea sp. NPDC059081. Next base: position 209,002 of record NZ_JBHYGW010000008.1, read on the forward strand.
CTGCGGTCACGCGAAGGACATCGATGCAGTACGCGTCCTCGCGCACCATGCGTTCCACGTCCCGCACCTGGCCCTCGGCGCGGCGCAGTGAAGCGAGATGCTCGGCCGACGTGTCGTCGTGCATTCTCCGCCCCCCGTACCGGTCAGATGACACCGCAGGTGTCCATTCGGCCACTTGACTCGACAGATGTCAATATAGAGACATATCAAATCAGCATCGGCGGATAGTGATTTGGGAGAGTTGCGCACTTGGTGTAGTCCATTGTGGACGTTAGGCCTGATTAGATGGAATTGCGTATAGACAGCTATCTAACCAGCTCGTAGGCTTCCCCGGCGTTGACTGCGTCGAGGGGCTGAGGGGGCCGGTCATGACCGCACAAGAAGGCATGTCTCGCAGGGGTTTCGTTTCGGGAGCCGCCCTCACGAGCGCGGCTCTCATGGTCGGGGCACCGGCCGCAGCACATGCCGCACCAGAGACGTCGGCTGCCCCGGACGGGCTGGCTGCCTCGGGGGGTGGTGCAAGCGCCCCGCTCGGGTTCACCAAGGACTCGGCGGCTCTTCAGGTCGACAAGACGGTCGCCTCGGCCTGCCAGTTCTGCAACTCCAACTGCAAGTTGCACGTGGGACTGCGCGCCAATCGGATCATCAGCGTCGAGGGAGACCATGACGACCCGGTACAGCGCGGCAACATCTGCGTAAAAGCCCCGATGATGGCCGAACTGGCCTACAACCAGCTGCGCCTGACGACGCCGCTCGTGCGTACCGGTGGCGTAAAGGGTTCGGCGGACTCCACGTTCAGGCCGGCGTCATGGGACGAGGCCCTGGATATCGTCGCGAAGCGACTGCTCCGGTTGAGGGACAGCGGCAAAGCCCCCGCGATCGCCAACCGGACGACAGGCCGGCTCCCTCGCGGTACCGGTTCGCTGGTCGCCAGGTTGTTCGCGCTGCTGGGTAGTCCGAACAACACGGACGTCGGTCCGGTCTGCAACGACGCAGGCGGGAACGCGCTCAAGGCATCGTTCGGGATGGGGAACTTCACCAACGGCTACGGCGTCGACGGAGCCACGGGCAAGGACGACCTCGGCTCGGCGCGCTACTTCCTCTTCCTCGGTACCAACCAGGCCGAGACGCACCCGGTCACCTTCGACTACCTGCTGAGGGGTCGCAAGCGCACCGGCGCGAAGCTCGTCGTCATCGACCCGCGGCGCACACCCACCGGTGCCGAGGCCGATGAGTGGCTCGCGGTCAAGCCGCACACGGACCTCGCGTTCGTGCTGGGCATGCTGCACCACATCGTGACGAACGACCTCCACGACCGGAAGTTCGTCGAACGGTGGGTTCTCGGCTTCTCCGAGTTGCGCGACCACCTCAAGAAGTCCGGCTACACCGTGAACTGGGCCGCGAACGTAACGGGAATCCCGGCGAAGACGATCCGCCAGGTCGCCGAGGAGTACGCGGGCGCGAAGCCTGCCTCGATCTTCTGCAACGCCGGCATCTCGCACCAGCTCGGCGCCTTCGACACCTACCGGGTCCTCACCTTCCTGGCCGCTGTTACCGGCAACATCGGCAAGCTCGGCGGCGGGTGCAACTTCATGCACAACACCTGGCCTGGTGACCTCGTGCTGCCGCCGCTCACGGTGAAGACCCCCGATGTACCCCAGGCGCTGCCGGTCGGTCCCGACTACTTCGCCGAGTCGATCCTCAGCGGTAAGCCCTACCGTCTCGAAGCGCTCATTACCCAGGGCAACCCGCTGATCTCGTCGGCGAACACCAGCAAGGTGAAGCAGGCTTTCAAGGAGCTGGACTTCTATGTCTACACCGGCCTCTTCATGGAGGAGGCCGCGTACTACGCCGACGTCATCCTTCCCGTCTGCAGCGCATTCGAGTTCGAAGGCGTCTACATGCGGCGCGACGACCGTGCGATCAGGTGGCAGCAGCAGGTCGTGCCGAGGGTCGGCCAGTCCAGACCGGACTGGGAGATCTGGATCGACCTCGCCGCCGCGATGGCGCGCAACGACCGCAAGAACCCGGCCTCGTACTGGACGGACGCCTTCCCGCAGAAGTGGAAGGACTACTCCGTGCTGTGGCAGGAGTTCGTGGCTCGCACGCCCGCCATGGGAGGCATGACCAAGAGGCGGATGGAGGCGCGCTCCGAGCCGCTGCGGTGGCCGTGCCCGTCCGAGAAGCATCCGGGCGTCAGCGTGCTGTTCCAGGACCACCCGTCCTGGTACGAGGTCACCGAAGCCCTCGGTGCGAAGGGCAAGAGGTTCCTCACTCCCAGCGGAAAGATCGAGATCTTCACGCCTGAGCTCGACAAGGCGCTCGCGCCGTCCGGCCACACCGCGTTGCCGATCTTCTACACCCACCCGGAGGTCACCGGGGCGCTGCCGACGCTCGCTTACCAGTCCGGCTTCATCACGAACCCGGTCAACCCGCAGGCGGTGACGAAGGCCGTGAAGCTCGGGGTGCCCGGCAGCGACGCCGTCCACCGGGAGTTTCCGCTGATGGGGACGACCGGCCGGCCGAGTGTCGTCCACTTCGCTTCCGTGACGCACTGGACTCACACGGGCGAGCAGCTCAACGGCATCCGCCTGGTGCAGATCCACCCCGACACCGCGCGGCGCTACGGGATCGCGGACCGCGACAGCATCATCGTGAAGAGCCCGCGCGGTGAGGTGAGCGGCACGGCGCTGTACTGGCCGGCCATCCGCGAGGACACGATCTTCGTACCGAACACGTTCGGCCCGATGCAGCAGGTGGGCGACCAGTTCGGCGACCCGCGCTACGAAGCGGTGAACACGCTGGTCGACGACGCTCTGTACGACAACCTGTCTGGTCAGCAGGCCTACAAGGTCTTCGCGTGCAGCGTGCGGAAGGCGCCTTCATAACGAGCCGACTCACGTACGCTGTCGCTTGTGACCTCGCGGAACGCTCCAGAGCTGCCGATGATCGCGGACGAGTGCGTCCGGGTGAGTCTCATCGCCGAGCCTCTGGGGCGTCCCGAGGCGGCACGTCTGGCCAAGCTGCTGAAGGCCGTCGCTGACCCTGCACGTCTTCAGCTGCTCAGTCTGGTCCACGCCGCCGCCGAAGGCGAGGCTTGCGTCTGCGATCTGACCGAGCCGCTGGGGCTGAGCCAGCCGACGGTGAGCCACCACCTGAAGATCCTCGCCGAGGCCGGCATGCTGACCAGGGAACGTCGGGGCACCTGGGTCTACTACCGCCTGGTCCCCGAGCGCTGGAGTGAGCTTCGTGACCTCTTCGGCTGACGTTCCTTGCACCCAAATTAGATGGGTGTCAAGATAGATGGCATGGCCAAGCTGAAGTCGGTTGATGGAGCGTCGTCTTCGGAAGCGTGCTGCCCACCGGTGCTGTCGACCCCGTTGGAGCCTGAGCGTGCCGCCGACGTGGCCAAGATGTTCAAGGCGATGGGCGACCCGATCCGGTTGCGCCTGCTGTCGCTGATCGCGGCGTCCTCGGCGACTCCCGAAGGGGAGTGCTGCGTCTGCGATCTGACCGATTCGTTCGAGCTGACCGGCCCCACGATCTCCTACCACCTGAAGATCTTGCGTGAGGCGGGTCTCGTGGAGTCTGACCGCCGCGGCACCTGGGTCTATTACCGCCCGGTGCAGGAGAACTTCGCCAGGATGTCCGCTCTGCTGGCGATCCCGGGCATGCCGGCTGTAGCAGCTGCGTGTTCCTGACTACTTCGCCGTCGGTCTTACGACGCGTGATGCTCCGTCAGTCGGGCTATGGGGATCAGGTCGATTATCTCTTCGCCGCAACACTTGTCGCGTTGGTGTCCCTTCCTGCTCGGCTTTAGCCAGTTCCGCGCGACGGCGTTTGCGCCTGCCTCGAACCGGCTGCGTGCTTCGAGCTTGGTCATGAGATCCGCGACCATGCGGCGTACCGTGCGCAGTCCCAAGCCGAGCTTCTTGCACACGGCCTCGTCCGTGAGGCCCTGGCTCAGCAGGCGAAGCAGCTCACTCTCCATGTTGGACGGTCCCTCGGCAGAGCACGGTGCCGAGGACAGCGGGATGGCCGATGCCCATACCTGTTCGAAAAGCCCTACCAGCGCGGTGATGAATCCCGCTCCGGTCACCTGAAACGCACTGCAGTTGCCCAGCTCGGGATCGACGGGGAGCAGCGCGGTGGTGCGGTCGAACAGCATCATCCACGTGGGAAGCGTGGGTGTCGTGCGTACCTCTCCGCCGGCGGCTGACAGCCACTCGGCGTAGCGCATCGTCGGTCGATCGTTGCAAGCGCTTTCTTGGTACACAGTCCACACTGCAGCGCCGTTGCGAAGCAAGTCCTCGTCAATCGCTTTGCGCAAGCCCAGATTGTCCACGGATTGCAGACCGGTCGGGAGAAGAGTGAGGCACTCGATGCGAGTCTGCCGCGCGAGTACGCCCATTCGCGCTTGAACTGTGGTGACGCCGTCCAAACGCTCCCATTCGTTGCGGACGCCGGCGCCGCACACCTCGTCGTACTCGGCTATGAGGCGACCTACTGCGGCCTTCGTCGCGGCGAACTCGTGTTGCCTCCGCAGGAGATCCGCATGCTGGCGGTCAAGAAGCGACTGCAGGGCGACGCTGGGACTGCCGGGGATGAGGGAGTCGGAACTCCTTCGCAGAACTCCCAATTCGACCAATCGGTCGACGACCGCGTGAACTTCCTCTGTCGGGATGTCAAGCGTCGCAACAACTTCGTCGGCCGTGCAACCTCCGCGGCCGAGGATGAAACGGTACACGGACTGGCCTGACTGGTCCAACCCGAACGGCGGCATGTACCCCCCTAGGGTATCTGCGACAAGAAACCCTGTCGTAACCCCGAATTCCCCACCCCATGTCCTGCATTGAGAGTCATCAATGTAGCACTCCGTTGGGGACGCATGTCGTTTTCAGCGAACAGCAGGCATACGGAAGATGAATGGGTGTTACCAGGGAACTACCCCACTGGTTGACCCCAGGCAACAAGCTGCCAGGCACCTTGCTGCCTGACGAGATCGCTTCCCTGACCAGTCCTCAAAACGCAGGCTGTCACCGCCCGGCTGACCGACGCTCAAGTCGCACTCGGCAGCCGCTGAAGCAGGACGACGTCTAGGGGAGACGAATGACCACGACGGTTCAGGACACGCGCATGGAAGCCGACGAGCTGACGGTGCGCACCCTGCCCACCTTCGACCGTGTTGTGAACGTGCTGGGCTCCAAGAGCTACTCCAACCGATACCTCGCGATCGCTTCGCTCGCCGCGGTCTCCGGGCAGGAGACGACCATCGAAGGCGCACTGGTCTCCGACGACACCGTCCTGCTCGCGAAAGCGATCGAGCAGTTCGGGCACGCGACCGTCACGATCGACACGGAGAACTCCCGGTTCCACGTCGTCCCGACCGGCCAGCCGATGCGTGCGCCGCAGGAGGACATCTACGTCGGTGCCGCGGGCACTCCGCTCCGTTTCCTCATCTCCATGGCAGGCCACGCTCTGGGCACGAGCATCATCACCGGCACCAAGCGCATGCAGGAACGTCCCATGGGATCGCTCCTCGACGCGCTGCCCGCGCTCGGTGTCGACGCCACTGCCGTGCGGGGCAACGGAAGCCCGCCCATCCAGGTCGTCGGCGGCACGTTCCGCGGCGGTGCAACTCGCATCAGCGGTGCGGTCAGCAGCCAGTTCACCTCCAGCCTGCTGATCAACGCCACCCTGGCGGAGCAGGACGTCGAGGTCACGATCATCGACGACCTCATCTCCAAGCCCTACGTCAACATGACCGTTGCGGCGCTTGCGGAAATGGGTGTCCAGGTCGAGCGCGACGGCTTCACGAGCTTCACCGTCCGCGCGGGACAGAAGATCCGCGGCGGCTCGGTGACCGTCGAGCCCGACGCGTCCGGAATGTCCTACTTCCTCGCGGCCGCGGCGGTGCTCGGCGGACGGATCACGATCCCCGGCATCGGCTCCGGCTCGCACCAGGGTGACGTCGGCCTGGTCGAGGCGCTCGTGCGCATGGGCTGCACGGCCGACGTCACCAAGGACTCGATCACGCTCCAGGGCGGAGAGCTCCGCGGGATCGACATCGACATGGAGGCCATGCCGGACGTCGTGCCGACCCTCGCCGTCGTCGCCGCGTTCGCCGAGGGCACCACCCGCATCACCAACATCGCGAGCCTCCGGGTCAAGGAGTGCGATCGCATCGCCGCGGTGACGACCGAGCTCCGCAAGATGGGGATCGAGGTCGACGAGGAACCCGACGCGATGACCATCACCGGCGGAACGCCGACCGGCGCGGTGATCGACACCTACGACGACCACCGGATCGCGATGTGCTTCGCCATCGCCGGTCTGCGGACCGAAGGCGTTGTCATCCGCGACCCGGGTTGCGTGGCCAAGTCCTTCCCGACCTTCTGGCAGACCCTGGACCAGCTCGCGGCCGACGGCTCGAGCACCCTGTGAGCGAGGGCTTCCCGGGCATCCTCCTGGTTCTCGACGGGTGGGGGCACGCACCCGCCGCCGCGGACAACGCCATCACCTCCGCCGAGACGCCGGCACTCGACGAGCTGATCGCCACCTGTCCCCACCTCCTGGCCGATGCGTCCGGTACGGCGGTCGGTCTGCTGCCGGGCACGGTGGGCAACTCGGAGATCGGCCACATGGTGATCGGTGCGGGACGGCCGGTCCCGTACGACAGCGTGCTGGTGCAGCAGCAGATCGACAGCGGTGAGCTGGCGTCGAACCCCTTGCTGTGCGAAGTGTTCGGCGAGCTTGCTTCGACGGGTGCGGCGCTGCACCTCATCGGGCTGGCGTCGGACGGGGCGATCCACGCCCACGTGGATCACCTGCGCCCGATCCTGCTCGCCGCGGCCGAGCAGGGGGTCGGCCGGGTCTGGCTCCACGCGATCACCGATGGCAGGGACGTGTCCGACGGCACCGCGGCCGACTACCTGGGAAAGATCGAGAAGTTCGTCGCGGAGGCCGGGGTCGGCACGCTCGTCACCGTGATCGGACGCGGCTACGCGCTCGACAAGGCCGGGAACCTCGACCTCACTCGCGAGGCCGGCCTCGCCATCGCTGACGGGGTCGGCGCGTCGGTGACCCGGTTGCTGGACGCCGTCGAGGCCTCCGAACGAGGCGACGAGTGGGTGGTGCCCAGCATCCTGGTCGACGGCGGTGCCCCTGTCGGCCGGATCAGCGAGGGCGACGCAGTGCTGTTCACCAACTTCCGCAGTGACCGCATCCAGCAGCTGGCGGACTTCCTGGTCGATCACACGGCTGGTCGCTCGGTCAGGACGGTGAGCCTCGCCCAGTACGACACAACGGCAGAGATCCCGCCGCTCGTGAGCCGCGCGGAAACCGGTGGCGGCCTCGCTGATGTGCTGCAGGAGCACGGGCTTCGTTCGGTCCGGATAGCGGAGACGGAGAAGTTCGAACACGTCACCTACTACGTCAACGGCCGCGACTCGACTGCTCGTGAGGTCGAGGAGCACGTGCGGGTCACCGCCGAGACCAAGCCGGACTACCGGACTCGGCCGGAGATGACCCTCGACAAGGTGGTCGAGGAGATCGAGTCGGCGGCTCGGAGGTCCGATGTGGATCTCGTGGTCGCCAACCTCGCGAACATCGACGTCGTCGGGCACACCGGCGACTTCGACGCCACCGTGCTGGCGACCGCGCACACCGACAAGGCGGTCGCACGCATCGCCGAGGTGGCACGGGAGACGTCGCGCTGGGTGCTGTTGGTCGGTGACCACGGCAACGCCGAGCAGATGAAGAAGAACGGACCCGATGGCTCGCCTCGACCGTACGGCGGCCACACGACGAATCCGGTTCCGGTGGTGCTCGTACCCGCACCTGGCCAAGAGGTGGCGAGCGGCGACCACGACGCGGTCTCACTGGCCGACATCGCACCGACGGTTCTCGGTCTTCTGGGCCGCCCCTCGGGTGCGGTCATGACGGGGAAGAGGTTGTGGTGACAGGACAACTGAAGCAACACCCGCTAGTGCAGTGCACTGACGACTTCTTCGACTCGGTACGGCTGTCGCTGTCCGGCATCTCGCCTGGTGCCGAGCTCAAACGCGACTGCCTGCGCAAGTCGGCTGTGGCCTCCGCCTTCGAGGAAGGGTCCACCGCCGTGGCGGTGGACCTCGGGCCGGGGCTGTGGACAATCCTGCGTTCGAGTGCGGACGGGCTCAACCGCGTGTTGTGCGTGCACAACGCGACACAGGAACGCCAGGTCTTCGAACCTGCCACCCACCTGGGAGACGGCGCACCGGTCTTCCTCGGTGGTGAAACCACCTCCAGCGCGAACGAGGGGCGCCTGGAGTGCGAGCTCGGCCCGCACGGGTTCGTGTGGATCGGCCGGCTCGGCAGCAGCACAGCACGAACAAGTGAGTAGACGCGCGTTCACAGGGGAGGACCACGTAATGACACGATCCGCAGCGGCTCGGGGGGACCGGGCACGACTCGCTCTGGTGGGTGACCGCAGCGATCGTCAGGCGGCGCACGGGCGGCTGGACGCCCTGATCCCGCACCTGGACGTTCAGGTCGACTGGGTGCCCAGCACCTCGGTCACGGCGGAGATCGCCGACTACGACGGCATCTGGGTGATCCCCGGATCGCCCTACGCGGACAAGGAAGCGGTGCTCCTGGCGATCCGGCTCGCCAGGGAGACCGGCATTCCCTACCTGGGCACGTGTGGAGGGTTCCAGCACGCGCTCATGGAGTACGGCCAGTCGGTTCTCGGCTTCGCCGATGCCGACGACGTGCAGTACGACCCGGATGCGAGCACGCCGTTCATCGTGCCGCTGGAGTGTTCGCTGGCGGGTGAGCAGGCATCGCTCTACCTCGCCGAGAACAGCGGTCTCGCAGCGATCTACGACAACGTCGAGAGCACCACCGAGACCTACCACTGCAAGTACGGCCTCAACCCCGACTACGTCGACACGTTCATGCACAGCCAGCTCCGCATCTGCGCATGGGACTCGGAGAAGGCGCCACGAGCGGTGGAGCTTCCTGACCACCCGTTCTTCGTCGGGACGCTCTACCAGCCCGAGCTCTCGTCGACGCCCGGCAACGTCCACCCCCTGATCAAGGCCTTCCTGGCCGCAGTGGCACTGCGGGCACAGACCGTGGCAGCTGAGTACTGAGAAGGAGATCCGCCAATGGAAGTTCTGGTACTGGTGCTGGTGTTGGCGCTAGCCGCGGCGAACGGCGCGAACGACGTTCCCAAGGGCGTGGCCACCCTGTCCGCAGCAGGCGTCGCGAAGATCCGCACCGCCGTCATCTGGGGAACGATCACCACTGCCATCGGCTGCCTGGTCTCACTGACCTTCGCCGCGAAGATGACCGCGTTGTTCTCCAAGGGAATCGTGTCGGCCGCGCCGACGCCGGCCTTCGCGGTCGCGGTCCTGACCGGAACTTCGGCGTGGGTCGCGTTCGCCACCTGGCGGAGGCTGCCCGTCTCTACCACGCACGCCCTCGTCGGCTCGCTCCTCGGTGCCGGCGTGCTGTTCGCCAGCAGTTCGGTGAACTGGGGAGTGCTGCTCAACAAGGTCGTGGGCCCGCTGCTGCTCAGCGTGCTCGGCGCCTACATCGTGTCGATCACCCTGACCTTCGTCGGCCGCTACACCGCCCGTCAGGCGGCGAAGCGCTCGGCAGTGAGACCGGGTGAGCAGCCCAAGACCGTCGACGCCAGCGGCGGCGCGAGCAGTGCGGCCACCGTCGTGGAGACCGAGAGCGCATCGGCTGAGCAGGCCAAGTCGAAGATGTCTCCGGTCATCCTGCTGCACTGGGCCACCAGCGGGTTCACCAGCTTCGCCCGCGGCATGAACGACGCTCCGAAGATCGTGGCCATCGGGTCCTTCGCCCTCATCGGCGGGATGACCACGACGGGTCTTCTCTTCGGCGTCACTCTCGCCATGGCCATCGGCGGTCTCGTCGCCGGTGCCCGCATCGCCAAGAGGCTCTCGGTCTGCGTCGACAACATGACCCACGTCGAAGGCTTCACCGCGAACCTGACGACCGCCGCACTGGTCGGCCTCGGCGCCTTCCAGGGGCTTCCGATGTCCACGACCCAGGTCTCGGTGGGCGCCATCGCCGGTACCGCGGGCACCGATTTCAAGCGCATCAAGGGCAAGTCGTTCCGCGACTTCGGTATCGCCTGGCTCGTCACTCCTCCGTTCGCCGCAGGCGTGGCCGCGCTGACCTACCTCATCGCGGGCTGAACCTGTTGACAGCCCGCCTTGGATCGATAGGCTTGTATCTAGAAGAACTTCGAAACAAGGCGGGCTGAGCTTCCGCTCGAAAGGGGTTGGGGTACATGGCCGGCGAAGAGACGACCCAGCAGGCCGGAGGGTTCATCACCCTGCCGGTCACCACCGGTACCGCCACGAGCGGCGGCTGCTGCGGTGAGCCGGCGGACAAGTCGGGTGCCGTGGTCGGAGGCCAGGGCGACGGCTGCTGCGGCGAACCGAACTCCTGATCTCTCAACTGTTTCTCCGGGGGGTGGAATGACGGGGTCCGAACAGGTCGTCGCTGAGGACGACCTGCTGGCGCTGGCCGACGCGATCGACGCGACGCGCATGCTGTCCGATCTGGAATCGTTGTGCGCACCGGAGTTCGCCGGTCGCGGTGTAGGTAGTGCCGGTCATGATCTCGCCACCGACTGGCTGACGGAGAAACTCACGGACTTCGGCCTCAGGCCGGAGAAGCAAGTGTTCGACATCGCGGCGACGTTCAGGCTCACCGCGGCCCCCGTGTTCAGCGTGGCCGGCCCCGATCCGGCCACGCTGGAACACCGTGTGGACTACGCCGAGCACCCGCGCTCGGGTCCGATGCCCACTCCGGCCGAGGGAGTCGCACGATCGCTGGGCTCCGCGCCTCGCGCGGGTGAATGGGTCGTGCTGGACAAGGTCCCCCAGGGCGAGGCCTTCACCGAACTCGCCGCACAGGTGCGCGCCGCAGGCGGAATCGGACTGCTGACACCCCAGAACCCGGACGGGTCCGGCTTCCTGACCAAGAGGGTGATGGGCGGCAAGCCCGTCGACGTTCCCGTGATCGCTGTACGGGCGGACCTCCTGGCGCAGATCGACGGCAAGGTCGTGCGTGCCCAGGTCCAGCTTGGCCGCGGTCCTGTGGCCGGCACCAACGTCGTGGCCGGTATCGCCGGGACCGATCCTGATCTCGCTGACCGCCCTGTGCTGATCAGCGCGCACTACGACGGCGTCGGAGCCGACCCCGAGCGGCACTTCCAGTGCGCCGGGGACAACGGCAGCGGCGTCGCGGTACTGCTGGAGATCGTTCGCGTCATCACGGAACGTGGACTCGCACTGCCGCGCCCCTTTCTGTTCGCCGTGCTCGACGCCGAGGAGATCGGCGCGCTCGGGTCGCGACACCACGCCGGTGCGCTGGTGGACGCGGGCATCCGTCCCGACGTGATCAACGTCGACATGGCCGGCAAGTTCAACGGAGCTGTCGCCGCCGAGGTGGGCAAGGACACCGAGGCGCTCATCAGTGCGCTGGACCGAGCCGGCCGCGCGCTGCGCATTCCGCTGGCCGGCGGTGCCGTCGCATCGGACAACCGCAGCTATGCCGGGCGAGACCTGCCCGCGGTCGGACTCGGTCTGGGCGCCGCGCACTACCACTCACCACTCGACTCGCTCGACCGGATCGACCCCGAGGCCCTGCGCATGGCCGGGCGACTGGTCGTGCTGAGTGCCGCCTACCTGGCACAGAACATCTAGAACATCTCCGAGGAGTAGACCATGGCCTCCGCAGCGCTTTCCGTGTCGGCACAGCTCATCCAACTGGCGCCGGAGATCCGGGACAGCCACGCGAACCTCGCGTCGGCCAAGCAGGACTTCTTCAAGGCCGCGTTCGACGGCGGCGCACTCGAGCCCAAGACCCGCGGTGCCGTCGCGCTCGCGGCCGCACTGGTGCAGGGCAACGAGGAGACCGTCCGGTCCTTCCTCGCCGTCGCCAAGCAGCTCGGCCTCAACAACGAGGAGGTCGGCCAGGTCGCGGGCATCGTCGCCGCACTCACCGGGGACGAGGCGCAGCGACCGTCCGCTCAAGCACCCGCCGCGACGACGGCCGCGCCGGTGAAGAAGACCAACACCTGCTGCTAGTCCGGCGAACGCGGACGGGAAAGGAACGCCGGTGACTGAGCACGGCACATCCCCGACGGGGACGGTCGTCCTGATCGGTGGACGAGCGGAGCGCGAGTTCGAGGTGTTGCGCGATCTCGGCTACCGGATCCTCTACCTCGACAAGCGCGTGCCGCTGCAGATCATGGGCTGGGTCGACGTCCCGATCGACGTGGACGTCGACAACTGGGACGCCGTGGCCTCGACGGTCTCCGCCCACCTCGGGACGGAGACGCCGGCGGCGGTGCTGACCCACGTCGAGCCGCGCATCCCGTTGATGACACACCTGGCAGAGCGACTGCTGCCGAAGCCCGTGGGGCTGACGGCGGACGCGGCCAGGAACTGCCGGGACAAGTGGCGCACGCGGTCCGTTCTCGAAGAGGCAGGACTTCCCGTGCCGCGCTTCGGGCTGGCGGCCGACACCCGCGACGCGTCCCGGATAGCCAGGGAGCTCGGCTTCCCGGTGGTGGTCAAACCGCGTGACGGCGCCGGCGGATTCGGTGTCCGCCGCTGTGAGTCGGTCGAGGAAGTGCGCTCGGCGGCAAAGGCGATCCTCGAGGAAGCGAGTCCTGAGGCGTTGCCAGGTGTTTTGGTGGAGGAATACCTGGACGGGCCGGAGTACGCCGTCCAGACGCTCTCTCAGAGCGGTGTGACGCAGGTGTTGAGCGTCCTGCGCCAGCACATGACCGAGCCTCCCGTCTTCGTCGAGTTGGGTTACGACTACCCGTCAGGACTTCCCGATGCCGAGGTCGAGCAGCTGGGGGCGATGGTTTCCTCTGCGCTGGCCGTCCTGGGCATCCACGACTGGATCAGTCACACCCAGGTCCGCAAGTGTGCGGACGGGTTCCGCATCGTCGAGGTCAACGCCCGCCGCCCTGGTGGCCGGCTCGTCGAGATGACCGAGGCGGTGTCCGGCGTGGACATGATCGAGGCGGTCACCGCGATCGCGCTCGGTCTGCCGGTCGGTGTCCGCGAGCCGTTCGCGAGCCGGGCCAAGTACCGGAGCGTCGTGTTCGACCAGGCAGGAACTCTGCTCTACCGCGTGCCCTCGTCAGTTCCCGCCACGGTTCCTCCGATCGTCGAGATCGAGGTTCCATCCGGGGACACGGTTCACCCCGTCGACCACCCCGAGGGCGGTGTGTACGGCCGCATCGTCGTGTTCGGCGATACCGCGGAGGAGCTCAACTCGATCGAGAGTGCCGTGCGCACGGAGCTGGACATCCAGGTGATCCAGGTCGACGAGCTCAAACTCGTGGGAGCGGACAGCCGCGAGTTCAAGTCGTGCTGCTGAGGTGACCGGATGACGATGGTGACTGAGCCCGCCGAGGCAGTCGGCGGGTATCGCGTCGAAGTGGTGCGTGGTGTCGCTGATGTCGACCGGGGCGAGTGGAACGAGGTGGTGCGCGCAGGTGGCGGCACCATCTTCCACACCTGGGAGTGGTTGGCGGCCTTCGAGGAAGCGCCGCCTGGTGTCTTCGACCCGCTGCACGTGCTCGCCTACGATGGCGACCGCCTGGCCGGCGTCTGTCCCGCCTATCTCGTGCACCAGTGTCCTCGCTTGGACCACGTGGCCGGGCTCGCGGAGATCGACTTCGGCGGACCTGTGCTGCTCGCGCACAGCCTGGCCGCCTTCGCCGGCGGACCGTTGGCGCCACCGGCGAACCACGGCGCGCTCGACGCTTTGGTCAGCGCGGTGGAACAGACCGCTCAGCTCCACGACGCCTGGGCTTGGGGATTCGCGAACCTGCCGGCCGGACCACTCGTCGGGAGGCTCATGGGCAAGGGCTACGCGACCGGTCAGCTGAGCACCACCTACGTCGTCGACACCCGGCGTGCCTCAGCGCAGGACTACTGGAGCACCATCCGGGGCCGGCACAGACGTGAACTCACACGGGAGCGCAAGGGCCTGGTGCAGCGTGGTTTCACGATCTCCCGCGCGACGCCTGCAGCCGAAGACCACGTTCGACTCGTGCAGGCACTGGTCGCCGATCACGGCACACCCCTGGAGTTGCTGCCCCAGCACTTCCTGCAAGCTCTGCACCGCAACCTCGCGCCGTACGACCGGACCTTCGTGACCGCGGACCAGACCGGTGCCGTCGCCGCCGTGTTCGGTGGTTACGAGTTCGGGACTGAGCAGTCCATGTGGCTGGCCGGGCTCGACGTAGGCAAGTACAGCTCGTTCGAGTTCTACCGGCCGATGCTCGCCGAGGTGATCGAGGCGGCCATCGACTCGGGGACCGGCATGGTGAACCTGGGACGTGCCAACCCGGCACCGAAGCGCCGTGTTGGTGCGGTGGCTGTCCCGCTGTACCTGGCACTGAGCTCGTCAGACCGGAAACGCACGGCGATGCTGCATGCCGCGTGCGCCCTTCTTGAGTCGCGGATCCACCATGGAACCGATGGCCTCGACGTCGTGAGCAGGTGCTGTTGATGACCTCTGCGGGAATCGACGAACGAGACAGCGTCGCGTGCATCTCAGGCCGCCGTGTGGTGGACGTGCTCGCAAGCATGGACGTACGCACAGTGCTGCTGGGTGACCCGAACCCACTGGATCTGGCGTGCATCGCGGACGTGCCACTGGACGTCGACCTCGACGACTGGAAGTCCACCGAGGCGGTGCTGCGGGCACTGCACGGCGCACGCCCCTTGACCGCCGTCTTCAGCGTTTACGACGCCTATCTGCCGCTGGCGTCCTACCTCGCCATGCGGCTGGGGATCCGCGGTCTGTCGATGCCCGCCGCACTGAGTGCCGGCAACAAGGCACGGATGCGCCTGACACTCGAAGGCGCGGGCATTTCAGGTCCGGACTACCTCGTCATCGCCGACCCGGATGACGTCGAACCGGCGGCACGACGGCTCGGGTATCCCGTGGTGCTGAAGAAGATGGTCAACGCGCGGGGCCGCGGTGCGTTGCTGTGCTACGACGACCAGGAACTGGCCTGGGCAGTGGCCACCTTGGGCCGGTCCGCCTTCGTGGTCGAGAAGTACGTGCCGGGTCCCGAGTACGCGATCCAGACCATCACGGTCGATGGCGTGACCGAGGTGGTCAACGTGCTCGCGCAGCAGACGGCACCCGGTCCGCGGCAGGCTGAGACGGGGTACGACTTCCCGAGTGGGCTCGGTGAGACTGGAGACCGAGCGCTCGGGCAGTTCGTCGCAGAAGCCTTGAGCGCACTGGGTTTCGACAATGGCGTCGCACACGTACAAGTCCGCATCGGCCCATCAGGACCGGCGCTGATCAACGTCGCCGCGCGTCCACCGGGCGGTCAGCTGTGCGACCTCACCGAACGCGTGTCCGGGGTCGACATGACTCGGGCCGCGGTCGACGTCGCCCTCGGTCGTCCCGTCACCCGCGCCACACCCGTTGCGGCTCGTGCCCTGTACAGGTGCGTCTCTTTCGGACAGGCCGGCGTCCTCGACTACGACATGTCCGCGCTCGACCGTCCTGGAGTTTTCCTTGACGTCGAGCCGGGAGAACGGGTGCACGCCGCCACGGACCTGCGCGGCGGAAGCTACGGCCGCATCGTCGTTTACGGCGACGAACCCGGCCAGATGGAAGCGGACTACGAACAGATCCTGGACTCCCTTCGCCCGACGGTGAAGCCCGAGCCCTGAAACCGGATGTGGTGATCACTGATGCCCAACGACACGCGCCCGCCCAGAGTGCTGGTGCTGAGCGGACAGCGCACGGTCAGGATGCTCAAGGAGCGCACCGACTACGAGGTCGTGTACGCCGACGAGGCGATGACTCTCGAACAGCTCCTCCTCGCCGACTTCCCGCTCGAGGTCGACTTCGACGACTGGAACGCCGTCGCGGCCAAGGTCGGCCAGGTGCACGCGAGCAAGCCCATCGACGCGGTGGTGACGGGCGTCGACCGTCTGGTGCCGCTGGCCGGCCGTTTGGCCGAGAGCCTGGGTCTGAGCACCGGCATCACCGAAGAGGCGGCCCACAACTGCAACGACAAGGCCGCTACCGAGCGGCTGCTGCAGCAAGGCGGTGTACCTGTTCCGGAGCACAGGGTCGTCCGCTCGACAACGGAAGGCATCGCCGCGGCCGGCGAGATCGGCCTGCCGGTGATCGTCAAACCCCGTGACGGCACGAGCGCTTCGGGGCTCATGTACTGCGAAACGCCGGACGACGTGGCCGATGCCGTCGCCGACGTGCTGGACGACGGCAAGGACTCCGCTCTGATCGAGGAGTTCATGGTCGGCGCCGAGTTCGGAGTCTTCGCCAGCAGGGTGAACGGCCAGACCACCGTGATGTACGTGGTGGAAGGCGATGTCGGTCCGCCACCGAAGTTCGTCAAGGTCGGCGCGTGGTTCCCGAGCACGTTGGGGGAGGAGCAACTCGCCGAGCTGGAACGGCTCACCGATGCCGCCCTCGCCGCGGTCGGGCTCGACAACTGGGTCGCCTCACTGCAGTTCTGGATCACCGAGGCGGGACCGAAGGCCGGCGAGATCAACCCCAGGGTGGCTGGCGGACAGGGCGTCGAGCTGATCGCGGCGACCTCGGGCTACGAGCCGACGCTGGTGGCGGTGGAAGCGGCACTGGGACGCCGGGTGGAACCCGAGACGCCCCGCGCCGCAGCAGGTCTGTACCGCAGCATCGTCTTCTCCGACACCGGACGCCTGCGCTACCGCGAGGAGGCTCTTGCCGGTGTGGAGGGGCTCGAATCCCCGATTCCGCCGCTCATCGAGCTCGACGTCAAGCCGGGCGACCCGGTGGTGCCCATCAACCACCCGCGCGGTGGCGCGTTCGGCCGCGTAGTCCTCGTGGGCCGGAATGCCGAGGAGCTGGACCGCGACTACCAGCGGATTCTGGACAAACTCGACCTTCGGGTCGAGTCGGCGGCGGCTGCTGAGTCGCAGGTCGAGCGCGCCCACACCTCTTGCTGCTGAACGCAACCGGCAATTGAGCTCCACTGTCTTGACGTCCATCGAAGCAGCTGTTTAGATAACTTTGAAATCATCTAATCAAGGAATCCTGGGGAGGTGAACATGGCTGATGACATGATCGGATCCGGCTGCTGCGAGACCAGTGGCATGGAGGATGTCGCGGAGGATGGCACCGAGTGCGGGTGCGCATGTGCCTGCTGCGACTAGGAAACCGAGATTTCAGATGATCTCAAGCGGTCCGCGTCCATCGGGCGCGGCCCGCCCTCGCTGGTCACAAGTCGTGCAATCCCAAGAAGAAGAGGGCTCGACGTGAAGGAGTCGCTCCGCGCGCTGCGCTTCATGTACAGCTACCCGTTGCGCTACCGCGGCGCGATGACGCTGGCCACCGCGGTCATGCTCGTCGGTCTGCTCGGCAACATCGCCATCCCGCTGCTCATGCGCATCGCGATCGACGCCGGCGTGCTCGGCGGTGACACCCAGCTGCTCCTCGTGATCGCGCTGGGAGTGCTGGCCGCGGGTGGCGTCACCACTGCTTTGCTGCACTGGGGAAAGAGGATCAGGTTCGGCATCGCGAGTCGCGCGGTGACCGACCTGAGGCACGATCTGTTCAGTCAGTTGATGCGGCTCGGCCCGGCTGACACCGCCGAAGCGTCCGGTGGCCGTGCGCTCACCCGCCTCATCTCCGACGCGGTCGCTGTGCGCGGCCTCACCAACGGCGGTCTGCTCGAACTGTTCAACCAGATCATGGTGACCGGCGCGATGCTCGTGGCAGCGCTGGTGATCGACTGGCGGGTCACCCTGATCTCGGTCATCCCGATGGCTTTCGTGATCCTCGGCAACATGACGGTGCAGCTGCGGCTGCAGAAGTCCTTTGTGGAGCTGAAGGGTCAGTTCACCAAGCTGCTCGCCGGAGTCGGCGAGTCGCTGTCGAACATCAACATGGTCAAGTCGTTCGGTCGTGAGGGCGCCGCGTCGGGCAAGCTGCACAAGATCAACGAGGATCACGCAGCCCGTGACGGCAAGATGAAGAAGACTTACAGCCGCTGGGAGGCGTTCCTCAACGTCATCGGCGGACTGCCGACGCCGATCGCGCTGTGGGTCGGTGGCAACGCCGTCGTCGACGGCACCCTGACCGTTGGCAGCCTGGTCGCGATCGTCGCGCTGGTCATGATGTTCCAGATGAGCATCCACATGCTCTCGATGAACGTGAACGGAGCCTTCCGCTCCACCGTGACCGCACAGCGGCTGCTGCACGTGATGGACGCGCAGTCGGTCATCGACGAGCGGACCGACACGCGACCCATGCCCGAGCTGCGTGGCGCGGTCAGCACGGAAGGCGTCGTGGTCGAGATCGGCGGCCGTCGAGTTCTCGACGGTGTCGACCTCACCATCGAACCGGGTGAGAGCGTTGCGCTGGTCGGCCCGACCGGCAGCGGCAAGAGCACCCTGCTGCACGTGCTGGCGCGGTTGCGCGACCCGGAAGCGGGCACTGTCCGCTACGACGGGGTCGACGCCCGGGACTACAGCTCCCACGACGTGCGCAAGCGCGTGGTGTGCCTCCCTCAGCGCCAATGGGTCTTCGAGGGAACGCTGGCGGAGAACGTGGCCTTCGCCCGACCGGGCGCCTCCGAGAAGGAAGTCGCTGCCGCGGTGTCGGCTGCCGGCCTCGGACACATCCCGCTGACCCGCGAGTTCGGAGCGACCACCATGGACCTCTCCGCAGGCGAGCGGCAGCGCATCGGCCTCGCCCGCGCGCTGCTGGTCGACCCGGACATCCTCCTCCTCGACAACCCGACTGCGAACCTCGACGCGGAGACGGAAGTCGCCTTGCTGGAGACCATCGTCTCGGTGCGCGGGAAGCGCACGCTGATCATCGCGACCCAGCAGGACTCCGTGGCCCGGTACGCCGAGCGTGCGATCACCCTGCGCGCCGGCGCCGTCGAGACCAGCGAAGCCGCGCGGCTCGCTCACGCCGGAACGTCCGAAGGAGCCAAGGTCAATGGCTGACACGACCACGGCCGTTCCGGCCAAGACCAGCGTCGAGGACATGGACGCCCGCGCCGCGCGCAAGATCCTCTGGAACGCCGTCAAGCGCTTCCTGCCCTACATGAGGCCCCATCTGGGCTGGATGTCCATCGCGACCACCATGGCCGTGCTGTCGTCCATCACCACGATCGCCGTGATGTACACGGTGATGGCGGGTATTGGTCACATCGTGCTCGGTGACACGGAGGCGGTCCGCAGCACCGCTATCAACCTGATGGTGCTGGTGGTCGTCGAGAACGTCATCCGAATCATCTACAACTCCGCGATGATCCGGGTCAACGAGCGCCTGACCGTGACGATCCGGAACGACCTCGTGGAGCGACTGCACAAGGTCCAGCTGTCCAGGCACGTCGCCCAGGCCAGCGGTGAGTGGGTCACCCGCGTCCTGTTCGAGGCCAACAGGTTCCGCAGCTTCCTCACGAAGTCGGTGATGGAGGTCGTCAACAGCGTCGTCTGGTTCATCGCCTTCGCGATCTTCCTGCTCGCGCTGAGCCCGGCTGTCGCGTTCCCGACGCTGATCGCGATCCCGTTGATGGTCTACATCGCGTTGTGGTGGACGAACCGGCTTCGCGGCGACACCCGGCGGCAGCGCCGGGAGTGGGACAAGATGGTCGGCTACCTCAACCAGCGCATCGATGGCATCGGCGACATCCGCTCGTTCGGCCAGGAGCAGGCGCTGCTCGACGATCTGAGCGCGCGGTCGGAGCGGTACAACGTCGTCCACAACCGACTGTCGCGCAAGCGTCTCTGGCTCTCGTCGCACCTGGCGTTCAGCGTCCACTTCGCACTTGCCCTGCTGATCTTCTTCGGTGGCCTCCAGATCATCCAGGGCCACGCTCTCGGCTCCGGGTTCTTCTTCTCGCTGGCCTCCGGCATGATGCCGATGACCTGGATGCTGCTCGGCACCGACTCGATGATGGCCTCCATGGGCATGGCCCAGGGTGCGGCTCTCGCCGCAGGCACGCTGGCTGCGTTCGCGCTGTTCGTGAAGAAGATGCTCAACCCGGTGCGCGATCTCGCCCACCAGCTGGGCGAGGCGTCGGATGTGGCTGTGTCCGCCCAGCGCGTGCTCGAGGTGCTCGATCTGCCGGAAGAAGACGACTCCGGTGAGGCGTTGCCTCCGGTTCGCGGTGAGCTCGTGGTGGACGACGTGCGCTTCGGCTACCCCGGTGGCGAGGAGGTCCTGCACGGACTGAGCTTCTCGGCTCAACCTGGCGAGCACGTCGGCGTCATCGGTTCCAGCGGTGCCGGCAAGAGCACGTTGATGCAGCTGCTCGTGCGGCTCTACACGCCGACCTCGGGCTCCATCAGCGTTGACGGTCATGACCTCGCCGGGGTGAGCAAGTCCTCGGTGCGTGACCAGATCCTGCTCGTCACGCAGGAAGCGCAGCTCTTCGACGGCACCGTCACGGAGAACATCCGCTTCGGCCGTCCGGATGCCACCGACGAGGAAGTCGTCGCGGCCGCCGAGTCGGTGGGTGCGGACGAGGTCATCCGCCAGCTCGGCCAGGGCTACAGCACCCGAGTCGGTGAACGCGGCTCTCGGCTGTCCGTGGGCGAGCGGCAGCTCGTCGCCCTTGCCCGCGCGATGCTCGCCGACCCCAGGGTGATCATCCTGGACGAGGCGGTGTCCAGCGTGGACCCGGAGAGGCAGCGCATCGTGCTGGCCGCGATCCGGCGGCTGCTCGAAGGACGTACCGCGGTCGTCGTGGCCCACTGGCTCGCTCTCGTCGAGGACCTCGACAAGGTGTTCGTGCTGGAGGAAGGCCGGATCGTTGAGTCCGGCAGCCCCGTCGAACTGCTCACCGCGCACGGTCGTCTCGCCGAGCTGCTGAACGTGCAGACCAGTCAGAACAAGGAAAAGACCGGAAGGAACGTCAATGTCTAGCGACACGAACGTCAGCGACATGTTCTCCGCCGCGCTCGGTGGTGACGCACCCGCGGCCAAGCCCGCCGCGAAGAGCTCGTGCTGCGGTCCCAAGACCGAGGTCAAGATCGAGCCGACCGAAGCGGCCGCTGTCGCGGCCGCGCCGAAGGCGTCGTCCTGCTGCGGCCCGAAGCCGGCGGCGACCGAAACCGCCCCGAAGGCCAAGAGCTCCTGCTGCGGCTAGAAGTCCGGTACGACTGAGGAGATTCCATGACCAGGACGCGAGTCGCCTCGCTCGTCGCGGTGGCGGCGCTTGCCGCCGTCACCACGGGGTGCGGGGCACGCCCGGCAGATGCGGGTGCTCCTACGGAGACCTGCACCGAAACCAAGACCGGCTCTGGTCTCTCGATCGACCTCACGACCCCATGCCCTCTACGAGGGGGGAAGTCGGCGGACGCGCGCATCACGGTCAAGAACGACAAGGGCGAGAAGATCACCAACGCTACGGTGAAGCTCACGCCCGACATGCCGTCAATGAACATGCACAGCGGTGAGCAGAACGCGACTCCGAACGGCGACGGCTACGACGCCAAGCTCGTCCTGGGCATGGGCGGTGAGTGGATCGTCAAGGTCCAGGTGACTCCCAGCTCCGGATCTCCTGCCGACGTGAGCTTCACGCTCAACGCCAAGTAGGAGGCCGAGATGCTGAACCGCCGCGCTGCCATGGTGCCGCCGTCGAGCACGGCGTCACTGGACGCTTACGTGAAGCAGCTCGTGGCTGATGGGGTCGATGTCGTCAACCTGACGGGTGGCGAGGTCGATTTTCCGACGCCCGACGAGGCGTGTCGCGGCGGTATCGACGCGATCGAGCACGGTTTGACCCGTTACACGGCGGTCGCGGGGATACCCGCTTTGCGCGCCGCCATCGCCACACGCCTCGACTCGGCGTGGAGCTGCCCGTACCCGGCGGATCAGATCGTGGTGACCAACGGGGCGAAGCAGGCGTTGGCCAACGCCTTCGCGGTGTTGCTGGACCCCGGTGACGAGGTGCTGATCCAGGCTCCGCACTGGGTCAGCTTCCCGCACATGGTCACCCTGGCCGGCGGTGAACCGGTGGTGATTCCCACCGGGGAGAACACCGGTTTCAAGCTCACGCCGGCCATGGTCGAGGACAGGATCACCAGCCGCACCAAGGTGTTGCTGATCAACAGCCCTTCGAACCCGACCGGCGTCGTCTACGACCGCGACGAGCTCGAAGCGCTTGCGGCGGTGGCGGTCGAGAACGACCTCGTCATCCTCAGCGACGAGATCTACGGCGACCTCGTCTATGCCGAGGCGAAGTTCACCAGCGTGGCGTCACTCGGCGAGGAGATCAGAGAGCGGACGATCACGGTCGCGGGTTTCTCGAAGACCTTCGCCATGACCGGCTGGCGAGTCGGCTTCGCCGCCGGACCCGAGCCGGTGATCTCCGCGATGACGGCGGTGCAGGGGCACACCACCTCCGCACCCTCGACGATCTCCCAGTACGCGGCGCTCGCAGCCGTGGCCGACGAACCGGTGGCGGAGCTGGCTCGGCGTAAAGACGACCTGGACTTCCGCCGCGGAATGATGCGCGGCGGCCTGAGCGCCATTCCCGGCATGAGGCTGGCGGTCGAGCCACGCGGCGCGTTCTTCGCGTTCGCCGACGTGACCGGCTTCTACGGCCACCACGGAATCGCCGATGCCGCGACCTTCGCCGAACGACTGCTCGCAGACGCCCAGGTCGCGGTCATGCCCGGAGCCGACTTCGGAGCGCCCGACCACGTCCGGCTGTCCTACGCCGTGAGCGAGGACTCGATCACCACCGCACTCCAGCGGATCCGCGATTTCGCCCGAGAGACCCTGTCAGAGAAAGAGACAACGCGATGACCACGACTGCCTACTCCGTCACGGGAATGACCTGCGGCGGCTGCGCGAAGCGCGTCCGGACCGCCATCGAGGAGAACGTCCCCGGGCTGTCGGAGATCAAGATCGACCCGGCCGCGGGCCGCGTGGAGATCACCTCCGAAGGTCCCATCTCCGACGACGCCGTTCAGGCCGCCGTCGAGACCACGAAGTACAAGTACGTCGGCGTGCTCGCGTGAGCGTCCCGGTCAAGCTCGTCGGCTTCGCGGCCATCCTCGTCGCGGTCTTCGCGCTGGCGTACGTGGCCGGCACGCACGCGCCGATCTTGTGGTGAAGGAAATCCGGTAGGGGAGGGCAGGGGAGATGGCTGGATCGGCCACGACGGCCGCACCACAAGCGGTGGTCACGCTCAACATCGGCGGCATGACCTGCGGGTCCTGTTCGGCCCGCATCGAGCGCAAGCTCAACCGCATGGAAGGCGTCCAAGCGGAGGTCAACTTCGCGCTGGAGCAGGCGCACGTCGCGCACGATCCCAGCGTGAAGGTCGAGGACCTGATCGCTCTCGTGGAGTCCATCGGTTACACCGCCGCACTCCCGGTCGAAGAGGTCGTGGAGAGCGCCGACGGGGCGCCGAACGCCGAGGACCTGGCCGAGGAACAGGCTCTCGCGGCGATGCGGCGCAAGCTCCTGCTGTGCCTCGCCTTGACGGTCCCGGTCGTCGCGATGGCGATGATCCCGCCCCTGCAGTTCACGTACTGGCAGTGGTTGTCCTTGACTCTCGCGGCACCGGTCGCGACCTGGGGTGCGGCGCAGTTCCACGTGGCGGCGTGGAAGAACCTGCGACACGCCTCGGGCACCATGGACACGCTGATCTCCCTGGGCGTCCTCGCCGCCTTCGGCTGGTCCCTCTACACACTGTTCTTCGGCTACGCCGGCGTCCCCGACATGAAGATGCCGTTCGTCATGCTGCCGGTGTCCGGCCAGGGCCTGCACCACATCTACCTCGAGGTCGCCGCCACCCTGACGGTCTTCATCCTCGCCGGCCGCTACGCCGAGCACCGCTCCAAGCGTCGTGCGGGCGCCGCGGTTCGCGCCTTGCTCGAGCTCGGCGCCAAGGACGTCACAGTGCTGCGGGCCGGACAAGAGATCATCATCCCGATCAAGCAGCTGAAGGTCGGCGAGCACTTCGTCGTTCGTCCTGGCGAGAAGGTCGCCACCGACGGGATCGTGGTCGAGGGCAGCTCGGCGGTGGACGCGTCGATGCTCACCGGCGAGAGCGTTCCCGTCGAGGTGTCGCCCGGTGATCCCGTCACCGGAGCGACCGTCAACGCCAATGGTCGTCTGGTGGTGCGAGCCGAGCGCGTCGGTGCGGACACGCAGCTCGCTCACATGGCGAAGCTCGTGAGCGAAGCCCAGGCGGGCAAGGCGTCAGTCCAGCGCTTGGCAGATCGTGTGGCGGCGGTGTTCGTGCCGGTGGTCATCGGCCTGGCGGTCGCGGCGTTCGGGTTCTGGCTCGGCAACGGCGCGGACGTCGCCACCGCTCTCGTGGCGGCGGTCTCGGTCCTGGTCGTCGCCTGCCCGTGTTCGCTGGGCCTGGCCACTCCGACAGCTTTGCTGGTGGGCACGGGCCGGGGTGCCCAGCTCGGCATCTTGATCCGCGGTCCCGAGGTGCTCGAGTCGACTCGACGGATCGACACGATCGTGCTCGACAAGACCGGCACGGTGACCACGGGCGCCATGCGCCTCGTGGAGATCGTTCCCGCCGAAGGTGAGGACGAGGAGGAAATTCTCCGCCTCGCCGGTGCGCTGGAGAACGCCTCGGAGCACCCGATCGCCAAGGCGATTGCCACAGCTGCCAAAGAACGCTTGCAGTCCTTGGGCTCGGTCACGGACTTCGAGGCCACCGCCGGCCTCGGCGTGAGCGGTGTGGTCGACGGCAAGTCAGTTCTCGTCGGCAGGGCCACGTGGCTAGGTGACAGGCTGTCGACACCCGACGCGCTCAGCGATGCGCTCACCCGCGCGCAGGAATGTGGGCAGACGCCGGTGCTGATCGGCTGGGGCGGCCAGGTGCGCGGCGTGCTGACGGTCTCCGACACCACCAAGCCGTCCAGCGCGGAAGCAGTGGCACAGCTCAAGCGCCTCGGACTGCACCCCGTCCTGCTCACGGGCGATAATGAGCGAGCCGCGCGCACCATCGCCAAGCAGGTGGGTATCGACGACGTCGAGGCCGAAGTCCTTCCCGAGGACAAGGTCGCAGTGGTCAAGCGCCTGCAGTCCGAAGGACGCACGGTCGCGATGGTCGGCGACGGTGTCAACGACGCCGCCGCGCTTGCCCAGGCCGATCTCGGCATCGCTATGGGTACGGGAACCGACGCCGCGATCGAGGCCAGCGACATCACGCTAGTGCGCGGCGATCTGCGCAGCGCACCGGACGCGGTCCGGCTGGCGCGTCGCACGCTCGGCACGATCAAGGGCAACCTGTTCTGGGCGTTCGCGTACAACATCGCGGCGATCCCGCTCGCTGCAATGGGCTGGCTCAACCCGATGATCGCGGGCCTCGCAATGGCGCTGTCGAGCATCTTCGTCCTGTCGAACAGCCTGCGGCTGCGCACGTTCCGCGGTGAGACCAGTCCTGCGGACCTGACGGGGCCTTCGGGACCGACCGCGACCAGGTCGGCAGAGCTGACCTCGGTGGGCTGACCGTTGAGAACGGTGGCACTGGGCGTGCCGATGGCGGTAGTCGACGCCGCCGACGCGTTGTCCGGCGCTTGGCGCGCCTTCAGCGCCGACGTCGACGTCGTGCGGGTCCAAGACCCGCCCGCGCACCTCTGGCGTGAGCTGGCCTCTGCCGGCTTCCACCCCAAGCCCCAGGTGCTCACGTGGCGAGCCGCGCCGCTGGGCAGCGAAGAGGAGTTCGTCGCGCGTCTGTCCGGCAAGGACAGGCAGAACCTCCGCACGGCACGGCGTCACGCCGATGGGCTCTTGGTGCGGACCGAGGTGGTCGACGCCGAGCTGCTCGACGAGTTCCTGCCGATCTACGAGGCCGGCATCGCCCGGATGAAGCACGGTTGGGCGGTCGCCAAGGAGCAGAAGGACAAGGTGCTCGCCGACGCCGATCGCTACTTCGCCGTCTGCATGCGATCGAACGGCACTTTGGTCGGCGCGAGCATCAACGAGGAGTCGCACGTCCGCAGCGAGGTCCGTGCGCGGTTCTCGGCGACGTTGCCCGACCAGAGGCAGTCGAGCCTCGCGAAGGTGCTCTACCTCGAAGTGATCGAGGTGGCGAGGCAGCGCGGGTTCTCGTGGGTGAGCCTGGGCAGCGACCCGAACCTCTACGGCCACCTCGCCAAACCAGGCCTGTTCGGGTTCAAGAACCGGCTCGGCTTCGCCGCGGTGCCGTCCCACGTCGTCGACCCCGGGTCCGGCTCGGATCAGGCCGACCGCGTCGTCGGGCTCAGCGCCCTGTCCGATCCCACCTTTTTCCTCGCATACGCGCACGAAGAGAACGGGATCCCGAAGCGGGATTCGCTGCTGCGCCTGGAGATGTTCACCAGCGAGCCCGATGTCGACGTCCGTCCGTACACCGCCGACTATCTCGGCGGTGTACGGATCAACCAGGTGGGAACCTCGTCATGACGGTGACCCGCCTGTCCGGGCGCGCGCCGTCTTCGTTCCTGGGACTCGTCATCGCCGCCGGATGTGTGTCCGGTGTGCTGGTTGGACTCGGGATGAGCGTCGTGTCCGCGGCTCCAGGTTTGGTCGAGCCCGCCACGGCAGTCCGGATCGGGCTGCCTCTCGCCCGGATGGCGATCATGCTTGCGGCCGTGGTCGTGGTCGGTGCCGCTCTGCTGCCATTTCTGGTGGGGACGCGGCGCCGAGCTGCGTCCCGCGTCGCGGTCGTCGGCTCGGCGGTGTGGGTGGTGGCCGCTCTCGCATGTCTGGTCCTCGACATCGCGACGGTCCACGTGGGACACCAGATCACGGGTGAGATGATCGTCTGGCACATCACGGGTTTCCGCACCGGAACCGCACTCGCGCTCGTCATGGCCGGCGCCGTTGTCAACCTCGTCGTTGCTGCTGTGGCTGTACGTCGCGATGTTCCGGTGTTGCTGCCACTGGTGATCGCGACGTTCACCGTGTTGCCGTTGCCGCCCAGCGGTCACTCCTTCGACGCCCCCGACGGTGTTCTCGCGCTCGGTGTGCTGGGGCTGGAACTGCACGTGCTCGCGGTGACGGCATGGACAGGAGGACTGCTCGCGGTGGCCATCGCGGCCGGTGCGCAGCGGGAACTCCTGGCGGACGCCTTGCCGAGGTTCTCGCGACTGGCCACCGTCTGCATCTTCGTCGCCGCGATCGCCGGTGTGGTGTCGGGTGTGTTGCACCTCGTCGTGTCACCGGACGTGCAGTGGTTCTCAGCTCTCTTCACGACCACGTACGGACGGATCCTCGTGCTCAAGGGCGTGCTGCTGACAGCGGCGGGGTTGCTGGGTGCCCACATCCGCTTCCGCCTGCTGTCATCGATCCGTGCGCAGCGCCCGACCGCTTTCGTACGCTGGGCGGCACTGGAACTGGCGGTGATGGGCTTGGCCTTCGGGTTGGCAGCCGTGCTCGCGCGCAGTCCCGTGGACGCGATCTGATCGGAATGCCGGAGGACGAGTGACCGACGTCGTTGTGATCGGTGGGGGCCAGTCCGGCCTCGCCGCAGGGTTCTACCTGCGCAGAGCCGGGCTGAGCTTCGTCATCCTCGACTCCCAGCCCGAGCCGGGAGGTGCCTGGCAGCACGGGTGGGACTCGTTGAGGCTCTTCTCGATCGCGCGGCACAGTTCGCTGCCCGGCTGGCCTATGCCGCCCTTCCTCGACGGTTACCCGACCGCCGAGCACGTGATCGACTACCTCACCGCCTACGAGAAGCGCTACGCCCTGCCGATCCACCGGCCGGTCGACGTGCAGGCTGTCCGGCGAGACGGCTCGGGGCTGGTCGTGGAGACCGACACCGGCGAGTGGGAGGCCAAAGCCGTCATCAGCGCCACCGGGACGTGGTCGAGGCCGTTCGTACCGACGGTCCCCGGCCGATTCACGGGAACGCAGCTGCACACCACGGGTTACCGCAACGCCGCGCAGTTCTCCGGTCAGCGGGTTGTCGTGGTGGGCGGGGGCAACTCCGGGGCCCAGATCGCCGCCGATCTGATCGAGCACGTCGAGCTCACCTGGGTGACCCTCAGGCCGCCGCGCTACCTGCCGGACGAGATCGACGGCAAAGCGCTGTTCGACATCGCCAGCACCCAGGTCGGCGGTATCGGCAACCTCGGTGACATCGTCGCCGTTCCTCCTGTGCGCGAGGCACGCGATGCCGGGCGTCTCGTCGCCCGACCGATGTTCGACCACTTCGACGGAAGCGAAGTGGTGTGGCCGGACGGATCCCGGCAGGAGGCGGACGTGGTCATCTGGTGCACCGGCTTCCGGCCTGTCCTGAACCACCTGGCCCCGCTCGGCCTGCGCACCAAGGACGGCAGGATTGAAGTGATCGGAACGCGCGCGGCGGACGAGCCCCGCCTGCACCTGCTCGGCTACGGAAGCTGGACCGGTCCGGCGTCGGCGACGTTGATCGGTGTCGGCCGCACCGCGCGAGCGGCAGTCTCCGAGATCAAGAGTCTCGTCGAGTAACCGGCGGTATCAGCAGCACGGCCACGATGCCGAGCATGAAGCCGCACAGCGCCGCGACCCACCACTCCTCACCGACGAGCCGGACCACCACCACTCCCACCGCACCCGCGGCACCTCCCCATTCCACCGGCTGGGTCGAAGCCCAGCCCCGGAAGCGCAGGTACTGCACGAGCAGGAGAAGTCGGAACGGCAGGTCGTCGGTGGTGCGATCCATGATCGTGTCCTCACGACGCTTGCATCGGGCACGGGTGCCAGAAGTCAAACAAGCTGCATTGATACTCGTCAATATACGCTGCTAGGAACACTAGTCGAACAGTTCGTGAACGAGCTGGCGCACTCGGCGGTCGATCTCGTCCCGGATCGGCCGGACTGCCTCGACGCTCTGACCCGCGGGGTCGTCGAGCTTCCAGTCGAGGTAACGCTTGCCGGGGAACACGGGGCAGGTGTCACCGCAGCCCATGGTGATGACGACGTCCGATGCTTCGACATCGTCGTAGGTCAGCTTGGTCGGCACCTCGGCGGTGATGTCGAGTCCCCACTCGGCGAGCGCTTGCGCAGCTGCCGGGTTGACCTTCTCCGCGGGCTCGGAACCGGCAGACCGCACAGCGACCCGGCCGAGTCCGTAGTGCTGGAGAAGGGCGGCCGCCATCTGAGAACGTCCCGCGTTGTGAACGCAGACGAACAGCACCTCGGGGGTCTTGGCCACGGTCGTACTCCTTACGGGTGATGCCTTCATCCTGCATCACCGGCGGGCGTGGAGCGGAATTTGTCGATGCAGATCACACCTCCTGTATCGACGGATGTCAATCCAAGGCCCTATGCTGGCTGTCATGTCGACAAGCCGGGACGCGCTGCTGGAGGCCGTTGAGCCTGATGCGGAGGCCGCCGCGCGCCTGTTCAAGGCTCTCGGCGACCCGGTCAGGGTCAAGCTGGTCAACCTCATCCGCCGCACGAAGGGTGAGGAAGCCTGCTTCTGCGACCTCGCCGGCCAGTTCGACATGCCGCAGTCCTCGCTCAGTCACCACGTGAAGATCCTCGTCAACGCGGGCCTCCTGACCCGCGAACGGCGTGGCACGTGGAGCTGGTACCGGATCAACGCCGAAGCGCTGGACGCGATGGCCGACCTGCTCGCTCCCGGCGGTCCGCTGCGCGAAGCCAGCGTCTGCTGCGACTGAACAACGCTCCACAGGAGGAACTGGTGACCAGCCGCGCACTCGAACGTCTGTCCTTTTTGGATCGGATGCTGCCGGTGTGGATCGGCCTCGCGATGGTGCTCGGACTCGCGCTGGGCCGGTTCGTGCCGAATCTCCAGGGTGTCCTGGAAGCGGTGAAGATCGGCGAGGTGTCCCTGCCGATCGCGTTGGGTCTTCTTCTGATGATGTACCCGGTTCTCGCGAAGGTCCGCTACGACAAGCTCGACTCCGTCGCCCGCGACACCCGCACGATGGTCATCTCGCTAGTCCTGAACTGGGTGCTCGGCCCAGCGCTGATGTTCGCCCTCGCCTGGACCTTCCTGGCGGAACTGCCCGAGTACCGCACCGGCCTGATCATCGTCGGTCTCGCCAGGTGCATCGCCATGGTCATCATCTGGAACGACCTCGCATGCGGTGACCGCGAGGCTGCGGCGGTGCTCGTGGCGCTCAACTCGGTGTTCCAGGTGGTCATGTTCGGCGTGCTCGCCTGGTTCTACCTCGACTTGCTGCCGGGCTGGCTTGGGCTGACCACCGCGGCGGTGGACTTCTCCGCATGGTCGATCGCCAAATCGGTGCTGATCTTCCTCGGCATCCCGCTGCTCGCCGGCTACTTCACCCGGACACTCGGCGAACGCGCCCGCGGACGTGACTGGTACGAGTCGACGTTCCTGCCTCGCATCGGCCCGATCGCCCTGTACGGACTGCTGTTCACCATCGTCATCTTGTTCGCGCTGCAGGGTGAAGCGATCACGAACCGCCCGCTCGACGTCGCCCGCATCGCCCTGCCGCTGCTCGTGTACTTCGCCGCGATGTGGGCCGGTTCGTACGCGATCGGCAAGGCATCCGGCCTGAACTACGAGCGCACCACGACGCTCGCTTTCACTGCGGCCGGCAATAACTTCGAACTCGCCATCGCGGTGGCGATCGGTGTGTTCGGCGTGACCTCGGGCCAGGCGCTCGCTGGCGTGGTCGGACCGCTGATCGAGGTGCCGGTGCTGGTGGGCTTGGTCTACGTCAGCCTGTGGCTCCGAGGTCGGTGGACAGCGCGGGAGCAGCGAGGTGACTTGAAGGCAAAGGCGCTTGGGCCCAACCGCTGATGTGTTGCCGACTTTCGCCCATCGGCGGAGACGTCCGACGACGTGTCACATCCCGGCTGTCAGTGGAAGGTAAATCTCCCAAGGACCGACCCTCTCTGACGGCTGCCCTGGCCGAGCCCGAACGTGCCACTGCTGGTCCTGAGCTCGGCCTGATGGGCGTATCCGTCGTCAGCCAGCTCGAGTGTCGCCGTTGAACACCTGAGGGGTGGGCATCAGCAGATGCCCACCCCTCGCGCTTGGAACCTGACGTTGGCAAAGACGCAGGTCAGTGAGGCAGGATCCGAATCGGTCCCAGCTCGATGTCCGCAGGCACCAACAGCAGAAGGCCACCCAAGAGCACGACGAACACGATGAGCAAGGTCACCATTCGCCAGGTGGCGGGCCAACTTGACGTGATCCGGCCGATCAGTCTGACCGAACTTCCCTGCTGTTCGGCGACGCTCGATGGCTGCTCGCCGCGCGCCGCAAGGTCATCGTTGATCGGTGCAAGCGACTCCGGTCGCCCTTCGTCGCTGGCCGGCTGCTCATCAGCGCAGCAGTGCGTGTGCGGGGGTGGCGCGTTGGTCCCATCGATACCTAGTCTCATTCCGGTGTTGTCCTTCTGGGTTGAGGAGCGGAGTGACCGGCCAGCCGACCAAGCGATCGGCCACTCCACACGACGTGAACTTCTTGGCGCGGCAGGGGAGCACTTGATCACTTCTCTGAGGTGATCGGTGAAGGGCGGCCCTGGTCTGGGCCGCCCTTTGCGTTCGTGCCGCGCTGTCGAATCTATGCGCGGCCGTTGCCCCGCAGAACCCCAACTCGATGAGTGGTTGACTCGGCGCGTTGTAGTGACCGCGCGGGTCAGCGCGGCCGAAATCGGAGCCGGGGCCGCGGCCCGGCACTAGGCCGAACGGCGTCTCTCAAGCCGTGCTGGAGCGCGAAAGCGTTGTCCTACAACACTTTTCTCGAAGTTCGGTGTGGCGGAAGTCGGTCTTGGCGTTCTTGCCGCTGGCCGGACGCTTCCAACCGCTGGCCACAATCAACGAGTTCTCGGCGTAAGGGAACGCTTGTCGCACGTCTCCTCTGCGGATGGACCCGAAGACAGGGCGATCACCACCTCGCCGACGTGCGCATGCCGCTTCGCTGAAGGCGCGATGGGGCCATCGCCGGTGCATGCTGTGCTGAGCCTGGTCGGCGAGCAGCCCGTCCTCCCAGGCGTCGCGCACGTTGTCGGCCTGGTGCGACGAACTCAGCGAGTTGACTGTCTTGTGTTCGAAGAACGAGTTGGTGCAGAGGTCGATTCCAACCGCTTGGTTCCGCCGATAGTGGGCGAATTCGGCACCGGCAGCGACCATCCTCAGTTCCGTCCGTGAAGTGCCACGAGACACTGCCGCGGTTCGAGGTGAACGACCGCCACCTGGGGACTTGAGCGGGGGAACCTAGCCACATGTGGGGAAGATGCCCACAGATGGCCTCGTGGCTTCGAGACGCGGTCAGCTGCGGCGGATAAGGTCATGTCGTGACGCAGCAACCGGTTGCGGCATTCAACCGCTTGGCAACTCCACCCTTCCCGGCTCCGATCGGGCTGGGAAGACCGACACCCGCCCGCTGAGGACGAGTCGGCGGAGGCACCAAGTGGAAGAGGAGAACGACGCGAGGGACGACGGTCCTGAGCGTGAAGAGCAACGACGGCCCAACCGGAGCTCGAACTCCGAAAGGACCGCCGTCGTTCTCACCGTCCTGGTGCAGGTCGTCACGTTGATCGGCCAGATCAGCGACCTGTTCAGGTAGCGCCAGACGGGTGGCGCGTACGACCTGTGCGTCACCCGTTCTGGTCGTCTGGAAGCGGATATCCACTTTCAGACCTGACGCAACCTTACACATCTCGACTACCCGGTGCGACTGTTGCACCGCAGGTCAGGTGGCTTTTCGTGCAGATTCGACCTAGTTTGCTTCTATCAGGTCTGACGGAAATCAGCCGCACGAGTCGCGGACCTGAACGGAGCCACAACGAACCGGTGTCTCAAACTCCGGCTGCAGCAAACGCATGATCAACCTTTTGGGTATCCGCACGGTCCCGCGCGGCTGGATGACATCGCCGTTCGTCGTGTCGCTTGGTCTGATGACCGGATGGCAAGATCGGACGAGTGCAGATCACCGTCTTGGACCGTTTCAGGTCCGCGAGGGTGACGTCGCCGACGTGCCGGGTGCCGGACTGCACGGACTGCTGATCGCCTCTGCTCTGCGGCTGGCGTTCTTGCAGAACAACCCGACGGGTGGTCGTCGAAGCGTTGACGGACGGGCACCCACTGATGATCGAGCGTCAGCGCGGGCACGGCGGTCTCTACGTCGTGCCAGCTGCTCTATCACACGATCGGTGTACTCGACCGGTGCAAGGCAGTGCTGGGTGACAAGACTGATGCCCGGCGCGAGTGGCACTGGTTCATGTCGCGACCTCGGGAATTCTCACCGACCATGACTAGGTGGAAGGGATGCGGAGGAGGGCGGCGAGATAGGAAACGCAGCACCAGCTGGCTGGCCGCTGGACCTTGTTCGCCCCATGCTTGCCACACCGGGAAGCCCGCCGTTGGACGACGGCTGGACCGTGGAGTTCAAGTGGAACGGAGGTACGCGGGTTCGCGGAATCCTGCAGCTCTGAGAAGACCAACCCGCACGTCGGGTGCGGCCTCCAGGAGGTGGGGGCGTGGGTTCGCGCTGCTGAATGTCGCGGGCGGATCGTCAGTGGCTGTGGTGCGCGAGGAGGTGCGATGAGATCGACACCGTTACGACGCGCGATCTGATCAATCCGGACGCCAAACTGTACTACGCAAGATCGCGGTCAACCGGCCGGCCATCGAGCCAACGCTTCGGCAGGGTCGGCTCGTCGGCCGGCAACAAGACTGCGGGATAGCGACCGCGTCGTCGAGCTTGACATCACTTACTGCACAACGTCCTCGATTGACCCGATGGGGCGACGCGAACGGTCGACCAGTTGATGACCAGGTTCTGTCCGACGTGGACTTAGCCGTGCGCAGCCGCGACGGTGGTGGGGATGCTCACCGCGAATCGACCCGCCGTGCCGGTGATGGCTCTGGCGCCTGTCTTCCTTTCAGCTTGCAGACGAACCCGGAACGTTTGGGTCTGGCCTGGGGCGAGCGCCTGCCCTCCCTCACAGGTCACAATCCTGCTGCCTGCGGGGCATCCGACGACGCCAACCGGAGTTTTGCCTGGGCCGACTGCCTCGATCTCTTCAGGCAACGTCAGCGTCAGCGTCGGCAAGGTGGTGGGTGAGTTGCCGTTGTTGGTGATGCTGATGTTCAACTCGTTGGGGGAGCCGCCGATGGCCATGCTGATCTCAGTCGGCGCAGTCAACGTCAGATTGGTCGACTCCGGAGGTACGGCGGGCGTTGGGCCGGTCGCTGAACGGCTGACCGTGCTCGCTCCGGTCGTCGGCGCAGAGCCCGATGTGACTGTTGAGGCCACACTAGGATTGTAGGACGGGCCTCCGGAACTGATTACACCCGACGCGCCGAGGACCGCTGCGGCTACGGCCACGGCGGCCACGCGGAATCCGGACGATGCGCTGATTCTCATGGCCGCACTATCGCCAGCACATGCGGCAAGGTAGCCGGCAGTTCCTGTACCGAGGACCATCGGTGCGACGAGACCGCGCAGCGTGCCGTTGACATCGGACAGTTCGCCAGCAAGCTTGCGGCACTCCGCACAGTCGTCCATGTGCGCGTTGAGCTGGACAACCTTGCGTTTTTTGAGGCTGCCACGCGTCCAGGCGCCGAGCTTGGTCACTGTCGCACGGCACGTCTCCGCAGGTTCGTTGACGACGTGCGCTTGCAACAACGCTTTGCGCAGTCCTTCACGCGCACGGAACGTCATCACGGAGACGCCGTTCGCGGTCAGCCCCACCAACGGCGCGATATCGCGAGGCGACTGGCCCTCGATCGCGGTGTGCCACAACACCGTCTGCCAGCGTTCGGGCAACGTGGCGAACGCCGTGGCGACCATCGTCTGATCGAGGTCCTCCTGCGCCTTGTCGCCGAACGGCATACTGCTCGCCCTGGCGGCACCGGGAACGTCGCCGATGTCTCCGGCTAGTTTGAGCCGCTTCTCCCTACGTGTCCGGTCATACGCTGCGAGGCGCACCGCCGTCAGCAGGAACGGCCGGAACGCCGCCCCGGGCCCGCCGCCAGAGCGCAGTGCGGCGAGGACTTTGGCGAACGCCTCCGCGACCAGGTCGTCGGCGTCCGCGGTGGAGGTGGAGAACTGCATCGCCAGGATGTTCGCGGATCGGACATGACGTTCGTACAACTTGCCGTAGGTCTCGACGTTGCCGGCACGAACGCCATCGATCAGATCGGCGTCCGACGCGTCTACTCGCCTGGCCAGACGTGGCAGCGTTCGGACCACCGCCGGTCGCATGACAGCGTTCAAATCGGCGTTCCGGGCTTGCTCGGCCTCGGAATACAGAGCGTCCAGTTGAGGTTGGCCGAGCTGCTCGAAGCGTCTCATCAGCATGTCGAACTCGGTATCGACCGCTCGGGCGTCCGGCCGGAGAGGTGGCACATTGCCGTCGTCGTGCCGGCCACCTGTGTTCACCCGCCTACCTCCTTGCTGCTGTCGCGTCCGTAATTTCTGAGATGCTCCGAGACTTTGAGCCGTGCCAGCGCTTTGCTCAGTATTTGGTGGACACGTTGCTGACTGACGCCGAGCGCGACGCCAACCTCGCTGTTGGTGAGCCCGTCGACGTAGGTCAGGCTAAGCACAAGTCGGTCCCGCGGTGCGAGTTCGCTCAGTGCTTTCGAGAGATCGAGGCGTAGCTCGACTTCTTGCGGTCCCTGGGGAAGCTGTCTGATGAGCAGTTCGCACTCTCTGCGCGCCAAAGGATCGCCCGAGCAGCTCGTACCGATGGCGTCGGACGCGATCTCGCGTTTGACGGAACGGCCGTACCAGACCTTGACCTGCACGACCGCCAGCCTCATGAGGAACCCGCCGGCGTTGTCCACCGGCGTTCGTTGCGCGTATGCCAGAAAGCCCAACCACACGTTTTGAAACACTTCATCACGCGCGCCACTGTCGTCGATCCGCGGGCGGATGTACCGCTTAATCACTGGCGCGTGCTCGTGGAACAACTCCCTGAGCGTCTGCTCGGGGAGTTGTTCCACGGATCTGATCGATGTCACGCCGTTGCAGGCTTTGCGCCGCCCCCGAAGGAGATCGTCCATTCAACTCCACCCGGCTCGCGAGCCGTAACGGTCGCCTGCTGGTTCCCAGCGACGAGCGTCGCCGCAAGTATGGTCATCGTCTCGTTGCGCTGCTCGGCCAGAGCGACCTCAGCCCGCACGCGCACCACTGTGTCGACCAGCTTCACCAGCCGATACGGTTCGTACAGAGGATCTGTCACCTGCGGAACAGTCAGCTCGATCATCGGCGGTCCTTCCTCGTCGACGCCCTTCGTCGAGCCTGTACGTCTCCCCGCGCCACGTTTTAACAAGGGCTCGCCGCAACTTTCACGGTCCACCGCGCCGCCAGCCGCGACACGGTGCTCGACGGCGAGATTGTGGCTATCGACCGCGCCGGGCAGCCCAACTTCGCGAGCGGATCATTCCAGTCCCTGCTCTCCGCGCCCAGCACCTCGCACTCATGAGCTCCGCCGCAGGACGACGGATGGGCCGCCGAGTTCAAGTGGGGTGGTTACCGGGGCGTGGCGCACTGCCAGGGCCGTGATGTCCGGCCGATCAGCCGGAACGACCTCGGCTTCATGCCACGTTTTCCCGAACTGGCCATCCTGCCCGATCTGCGCAACCGGACCGCGGTGCTCGATGGGGAGATCGTGGCGCTCGACGAGCACGGGCGCCCGAACTTCGGGCTGCTGCAGCAGCGCAACAAGCTCGCCTCCGGCGTGCGGGAACTGCGTCCGGCGCGACCTCGCATCGCGTACTTCGTTTTCGACCTGCTGCACCTGGATGGCCGGTCGCTGGTGTCGAAGCCGTACGACGTGCGCCGGGCGATGCTGGTCGAGCTCGGCTTGCCTGGTGAGCACGCGGTGCAAGTGCCGCCGAGCTTTCCGGACACCGAGCCAGAGGACGTGCTGCGCGTCGCCAGCCAGTACGGGTTCGAAGGGATCGTCTCCAAGCGGTCCAAATCGCGGTGTGAGCCCGGCCGACGGTCGCCTTCCTGGTTGAAAACGCCACTCCGGTACACCCAGGCGGTTGTGATCGGTGGCTGGCGCAGGCGACAGGGCAACCGCACGGGCAGGATCGGATCCCTCCTGCTCGGCGCCCACGACGCCGAAGGGCGGCTGCTCTACATCGGACACGTCGGCACCGGCTTCAGCCAGGAAATGCTCGCCGATCTGCAACGGCAGCTCAAGCGGCGAGCAAGGTCCACCAGCCCGTTCGACGTCGAGGTGCCCCGCGAGCACGCGCGCGACGCGCTGTGGGGCAAACCAGGGCTGGTGGGTGAGGTCGAGTTCCGGCAGTGGACCTCGGACGGCCGCCTCCGGCATCCTGCATGGCGCGGTCTGCGACCTGACCGCGACCCGGACAGCGTGGTGCTGCCGCCTGGCAGATGAACGCTACGTCGGTCGTTCAATCGCGCTTGCGAAGTACGTGGAACGGGACCAACTGGTCGACCAGGTACAGCTTGTCGCGTCGACCGTCGGCGTAGCCGATCTCGTAGTTGACGACGCCGAGCCAGTCACCTTCCACGCTCGGGAACCGCCCGTGCAGGCGTCCCTGCACCTCACCGGTCAGATCGAGCCCGGTCTCGATGACGTGCCGACGGGCACCTGGAGGGCGTGCGAACAATCGGTCCAGCCGGACCGAGACGCCGGTGAGCACGGCTCTGTGGCCGTGAACGTCGTCGCCCTCCCAGACGGTGAAGGGACTGCGGAGCGTCATGAGCGTCCCACCGCGGACAACGCTCGCTGCGTCCTGCCGCGCGCGAGCTCGTTGTAACGTTCCTCCGACAGCTCTGCACTGGCTGGAACGGGGGCAGAGGTCGCGAGCCGCCAGGAGTGATCGGCGCCGTCGGTCGCGCAGGCCAGACAGCTGATGTTGGCCTCACCGTCGTGCACGACCGCCCGGAACTGCCAGTGCCCAAGAGTGTGCCGGCCGAGCTTGCACCGCGCCGGCAAGAGGGCGACCGGCCTGCCAGTCGAGTCGTACCTGTATGTGAGATTGCCGTCCATTTGGGACGGTTCAAGAAGCTGCCGATCCATGACGCGAGAACCTGTCACTGCAATCGCACATATGTTCGATCGCATGTGTGTGGCGGTGAAGATCAACCTGGAAGGGTTGCGGGAACCGTGTTGGTGGGGCTCGCTGCCGCGAAGGCCGTCCACAGCAGGTTGAGGGGGTGGTCGGCGGCGTAGCGGATTCGCTCGCCTTTGCGGGCGAAGATGCCGGTGACGATCTCGAGTGCGGGGGTGTAGTCGTCGGCGAGGTCGATCTTGCGCAGGCCGCGGCCTGGTAGTCGTCCTTCGAGGACGGCGTCGGCGACGCGTTCGGTGGTGAGCATGCAGCCGTGGGTCAGTTCGGCGTCGAGGAGGTTGAGTCCGTAGTTGAGCGAGTCGATGTCGGCGATGATGGTGAGTTTGCCGCGGTAGTCGGGTCCGTACCAGCGGCCGAGGAACTGGGCGAGCAGGCCGGCGGTCGGTGAGAGTAGTGGAAGCGTCGGCAGCTTCGTGGCGGCCACTGGTGTGTCGGGTAGCTCGCGGGTGGTGAGGTTGGTGAGCAGTGCGACCCGTTCGCGGTGCCATTCCAGGAAGTCGTAGTCGAGCTCGGGTGGTTGGCCGACGTGGGCGGCGAAGCTGCCGCAGGCCATGTCGACCTTCTTGGCGTCGAGTTTGCGCCACAGGTCGCGGGTGCGGACGTGTTCGATGTTGAGGCGGATGTCGCGGCGCTCGAAGTCCTCGCGCAACGCCGGCCACACCGCGCCGAGGAACTCGACGGTGAACTCGGTGGTGCCGAAGGTGACGGTGGAGCCGAGCCGCCTGCGACTGCGGTGCAGGCTGTCGGTCCACGACGCCAGGGTCCGGATCGCCAGTTCGACGACCTCTTCACCGGATGGGGTGAAGAGGAAGTCCTTGCCGCGGCCCTGTTTCAGGACCAGCGCCTCGCCGACGAGGCGGGTCGCGGTGCGGTTGAGGTTGTCGAGCTGCTTCTGCACGCTGGACTGTTCACGGCCCAGGACGCGGGCTGCGCGTTGCGCCGTGCCGGTGGTGTGCACGACGGCGAGGGTGCGGAGCTGGTCGAGGCTGACGTCGAGCATTTCCGGCGGGCACGCCAGCAGCGTTGCCAGCAGTTCTTCCGCGCCGACCTCGTCCGCGATGTCGGACACCGTCGCCTCCTGATCTTTGTTGGCTGCTGGACCGGCTCCGAAGTGCTTGTTGTCCGTGCAGACAGTTGGGTTGTCGCTGTTCGCAGTTGTACTCGTACTGGCCCAAAGATGTCCACTTGGACATCTAAAGGAACGCTACTGTTCTTCCGAACATCTATCTGGAGGCCTGATCGGGCACTTGATCACCGACGGCGTCGGCGATCCGCAGCCGCAGATGGGGGAGGGTGACGATGACTGCTACTCGGAGCATCGCAGGAGAGGCGTTTGCCACGACCTGTTACTTCCGGACCACAGTGGACAGTCCTTATCGCAAGGCGTTGTTGCAGATGAACGAGGACTGCAACCTTCGTTGCGCGCATTGCTTCGTGTCGGCAACTCGTGTCGGAAGGCAGATGCGCTTGGCCGACATCGTCGAGAAGGTGATCCCGCAACTGAGTGAGGCACGGGTCAGGCGAGTGACTCTGACCGGCGGGGAGCCCACGATCCACCCCGACTTTCTCGCGATCGTGCGGGAGTTCCGGATGGCCGGCATGGAGGTCGGAGTGTGCACGAACGCGACCATGCTGAGCGACGATCAGATCACCGAGCTCGCCAGCCTCGGAACGCACTGCAACGTCTCACTCGACGGATTCGCCGCGGACTCGCACGGCAAGTTCCGCGGTGACCGGGCCAGCTTCGACGTCACCGTGGAAACCGTGCGCAAGCTCGGTGCCGTCGGGATCCTGCAGGGCTTGCTGTGCACTCCGAACTCGTTGGCGCAGAACGAGGAGTACGTCGAGCTGTGCGAGTTCGCCCGCACCAACGGGGCACGCTACGTGCTGCTCAATCCGCTAGGCAGCATGGGCCGCGGCGTCAAGTCGCAGGCCCGGCTCGCGAAGACCACTCTGCACATGCAGGAGATCCACGCCTTGACCGAGCCCTTCGACAGCCCGGACCTCGACATCGCCCACATCCGCTTCCCCAACACCGCCGGGAAGCCCCTGTCGGGCTGCGAAGCCGGAACGATCATCTACGTGTTCACACCCGGCGAGGTCACCGTCTGCCCGTACCTGGTGTTCGCCGCGAGAACACCAGCCTCCCAGCACACCGACACCGAGTTCATCGTTGGGAACATCCTCACCGACACGGACATCGCGCAACGGCTGGACGACTACCGGTTCCACGACCGCTACCAGGTCGGCACCAACGACACCTGCACGTCGTGTGCGATGAACGCCGGATGCGGCAAGGGTTGCCCGGCGGCAGTGGTTGCCTCCGGTGGACGGATCGGCGACGTGGACGCCGAGCAGTGCCCGATCACGAACATGGACCACGGTCGAGAGCGCCGGCTGCTGCCACTGATGCCGGTATGACCACCGTCTTCGACGAGCCACGCCGCCTCCCGGGAACGCTGATCACGCTGGACGGGCCCGGCGGTGTCGGCAAGTCCACCGCCGCAAGACTGATCGCAGATGCGTTGACCGCGGCGGGCCACCCGGTGCACTCCACGGCACAACCGTCCCGCGCGCCGCTGGGCGAGCTGGCCCGGCACGGCACCGACACCTACCGGGGAATGGCCTTGGCGTGCCTGTGCGCGGCTGACCGGCACCACCAGCTCGACGCCGAGATCAAGCCCGCGCTGCGCGCCGGTCACGTGGTCGTGTGCGACCGCTATGTCGCCTCGTCGCTCGTCCTGCAAGGCCTCGACGGCCTTTCCGTGGAGACGGTATGGCAGCTCAACCACGGTGTCTACCGCCCTGACCTCTCGGTCGTCCTCAACGGCGACCCTGTAGTAATCGACCACCGCCTGCGTACCCGTGGCGGACACAGCCGCTTCGAACGCGCCGAGGACAGCAGCGACATGGAATCCGGCCTCTACGTCCATGCCGTCGTGGACCTGCAAGGCAAGGGCTGGCCGGTCGAAACACTGGACTGCACCACCGACGACGCCGCCACGATCGCTGCGAGGATCGTGTCGCTGATTCATCGAGTGCTCGAGGAGAAGATCGCGGTATGCCGCTGAGCCTGCTGACCGTCAACGTCGGAGCGCCATCCCTCGACCGTGCACAACGACAGCTCCGGTGGCTCGCTGCCCGGCCCGAGGAGGTCCTGGTCCTGACCGAGACCAAAGCCACCGCCGGGAGCGAGTTCCTGGCCCAGGCCTTTTCTTCGGCTGGCTACTCGGTCACCTTCCCGGAACACTCGAAGGGCGAGCTCGGCGTGATGATCGTCAGCAAGCTCGCCACAGAGCTGGATCCGCTCGGAGCTGCCCTGGACTACCTGCCAGCCAGGGCGGCAGGGGTTGTCGTCGACACCGACAGCGGCCCACTGCGCATCGTCGGCGCTTACGTGCCGTCTCGAGACGCCAGCGTGGAGAAGACCGAGCGCAAGAAGACATGGATCGACCGGTTTCACACCGCGCTGGACAGGACGGCATCGAACGCTCCGCTGCTGCTGCTCGGCGACCTCAACGTACTCGAACCCGGCCATCAGCCAGCGCACCGCGGCCAATTCGCGCAGTTCGAGTACGCCTTCTACGACGCCCTGACCGAACGGCACCGGCTGACGGACCTGTTCCGGACCCTGCACCCCCAGCTGGTCGAACACAGCTGGGCACGCCGCCCGGAGCTGGGGTACCGCTATGACCACGCCCACGGTTCCCCGGCACTCGTCGAACACCTTCTGAACTGCGATTACGTGCACGAGACCAGGAAGAACGCGGACGGCTCACGCTTGACCGATCACTCGGGACTCACCGTCCGGTTGTCGCTGAGCCCGAAGCGGACGCTGCTAACGTCTGACCCTGCCACGGCGGTCGACGCGCTCACCGAGCCGGAGCCCACTCTGTTCTGAACTCCGGCACCCACCCGCGGAGGCTGCCGCCCAGCCAGCCGACCGCGAGGAACGCCCGCCGCATGTCCACCACCGCCACCAGCCCACGCATCGGCGCTCGGGTACTGCTGCTCGACACCCACGACCGTGTGCTGCTTGTCCATGCCTGCGACCCGCACGACCGCAGCCACCACTGGTGGGAACTCCCCGGCGGAGGCCTCGACGACGGCGAGAAACCGGAAGACGCGGCTCTTCGTGAAGTCGCCGAGGAGACTGGGCTCATCATCCCCTCGCTGGGTCGCAAACTATGGGTTCGCGAGTCCCGTTTCCACTACAAGGGGCGCGATCACCACCGTGAGGATCACGTCTTCCTCGGCCGCGTCACCGACACGGCACCACAGGTGCCCCTCAAACCGACCGAGAACGAAAAGGCCGGACTGATCGAACGACGCTGGTGGACAGCAGCCGAACTGCGCGAGTGCTCGGACAAACTCCTGCCAGGGCGTCTGCCCGTTCTACTTGACGACCTGTTGGCCGGTGTCTTCAGCACGACACCCCTGAGCCTGATCGACTGACGCTGGCATGACGCCCGGCGCCACAGCGGACGGCGTAACTGCTTTCAATCACGATCTTGAAAAGGGTTCTTGTCGTTCGCTTCGTGCGTCTCTCCGCCTTGCTGGACACGCACGCATCGGCGAGCGATCAGATCCAACGACCTGTCGGCGCTCAAGCTGGCTTCGTCAAGTGACCTGATGACCGCCTCGTACCCCTCGACGGCGAGCTACTCCTCGATGAAGAGGCTGGAGTTCTCGGTCGTCGACCACACCAGCGGCGAAGCCGGAAGCCGGATCAGTTGACTTCACAACTGCCGCGCCGGCGCCGAGGGCCGCCAGGTGGAACATCTCCTCGTACTCGGCCGGAGGAGATGTTCCCGCACGCTCAATTCCAGTTCTCCTCCACCAGCAGTAGCCAGTGCGTGCTGATGTCGCGCGTCACCGAAAGGCCGTGCTACCTGGACGGCGCCGTGGTGCGGAAGGACGTCACCGACGGAAAGTCCGGCACCCGTGAAGAACTCCGCGGTTCCCAGCACGAGCTCGCCGGTCGGGATGCCCGCCTGCACGACGAGCAGGCGATGAACCCGTGCGCCAATGGTTGCTCAAGCTGGCACCGGCGCCACGCCGCCGAAGTGGCAACATCCTCAGGCGGCGCATTCAGCCAACTGTTCAGTGGGTGAGCAGGTCCTTGTGCGGAGGCCAGAGGTGGCGGTATTTCCGCCTGCGTCCGGTGACCTCGGTATGCGCCACCCCGGCTGGACTTCGGGCAGGGCACCACCCTGCTTCCACAGCCCGCGATCTCACCACCAGATCTGAGTCTTGTCACCGGCTGGAACAACCGCTGCCACACCTTCGCATGGACCGAAGCACCGGTCAGATCCGGACGCACGGCGTCAGCGCAGGAGGGTGAAGTCCCCACTTGACCCTGTGAGCGTTGACGCCGTGGCGGTCCCGTTGCATGTCAACGGGACCGGTTGGTCCGAAGTCAGATGCCGCTCTGCTGGCCAGGTCGTGCGAAGTCGTCGCGCCCCGCGCCGGTTTCGGTGCTCTGGTCCACGACCACCTCGTGGTGGGTGAAGCTCCAGCAGCCCCCGCGCCGGACCAGCCGTGTGCGTGCCGAAAAGTACGTCCGT
This sequence comes from Lentzea sp. NPDC059081, assembly GCF_042738015.1. Taxonomy (NCBI): domain Bacteria; kingdom Bacillati; phylum Actinomycetota; class Actinomycetes; order Pseudonocardiales; family Pseudonocardiaceae; genus Lentzea; species Lentzea sp. NPDC059081. The sequence goes on from NZ_JBHYGW010000008.1 coordinate 252,615, forward strand.
GCAGCGTGCAGGTCTCGGCGTGTGGCTGGCGGTCGTCGGGCATGATCGCGTCCCGTGCTGGTCCGCTTCGCTTACCTTTCCGTCACCCACGCCTTCGCCGCGCTGCGGCTATTGCCACTGACTGATCGCGAGAAGGACATCGAGATTCTCGCTCTTCGCCACCAGCTCGCCGTCTTGCAACGACAACTCGGCGACCGACGCCCACCACTCCGACCTGAGGACAGGGCGTTCCTCGCCGCGCTCCTGGCGCCGCTGGCCCGCACCACTCTGCGCCGACTCCGCCTGCTGGTCAGCGCGGACACGGTGCTGCGGTGGCATCGTGACCAGGCGAAGCGTCGCCACGCCCAGGCGAGCCGGCGTCGAAAGCCTGGGCGCCCGCGCACCGTGGTGTCGGTTCGCCACCTTGTCCTGCGTCTGGCGGCCGAGAACTCCTCATGGGGCTATCGGCGCATCCACGGAGAACTCGCCCTCCTCGGTGTCACGGTTGCTGCTTCGACTGTGTGGGAGATCCTCAAAGCTGCCGGCGTCGACCAGGCGCCACACCGAGTGACCGTCACGTGGGCCGAGTTCCTGCGCTCCCAGGCCGAGGTTTTCCTGGCGATGGATTTCATCGAGACCGTCACGCTGACCGGCGCACGCCAGTACATCCTTGCCGCTGTCCATCACGCCGGTCGGCGCGTGCGCATTCTCGGCACCACCGCACACCCGGCACATGCTTGGGTGACATAGGCCGTCCGAAATCTCCTGATGGACCTCGAGGACGCCGGCAGCCTCGCACGGGTCAAGTTCCTCATCCGTGATCGCGACGGTGAGTACCCCGCACTGATCGACGAGATCCTCGGCGGCGCCGGGATCACGACGATCCTGACCGGCGTCCGGGTGCCCCGCATGAACGCGATCATGGAACGCTGGGTCAAGACGCTGCGCGGCGAGCTCCTGGACCGCACACTGATCTGGAACGAGATTCATCTCCGGCACGCGCTGCAAGCGTACGAGCAGCACTACAACCTGAACCGCACCCACCGGTCCCTCGCCGCCGCAGCACCCTTGCGAGCCCAACCGCAACCCCTTGGACCTGACCGGATCGAACGCCTCGCGATACTGCGACGGGACCGTCTCGGTGGAGTCCTCCACGAGTATCGGCATGCCGCTTGACCTGTGCGGACGTAGTTTTCGGCACGCACAGGGTTCTCGCGCTCAACCGCACACGTCGGCTCGCTGGAGTGCGCGGCCGTTAGAATCTCTTGCGGAGAATGTGTTCGGGCCAGGGACGAGGTCAACTCTCGGCTTCGGGGCCCAGCCGGTCGAGTGCGTGCCTCGCGGCAGTGCGCACCCGCGGGTCGGGGTCGTCGAGCAGGGCGCGGACATCCTCAGCCGCAGCGGGATCGGCGAGGCGGCCGCAGGTCTCCGCAGCGCGGGCTCGCACCAGCGCGTCGGTGTGCTCGATCGCCCGCCGCAGCGCGTGGCGCGGCCAGCCCGGCTTGTGCCCGAGCAGCCACACGTACGCGCGTACGGCTTGCGGATCAGTCGACCAGCACCCCCGATCGGCGCCGTCGATGCGGGCCAGCCCGCGGCCTGCCGCATGTCTCGCGGCCTTGTCGGGGTGGTGGAAGAACAGGTGCCACAACATCGGCAGGGCTCGGGGGTCGCCGATCCGGGCCAACGCGTCCGCTGCCTGGGCAGCGTGCGCGGTCTCGCACAGATGGAGGAGCAACGGCACGGCACGGGCATCGGCGTGCCGGACGAGCACCCGCGCGGCCTGCTGCCTCACCAGGACGTCCGTGTCGTCGCAGGCCGCCATGGCCACAACGGTGAGCTCGGCACCACCCAGCTTTCCCAGCACCTGCAACACCGCGGCTCGCACCTTCGGATCGGCGTGCTCGAACAGCCGGACCAGCGTCGGTACCGCGTCGGCGGAACCGATCTTGCCGAGCGCCTCGATCATCGGAAGGGGTTGGCTGGCGGTCAGCACTGCCTCGCACAGCGGGCCCACCGCTTCGGCGGCCCGGAGCTCGCCCAGTGCGAAAGGTGCCTCGTAGTACCACCACGCGGTGGGCAACGCCTCAATCATCCTGGGGACCACCTGCGCCGCGTTCCGGTGCAACCACGACCGGTCGAAGCGCCACGGCGCCTCCGCCGGGCGGAACGTCCACTCCTGGAAGACGGCTTCCGCGTCTAGTCCACCGATCGCGACCAGTCTCTTCGTCGCGGCGACGCGAGCCCCTTCCCACATCTGGTCCGGGTTCCGCAGCACCGAGTGCAGCGCCGCGATCTCCTCCGGGGTGCCGTCGCCAGTCAGGCTCTCGATCGCGGTCCAGGCAACAACGGAGGAGTCACCGGTCACCTTGCGCAACAGGCGTTCCCGGTCCAGCAGGCCCGTACCGCGCGCCGCCAGCACGGCGACGTTCGCCTCCCAGTCGTCGTCCGAGTCCCACCACCGCTCGGCCAGCTCTGCCGCCACCGGAGTGTTCAGGCCGTCGAGGAGCAGGAAGGAGATCTTCGACATGATCCGGGGAGCACGTGAGGTCTGGTACGCGGCGAGCAGCTCCTGCAGCGTGCTCGGGCCCGCGGACACCGCGCCTTTCTCGGGTGCCATCAACACCTCGTACACCGCCAGCGCGTCCTCGACCTGCCGCACGTGATCAGGGTCGGGCCCGGATCTGCCGGGGGACGGCTGCAACGCCTCCACAGCCCGGAGAACCCGCCGTGGCAGGTTCTGTCGTGTCAGGTCCAGTCCGGTAGAGGGAACGACGTGCAACCAGGCGGCCTGCTGGGCCGCCCAGCTCCCGCCCCGTTCCTCGACAGCGCGGGCAAGCCGTTCGAGTTCGTCCGTGACCAGATCACCGTGCTGTGTGAGCTGCCCCCGGTGTGCGCGCAAAGCGATTCGCCGTGCCTTCGCGATCCCCATCACCTCAGTGAACCGCAAAGGCACCGGACAGTCCGGCGATCAGGGAAGGGGCGTCGGCCGGATTACCGGCTCCGGTTGCCTTGGAACCGCACAGGGACCCAGGAGCGGACCTTCGTGGTGATAGGCCGATCAACTCGTGGCGTCGGCGGTGACGAGGAGCTTTCCGCGGACATGGCTGTGCATGAGATCGCCATATGCCCGTGCGCCCTCGTCGAGTGCGTACCGCCGGCTGACCGTGGATGGCAGGGTGCCGGCCAAGGCCTGCGCCGCCAGGTGATCCAGGTCGCCGGCGCGCGCGGTGCTGTACACGGTGCGCACGGTGAGATCGGCGCGGTCGAACGCGGATGGGTCGGGACTGGGGAAGGCGACGTTGAGCAGGTGGCCTCCTGGCCTGATGGCGTGACTTGCCTCGACCAGAGCGGGGCCTGGTAGGACGAGGTTGACCATGGCGTCGACGCCGCCCGGATGACGCCGCAGGGTCTCGGTGATGGTGTTGGTTGTCCGGTAGTCGATGACCTCGGTCGCGCCGAGGTCGCGGACGTGGTCGTCGTCCTCGGGTAGCGCGGTGGCGATCACGTGCACCCGGCTCGCGGCCAGCAGTGGGACCACCGCGCCGCCGACGCCGCCCGCGGCTCCTGTCACCAGAACTCGTTGCCCGGCCTCGAACCCACCCTCGCGCAGCACGGCCAGCGAGGTCAGGCCCGGTATGGGCAGGGTGGCCGCGTGGTCGGCGGACAGGCCGTCCGGGCGCCGCGTGATCGCGGGGGTGTCCGCCTCGAAGACCGCGTACTCGGCCATGGCACCGGTCGTCAGGGAGGGCGGGTCGGACAGCACCGTGGCCATTTTCTTCGCCGCGCGCGGAAGCGCGGTCCCGAACACCTCGTCGCCCTGGACGAACCGGGTGACGCCCGGGCCGACCTCGGTGACCGTGCCCGCGAAATCGCTGCCCGGCACGTGGGGGAAGGTCAAGGGGGACAGGTCACGCCACACCCCGCTGAGAGTGCGCAGGTCCGCGGGGTTGATCGCGGCGGCGCGGATGCGGACCTGGATCTGACCGGGGCCCGGCAGCGGGACGGGAACGTCCTCGACCGCCAAGACCTCGGCCTGGCCGTACCGCTTCGCGACGACAGCTCTCATCAACGCCCTCCTAAGTTGACCGCTCGGTCATTTTGTCGGACGCTAGCGAAATATGACCGAGCGGTCAACTTGCGTTAGGCTCGGTCGCATGCCCCGAGCCGACGCCGCCCGAAACCGGAGCCTCGTCATCGACGCGGCCGCGGCGGAACTGGCCGAGCACGGCCTCGACGTCTCCATGGCCCGGATCGCCGCGCTCGCCGGCGTGGCCAAGGGAACCGTCTTCAACCACTTCCCGAGCAAGGAAGAACTGGTCGCCGCGGTCTTCTGCGCACAACTCGGCGCGCTGGCCGCCACCGGTGAATCCCTGCTGGAGCACACCGATCCGCGATCCGCCCTGCTGGAGTTCATGACCGTCGGTGCCGAACTCCACTCCCGTGACCGCTCGTTCTGCGAAGCCGCCACCGCGACCTCGCGTGCACACCCCGCGGTCCGCGCCGCCAGTCATCGCCTGGCACAGGTGGCCGAGGCGCTGACCGCACGCGCCCGGCAGGCCGGCGTCCTCCGGGCTGACGTGACCGGGCACGACATCGTGCTGCTGCTCGGCGCTCCCACCCAGATCGCCGCACCGGTGGTCACGGCACGACCCGACCTGTGGCGGCGCTACCTGCATCTCATCCTCGACGGACTACGACCGGAAGCCGCGCACGACCTCCCCGTTGCGGCGCCGACGGGTCAGGACTTCACGACCGCCACCACTCGCTGACTTCGTCCGTCCCCGGCGTGGCCTGGAATTGCGGGCCTTCGACCTGAACGGGGTCACTTCCGGTTGGCCGAGCTCTGGCCCCGTGACCAGTCCTGGTTCTCGCTCTCCGCGGTGAGCCAGACCAGCGGCCACCTGCTCACGTGCTGGCCGCCCAGCAGGGCTTGACCCTGTTCCGAGGTGACCTTCTCCTTGATCGCGTTGATGTCGGCGGTCACGCCCATGAGCAGGGTTGGCCCGCTGACGCCCGCCACCTGCCCCCCGGCCGTCCTCCAGGCGTCGGCGTCCATCGACTTGGTCTTCTCCGTGATCTTGTTGATCATCGGGTCGACGTACATCGACCCGGTTTGCAGGGCGATGAAGTTGCTGTTGATGACGCCAAGGCTGATCTGGGCGTCGATCGCCTGGCGGATGTGCTCGGTGGTCACCGGCGCGTTCCTGGCCATGCCGAGAACCTCGCGGACCGTGCCGAGGTCACGCAGCCCTGGCGCGTAAAGGGGAAGGGACAACTGGCTCGCCTTGTGGGAGAGCGTCCGGAAGTCGATGTCGCCAGGCGCGATGTCGACGTCGACGTACACTCCGCCGGTCTTCTTGAACAACGACCACCTGAAGAGGTCCGAACAGGCGGCCAGGTTGTGCTCCGCGGCCAGGGCGTACGCCGAGTCGAGCCTGCTGTCGATCTCCGGCCTGGCGTCCTTGAAGGCGACACCGGCCCGCTTCAGCTTCGCGCGGGCGTTCCCGGCGTCCCAGTCGGAGATCTTCAGGTCACTCCACATGGTGACGGTCCAGTCCGTGCCGGCCGCAGCCGTTGCCCACGCGATCACGTTGTCCAGCGCGTTCTTGGAGATCGCGCGGCCTGACCAGAAGAAGTTCACGTTGTGCGGGATCTCCCGCACAGTCGCGTCGTGGTAGTTGCCCTCGGCCAGATCCAACCGGTCGACCACGAGCATCCTCACCTTGGCCACCACGTCCAAGCACGCCCGCGACTGCTCGTAAGGGGTGTCGGCCTCGAACATGTCCCCCAGCAGCGTGTCGGAGATCAACCAGTCGAGCGGACCGGTCGCGACTTTGAAGATGCCGTCGAGGATTCCCTGGAGATCTTCCGCCATGGTTCCGGGGAAGTGGTTCTTCTCGTCGAGGAACGGCCGGACCACCGGGTCGAGGATGGAGTCCGGGGTGATCCCCTCCTCGGACAGCCTTTCCAGGATCGCGGAGCTCAGCAGGCCGGGTTGCTTGGTCCACTGAGTGCGCAACGCTTTTCCGCGGTCAGCCCTGCTCACCGTGCGGAACGACCGTGCCCACCGGTCGAAGGCATCGGACGGGGTGTCGGCCGTGTCGGCGAGGAACTCGGCTCGCTGTGCGAGGGTCCTGACCGCCTCCGTCGACAGGCCGGGTTTCTTCAGCCTGGTGCGGACTTCGTCGAGGAACTTCTTCCTGTCCTCCTCGCCGAGACCGATGTCGTCGTCGAACACTCCCTTCGCGACGGTCTGGAGGCTCGCTGTGTCCGGCGGTCTTGCCGAGGGGCTGGCCTGGTCGGCGATCTCGCGCTTGGTGGCGAAGGCGGGGATCATCGGGTTCGCGGTGATGGCAGTCGGCAGTGGCCGTGAGGTGGTGTCCGGGTCGAGTGACCGGGACCGGCTCCTGGTCGTCGTCGTGGTCGTCCGGTCGGGCCTGCCGGCCGGAGAAAGCGAGCGGCCGCGCTTCTTTCTTTCGGGAGACATTTACGTTCCCTTGCTACGAGAGGAGGGTCAGCGGGGTGTTCTGAGGTTGGTGAAGCGCGCCGTGCTGGTCGGCTCGCACCTTCTTGGGCGCGGTGTCGGGAACGGCGTAGGAGACGCATCCCCGGTTGAACGTGTTGTTGACCTTGTCCGTCGCGTAGACCCCGTCGTAGCCCCGTTCGCCCATCAGGAGGAAGTTGATCGGCTGTGCCACAGGGCTCCTGGCGTTCTTGGCGCGGTTGTACTCGCTGACGAAGTTGCCGAGGGCGGACTTGACGTGGGTGGTCGCCTCGTCTGCCGTCAGGTGGACGCCTGTCCTCGCCAGCACCTGCACGAACTCGTCGGCCAGTTCGCCCGGCTCCGGCTGGTCGCTCAGCCATTTTTGGATCGATCGTTCCTGCTGTTCGGGAAGCGTCGTCAACGTGGTCGCCACCTTTTGCAACCGCCGCGACAGCGCGCTCAGCATCGCCCCGTGGTCGCTGTCCTGCAGGTACAGGGGATTCTTCAGTAGAACGTTGTACTGAGTGCTCGGATCGGCGTCCCGCAGTTGCTCGCGAGTGGGACCGGCGATTCCGTAGATGCCGCTGCCCAGCCCGTGGCTGGTGATCTCGATGTTGTCTTTGCCTCCGTTCGGGTCGATGAACTCGGACGCGGTCATCGGGCCCTGGTAGAAGTGCGTGATGTGGACCCCCTCCGCGGGGATCGTCTTGATCTCGCGGGCGGCATCCTCTCGCCGCAGGCCGCCGAAGTGCACCTGGGCCGGCGGGTAGAACTCGGCGGTTTCCGGTGTCACCTCGTCACCGTCGACATGGGTGATCGTGATGGTTGCCTTGCCGTCTTTGACGCTCTTGATGACGCCGCGATACGTTCCCACCTCCCACGTGACGACGTCTCCCACCTTGTACGTGTCGCGGTTCTCGGAGTCCTTCGCGGTGTTCGACTCGCTGTCGGAGGTGCTGTCCAGCTTCCGGAACTTGAGCTCCGGCGATGGCGACCGCGATGAGTACGTCTCGCGCTTGGTCTTGCTCGGCAGCTCCGGCGACGGGGAGCGGCTGCTGGAACTGCGTGATGAGCCGGGCGAGCCGGACCGCCGTACCTCGGTGCGCGTCGGCGATGTGGACTTCTGCTTCTTGTCCTTGCTCTTCGGCATGGCGGCCTCTCACCGCGCGCCGGCGCGGTAGGTCAGGATCAGGGCGAGACCGGTGACCGGGCCGCCTTCGTGCACGAGGGTCCACTCGCCGGTGGCCAGGCCGGGGGTGGCCAGCAGCTTCCCGTTGTCGAGCGCGAGGCGCGTGTCGCCGTTCAGCAGGAACCTGGCAGGGGTGTCGGTGGCGAGGCCGTAGACGGCGTGCACGCCGGTGATCCGGTGCCCGGTGATGCCCGGCAGGTGGTCCGCGGTGATCGGCAACGACAAGCGGCCGGTGGCGCCCTCGGTGAACGCGGCCCACTCGTCCGGGAACTCGGTGGCGACGTCGAGGTACCGTGCCGCCGGACGTGGCCGGAGCATGCCCGACACCGCTGTGCCGAAGGTCTCGCCGCCCTGTTCGGCCGTGTACCTCACCGTGATCGTCACGTCCAGCAGGCCGGCCGGGACCCGCCGGGCCGTCAGCCGCCAGCGGGACACCGCGCCAGTGCCCTCGAACGGCAGGTACAGCTCGTCGTCGTAGCGCAGCTCGAACATGCCGTTGTTCTCACGGCCGTCCTCGACGTCCGACAACGCGATCTGCCGGCTCGGACGCCAGTCGCCGCGCAGCGACTCCGGTGGCGTCCCCTTGGGATCGAGCAGGTACCTGACCGCCTTCGGGTCCGGTGCGAGCACGATCTTGTTGTCCAGCTGGGTGAGCGTGGCGGGAACGCCGACCGGACCGTCCGCGGTCTCGAACGTGACGCTGACCGTGCGGATCTGCCGGCGGTAGTGGCCGGGGAAGTCCCGGTCGTAGAGGTCCTCCGAGAGCGCGAACTCGCACGCGCCGGTTCCGTTGCCCCGCAACGCCAGCAGCGCCATCGGGTCGAGCTGCACCAGGCTCAGCCGCTTGGTGATCTCCAGGCTCCGGCCGGCGCCGGCGGTGTGGGCCTGGCCGAGCCTGCCCAGGTCGGCGGCCAGGGCGTCGGCCGCGAGCAGACCGTTGCGCTGGGAGTCCCAGTGCGTCGGCTGCACGAACGCGTCCGCGGTGCCGCGCTCGAAGTGGTACGCCTTCTCCGCCGACCGGGCCAGCTCGTACGCCAGGTGGTAGGTCTGGAAGTACAGCCCGGACAACCGCGTGGCCATCCAGCCGTAGAGCTGCTGGCTGGCGAACTTGCCGGTGAGGAAGGTCGTGACCTCGCCGAGGTGCGCGGCCTGCCGGTCGAGCACCGCCAGCTCCTGCTGGGCGATCCCGACCTGGAGCTCCGCACCGAGGACCTGGTGGCCGATCTGCTCGGCGTCGGCCCGCGAGGTGGCCAGCTGCAGCCGCCAGTCCTCCTCCTGGCGCAGCTGTTCGGCGCGGGCACCGAACACCTCGCCGAGCATGCTGAGCCCCTCGCCCAGCGACTCCGCGACCTCGGAGCCCTTGTCGAGCGCCTCACCGAGCTGGTCGCTGCCCCACGACATGCCGGCGATGAACGGGCCGATGTAGTTCTGCGGACCGGCCGAGGCGGCCGCAGCGGCGATCTTCAGGCCGCTGGCGGCGAAGTGCGAGGCCGCTCCCGCCGACATGGTGGTGAGCTGCGCGATCTGCAGCGGCGACGCCCCGACGTCGATCAGGTGCTCGTAGTGCCGCACCCGCTCACCCGCACCCGCCTGGGCGGCCTGCAGCTCGCGCAGGGTCTCCCGCGCCGCCTCGATCTGGTTCAGCTTCACCTCCCGCGTCAGTGCCAGGACAGCGGCCTCCTGCCGGTTCTGCAGCAGGGCGAGCTCCTCGGTGTCACGCCGGTCGAAGGCGGCGAGCAGGTCGCTGCCGAGCTGACGGCACCGGTCGGTCAGGTCGAGCGCCGCACGGTGCAGGAACGCGAACCGGTAGGCCGGAACGGACGTGACCACGGCGGCCACCACCTGCTCGGCGGACGCCCCGGACGCGGCACCGCGGACCAGCGCGGCCACGTCGGCCGGCGGGTCGAACAACGGCAGCGGGCGGCTGATGCCCAGGATGTCCATGGACGCGCGGATCTTGCCGAGCCGGTCCTCGACCCGGTTCCAGTACTCCAGGAACACGCTGTTGCCGGGCACGTGGAAGTACGGGTCAGCCACGCCGGCGTGCACCGCGCCGGAACCTTCCAGCAAGGCGCCGTCCAACGTGATCCGGGCGACCGCGTCGAGCTCGTCGTAGGAGGACGTCCCCGGCAGCAGCCGGGGCCCGAGGTCGTACGGCCGCTTGCCGAGCAGGTCGTAGGCGAAGATGTAGAGCATCCTGGCCTCGTCCACGCTTTCCGCCGTGTACTGGCGGAAGAGCATGTCACCCCAGTCGAGCAGGTTGTCCACATAGGACATCACGGTGGCCCGTCGGTACGACTCCGGCCGCAGCTGCGCGATCGCGTGCGGGTCGAACGGGTCGTCGCGGTAGGCCTCCAGCAGGGCGGCCCGGTCGGAGGCGGCCTCGACGGCGTCGCGGTCCGGCCTCTCGTGGAACGGCAGGAAGCGCCAGGGCCGTTCGCGCACGGTCGGGTCGAAGACGTGCTCGAGCCACCGCCTGGCCTCCTCGAAGCGCTGGGCGCCGTTGAGCGACTGGGCGATCAGCAGCGGGGCGTGGAAGAAGATCTCCCAGTAGTACAGGCCGTTCGCGCTGTCGAAGTCCAGGTGCGCGCCGACCGGTACACCGGCCTTCGCCGTCTCCGGCTGGACCCGGATCGTGGTCGCGTCCGACCTGTCGGCGCTGAACGCGGGCAGCTCGTCGAGCTCCTGGGTGTCCGGGGCCAGCAGGGCGTCGACGCCACCGACCAGCAGGCGGCGGTTGAGCTCGAAGGCGGTGCTCGACGTCAGCCGGATGACCTCGTGCGCCACCGCGATCGTCTCCCGCGGCGCGGGGGAGTCCTTCGGATAGGCCAGGTAGCCGTCGCCCGTGAACAGGTACAGCGTCGAGGCGGTCTCGAGCGTTCCGGTGCGGTCGCCGGGGAAACCCGCCGGCAGCCCCTCCCAGTTGCCCGCGACCGGCCGCCGCGTCACCACGGCGTCCGGTTCCGCGCCGGCCGGCAGCATGCCGAACTCGGCACCGTCGAAGACGTACCTGTGGTGGCCGCGGTCGAGGACGGCCGAGACGGGCCCGCCGAGGAGCTTGGGGTACCCGGCGTCGTGGCCTTCCGGGACGGCGCCGTTCTCGTCGAGGGTGTACCGCAGGTACTCGCTGCCGCAGACGAGGTACAGCTTGCCGTCCTCGACGTAGGCCGCGTCCACCCGCCCGGTCCTCGCCGGCAGGGAGGAGTTGAAGAACGTGCGGGTCGGATAGGTCGTGTCCGGGTTTCCACTGGCGCGCAACAGGAACGTGCGCTGGGCGTTGTCGAACCAGTAGGACACCCCGTTGAGGACGAACGACGGCCCGGCGGCGGCCTGCTGCGGCAGACCGTCGGGGTTGCCCGCCAGCGCCCTGGGGTAGTTCGCGCCCACGGCACCGGTCTTGTCGATCTTCGCGTACTGCGCCCCGAAGACCAGGTAGAGCTCGCCCTTGTCCTGCAGCAGCTGGACGTCGACATCGGCGGGGGCCTTCCCGCGCTCACCGACCTGCCACGTCTTGCCGAGGTCGGCGTCGGACACCACGCCGTGGTGCTCGCGGGAGTAGTAGGCCACCGTGCCGTCGGTCAGCACGACCGCGGCGTCGATCCTGGACCAGCGGGGCAGCTTGTCGTCGTTGGTCGCCAGCTTCTTCGGGTAACCCTCGTCCAGCCGGGGGAAGCTGTTCTTGTGGGCGCGGTAGTACTCGTCGCCGGTGAACAGGAACATGTGGTCGCCGCGCCTGATGACGGCGTCGATCCGGCCGGTCCGGCTCAGCACGGTGCCGGACAGCCCGAACCGCTCGGCGGTCGGCCGCTTGGTCAGCCGGGTGGCGTTCTTGCCCGGCGGCACCACCACGTACACCGAGTCCGCGTTGTCGAAGTAGTACCGGGTCCCGTCCGGGAGCTCGAACGCGGCGTCGATGCCGGTCAGTGAGGTCGGCAGGTTGTCGGGGTTGTTCTTGAGCGGCCGGACGTCCGGCAGCAGGGCCGGTGCGACGATCGGCCGGCACAGGAAGCTGCCGCCCTTGTGGTCGATGCTCAGCCACGGGCCGTCGGTGCTGTCGACGGGCGCGTTGAACTGCACGATCGCCGCCGGGTCCGGCACCGGCGAACCGGCGGGGACACCGATCGGCTCGGCGAAGATGTAGCTCGGGTCGACCACGCGGGGCGGCGTGACGACCGCGCCGGTCGCGGGCATCCCGTAGAGCTCAGGCGTCAGCGTGGTGGCCCAGTTCTCCCGGACGTCACCGTCCCGGTAGGAGCACTGGACCAGGATCGAGTCGTGCGAGTCGCCGCCGGGGACCGTCCGGGACGCCTTGACGTGCAGGCGCAGCTCGCTGACGGACGAGCTCTCCCCGGTGCTGACCGCGAGCAGCTGCGCGGGCACCCACTCCTGGTTGAGGTTGCGGAACGAGTAGCAGATCTTGATCCGGTACCTCGGGGGTGGCGCGGTGACCTTCTGGCCGCCGCCCTTCACGGGTTCGGTGAGCACCGTGGTCGCGGTCGTGTCCGGGGTGACCGCCTCGACGACCGGCCAGAACACGAACACGCGGCCGAAGGCGTGCACCGGGTCGACCCGGTCCGCGTCGATCGCCAGGTCGACCCGCTCCCACGGCTCCCAGGCGGTGGACAGCGTCTCGCCGTCGCGGAACTGGGCCGCGCGGTAGTAGTAGCGGTGCGGCTGCGTCCTGGTCCGTCCGAACAGGACCAGCTTGCGCGCACCCGCGGCGGCGTTGTCCTCGGTGTAGACGTAACCGCCCGCGATCGTCAGCCGGGACACCTCGGTGTACTCGTCCAGATAGCGCTTGTAGGCGGCCCGCGCCGACTCGGCGGTGACCTCCTTCTGCAGCAGGTCGTCCTCCAACGCAGCGAACGCGGGCGTCTTGCGGTCGCGCAGCTCCGGCCGCAGGTAGTTCTCCGGGTAGAGGAAGACCTTCCGGTTCGCCTCCCAGGTGCGGTAGTTGCGCATCCACGTCCACCAGGACTTGAGCCTCGCCCGCACGTCGTCCGGATCCGCCTGGCCCTCCTGCGGCCGCGGTCGCGGGACCACGTCCTCCAGGTCCAGCAGGTACCGGTGCACGAACAGCTGCGCGGCCGCGATGGCCTCGCGGACGCGGGACGTGGTGGCGGTGGCCCCCGTCCCGACGTCGATCAGGAACTGCCGGAACAACTTCTGGGCACCGTCGGGGCCGGGCGCGACCGCGGCCACCAGCGCGTCCCGCTTCAGCACGTTGACCTGGTTGTGCAGGTGCGACTCGAGCGCGGTCCACTCCTGCGCAGCGGTCCGCGCCTCGACCAGGCGCAGCAGGGCCGAGGCGGCCGCGGCCGGGTCACCCTGCCCGTGGACCTGGGACCAGACCTCGTCGTACAGGCGGCGCGGGCCGGTGCCGAACCTCCCGGCCACGGCGAACACGTCGACGAGCGCCAGCAGGAACTCGATGCCGGGTGCGATCTCCTCGGTCGTCCCGCAGACCAGCAGACCGCTGTTGCGCTGCGCCCACCGCACGTCCGCCACGTCCCACCCGAACAGACCGGCCAGGTACTCGTACGGGTCGTCCGCGCCGTCGACCAGCAGCGACGCCAGTCCTTCCGGCCGGGACCGGACCAGCTCGGTGAACCGGACGATCGTGTGCACGTCGGTGAGCCGGTAGTCGGCCGTGCCGGCCCAGCGGTGCCGGAACTCCTGCGGGAAGGTCCGGTCGACCCCGTCGTACCCGCCGGAGTAGCGGACGTACCGGTCGGCCTTGGTCAGGTAGGTGCGGCCCTCGAAGCAGAAGGCACCGTCCGGCCCAGCCTCGAACTCCGCCGGGAGGTCACCCCAGTCGTCCCGGACGGTCCGCGGGAAACCCGGTTCGACGAACTCGAACGGCTCCCCGGCCGGGTAGCGGACGTACTGCCCGCCCGCGAAGGCGTACAGGTGACCCGTCGGCGCGACCACGGCCGCGTCCAGCCGCCCGGTGCCGAAGTCGTTGCGCACCTTGCCCCACACGTCCCCGACGGGGTGCACCTCCCCGTCGACGAGGAACTGCCTGCCCCGGAACAGCCGGGTCCGGCCGTCCGGTCCGCGGAACGCCGCGTCGACACCGTCCTGGAACGCCACCGGCAGCGCGGGGAGGTCCAGCTCGGCGGCGATCTCCTCGATCGGCCGCGGGTAGCCGTCGTCGACGTGGGTGAAGTCGGCCGTGGAGTAGCGGACGTACTGGTCGCCGCCGAACAGGTAGACGCGGTCGTCGGCCACCAGTGCCGCGTCGACCACACCGGACTCGGCGATCGTGTTGCGCGTCCGTCCGATCCGGTCGATCGGGAACGTCGCCGTGAGCGCCGCCGACACGGTGTGGCACACGCCGCCGGTGATCACGTGGATGGTGCGGTCGTTGCCGACGACCGCGTCCACCCGCCGGTCGAACTCGTCGGCGAAGGACTCCGGCAGTGCCGCGAACGGCTCCTCGAGCCGCAGCTCGTCGGCGATCCGGCGCGGGTAACCCTGATCGATCGCCCGGTAGCCGGAACCCGTGTAGCGGACGAAGCGGTCACCGGAGAACAGGTAGGTGACCTCGCCGCGCCAGACGAAGGCGGCGTCGATCCCGCCGTCGCCGGTGATGAACGGGTTGCCCGACAGGCCCCAGTGGTCCCGGGTGGGGGAGAGCGGACCGAAAGCGCCGTCGTCGAAACGGGAGAAGGTCTCGTCGAAGAAGAAGTAGGTGGCGCCGTCGAGCGCGGTGAAGGCCGCCCGCAGGCCGTCCGGCGCGTCCAGGCCGCGGCCGAACCCCGGGAACAGCCGCTCGATCGGCCGCGCCGGCGACCAGCGTCCGGTGCGCTCGTCGCGGGAGACGAAGCTCTCCCCGGCGAGCAGGATCAGCGTGTCGCCCTCGACGAGCACCGCGTCCGGGAACGGGAAGCCGCCGGGCAGGCCGGGGAAACTCTCCTCCACGACCGGATAGCCGTGGTCCGGGACCAGGTAGTCGGTGCCGGAGTACTCGACCCGCCGGGCGCGGCCGTCCTCGCCGGGGTGTTCGACCAGGACGGTCCTGTCGCCCACCACGTAGGCGATTGCCACGCTGGTCAGACCGGCCCAGTGCGCGCTGATCGGGCGCGGGTCGCCCTCGATGGCGGAGTCCGGTCCGGCGCACACCACGAACTGGTCGTCGCTGAACAGGTAGGTCTTGCCGTCCCGGCCGACGAACGCCGCGTCGACCCGGCTGTTCTCGTGGATGGCGTTGCGCGGGCGGCCCCACTCCGCGGCGAGCGGATACGCGCGGTCGAGCCGGGTGTCGAAGCAGCTGCCGCCCTTGAACACGTAGACGTTGCCGTCGGTGCCCGTCAGCACACTGTCCACACCGGACTGGAACTCGGGCGGAACGGTGCGCAGCGTCCTCGGCCGGAACGGGGTGGCGTGGGCTTGCGGGGCCTCGATGGCGGACCGCTTCACCCAGCCCCGCTCGCCCTGGGCGGCGATGACGCTGCCGCCTTCGACGAAGGCGCAGGACACGTCGGCCAGGTCGAGGTCGTCGTAGCGGCGGTAGGCCGAAGCGGAAACCGCGTGACACCGCCCGTCCCGGAACAGGTAGGTGGTGCGGCGGTCCGCGAACGCGGCGTCGACACCGTCCAACGCGACGTCCAACGCGGAGAGCCCCGGTTCGGCCGCCAGGTCCGCCACGAGCCTGGGATATCCGGCCTCGACGTGCTCGAACTCGTCGTCGCGGTAGCGGAAGTACTGGTCACCGGAGAACAGGTAGGTGTGGGTGCGGTGCACGTCGACGCCGTCGACCTGCTCCACGACCCGCGTGACCAGGGTCGCGTCTACCTGGCCGGAGCGTGCGATGGTGTTGCGCACCTTGCCCCAGTGCGCGCTGACGGTGGCCGGGTAGCCGTCGTCGACGCGGGTGTAGTCGTCGGTCGAGTAGCGGACGTACCGGTCGCCCGAGAACAGGTAGGTCCGGCCGTCGTGGCCGACGAACGCGGCGTCGACCGAGTCGAACGGCACGCTGTCCCACTGCTCGCGCAACGACATCGGCGGCGACCACCAGCGGTGCCGGGCGTCGAACCGGATGAACCGGTCGCCGGCGAACAGGTAGGTGTGGTGGTCGCGCCCGGTGAAGACGGCGTCGACAGGGCCGGGGTCCAGCCCCTCTGGCATGTTCCACCAGTTGTCGGACAACAGCTTCGGGAAACCGGGGTCGGGCACGCGGTAGTCGTTGGTGCTGTAGCGCACGTAGTAGCGCGCACCGCCGCCGCGGACCTTCATCCGCAGGCCTTCGAGCGCGACCGTCAGGGTGACGCCCTGCTCCGTCATGAGAGTCCATTGTGGAGCGGAACCGGCGATCCCGGTCAGGACGAGGCCGTGCTCGGCGAACCGGGTGCGCAGCGCGGGCGTCAGTCGTGCACCGGCCACGTCGTCGTGCAGGTCCAGCGGCAGGTCGAACAACACCCCGCCGGCACCGAACAGGTACGTCCTGTTGTCCATCACGAACGCCGCGTCGACCTCGCCGATGCCACCCCAGTCCGCCTCGACCGGCCGCGGGTACCCGACGTCCACGGTGGAGTAGCTCGCGGACGAGTAACGCAGGTAGCTCCCGCCGCTGAAGAGGTACGTCCTGCCGTCCAGACCGGCCAGGGCGGCGTCGACCCGGCCGCTCGGCAGCACCGGCGCGAGCACACCCCACCGCTGGGCGGTCGGCACGACCGAGGCGCCCTCGGCGGTGACCGCGGCGGTCATGCCGGCCTTGAACAGGTGCAGCACACCGCCGGCGTCGGTGAAGGCCGCTTCGACACCGCTGTCGAACCGCGCCGGAACGTCGTGGACGCGGCGCGGGTACCCCTCGTCGGCGCGCACGCCGTCGTTCTCGATGCTGTCGGAGTACCGGACGACCTGGTCGCCCGCGTACAGCTGGACGGCGGACCCAGCCACGTGCGCCGCGCCGACCCGCTCCAGCCGCTCGAATGCATTGCGCAGGACGCCCCAGCCGGTCGCGCCGGTGAGCACGTGGACGCGCCCGTCCGGTGCCTGGAACGCGTCGAGCGGCCCGGCACCTCCCTCGACGCCCTCGCGCTCCTGCCACTCCGTGATCGGCCGCGGGTAGCCCTCGTCGACGTGCGTGTAGTCCGGCGTCGAGTACCGGATGTACTGGTCGCCGCTGAACAGGTGGGTGCGGCCGTCCGTGTCGACGAACGCGCCGTCGATCCGGTCCGGATCGGTGAAGGTGTTCCTGACCTTGCCCCAGACCTGGTCGCGCGGCACCCATCGGGTGCTGCCGGGCTGACGGGTGAAGGCGCGCGAGGTCCCGTCCGCGGTGTGCCCCGCGACCCACTCCACGCCGGACGGCAGGGTGAAGGCGGCGTCGACCCCGGTCAGCCCGGTGAAAGCGGGTGACAGGTCGGACAGCGGCGCCGCGACCGGGGTGACCAGCGCGCGGGATTCGGCGGCGTAGGTCCAGTAACCCGCTCCAGCGAAGATCAGCACAGTGCCGTCCTGCGCCTCCAGCAGGGCGTCGAACTGCCGCACCCCCGGTGGCAGCACGAGGTTCTCCGGGAACTTGCCGACCAGGTCCTGGTCGGCGAACACGGCCGTGACCTCGGCGGGGCTCAGCCCGAGCTTGGCGGCCAGGACCGCGAACCGGCGGATCCGCCGGTGCGCCAACCGGAACCGCGGGTCCTCCGGCGGGCCTCCCGCCGCCAGCACCGGAGCGACCAGGAGGTCCACCGCCTCGGCGGGCCCGCCGGTCACGGCCTCGCAGATCGCCGCGGCCGTCGCCGCCGCGATGCCGAACGCGTCGGCCACCACCCCGTGCAGCACCAGTTCCTGCTCGCCCGCACGCCGGACGAGCAGGTCGGCGATCTCGGACACGGCCGCGGTGGTCTCGACGGCGGCCGCGTGCAGCAGGAAGAAGACGTCCCTGCTGTAGTCGGTCAGCCCGGGAAGCTCGAAGTCGTAGGCGCTGGTGATCTCGCCGAAGTACGGCAGGCGCTCCTGGGCGACCGCGAACCCGTCGGTGAGGTGACCGGCCGCGACCAGGTGTGCCAGCAGCCGGTCGCGCTCCTCGCCGGTGAAGCCCAGCGCGGCCACGGCGGCCGGGTCGACCCGGTACGGCCGCTGGTCGTCCAGGACGGCACCGATCCGGTGGAAGACCATCTCCTGGTCCGCGCGCAGGAAACCGGTGCCGAGGTCGAGGCCGTCGAAGGGCCGGGCGAACACGGCCTCGTCCACGATCCGCCGCTCACGCGTGTAGCCGCCGTCCAGGGCGGCGACCACCCGCAGACAGACGGTCTCGTCGGCGATCACGGCGAAGTCGTCGGCGGTGAAGGTGTGCAGCTCGGCCCGCAGCCGCCGCAGGCTCGTCTGGATCGCGTCCAGGACCGCCCGGCGCTTCGGGTAGAACTCCAGCGCGAGACCGAAGTCCGCGGCGGGCAGGTCGACCAGCGCCGTCTTGTCCCGCACCTCGCCGTTCTCGTTGAGATGGCCGTTGAAGACCAGGCTCTCCACCAGCGCCGTCACCCCGGCAGGGCTCAGCCCGAGACCGGCGAAGACGCCGGTGTCCAGGGTGAACGGCTCCTCGGCGAACCGGACGGTCCGCGCGGCCAGTTCGGCTCGCACGGCCGCTTGCGCGTCAGTCAGGTCGACACTGGGGTCGAAGAGGTCGATGTTGGCCGGGTCGGCGAAGAAACCGGGATCGGCGAGCTCGCCGCTGTCCGCGACATGTCCGTGGTAGACCAGGTTGTCGTAGAGCTCGGCGCTCTGCTGCGGCGTCAACGTCCCGAACACCGCGAGGTCGGCAGGGAAGAACGCGGCCGAGGTGTCGGCGACCGCGCTGATCGCCTTGAACAGCTGCTCGCGGTGGTCGTCGAAGTCGGTGGCCAGCCGCAGGTCCTCCGGCACCTCGCCGGCGAGGGTGCCGTCGGCCCGCAGATGTCCCAGCAGCACCAGGTTGCCGAAGATCTTCGCCTGCATCCGGTCGCCCAGGCCGAGCCCGGCGAAGTCCTCCGGCACGACCACGCCGAGATCCGTCACGGCGTCGTAGGCGGCGGCGACCACCACCTCCCGGTCGAGCCGCAGCAGCCGGTCGTCCGCAGGGGAGACCACGCCGTCGTCGTACGCGGCCAGCACGTCGCTGACGACCGTGGCGGCGCGCCCCTCGAACCGGCTGCCGGCGAACATCTCCGCACCGAAGGCGACCGCGCCGAACGCCTGGCCGATCGCGCCGGCCAGCGCCCGCCCGCCGTCCTCGCCGGAGTCCGGGCCACCACCGAGCACCAGGGCCAGCTCCGCACCGCCGAACCCGGCGGCCTGCATCCAGCCGACCACCTCGAACAGGGTCTGCACCAGCCACAGGCTCTCGGCCGGCGCCCCGCCCGCGAGGATCGCGAAGACGTCGCGCCGGCCGGGATCGATCTCGCCCAGCACCGGGAACGTCGTGTACCGCCGGGACGACGGATCGCTGTCCAGCGCCGTCAGCACGTCGAACAGCTCGTCCACCCCGATGCCGAGCGCACCGGCGACCAGGCCCGTCCGGTGCAGCAGGCCGATCTCGGGCAGGCCGATCCCGCCTCGGTCGAACGGGCTGGGCTCGTCGGCCCGGTAGCGCTCGCGGTAGCGGCGGACGATGGTGCCGATGTCGGTCTCCGCCACCTCGATCCAGCCCGACAGCCGCGACAGGTAGTCCTTGTTGCGCACCGCGAGGAGGTCGCCCGAACAGCCCTGAACTTCCGCCGGTTCGATCGGCACGGCCATCCGGCAGATGTCGGTGACGGCGAGCCCGTGCACGCGGTGCAGCCGCAGCACGACCGCCAGCGTGCGCAGGCCGGCCTCGTCGATCCGGCCGCCGCAGCACGAGTTCACGGCCAGACCGAGGTCCGGCAGGGCCAGCCCGGTGGCCCGGGACATCCGCACCAGCTTGCGGGCCCGCGTGAGCCACTCCCCACCGTTCCCGCCCCAGTCCACTGTGGACCCATCGGGGCTGATGGACGCCGGCGGGGTGACGGCCACCAACGCGCGCAGCTCCTCGCCGGTGAGCCCGAGAGCCTCCGCGAGTCGTTCCGCGCTCTTCAACACGGACAGCTTCTGCCCGCTCAGACCGAAGTCCGCGGCGACGGCCTCGTCGTCACGCAGCACCTCCGCGACCTCCGCGGGCGACATGCCGAGGTACTCGCGGGCGGCGACGTCGTGGCTGGGCCGCGGGGCGAACAGCCGGTACAGCTCCAGCGGCGTGACCTCCAGGTGACGCAGGTAGGTCGCGATCCGCGCGTGGGACAAGGAGAAGGGCAGCACGAACGGGTACTTCCGCAGCAGCAGCTGCTCGTACGGGTCACCGCCCTCGAAGGTGCCTTCGAGCACCGAGTTGACGATGTCGAGGTACGGCGTCTCGGTGAGCGTGTTCGCCTCGTCCAGCGGCACCTGCTTCAGGTCGGGCCTGCGCGCGGGTTCCAGCAGGGACGGCGCGGCGAAGTCGGTCTCCAGCATCGCCAGCAGGTCGACCAGGTAGGCGGCGGGGGAGTAGACCGACCGCGCGTCGTCCGGCCTGTTCTCCGCCTCGCCGAACAGGTCCTCGTAGTCGGGAGCCGACTCCTCGCGCAGCACTGGTCCTCCAAAGGTTCCGGGACGGGACGATTCGCCGGACGGCGCGCCGCGGCCCCCGCCTGAGGCGGACACACCGCGGGAGACCTCGGAGACGAGCCGGACGCGGGCTGCGCGTCCTGTGCCTGACCGGTTGCCGGAACGCTATGGCGGGGAGACCCCGCGCGTCGTCCGGGGAACCCCTGACGAATCCCCTGACGTTGCCGCCCGTACGGGTCGCGGGCAGCGCCGCCGCCGGACTCAGCGGTGGGACATGCGCACCGCGAGCTGGGTGCGCGACCGCACGCCGAGCTTGCGGTAGGCCCTGCCGAGGTGCGTCTCCACGGTCTTCTCGGTGACGAAAAGGTTCTCGGCGATCTGCCGGTTGGTCAGCGCGTCGGCCGCCAGCTCCGCCACCCGCAGCTCCGACGGGGTCAGCGCCGCCACTCCCGTCACCTCGATGCGCGGCGGCCGGCCTCCGCCCACGGTCAGACCCGCGGTCAGCCGTGCGGCCAGAGCTTCCGCGCCGCACCCCACGGCGATCTCGGCCGCTTCCTTCGTGGTGGCGCGTGCGCCGGCACGGTCGCCGCCCCGCTGGCGCGCTTCGCCCAGGTCGGCGAGCGCCTCGGCCAGCTCCAGCCGTGCCGGGCCCTCCCGCAGCAGCTGCACCGCCTCCGCCAGCACTCCCAGGTCACCGTCCGCGCCCGCGCGAAGGGCCATCGCCACGTGCCTCGGCACACCGAACAACCGTGCCAGGCGCAGCTGTTCCGCGACCAGCACCGCCGCCTGGTCCCGCCGGCCCGCCCTGCGGTGGGCGGCCGCCGCGTGCAGGCGCCACTGCACGTCCCACAGCCCGGTCACGCCCCACCTCGCGTACACCGTGCCGCATGCCATCGCATCGGTGAGCAACGCCTCGTCGTCGCCCGACGCCGCGTGCAGCCGCATCCGCGACTCCAGCAGCCACGTGTGCAACGACGCGCTCGGCATCGCACCATCGGCCAGCACTCCGTCGTCGAGCACCGCGCGTGCCTCGTCCAGCCGGCCGCGTTCGACGAGCAGGTGCACCCGTGCGGCGTCCAGCGCGGGCAGCGCGACGTTCGGCCTCGGGACCGCCCGCGTGCCCAGCTCCACGTGTTCGCCGGCGGCCGTGAGATTCCCGCGCAGCAACGAGATCCGCGCCAGATAGGCGTGCACGATGCCCACGGCGAACAGCTGCCCGCGCTCCAGCGCGTTGCGCAGCGCCCGCTGGCCGCGTTGCTCGGCCTCGACGAGCCGGTCGGCCACGAGCAGCGTGTTCACCGCCGACCAAAGCGCCGACCGCTCGGGCGTGAGGCGGTTGCCGTCGAGCGCGGTCTCGGCCAGCGCGACCGCGTCGTCGGCGCGCCCGCCGGTGAACACCTCCTCCACCGACAGGTGCGCTGCCAGCACGGGATCGGTGCGGTCGGCCGTCGCACGGAACGCGGCGAGCCGGGCCACCAGCTCCTCGCGCGCCGACAGGTCGGAGCGGGCCACCCCGAGCAGCTCCGACACGAGGTCCCTGCCGAGCTGGGCGGGCGCGTCCCGCGGCAGGACCCGCGCGACCTGGCGGAGCAGCGTCAACGCCGCCGGGATCTCGCCGCAGGCGTTGCGGAACCGGGCCAGGCTGTAGCCGCACCGGGCGCTCTGCTCCGGCGTGCCGGCCAGCGCGAGCGCCTCGCGCAGGTGGACGTCCGCCTCGGCGATCGCCAGCCGGTGCACCTCGCAGTTGCCGAGCAGCCGGCTGACCTCCGAGCGCAGCTCCGCCTCCGGCGGCTCCTGCCTGGCGCGGGCCAGGTAGGTCCCCGCGTCCTGCGGTGACCCGCGCTGCCACGCCTGGGCCGCGGCGGCGACGAGCACCTTCACCCGGTCCTGGCGTTCGGCGGGCACCGTCCGCAGCACGTGTGAGGCGACCGCGGCCACCGCGGCCCCCGACGCGGCCAGCACCCTGGCCGCGCGGTCGTGCCCCGCGCCGCGCTCCGCCAGCGGAACCAGCGAGTGGACGACGTCGCGCAGCACCACGTGCGCGAACGCCGGCGGGTCTGCCGCGCCGAAGAAACCGTGGCGCACCAGGCGTTCCGCGCCGGCCGCGGCGGTGGCGACGTCCACTCCCGCCTGCTCGGCGACCAGCGTCAGCGCCGTCGAGTCACCCAGCACCGCGACGGCATGGGCGATCCGCCGCACCTCGTCCGGTTGCCTGCGCAGACGGGCCTCCACGTGCCCCCTGACCGCCTCGGGCCCGGCCGAGGTGACCACCGCCGCGGTCTCACTGGCGCTGCCGCTCTCGGCCAGGACCCGGACGAGCTCCCTGACGAACAGGGGATTGCCCGCCGTGGTCACGTGGCACGCCTCGTAGAACGCGTCGTCGGCGCCGCTCACCGTCGCGCGCACCAACCGCGCCACACCGGCCGGGCTGAGGCTGCGCAACCGCAGGTGCGCGCAGTCCTCGGTGGCGAGGACGTCGTCGAGCAGCCCGCCGTCGTCGTGCTCCCCGCCACGGGTCGCGACCACCAGGAGCACGGCGACCGAGTCCAGCCGCCGGGCGAGAAAACCCAGGAACCGCATGGAAGACGGGTCCGCCCACTGGGCGTCGTCGACGACGAGCACCAACGGCCCGCTCTCGGCCAGCGACACCAACAGCCAGTACAACCCGTTGAACAGGCTGAACAACGACCCCGTCTCGCCCTCACCGAGGTCGAAGATCGGCTCGACGGCCGCGGCGGCACCCGTGAACAACGCCCGCCGCCGCTCCACGTCCACCGGCAACGTCGTCTCGAACAGCTGACGAACGAGCCCGAACGCGAAGTCCCGCTCCAGCTCGGCCCCACGAGCCGACAACACAACGACTCCGGCGTCCACCGCCGCGGCACGAGCCCGGCGCAACAACGCCGTCTTGCCCATGCCGGCACCCGCGTCGACGACCACCACGCCGCCCTGCCCGCGCGTCACAGCCTCGACGGCGGCGCGCAGCACGGCTGTCTCGGCGTCCCGTTCGACCAAGTGGGGCAACGACTCGGCGCCTGCGGGACTCGAACGCATGAACGATTTCTAGCGCACCGCAGGCGAAGTTCCGGGGGAGGGGTGGGGATTTCCCCGATGCCCCGGCGCCGCGTTTTCCGCGAGCGTTCGGCGACTTCGATGTCTCACCGATGGATCTGTGGCTATCATCCGCGATCGTGCCCGAGCGTGTCGCGAACCTGACAGGTGTCCTGCTCGAGCGGCGTTACCGGCTGGACGCGGTGCTCGGACGTGGCTCGACGTCCACCGTGTACCGGGGCCGGGACGTCCGCTTGGACCGGGCGATCGCCGTCGAGGTCGTGCACTCGTCGGCGCCGGTGTCCACCGCCGAGTTCGAACGGGTGGCGCGCATCGCCGCGCAGCTGCGCCATCCGGCCGTGGTGGCCGTGCACGACCAGTGCGTCGAAGGCGATCAGGTCTACCTGGTCATGGAGTTCGTCGACGGCGGCAGCCTCCGCGACCTCCTGGAGGAACGGGGAAGGCTCGCCCCCGCGGTGGCCCTGAGCGTGCTCGGCCCGGTGCTGTCGGCGCTGGGTGCCGCCCATCGCGCGGGACTGGTGCACGGTGACGTCCGGCCGGAGAACGTGCTGATCGATGCCGGCGGTCAGGTCAGGGTGACCAGGTTCGGGTTGCTGCACGCCCTGAACGACACGGGCGCCCCCGCGCCCGTGTGGTCTCCGCCGCAGACCGGTGCGAGCGTCCCGGACCCGCGTGCTGACGTGCACGCGGCCGGAAACCTCCTGCACGAGATGCTCACCGGTGCGGCATCCCCCGACGCCGGGCAGACGAGCCCGGCCGCTCCCGGTGTGCCACCGGCCCTGCACGACCTCGTGCGCCGCGCGACCCAGCGCGACCCGATGCAGCGTCCCGCCGACGCGTCGGTGTTCCTGCAGGAACTGGAACGCGTCGGGGAGGAGCTGGGGCTGCAGCCGCAACCGGTGCCCACACCCGGCACACCTCCGGAACAAGACCGCACGATGGTCATACCGGCCGTGGCGACCCCTGCGTCGGCAGCCGAGAGGACCACGCCGTTGAGGGCGGCCGGAGCCAGGCCGCGGCCCGCCCGGCCGAGACCGGTGCAGCGCGACCCGGCCGAGGAGAAGCGCCGGCGCACCCGGCGCCGGATCGGCATCTGGGCGGTCATCGCCGCGGCACTCGTCCTCGTCTCCGGCCTGTCGTGGTGGTGGGTGGGCACGGGACGTCAGACCGTCGTGCCCGCGGTCGGCGGACAGGGCGAGACGAGTGCGATGGCGCAGGTGCGTGACGCGTCGCTGAGCGCTCAGGTGGTCCGCGTCCTCAGCGACGACGTGCCCACCGGCACCGTGCTCCGCACCGAGCCCGGCACCGGGACCGAACTCCGCAAAGGCTCCTCGATCACGGTCTACGTGTCGCGAGGACGCCCGGTCGTCCCGTTCCTCAACGCCGGCGTGGCCGTCGACGCGGCCACCAAGGAGATCGAGGGGAACGGTCTCAAGGCCGTCGCGGACGAGGCCAAGAAAGCCTTCAGCGACACCGTGCCGCCGGGCGCCGTCATCGCCGTGGAGCCGCGAGCAGGGACCCAGCTGCGGATCGGCGACCAGGTGACACTGGTGCTGAGCAAGGGACCGGCGCCCAAGAAGGCCGTGCCCAACGTCGCCGGCCTGACCAAGGACGAGGCGGTCCTCGAACTCCAGCGCAACGGGCTGGAGAGCGTGGACGGACCCGTGGAGTTCTCCGCCGCCGTCGACAACGGCCGTGTCGTCCGCACCGACCCACCTCCCGGCACCATGCTCGGCGCCGACCAGAAGAGCGTGACGCTGGTCCTGTCGAACGCCGTCTCCATGCCGGAGGTGCGCGGCAAGCCGATCCGCGACGCCAGGGCGGAACTGCAGGCGCTCGGCCTCCAGGTCACCGTGGTCTCACCGAACGGGGAGGACGTGCCCTGCGCCGTCCAGTCGGTGGAGCCGGCCCAGCGCATCCCGGCGGGAAGCGCGGTCACCCTCGTCGGTCCCTAGCGAAAGCCGGGATCAGTCAGTTCTTGTCGCGTGGCTGGTGTGCGGCGTGGAGGGCATCTTGACGCCGCACACCAGCCCGTCACGGCAGGTGCGCTGGTGCCCAGATGCCCGACGTGCCCCGTCGATGGCTGTCGACGAGATGTGTGTCGACCAGCCCGACGGCCTCCATCAGCGCGTACGTACTGGTCGGTCCGACGAACTTGAAGCCTCGTTTCTTCAGCTCCTTCGACAGCGCTTCGGACTCGGCCGACTGAGTCGGGATCTCGGAGAAGGTCGTCGGCTCCGGTGTGCGGTCAGGCTTGAACGACCAGATGAGCTCGGCCAGGCCGCCGGCATCGCGTAGCGCGAGGGTCGCGCGGGCGTTCGTGACGGTGCCCTCGATCTTGCGGCGGTTGCGGATGATGCCCGTGTCGCAGAGCAGCCTGGTGACGTCGGTTTCGCTGAAGCGGGCGACGACGTCGGGGTCGAAGTCGTGGAACGCCGCTCTGAACGCCGGGCGCTTGCGCAGGACCGTCGCCCAGGACAGGCCGCCCTGAAAGCCTTCCAGGCACACGCGTTCGTAGAGCCCTCGTTCGTCGCGCACCGGCATGCCCCACTCGGTGTCGTAGTACTCGCGCAGGAGCTCGTCCACCGCCGCCCAGGCGGGCCGGGCCAGCCCGTCCGGTCCGACGACCACTCCGTCGGTGTCGCGTGCGTCCGCCATCAGTCGCCGAGCCCGGTGACGCGCATGGTGATGTTGATACGGCCCTCGGGCAGGCCGGTGGAGGGGTCGCCTGTTCCCGCGTAGGTCCTCGGCACGCCGTGGTAGGCGAAGCGAGACGGGCCGCCGAAGACGAACGCGTCACCGGAACGCAGGACGACGTCGCTGTAGGGCTTGCCGCGGGTCTCGGTGTTGCCGAAGCGGAACAGGCACGCGTCGCCGACGCTCAGCGAGACGACGGGCTGGTCGCTGCGTTCGTCCTTGTCCTGGTGCATGCCCATGCGCGCGGCACTGTCGTAGTAGTTGACCAGCGCGGTGTCCGGATGCCACGCGGCGGCCGCGCCGGGGTCGTAGGCGGCGGCAAGGGCGTTGCGGCCCATCTCGACCAGCCAGCCGGGAAGCGGGGCGACGCGGGCGCCGTTGACGTCGTCGGCGGTGCGGGTGTACCGGTAAGGCTGCCAGTGCCAGCCGAGGCACACCGTGCGCACGGACATCTGCTGCCCGCGCGGGAGGACCGCGGCGCGCAGCGGCACGGGCCCGTCGGCCCATTCGTGGAACGCGGTGACGAGGCGCTGCTGCTGCTCGAACGTCAGCCAGCCGGGCAGGTGCACGGCTCCGGAGCCGTCCAGTGCGACAGGGTCGCCGGAAGTCCACGTGTGGTCGGGGAACAGGGACATGTCAGCGATGCTCCTTGTCGAGTGGGTGAACGTGGCCGTGGCGAACCTGCCAGATGCTGCCGTCGACGCGTGTCCCGCGCAGTCCGTCGAGCGTGCCAGGGCGGAACAGGGTGAGGAGGAGCGGCCGTGCGAGCGCCGACCACACCACGGTCCGGTCAGGCCGCCAGCCGGGACGCGCCGCGAGACGGTGCAGTACCTGGGCGGTGCCGCCGAGGTGGTCGAGCAGGACCCACGCGTCCGCCTCGGACACCATGCGCTCGGTGTGCTTGAGCCAGGACGCGGCTTCTCCCGGCCAGGTGACACGGCCGACGTCGACTGTTCGAGCGAGGCGCAGTCTCTCGGCGAGTGCGTCTCCGGCGGTGACGCAGACCTCGTCACGGCCGGAGCCGATCACCACACGAGAGGCGCGCAGCCCGCGCACGAGCTCGAACACGGCTGTCTCCTCGTCGAGCGTCGGGGGTGAGTTCGGAGCGAAGGCGAACGGGATCGCTTCCAACGTCGCCGCGGGAATGCGACCCGGTGTGCGACCGGATTGAACGCGCGTCTGGTGAGCCGGCCCCGCCGGTGGATTCGTCAGCACGGTCGCGAGAGCTCCTTCCGGTGACCGCGGCGCGAAGAGTGCGAACGACGGCCGTACCGGAGCCGGCCCGCCAGCATCAGGGGTCCGACCACCGGGTTGAACGTGTGCGACACCTTCATCCGGGCAGCGTGATGCCCGTGCCCGATCACGAGTGGTTTCGTTCTGAAGACGACCGCGCCGAGCTGAATGTGAGGTGGTCGCGAAAATTGCCCGATTATGTGATCGTCGCCACATCGGGAGCTTGCGGCTCACGTTCGCGCGACCGCCGCCGTCTTCGAGCCGAGACCACGAAAACCGAACGGCAAGGAGGCGCAACGATGTACACACGGCATGCCGTCGTCGGCACGGTGCTCGGTGACGTCACGATCGGGATGACCGGGACGTCTGCCTGTTGATGAACATGAAGAAGCCATTCGAAGCCGTCGTGGCGGCGCACTCGGGCACGGTGTTGCGGGTGTGCCGGGCGGTGGTGGGGGTGCATGACGCCGAGGACGCGTGGTCGGAGACGTTCTTGGCGGCCATGCGTGCTTATCCGGGTCTGCCGGAGGACGCGAACGTGGAGGCGTGGCTGGTGACGATCGCGCATCGCAAGGCGGTCGACATGATCAGGGCGCGGCGTCGGCGGGCGGTGCCGGTGGAGGATGCGGCCGATCGGGTGTCCTCGGTGGACGGTCCGGAGGCCGTCGATGCCGGGCTGTGGGAGGCGGTGCGGGCCTTGCCGGACAAACAGCGCCAGGCGGTGGCCTATCACCACGTCGTCGGTCTGCCCTACGCCGAGATCGCCGTGATCGTCGGAGCGACGCCGGAGGCGGTGCGCAGAGCCGCGTCCGACGGGATCAGCAGGTTGCGAACCATCTATCAGGGTGCACTCTCGAGAGGAGAAACCCGATGAACGACACCATCACCACCGGCCCGATGATGACCGGCGGGGGTGCGCCGGGGCAGGAGCCCGACATCGCGGCGCTGCTGGCGCGCCCGGCCGAGCCGGATGTGCTGGACCGGTTGCATCGCAGGCTGCAGGAGGCGGCCGCGGGCGAAGGGCTGCTCGATGTGGCTTACACGGTCGT
Source organism: Lentzea sp. NPDC059081 (assembly GCF_042738015.1). Taxonomy (NCBI): domain Bacteria; kingdom Bacillati; phylum Actinomycetota; class Actinomycetes; order Pseudonocardiales; family Pseudonocardiaceae; genus Lentzea; species Lentzea sp. NPDC059081. Next base: position 280,858 of record NZ_JBHYGW010000008.1, read on the forward strand.
GGACACGCCGGTCGGTTCGCTGCTGCTGGCGGCGACCGAACGTGGCCTGGTCCGCGTCGCCTACGACGTCGAGGACCACGACAAGGTCTTGCAGACCCTCTCGGTGAGGATCAGTCCGCGGATCCTGCGCGCGCCCCGGCGCCTTGATCTCGCCCGGCGTGAGCTTGACGAGTATTTCGAGGGCAGGCGTACGGGGTTCGACCTGCCGTTGGATCTTTCGCTGTCCAGCGGGTTCCGCCGGCTCGTGCAGCTGCATCTGCCCGAGATCGCCTACGGGCGGACCGAGACCTACAAGGACGTCGCCACGATCGTCGGCAACCCCAAGGCCGTGCGGGCGGTGGGCACGGCGTGCGCGACGAACCCGTTGCCCGTCGTGGTGCCGTGCCACCGCGTGCTGCGCACCGACGGCTCCCTGGGCGGCTACGTCGGAGGCCTGCAGGCCAAGACGACCCTGCTGGAACTGGAGCGCGCCGCATGAACCCGTGGCAGGACAGAGTCGAGTCCGGGAACTGGGACGCGATCACCAACGAGGTCAACGAGTACGGCGGCGCGTTGCTGCCGCGTCTGCTCACCGACGAGGAGACGGCGGAGTTCCGCGCCCTGTACGACCGCGACGACGCGTTCCGCAGCACCGTCCACATGGGACGACACCGGTTCGGCGAGGGCGAGTACCGCTACCTGCACGCTCCGTACCCCGAGGCGTTCGAACAGCTCAAGCAGGCGATCTACCCACGCCTGCTGCCCATCGCCCGTGACTGGTGGGCCAAGCTCGGCCGCCCGGCGCCCTGGCCGGACACCCTCGACGAGTGGCTGGCGCTGTGCCACGACGCGGGGCAGACCAAGTCGACCGGCATCCTGCTCAAGTACGGCGAGAAGGACTGGAACGCCCTGCACCGCGACCTCTACGGCGACCTGGTGTTCCCGTTGCAGGTCGTCATCAACCTCTCCCGGCCCGGCGTCGACCACACCGGTGGCGAGTTCCTCCTGCTCGAACAACGGCCCCGCGCCCAGTCGCGGGGCACCGCGACCCTGCTGCCGCACGGCCACGGCTACCTCTTCACCACCCGCGACCGTCCCGTGGCCTCGGCACGCGGCTGGTCCGCCGCACCCGTCCGGCACGGAGTCTCGGCCGTGCGCAGCGGACAGCGGTTCACCCTCGCACTCGTGTTCCACGACGCGGCCTGAACCGATGCACGGACCACCTCCTTCCGAACCGGGGAAGGGGTACACCCTTCTCGGCCCGGACCGCGTTCCCCGCGGCTCGGAAGTCCCCGGCACCTTGGGCGGGCACCGGCCCGGCCGGATCTACGGCCGGCTGGACTGCCCTTCCGCTCTGCGCGCCATCGCGCGCGGCGGGTACGTGCGCAACCGCGTGTTCTTCGCGGACGAGGAAACCGCGGTCGCCGCCGGCTACCGGCCGTGCTCGGTGTGCATGCCGGCCGAGTACGCGGCGTGGAAAGCCAACCGCACATGACGACGGCGTGCCGGCGGTGGTCGGCGGCACTGTCCAAAGGGGACGTGAGCGGGCGCCGGGATCTCCGGCGCCTCGACCTGGTGTGGCTGTGTACCGCTGCGCGTGGCACGGCCTACCATGCGGCCCGTGCCGGTCAACCTGTGTCGTACTGATCTCGACGTGATTCCAGCGGACGTTCTGAAGTCGGAAACCGACAACCTGAACGTGATGGCCAACCGGATCACCGCGCTGCCGGACGAGCTCTGGTCGATGGAGTCGCTGCGGGTGCTCAACATCGGCGACAACCTGCTCGGCCACGTTCCAGCGGACATCCGGAAGCTGAACGGGCTGACCGAGCTCTATCTGCACGGCAACCGCCTGCGGACCGTGCCGGCCGAGCTCGGTGAACTCACGGACCTCACCATCCTGGACATCGCGCACAACCAGTTGCAGGCACTGCCCGACGGGCTCGGCAGACTCCACAACCTCGAGTTCCTCTACGTTGCCGACGGCTCACTGGAATCGCTGCCCGACGACATCGGTGCCATGTCGGCGTTGCGGTACCTGGGCGCGGCCGACAACCGCTTGACGTCGTTGCCGGCATCGGTTGGCCAACTCGGCGACCTCGTGGAACTCCGACTGCAGAACAACAGCTTCGCCTCCATCCCGGACTGCGTCGGGAAACTAGGTCGGCTGCGCGAGCTGCACTTCGACGGGAACCGGCTCAGCCACCTGGACCTCGACTTCTCCGGCCTGCCCCAGCTGCACACGCTCAGCTTCCGAGGAAACGACCTCTCCGAACTACCGGTCGAACTGGAAGAGCTGCACGGTCTGCGCCACCTCGACCTGCGGTCGAACCGGCTGCGTCGCCTCCCCGAGTCGCTGGCGGCGCTGCCGAACCTCGAGAAACTCGACGTGCGGTGGAACCCGCTGGAGAAGGTGCCCTCCTGGTTCCACGACCTCGCCGCGAGAGGGTGCCGGGTGTACTGGACCGGAACCTCCGCCGTACCAAGCCATTAGTGCGACAACGGTCAACGCACCGGGGACCGGTCCAGGTCCTGCCGTGCGAGTGCGCGGAGGTGCGGTGCCCCGATCATCGTGAGCATGTCGGTGTGATGGGGCACCCAGCCCAGTTCCCGGCGCGTTCGCGGCGCGCGGATCCGGCTGGAGGCGCTCATGATCAGTGCGCCGAACTCACCCCAGACGCCGGTCGCCTCCGCCGGCGAGAGGCTGCGGGTGGGCAGGCCGAGGTCGCGGCCGACCGCCTCGGCGATCCAGCGGTTCGGTGTCTCACCGGCGACCGCGTGGTAGAGCCTGCCGCCGGTGCCCCGGTCCAGGGCGAGTTCGACCAGGTGGGTGACGTCGTCGACGTGCACGTGGCTGTAGGTGTTGAGTCCTTCGCCGACGTAGCAGGCGGTGCCGGTGAGGGCGGCCGAGCGGTAGATCATCGACACGTGGCCGTGGTCGGCCGGTCCCCAGATCAAGCCGGGCCGGACGACCATGCCGCGGACGTCCCGCTCCGGTCCGGCGAGAACCAGCATCTCGACCGCTCGTCGCTCGGCGGCGAGCGGTTCGACGGTGAACGGGTCGTCCTCGGCGAAGCTGTCCTCGCTCCAGTTGCCGGCGGTGCGCTGCAGGAGCACGCCGCTGCCGGAGGTGAACAGGAAGGCCTTCCCGGTGCCGGACAGCGCGTCCAGCAGCGCGGAGACCACGGACGTCTCCGTCGCGGGAGGCAACTGGGCGGCGACCACGACGGCGTCCGCAGATGCCGCCGTGGCGAGGACCTTCGCGAGGCCGGAGTCGAGGTCCGCGCGCAGTGGCGAGACGTGCTGGGCCTCGAGTCGTGCGGCGGCGTCCTCGGATCGGGCGAGTCCGACGAGGTCGTGACCTGCGCCGCGGAGGTGGCGGGCGATGGCACCGCCGACGAAACCGGTGGCGCCGATCACGAGAACCCTCATGACCGGTCCGCGGTGACGAGGCCGGTGGTGGCGGTGAGGAACTCGCGGACGTGGCGGACGAACCAGTCCGGTGCTTCCTCGGCGACGAAGTGCCCGGTGGGAGCGACGAGGCCGGTGAGCCGCCGGACGTGCGGACGCAAGGCTTCGGTGGTGCCGGTGCCCACCGAGTCCCTGCCGCCGATCGACAGCACGGGCACGGTCATCCGCCCCGCCGCGAGCGCCGACTGGTTGTCCCGGCCGTCCTCCAGGAGGGTTCGGTAGTGACCGAAGCCTCCCCGGAGGCGGTCACGGCCTCCGTAGGACTGCGCGTAGAACGCCAGCTGCTCGTCGGTGAAGACGGGTGCGGAGCTCAGGGCCGTGAAGGTCGTCTTGAAGAACTCGAACTCGTGGCCGTCGAACAGCATTTCGGGGAAGTGCGGAGCCATGAAGAAGCCGAAGTGCCAGCTGCCGCCGGTCACGACGTTCATGGACCCCTCCAGGTCGACACCGGGCAGGAAGGCGTCGACGAGCACCGCGGCCGCGACGTCGCCGGGGTGGTGCAGGGCCCAGGCGAACGCGATCATGCTGCCGATGTCGTGACCGACCACGACCGCCGGGCCGGTCAGGCCGAACGCGTCGGCCAGGCCGCGCAGGTCGTCGACCTGGTTTCGTTTGGCGTAGCCGTCGGTGGGGCGGTCACTGGCGCCGGTTCCGCGCAGGTCGGGAACGAGCAGCGTGTGGGTCTCGGCCAGCGCGGGCATCACCCGCGCCCAGGCGCGACCGGTCTGCGGCCAGCCGTGCAGCAGGACCATCAGGGGGCCGCGGCCGCCCACCGCGGCGGAGAGCCGGACGCCGTTGGCGGAGGCCGTGCGGATCTCGAAGCCGTCGGGGAGCCAGTCGGGCATCGCCTGCTCGGTCATCGTGGGTGCTCCTGTTCTCGGTGCGGGTCAGGCGGGAAGGGCGCTCGGTTCGCCGCCGTTGGCGACGACGACCGTTCCGTTGATGTAGTCGCTGTCGGCGTTGACGAGGAATCGGACGACGTGGGCGATCTCTTCCGGTTCGCCGATCCGTGCGCGCAGGGTGGCCCGGCCGAGCATGTCGACGTTGTCGCCGAGCATGGCCGTCGTGCCGGAGGTGCGGACCGGGCCGGGGGACACGCCGACGACCCGGACGCCGCGTGCGCCGAACTCCGTCGCCCAGGACCGGGTGAGCAGTTCCACGGCGGCTTTCGAGGCGCCGTAGGCGGTGCCGATGGGTGCGGGTGAGGTGGACGCGGTGGAGGTGATGTTGACGACGACGCCGTAGCCGCGGTCGGCCATGGCGGGGGCGAGCGCGCCGACCAGGAGGAACGGGGCGCGGGTGTTGACGGCGAAGTGCCGGTCGAAGCTCTCCGGGGTGGTGTCCGCTGTGCCGGTGAAGGCGTAGAGCCCGGCGTTGTTGACCAGGATGTCCACCTCGCCGGCGGCGGAGGCCAGCGCCAGCACGTCCGCGGAGTCGGTGAGGTCGGCGCTGAGGAACCGGGCGGAGCCGCCGTCTGCCTCGATCTCCTTGACCAGCTGGGCGCCGCGTTCGGGGTCGCGGCCGTGGACGAGCACGTCGGCGCCATCGGCGGCCAGCTGCCGGGCGACGGCCCTGCCGATGCCGGCGGTCGCGCCGGTGACGAGGGCGGTTCGACCGCGGTGGGGGGACGGGGTCATGGGTCGGCCTCACTTTCTGGGTTGTTCTGTCCAGAAAGCTAGAGCGGAAAAATGGATTGCGCAACCCAGTCTGGGCGTTGGGGTTGTCGATCGTGAGCGGGCCGACCAGGACACGCCGCCTGACCATGAAGCTTCGTGCCAATTCACACGAAGGTGTGAGCGATTCGGTGGCTGCGGAGCAGGAGTGGTAGTTCGTTCCCATCACGGGTGTCCACCTACCTCTCCGGCACGTGACGCGCGCCTCACCTTTCCGAGTGGGCGTCGGCTCCGAACGCAGTCCGGACAGGTGACGAAGAGGAGCACGATGCGGGAACGGGACCAGGCACCGACCGCCACAGTGGGTTTCGAGGAACCAGCGGGGGCGGACGAGTTGCTCCTGCGGGTCGCGCGGGGTGACGAGGCCGCGTTCGGTCAGTTGTACGACCAGGTGTCGGGTTCCGTCTTCGGGCTCGTCCGTCGCGTGCTGCGGGACCAGGCGCAGTCGGAGGAGGTGTTCCAGGAGGTCATGCTCGAGGTGTGGCGGACCGCGAGCCGGTTCGACCCCGAGCGCGGCAAGGCGATGACCTGGATCCTCACGATGACGCACCGGCGTGCGGTCGACCGGGTGCGGTCGGCGCAGGCCGCGGCCGACCGGGACGAACGGGTTGCCGCGCTGGACGCGGCGACCCCGTTCGACGAGGTGGTCGAGCAGGTCACCGAACGGCTGGAGCAGCGCAAGGTCCGGCGCTGCCTGCGGTTCCTGACCGACCTGCAGCGCGAGTCCGTGCTGATGGCCTACTACCAGGGCTACAGCTATCCGGAGGTGGCGAGCCTGCTCGGTGTTCCGCTGGGCACGGTGAAGACCCGGATGCGCGACGGCCTGATCAGGCTGCGGGACTGCTTGGGGGTGGCGGTGTGAGCACGGCGGACCTGCACACGTTGACGGGCGTCTACGCGGTGGACGCCCTGTCGGGCCCGGAGCGTGCGGAGTTCGAGGCGCATCTGCCGCACTGCTCGTCCTGCGCCGAGGAGGTCGCGGGGCTGCAGGCCACGGCGGCAGCGCTCGGTGCCGTGACGGCGGAGGCGCCGCCCGCGCATCTGCGGGCCAAGGTGCTCGCAGGCGTCACGAGCACGCGTCAGTTGCCTCCGGAGACGCCTGCTCCCGTGGCGCCGGTGGTCGCGCTTCCGACGCAGAGCCGTTGGCTGGTAAGGGGAAGCGTGCTCGCCGCGGCCGCGAGCGTGCTCGTCGCTGTCGTCGTCGGAGTGCAGGGTGTGCAGGACCGGCAGGAGCTCGACGCGCTGCGGGAGTCGGCCGCCGGCTACGGCCAGGTGTCGGACCTGCTCAACGCCCCCGACGCGAAGCTCCTGAACGACGCCGGGTCCGCCGGCGGCCACGGCACCGTGGTGATGTCGCCGAGCCGGAACAAGGCGGTCTTCCTCGCCGACGGACTGCCGTCTCTGCCCGCGGACCGCACCTACCAGCTGTGGGTGGTCGAACCCGGCGGTCCGCGCTCGGCCGGCCTGCTCCAGAACGACCCCGTGGTGGCAGACGGCCTCGCGAACGCACGTGCGCTCGCACTCACCGTCGAACCGAGCGGTGGCTCCGCCGCCCCGACGACGGCTCCGGTCATCGAGATCCCGATGGCCTGACGTCGGACACGCCGCGACCCCGATGGCCGGATGGCTGTCGGGGTCGCGGCGTCTCTGCTGGTGTTCAGAGCCAGGTGGACAGCGCCTTGACGATGTCGGCGCGTTTGCGGGGCGCGGTGAGGGTCGCGACGGGTTCGCCGCCGGAGAACAGCATCAGGGTGGGGATGCTGAGGACCTGGTAGCGGACGGCGATGTCGGGGTTGGCATCGATGTCGACCTTCACGACGGAGATCTTGTCCTGGTGTTCGTCGGCGATGGCGGTGACGACCGGGCTGAGTTGCTTGCAGGGGCCGCACCACGGTGCCCAGAAGTCGACGAGGACAGGCTTGTCCGCGCCGAGGACGGTGGTGTCGAAGGAATCGGTGGTGACGTCGTCGAGGTGCATGGTGTGGTTCCTGATCATCCGAAGGTGAAGGAGAAGGCCTGGACGCCGGCGCTCACAGTCGCGGTGAGCGAGCCGCCCTGGATCGTCGGCGTGGCGAGGAGCCGGTAGGAGTTCGGGGTGCCGTCGACCTCGACGGTCGTGGTCTTGCCGTTCTGGTCGACGGTGACGGTTCCCTTGCCGGACAACACCATCCGCACCTCCTTGGCGCGATAGTTGAGCTTGATCCGCGCGGGCTCGCCGCTGGGTGTGATCGACTGGGTGTCGAGCTTCCAGGCACCCGAGAGCGCGAACGAGTCGGTGCCCTGGTTCTCGGGGAACTGGAACGACTTCTCGCCGCTGGTGTACTCCTCGCTGCCGGCGAAGTTCACGCGCTTGGTCGAGCCGAGGTAGGTCTCGCGGGTGATGTCGGCGACAACCGGGGTGTCATCGGCCAGCTCGGTGGCCTGGGGGAGCTCGGTGTTCGGGTTGGCGTCGGTGAGCAGTTGCCGGATGAGCTTCTCGGTGACCTGGTAGTCGCCCTCGCCGAACTTGATGTGCCGGACGGTGCCCTGGGCGTCGATGAGGTAGTGGGCGGGCCAGTAGCGGTTGCGGTAGTTGGTCCAGGTGCCGAGGTTGTTGTCGAGCGCGACCGGGTAGGTGATGCCGAAGTTCTTCGCGGCGGCCTCGACGTTGGCGGGTTCCTTCTCGAACGCGTACTCGGGGGAGTGGACGCCGATGACCTGCAGCCCGGCATCGCGGTAGGCCTTGTCCCACGCGGTGACGTGCGGGATGGAGCGCTGGCAGTTGATGCAGGAGTAGGCCCAGAAGTCGAGCAGGACGACCTTGCCGCGCAACGACTGGAGCTCCAGCGGCTGCGAGTTGAGCCACTGCTGGATGCCGGTGATGTCCGGTGCCGTACCGCAGCTCTCCAGCTCGGTGCCGCCGTCGCTGCACTTGTCGAGGTCCTTGTTCTGGTCGTTGACCAGTCCGCCCAGGTTCAGCGCCTTGCGGACCTGCTCGGAGTTGTTCACCTTGTCCTGCAACGAAGCCGTGTAGTCGGGGATCGCCCGCTGCAGCAGCTGCGGCAGGTTGAACACCAGGCCGAACGCCAGCGCGATCATCACGACGCCCGCGGTGATGCGGATTCCCCGCTGGCGCTTGCGGAAGGCCTGCACGCGCTCGGCGACTCGACGGCCTGCCAGCGCGAAGATGAGCAGCGGGATCGCGGCGCCGACCGCGAAGGTGAGCGTCAGGACGACGGTCTCCGTGCCGATCCGGCCGGTCGAACCGGCCACGGTGATGGCCGCCAGCACCGGACCGGCGCAGGGCACGTAGACGGCGCCGAGCGCGAGGCCGAGGGTGAAGCCGCCGCGGCTGGCGTCGGGGTTGCGCTGGGGAATCCAGGTGAACGGCTTCTCCAGCAGCTGTTCGAAGCGCGGCACGATCAGGCCGATGCCGATCAGCACGAGCACGACGATCCCGGCGTAGCGCAGGACGTCCTGCGGCAGGTTCAGCACGGTCAGCAGCAGCGAGCCGAACAGCGTGACGAGGCTGAAGCTGACGACGAGGCCGGCGATGACGAGGTAGGGCCGGGCGCGTGACGCCGGTTTGGCCGCCACCGCCACCCCGGAACCGGAGCTCGTCGTGCGGGCGCTCTGCGTGCCACCGGAGAAGAAGATGACGGGAAGGACGGGCAGGATGCACGGCGAGATACCGGTGACCAGGCCGCCGATCAGACCGATCAGTGCGAGGGTCAACATGGGGGAGCCCTACTCGGGTCGATGAAAGTGCGTGATGCCTGTGCTTCGCGGCCGGTGGAGGCCCGGATTGCCCGGGCAGGGGAAGCGCTTGTCACACGGACGAGTGAACGGACTCTGCGGTCCATTGTGGACTTAGCGCTGTTTGTTTGTGCTGGTAGCGCGATTTTCCCGGACCCGTTGGTAACAGGTCGATAACCGCACCCATCCGCTCGTGAGCGGGCGGCGAATCACCGGCATCACCACCCGAACACCCCTTGGAGATGTCCCGTCATGAACAAGACCGTCCGCAACACCGTCCTCGCCCTCGGCACCGCCTCACTCGCCCTGTTCGGCGCGGCGTGCGGCTCGGGCGACATGGCCAGCAGCGGCAGCTCCAGCACCGCGCCCACCACCTCGGCCTCGATGGCGCCCTCGACGTCCGCCATGGCCGACCCGGCCAAGGACCTCGTCGGCCCCGGCTGTGCCGACTACGCCAAGCAGGTCCCGTCCGGCGCCGGCTCCGTCTCCGGCATGGCCGCCGACCCGGTCGCGGTCGCGGCGAGCAACAACCCGCTGCTCACGACGCTGGTCAGCGCCGTGTCCGGCAAGCTCAACCCGAAGGTCAACCTCGTCTCGACGCTCAACGGCGCCGAGTTCACGGTCTTCGCCCCGGTCGACTCCGCGTTCGCCAAGATCGACCCCGCGACCATCGAGAAGCTCAAGACCGACGACGCGCTGCTGACCAAGATCCTGACTTACCACGTCGTGCCCGGCCAGATCTCCCCGGACAAGATCGCCGGCGACCAGAAGACCGTCGAGACCGGCACCGTCAAGGTCACCGGCTCCGGCAACGCGCTGAAGGTCAACGACGCCAACGTCATCTGCGGCGGCGTCCACACCGCCAACGCCACCGTCTACCTCATCGACTCGGTGCTGCTCCCCGCCTGACATCTCCAGGGGTAGCGGCAATCGGGACTCCGGGGACCACGCTTCGCGCGTGGTTCCCGGAGTTTTGTTCGTCCTGTCCTCTAGTGTCGTACGTGGACGGTGACCGACTCGTCGAACTCGAAGATCGCCTGGTTCTCGGGCTCGCGGATGATGGCCACGATCGGCGTGGCCGGGTTCGACGACCGCAGCGCTCTCGTGATCAGGAATGCGTTGAGGTCGTCCGGGACCGCGATCAGGACGAGATCGGCGGCGTCGACAGCCGCCTCGCTGAGTGCGCACGAGTCCCGTCCGTCGCCGACGACCGCAGCGACACCGTTGGCCGTGGCTTCGGCCACCGCGAGGAAGTCGGTGTCCAGCACGGTCAACTGCGCGTCCGGCTGCGACGCCAGCACGGAGTTGGCGGCGGAGCGCCCGGTGTCGCCATATCCGATGACGAGAATGTGATCGGTCACGACCGGGAATTCGGCACACCGCACCGGCCGGATTGCGTCCGATTCAGCGAAGGACGACCGTGACGACCGGCCCGCCTGTGGGGCTCGGCGAACCGGCTGCCGGTTCGACGGTGAGGATGGCCTCGTCGGCGTCAGCGATCCCGCTCACGAACAGGGACGTCACCTCGTCCATCGGTCGCACGGTTCCCGCGGGCCGGGGACCGCGTCCATCCACGAGCCACAACTCGTAGACCCGGTCCTGCGGCAACGCGCGCAGCCCGTCCGCCAGGAAGAGCATCTCGTCGCGGCCGGCCGACATCGCCACACTGCCCGACCCGTTCTCGGCGGCGAGGAGCCGCAGGTCCGCGGCCCCCAGCAGATCGCCGATCCGGGTGTGCGGGGCGGCTGCCACGGGAGTGATCGTCGATGTGGTCAGTGCGTCGTTCACGCCGGCGACGGCCGCGGCGACCGCGCAGGCAGCGGCGACCAGGGCCGCGGCGCGCCGGAATCCCTGTCGCCGTGACAAGACCGCCACCGCCTCGGGCGAAGGCGGCACCTGGGCCACCGATCGGACCGCGCCCAGCACCCGCGGACGCAGGGCAACCGGGTAGACGTGGCGCACGGCGTTGCCGAGTGCCGCCGCTGTCTCGCTCAGTCCGGCTGTCTCGTCGACACAGACAGGACACTTGGCCAGATGTTGCTCGAACTCGGTGCGCTCCGCTTCGGGCAGGGCACCGAGTGCGTGAGCACCGGTCAGCAGATGCGGGTTGATCGCACGCGTGGATCCCGGTTTCACGGCATAGCTTCGAAGCCGTCCGGTGAACGGATTGCCCTGATCGCTCGGAGTCCGAAATGGACTGACCGGGGCCCGGCGAACGCCGAAGGGCCACCCCTGGGAGCGCGGTCCGGGGGTGGCCCTTCGCGTGGCGTGTCAGAGGTTCAGGTCGAGGTCGTTGAGCACGCCGCCGACGTTGACGTCACCGAGCTCGCCGGAGATGTCGCCGATCTTGCCGATGTCCCCGACGTGGCCGACGCCGGTCACGTCGCCGAGGTTGCCGACGTGGGACACGATGTCGGTGACGTTGCCGACGTGGTCGAGCGAGAGGTCGTTGCCGGTCACGTTGCCGAGGGTGGAGGTGATGTCACCGCTGAGCACGTCCTCGACGCCGAGGTCGCCGGTCTGCACGCCGCTGCCGATGCCGCCGACGACGTCGGTGATGTGCGTGGTGTCGAGCACGTCGGTGCCGTTGCTGATGGCGCCGACGGTGTCGGTGACGTCGAGGTCGGTGACGGTCTTGGTGACGTCGGTGATCTCGGTGCGCCCGACGACGTCCAGGGCGGTGGACGGGTCGCTGAGCATGTCGAAGCCGTTGGTGACGCCGTGCACGGCCGCGGTCAGGCCGGAGACCGAGCCGAGGACGGAGTTGTCGTCGATCTGCTGGCCGGCGGTGTTCTGCAGGGTGCTCAGCAGGTCGAGCTGCTGGTCGAGGTCCAGCCCGGAGATCGCCGAGCCGAAGTCGCCGACGGCGGTGGCCGGGGCGAAGTCGAGCACGAGCGGCAGCAGCTCCTGGATGTCCGCCGGGTGCACGTCGCCGAGGCCGGCCGCGTCGAGCGAGCCCTGCGGGTCGAGCTGGAAGGCCGACCGGGCATCGGGGTCGCCGAGCAGGGTGAGGGTGAAGTCGTGCAGCGTCTGCGGCAGGGTCACGTCGAACTCCAGGTGCGTCGTTGTGCTTGTGCCACTGAAAGCTACGAACAACTGGCGCACTGCCGCATCGGGTGACATGCAGGGTCTCGCGCGGCGGTGTCATATCGGGGATCGGTGCCACAGCGAGTAGGGGAATAGGGGTATTTCCCGATCTTGGGGCGGTGACCAAACCTGAACGGGTGATGCACCGAAGCACCACTGAACAGGTCGGTCACCAGGAGGTTCACGCACTCATGTCCCCGATGTCGGACACGTTCTTGTTGCTCGACAGCGGGACCTCCCGGACGCTCGACCGAGCCCGGGCTGCCGACCACGTCGTGCTGACCGGACCCGCCGGATGCGGCAAGACCGCGTTGCTGCGCACGTTCGAGCGGTCGATCGTCGTCGACGACGGGCACGCGCTGGGGGAGGCCGAGGCCGATCGCGTGCTGGCCGGGCTGGGTACGGGAGACAGGCTCGCGCTTGCCCATCGGCCGTGGCCGGACAACCGCGCACTGAGCCGGTTGATCAGCGCATTGCCCGGCGCCGTGGTCCGTGTGCACGTCCGGCCCCTGTCGCTCCGCGATGTCCGGTCCTTGACGGCGCGGGTGCTCGACGCCGAGGTGAGCGAGGAGTTCGCGGGACGCCTGCACGAGCGAACCGGCGGCACACCGGCGTTCGTGCTGGACGAGCTCTCGCCGGAACCGAGTGCCGCGTTCGCCCGCCACTTCGACGAACTGTCCCTCGCGGCGAACGACCTGCTGCTCGCCCGTGCTCTCGGCGCCCCGTTCGACGTGGGACTGCTCGCGACGGTGCTCGCGCTGGACCCGCACACCGTGTCGGAGTCCGCCGAGGCTCTCAGGTCGGCCGGTCTGCTCCGGATCGACGGAGCCCCGCTTCCCGTCGCCGCCGACGCGATCGAGGCACTCGCACCGGCGGAGCAACGCGCTGACCTGCTGCGCAAACTCGCTCTCGCCCAGGCATGCCGATCACAGCCGGTGGCCGGCTACGTGCGGCCGCTGCTGGAGCTCGGGGTGGTGGATCCCGGCCTCGCGGACGTGTTCACCGCGGCGGGCCACGAGGTGATCGATGACGATCCGGCACTGGCTGCGAAGGTGTTCACCGTGGCCGGTGGTCCTTCGACGTTGCTCGCTCGGGCGAGGGCGCTCAGCGGTGACCTCGACGGCGCGGTGGAGCTCGTGCAGGTCGAACACACCGACGCCGACGCGTTGCTGATCGTCGCGACCGCACTGACGGTGCGCGGGCAGGTCGGCCGTGGCGGCGAACTGCTCCAGCGCTCGGACAGCGGTCTCGCGCTGGGCTACGCCGTCACCGGCCTGCTCGGCGCCGGCCGGCTGGAGGAGGCTCGCGCCGTCCAGGCCGGCGTGCGGTCGCAGCCCGCCGGTTCCCTGGCCGACACCCTCGGACGTCGGCTTGCCGACGTGGTGGTCGGGACCGTCACCGGTTCACCGATGGCCGCTGTCTCGGCCGCTGTGGCCACGGCCGGGATCGACCAGGCGGGTGCACGTACCTCGGTGCGGCCGGACAGCCCCACGGCCCTCGCCGCACTCATCTGCCTGCACGCGGGGGAGCTGACTGTCGCGCGGTCGTTGCTGGCCGGCGCCGTGCGGGGAGATGACGGCCGAGGCCTGCACGCGGACCGGCACCGGTTGCTGCTCGCCTGCACCGAACTGCTCGCCGGCGACGCGGACGCCGTCGAGGAGTCGGAGTTCTTGCTCGCGACCAAGTCCCGTGAACCGCGAGAGGCGCTTTTCGCCGCGGCGCTGCGGCTGGGTCGTGCCCGTCGCAGCGGTGATCTCCACGCGTTGAAGGAGGCCTGGGAACCGGCTCAGCAAGCCCTCGTCGTGCATCCGGTCGACCTGTACACGCTGATCCCGCTGACCGAGATCGTCCTGGCAGCGGCGAGGATCGGCCAGTTCCACCGGGTCGAGGCGCAGCTGAACGAGGGATGGGCGTTGCTCGACGGCCTGCACAAACCTCCACTGTGGACAGCATTGCCGCGGTGGAACGCCTTCCACGCGGCGTTGCTCACGGGCGACCTCCCGGCGGCGGAACGACACGTTGCCGTTCTGGAGGAGGCGGCGGACGCACTGCCGTTCTCGCGCGCTCTCGCCACGGCCGCGCGCTGCTGGAGCCTGGCGAGCCGGGGCGACGTGAACCACCTGCGGATCGAGTCGGCAGCGCAGGAGCTGCACGCTCACGGCATGCGTTCGGACGCGGCACGACTGGCGGGGCACGCGGCCATGCACACCACCGATCGCAAGGCGATGACGCAGCTGCTCGACATCGCCCGGCAGTTCCACGGCACGACTCGGGGCGAGGCCGGTGCCGACGGCCTGAGCGAACGCGAGCAGGAGGTGGCCGCACTGGTGCGCGACGGCCTGACCTACCGCGAGGTCGGCGACACGTTGTTCATCTCGGCGAAGACCGTGGAGCACCACGTCACCCGCATCCGCAACAAGCTCGGCGCGAAGAACCGGCGCGAACTCGAACGCGCCTTGGCGGACGTCGACCTTCCTCTCGCCAGGTAGTCACCCCCCATCGGGTGGCGCAAGTTCGCGCGGTTCATCTGCCCGCGAGTCTGATGCCATCGGTGTGCAAGAGGGCATTCGAGTGAACCGGCCAAACCTCAGATCCATCGGCGGCGAATGAGTCGAGTCCTGTCCGTGTGGCGGTTGTCACTGCGGAAGGGCGTCGATCCGAAGGGATGGAGCATGTCAGCACCTCCTCCCGCACGTCGCCGACGACGTGTGGCGGTAAGTCTGATCGCGGTCGGGAGCACCTTGCTCGCGGCAGGGCTGATCGGTGGTTCCGGTTCGGCCGGGGCGTCGAGTCACCGGGAAGCGCCGTTGATCGCGGGTGATCCGGCGGTGGACAACACGGACGTGTACGCGTTCGTCAGCCCGGACAAACCGGACACGGTGACGCTGGTGGCGAACTGGTCGCCGTTCCAGGAGCCGAACGGCGGGCCGAACTTCTACCCGCGGGCGACCGATGCCCGCTACGACATCAACATCGACAACGACGGTGACGCCAAGGCCGACCTGACGTACCGGTGGACGTTCCGCACCGAGGACCGCCGGGGCAAGTCGACGTTCCTGTACAACAACGGGCCGGTCACGTCGCTGGACGACGAGAACCTGCTGTTCCGGCAGACCTACGCGCTGGAGCTGATCGACCGCGACGGCCACGATCGCAAGCTGATCCGGTCGGGCAAGGTCGCGCCGTCCAACACCGGCCCGGCATCGATGCCGGACTACGGCGCGCTGCGGACTCAGGCGATCACCGACGTGCCCGGTGGCGGCAAGAGCTACGTCGGCCAGTCCGACGACGCGTTCTTCCTCGACCTGCGGGTGTTCGACCTGCTCTACGGCGGCAACCTGTCCGAGGTCGGTCAGGACACGCTGCGCGGCTACAACGTCAACACCATCGCGTTGCAGGTGCCCAAGTCGCAACTGGCGCTCAAGGGCGACGCGACCCGCAACCCGGTCATCGGGGTGTGGAGCGACACCGAGCGCCAGTCGATGATCCTCAGCCCGGGGGAGTCGCACGCGGTCGGCCCGTTCGTGCAGGTCTCACGCCTGGGCAACCCGCTGGTCAACGAGGTCGTCGTGCCGGCAGGGCTGAAGGACAAGTTCAACGCGCTCACACCCGACCGCGACGGCAAGACACCGGAGCTGGTCAACCGGGTCACCGACCCCGAGGTGCCCAAGCTGATCCAGGCGATCTACGGCATCCCGGCCCCGGCCACGCCGCGCAACGACCTGGCGGAGATCTTCCTGACCGGCATCACCACCAAGGCGGGCGGGCCGATCAAGGCGGACCTGAACTCGCAGCTGGGCAACGCCGACGTGAACCCGAAGAAGTTCACGCCGTCGGAACAGCTGCGGCTCAACGTGTCCATCCCGCCGGCGGCGTCGCCGAACCGGCTGGGTGTGCTGGCCGGTGACCTGCAGGGCTTCCCGAACGGCCGCAGGCTCACCGACGACGTGGTCGACATCGGTGTGCAGGCGCTGGAAGGCGCCGCGGTGAGCGGCATCGTGCCCGCACTCGCGACCGGGGACAAGGTCAACGCCAACGACAAGGCGTTCGGCACCTCGTTCCCGTACGTGGCGCTGCCGAACAACACCGCGGTCAACTCCGGTGCGGCCGGCGCGGTGCCGCCCACCGGCGGTGGCGGTGGCGGGGGTGGCCTGCCGGACGGGCTGATCCTCAACGCCGTCCTCGCGGCGCTGCTGATCGGTTCGGGCGTGTGGCTGCTGAGCCGCCGTCCACTCCGGACCGCGGTTCCCGCAGTCGCATAAGAGCGTGCCGGGGGACGAACTCCGTCCGTCCCCCGGCACGTCCCCGACAGCAACCCACGGAGCGCGCCATGAACCGCCGCAAGATCATCGCTGTGCTGGCCATCACCGCCGGCGCGGCGCTGCTCGCCACCACCGCCACCGCGCTGAGCCGCGGCGACGACCCCGCCCCACCGGCCTCCGGCGCCGCGGTCGCGCGCAGCGACGTGCAGCGCACCATCAGTGCCGCCCAAGAGCGGCTACGGCGCGTTCCCGAGGACGCCACCACCTGGGCCTCGCTCGGCTCTGCCTACGTCGAACAGGCCCGCATCACCGGCGACCCCACCTACTACGGCAAGGCCCAGGGCGCGCTCGAGACCTCATTGCGGCACAAGCCGGATGGCAACGGCCCCGCCCACCTGGGCCTCGGTGCCCTCGCCAACGCCCGTCACGACTTCGCCGCCGCCCGCGACCAGGCCGAGCTCGCCCGCGCCGCGCTGCCCGACACCGCCGAGGTCTACGGCGTGCTCGCCGACGCCCTCACCCAGCTCGGCAAGACCGACGAGGCGCGGGCCGCGGTGCAGCGGATGCTCGACCTCGAGCCCGGCGTGCCCGCGTTCACCCGCGCCGCCTACGACTTCGAGCAACGCGGCGAGGTCGACTCCGCCCGCCAAGCCCTCGTTCGCGCACTCGAGGCCTCCTCATCCCCGGCCGACGCGCTGTTCTGCCGCTACCACCTCGGCGAGCTCGCATTCGACAACGGCGACCTCGACGAAGCCTCCGCCCAGTACGAGCAGGGCCTGCTCGTCGATCCGCTCGACCCCGCTCTGCTGCAAGGGCGTGCCAAGGTCGCCGCCGCCAGGGGCAAGACCGCTGACGCGCTGAGCGGCTACGCCGACCTCGTGGCCCGCGTGCCCTCACCGCAGTACCTGCACGAGTACGCGCTCCTGCTGCGCGCCTCAGGCCGCACCGACGACGCAACCCGCCAGTTCGACCTGCTCGCGCAGCAGGAACGGCTGCTCGCCGCCGCGGGCAGCACGGACGAGCTCGCCGCCTCGGTCGCCGCCGCCGACCGGGGTGATGCCGCCTCCGCACTGGCGGCCGCTCAACGGGAGTGGAACCGCAGGCAGAACCCGCTGGTCGCCGACGCTCTCTCCTGGGCACTGCACCTGGCCGGACGCGACGCCGAGGCCCTCGGCTACGCCGACCGCGCCGCCACCACAGGCTGGCGCAACGCCACGTTCGCCTACCACCGCGGCATGATCCTGCGCGCCCTCGGCCGCACCACCGAGGCCGCCGACGCGCTCGGCACCGCGCTGCGCACCAACCCGCACTTCTCACCGGTGGACGCCCCGGCCGCCCGCACCACGCTGGACGGTCTGCGATGAAGGCGCTCGCCGTGCTCCTGCTCGCCGGGCTCGCCATGCTGGCCGTTCCCACCAGCGCCGGCGCGCACCCGCTGGGCAACTTCACCATCAACCACCACCACACGATCACCGTGCACCCGGACCGGATCGACGTCGTCTCGGTCGTCGACCTCGCCGAGATCCCCACCCTGCAGGAACAACCCGCCCGTCAGACCGGCTACGCCGGCCGCGAGTGCGACGCCGTGGCCGGCAGCCTCGCGGTGACCGTCGACGGCACCCGCGCCGTGACGTCCCTGCGTTCGGCGTCGGTGGAGTACCCGCCCGGCGAGGCCGGGCTCGCCACCACCCGCCTCACCTGCCGGCTCACCGCCCCCGCGGACCTGAGCTCCGCCGCCACCGTCGAGGTGCGCGACACCTACCGGCCGGGTCGCGTCGGCTGGCACGAGATGACCGCCACCGGCGACGGCATCGCCCTGATCGACCCGCCCGTACCCTCGGCCAGCGCAAGCGACGAACTCCGCGCCTACCCCGACGACCTGCTCGCCGACCCCCTCGACGTCCGCGCGGTGAGCCTGCGCGTCGAACCCGGCACCACCCCGGCCTCGGGCGTGGCCGCGGCCCAGGGAGGCAGCACGGTGCTCGGCGCCGCGACCCGCGCGTTCACGGACCTCGTCGGCAAGCAGGACCTCACCCCGTTGGTCGGCGTGCTCGCCGTGCTGCTGTCGCTGCTGCTCGGCGCCTCCCACGCAGCGCTACCCGGACACGGCAAGACCGTCATCGCCGCCTACCTCGCCGGCCGGGACGGCACCGCGCGTGACGCGGTCGTCGTCGGCGCCACCGTCACCCTCACCCACACCCTCGGCGTGCTGGTCATCGGCCTGGTGATCAGCGCCTCCAGTGCACTGGCCGGCGAATCGCTGCTGCGGATCCTCGGCGTCGCCAGCGGAGTCCTGGTCACGGCTATCGGCGCGTACCTGCTGCGCTCCGCTCTGCAACGGCAACCAGTCGCCGTTGGCCACGGACACGGCCATGCGCACGGACACGGGCACGGTCATGGGCATGGTCACGGACACGGGCATGGGCACCGGGTGGGACGAGGTGGCCTCATCGGCATGGGCGTGGCAGGCGGTCTGGTGCCCAGCCCGTCGGCGCTGGTCGTGCTGCTCGGCGCGATCGCCCTGGGCCGCACCTGGTTCGGCGTCCTGCTCGTCCTGGCCTACGGCCTCGGCATGGCCACCACGCTCACCGCCGTCGGCCTGCTCCTGGTCCGCCTTCGCGACCGGATCGCCGCTGTCGAACGCTTCCGGAACCGCTTCACCGCCCTGCCCGCCATCACCGCCGGGCTCGTCCTCGTCGTGGGCCTCGGTCTGACCGTCCGCGCCCTGTTCGAATAGGAGAGACGCGATGCGCGTTCCGATCCTGGTCCTCTGCTTCGTCACCGCTCTGACCGCCTGCTCGTCGCCACCGGATCCTGGCCCGGTCTTCGACAAAGAGAGCGGCGCGGAGGTGACCTGCCTGCGCCACCAGCCCCAGCCGCCGGGGCCGCGCTACACCGACGACTCGATGCGCAGCACCGGTGAAACCCTGTCACTGCTGCGCTACTACACCGCGCACGGCCGCAAACCCTTCTGCGACAGCCAAAAACCCACGGACACCGACAAACAATGGGCGCAGCTGTACGTGACCCTCGGTGCCGACCGGGCCAACGTCGTCGCCCTGCTCGGCTGAAACCGATCCGGCGGGCCGTGCGGCGACGAAGGAACCGATGTGAAGCTCAGTGACCGGATCACCGCGGCGACGATGCACGCCACCGCCCGCTGGACCGTGCGCTACGGCGAGGTGCTCCGCTTCGCCGGATCGGACCTGCCGAGGCCCAGGCCGATCCGGGTGCCCACCCGGCACGGCCGCGTCCGCGTGCACGTCTACCTGCCGCTTTCGGAGCCGGTGCCCGGTGCAGCGCACGTCCACTTCCACGGTGGTGCGTTCCTGATGCGCTACCCGTTCATGGACGACTGGTGGTGCCGGTACCTCGCCGCGACGACCCGCGTCCCGGTGCTGAACGTCGACTTCCGTGCGGCGCCGTACGTCACCTACCCCGTGGCCCATCACCAATGCCACGACGTCGCGGCGTGGGCTGCGGCCGATGGCGGCGACCTCCGGCTGGACCGCGATCGGATCTCGGTCGGTGGGTTCTCCTCCGGTGGCAACCTCGCGGCATCGGTGAGCCTGCAAGCCCGCGACGGAGGACGGTGGCTTCCGGCGTTGCAGGTGCTCGGGATCCCCGTGCTCGACTTCCACGACGAACACGGCTACGACGAACCGGGCATGATCACGCCCGAGCTGCGCCGGCTCGTGCGCCGGGTCTACTTCCCCGACCCCGCCAGCAGGCTGGAACCGTTGGCTTCTCCTTTGCTGGCACAGAACCTGTCAGGTCTGCCGCCGGCTGTCGTGCTCACCGCCGAACGCGATGTGCTCCGCCACGACGGCCGGCGCTACACCGCACGCCTGCGGGAAGCCGGTGTGCCGGTGCGTCACGACGAGACCCCCGGCACCGACCACTACTTCCTCACCGAGAACCCCGTCCGCGCTCGTACCACCATGGCCATGGTCGCCGAGTCCATCAGCGCGGCGGTGTCCTGACGACACACCGATTGTTCGGGACGCCCGCGCCACAGAGCGACGATGTTGACGTTGCGCATCGGACCTGAGGTCGGACATGCTCAGATCTTCGGACGGGGTCGTGAGGCGTCGTGCAGGCAGTGTCGGGCGGGCGTGGGTGCGGATCCGCGCGACGTGGACGGACGCGCCCGCGTTCCCGGACCCGCCACGACGAGGCCACCGCTGACGTGACGCGCATGATCGAGCGTGCCGGCGCTGACCTCGCGTACCCAGATCGCCGTGACGGTCGCGGTGGAGTTCGACCGGGTCGAGCCGCACCAGAACGAGGCGTGGACGTTGCCGGGCAACTTCGGAGATCCCCCACTGTGGTCAGCTCTGCCGTGCTGAAACGCGTTCCACGTGACGCTTCTCTTCGGTGACCACGCCGCAGTGCAGCACCACCTCACGGCGTTGGACGACGTGACGGGCGCACTGCCGTCCGCTCGCGCGTTCTCGGCCGCCGCCCAGTGCCGGAGCCAAGCCGGACGAGGTGAGGTCGACCACGGACAGGTCGAGTCGGAGGCCAAGGACTGCACGCACACTGCATGCAGGCGGGCGGGCACGGCATGGCTTGCTGGCCCGCTGCGATGCACACCACCGAGCGCAAGGCGACGACCTGGTTGCTCGACATCGCCCGGCAGTGCGGAAGTCCTGAGCGAACCCGAACAAGAGGTCGCGTTCGTGCGGGACGGCCTCGCCTGCCACGAGATCGGCGACACCCTGTTCATCTCGTCCAGGACCGTCGAGCATCACGTCGCCCGCCTCCGCAGCAAGCTCGACGCGAAGAACCCCGCGGACTCGAACGAGCACCGGAAGCCGCGACCTGACTGGCTTGACGCGCCGCGCAGATGCTGTGCGCGGATCCGATACCGCTCATCCGGAACGGAGTAGTTCATAAAAGGCGGTCACTGTCAGTTGACATGCAAAGGTGCATTTTGTATCTCAAAGTAGTCGGGAATGCGGGTTTCAAACTATTTTACGGCTTTGAGCTGCGAAAACAAAATTTCCTCAACATTGGTGCAATCCACCCCATCGGGTGAATCCGAATGCCTGACGTAAGCAGGTGCTGATTCGAGGAGAGGGGGTGATTGCATGAAGTTGACATGCTCCACAGCGCTCCGGCGGACTCTCGGCGTGGCCGGGTTCCTGATCGGGTTCGGTTTTCTCTCCGCGGGGATCGCGAGCGCTGACGAGGGTGGCTCGCCCGGCTTGCTGGGTGGCGTCACCGATCTCGTCGCTCCGGTGACCGATCTGGTCGCCCCGGTGACGAGGGACGTCGCGGTGGTGGCCGACCCGGTCGTGAAGCCGGTGGTGAAAGCCGCCGAGCCGGTGGTGACCCCGGTGGTGAAGAGCGTTGAGCCGGTGTTGAAGCCGGTGCTCAAGGCCGCCGAGCCGGTGACCAAGCCGGTGCTGGAACCGTTGGCGCCGGTCGTCGACACCACGACGCGGGTCCTGGGTCCGGTGTTGGAGCCTCTCCAGCCGGTGACCGCGCCGCTGCTCACCCCCGTGGCGAACACGGTGCGGGACGTGCCGGTGGTGCCGCGGCTCGCAGAACCGCTGGTGACGCAGCCTTCCGCTCCGGCGGAGGTGACGCCGCCGCCGGTTGCCGAGCCGGCAGTTCCGGAGACACCGGTCGTCGTCGTACCGGAGGTTCACGCCGTGACGACGTCCGACGCAGTTCCGGTTGCGGTGACGAAGGTCCCGCAGCAGATCTCCGCACCTGACGTGGCGCCACCGCTCCAGGCGCCCCAGCAGCCGCTGCCCGACGTGCCGTTCGCTGTGCCCGGCACGACAGGATCGGCGTCGTCGAACGGATCGACGGGTCTCGCTCTCGCGGATCTCCCGGCAGCACCGGGAGCCCACGCGGTCGGCGAGTCGCTCGTGGTGGTCGCCGATCACCAGGTCCACGGGTCGTGGTGCTATTACTACGGCCGTAATCATCCCAGTTGATCCGACCTGCCATCCAAGCCGACAGATCACCCAGCTTGTTTGACAGGAAAGGCTCGACAATGCACAACTACGTGAAGCGCGGCCTGCTGGCCGCGGCGTTCTCGGGAGGATTTCTCCTGTGCGGAACGGCGATGGCAAGCGCTGACACAGGCGGCAACGGCCTCCTGGGCGACGTGAGCAACGCCGTGCACTCGGTCGTGAACGGTGGCAACGGCGGCAACTCGGGCAACGGCGGCAACGCCACCAGCTCGAACACCGCCCGCTCCGGCAACTCGGGCAACTCCGGGAACTCGGGCAACACCGGCGGCAACAGCGCCACGAACCTGTGCGTGCTGGCCGAGTGCCACACGAACGTGAGCTCGGGCAACTCCGGGAACACCGGTGCCACCGGCTCGACCGGTGACGCTTCCAACCACAGCAGCACCGTGGGCGGGAACTCCGGTGCCGCGGGCAACGGCGGCGACGCCACCGCGGCCGGTCGTGCGCAGAACGCGACCGCGAACGCCGGCAACGGCGGCAACTCGGGCAACGGCGGCAACGCCTCCAGCTCGAACACCGCGCAGTCCGGCAACTCCGGCAACTCGGGCAACTCCGGGAACACCGGCGGCAACAGCGCCTACGGCGTGTGCCTGCTGGCCGAGTGCCACACCAACGTGAGCTCGGGCGACTCCGGGAACACGGGTGCGACGGGTTCGACCGGTGACGCTTCCAACCACAGCACCACCGTGGGCGGACACTCCGGTCCCGCTGGCGACGGCGGCGACGCGGCGATCATGAACAAGGACCAGAAGTGGGGCCAGCACAAGAACAACGGCTCCACCGAGGCGACCGCGGGCAACGGCGGCAACTCGGGCAACGGTGGCAACGCCACCAGCTCGAACAACGCCACGACCGGCAACTCGGGCAACTCCGGGAACTCGGGCGACACCGGCGGCAACAAGGCCGTCGTCCGCACGATCGGCTCGGAGCAGGGCCACGGCTGGAACCGCTG
>NZ_JBHYGW010000009.1:0-74637 GCF_042738015.1 Lentzea sp. NPDC059081
CCGTAAACGCAAACGGCAAGATTGACGCCCCGCGATTCCGGCGGCAAGGATGAGGTCATCATTCATCAACGACCCACGCCAGGCATTCCACCAACCGAATGCCGCGTTCGACTGGCATCACCTCGCCGAGACGGGATGAAAGCGATGAGCGTTGTTCACGACTGGCAGCTGCGGGACGAGAAAGCGGTCTGGCACCCGTACACGCAGCACCAGAATTGGATTTCCGACGACCCGCTGGTCATCGACCGCGCCGAGGGCGTGTGGCTGACGGACGTGTCCGGGCGCCGCTTTCTCGACGCGTGCAGCTCGCTCTGGGTGACCGCCTACCAGCACGGGGACCCGCGCATCAAGGCCGCCGTGGCCGAGCAGCTGGAGCGGCTGGACCACTCGTCGTTCTTCGGGGCGACGCACACGCCGGGAATTCGGCTGGCCGAGCGCCTGGTCGAGCTGGCGCCGACGTCCGCCGACAGCGCCGAGCGTCTTTCGAAGGTCTTTTACGGCAACGACGGCGCGTCAATGGTCGACGCGGCACTCAAGATGGCCTATCAGTTCTCCGTGCGCTCCGGAAAGCCGCGGGAGGTGATTCTGCATTTGGAGAGCTCGTTCCACGGAGACTCCATCGGCGCGTCGAGCATCATGGGTGGCGACCAGTCGCAGTCGGCTTACGGGCCGTTGCTGCTGAAGGTGCAGAAAACCGAGTCGCCCGGCCCGGTGGACGGGGAGGATCCCGTCGCCGCGGCGGCGCGGGCGATCGCCTCGCTGGAGTCGGCGCTCGCGGAGGTCGGCGGCCGGTGTTGTGCGCTGATCGTCGAGCCGATGATCCAGGGCGCCGGCGGGATGCGGCCGTACGACGCGAGTTTCCTGCGGGCGTGCCGTGCGCTGGCCGACCGGTACGGCTTCCTGCTCGTCTGCGACGAGGTGGCCGCCGGGGTCGCCAGGACCGGGCGGATGTGGGCCACCGAGCACGCGGGGATCGTGCCGGACATCATGTTGTGCGGCAAGGGGATCACCGGTGGCGTGCTCCCGCTGTCGGCGCTGCTGACGACGGACCGGGTGGCGAGCGCGTTCGCCGATTCGGACCCCTCGCTGATGTTCTTCCACGGGCACACGTACGCGGGCAACCCGCTCGCCTGCGCGGCGGCGCTGGAGAACCTCGCGATCGCGACCGAGCTCGACCTGTCCGCGGTGGCCAGGCAGAAGGGCGAGCTGCTCGGTGACCTGCTCGGGCCCGTGGCGAAGCACGACGCGGTGCGGGAGGTGCGCCGGCTCGGCGTGATGACCGGCATCGAGCTGGCCACGGACCGGCCGCGAGCGGGGTTCCAGGTGTGCCGGGCCGCGCAGGACCGCGGGGTCTGGATCCGTTCGCTGGGCAACACGCTGGTGCTCATGCCGCCGCTGGCGATCACGCCCGACGAACTCGAGCTCATGGCCGGCGCTGTGGAAGCGTCGCTGGACGACGTCTTCCCGAACTAGTGGCGCGTCTCGGAACGTCGGCGAGGTAATCCACGCTCAGCAGGGCGCCTCGCGGCACCGCCCCCACGCCCACGTACAACCAGTACGAAGACGTGGGGGCGGCACCACGATGCACCCGTCTGACCGCGCATTCCCCCGGCAACGTTCCGAGCCACACCACTAGCGAAAAGGCGGTGAGCGGTTCTCGCTCACCGCCTTTCTCGCAGCGGTCACACGGCGGCGTCGAGAAGGGCCGCGAGCTCGGCCGGCGTCGGCGCCTCGAACACCATCCGCACGGTCAGCTCCACACCGAGCTTGCCGCGCACCCGGCTCACCAGCCGGGTCACCAGCAGCGAATGCCCGCCCAGCTCGAAGAAGTTGTCGTGCACGCCCACCTCGGCGGCATCGAGGACCTCCACGAACAGGTCGCACACCACCGTCTCGTGGTCCGTGGTCGGTGCGTGCCGGGCCGTGCCGACCCTGGCCGGCTTCGGCAGCCTGGCCTGGTCGACCTTGCCGTTGGCGTTGACCGGCAACGCGTCCAGCACCACGAACGCCGACGGCACAACGGCTTCCGGCACCGCCGCGGCGACATGCCTGCGCAGGTCCGCCGGTGTCGGGGCGGGGCCTGACCGGTCGGGGACGACGTACGCGACCAGTCGCCGGTCCCCCGGCTGGTCCTCCCGCAGCACGGTGGCGGCCTGCCCGACGGCCGGGTGGGTCGTCAGCACCGAGTTCAGCTCGCCCAGCTCGACCCGCACGCCGCGGATCTTGACCTGGTCGTCGACCCGCCCGACCAGCTCGAGCGCTCCGCCGGGACGCCAGCGGCCCATGTCGCCACTGCGGTACATCCGCGTTCCCGGCGGGCCGAACGGGTTCGCCACCATCCGTGCCGCGGTCAGGCCGGGCTGCCCGAGATAGCCGTGCGCCACGTTGTTGCCCGCCAGGTACAGCTCGCCGACGACCCCGACGGGCACGGGCCGCAGGCGCTCGTCCAGCACGTAGACCTGGGTGTTCCAGATCGGCGGGCCGACGGTGGGCTGGCGCGGCCAGTCGCCGGGGTCGGCCGGCAGGGCGGCGCCGGTCACCCCGTGCGTCTCCGACGGGCCGTACTCGTTGTGCAGCACCAGATCCGGCCGCGCCGCGTGGAAGGCCCGGACCGCCGGGGTCAGCTGGAGCATCTCGCCGCCCTGCACGAGGTGCCGCAACGCCCGCAGCCCCAGGCCCTGCTCGGTCGCGGCCTCGTAGACCGCCGCCATGACCGCGTTGGTGGCGTAGAGCTCGGTGACGCGCTCCTCGTCGAGCCACCGGGCCAGGCGCGCCGGGTCCGCGCGGGTGTCGTCGTCGGGAACGCACAACGTCTTGCCGTTGATCAGCGCGGTGAGCATCTCGTGCTCCGACATGTCGAACCCGACGGCGCTGAACTGGGCCACCCGCGAGCCCGGCTCGTACGGCGCCTGGGTGGCGTGCCACAGCATCTCGTTGACCAGCACCTTGGCCGGGAGCACCACGCCCTTGGGCCGCCCGGTGGAACCGGACGTGTAGACCACGTAGTTCGGCGTGTCCGGTGTCAACGGCGACGGGCGGTCCTCCGCGACCGGGTTCGTCGCGGGCCGGTCGGCGAGGTCGTCCAGAACCACTGTGCCGAAGGGAGAAGAGCCGTCCGCGGTGAGAACGATCGCCGGACGGGCGTCCTCGATCATGAACCGGATGCGGTCGTCCGGATGGGCGGGGTCGATCGGCAGGTACGCGGCGCCGCACTTCAGCACGCCGACGAACGCCTCGACCTGCCGCGGGCCACGGCTCAGCAGGACACCCACGTGGTCACCGGGACCGATGCCGTGCGCCAGGAGCAGGTGCGCGATCCGGTTGGCCCGTTCGTTCAGCTCCGCGAAGGTGATCTCGCCTTCCACGGACCTGATGGCGACGGCCTGCGGTGTCGCGGCGACCTGCTTCTCGACCAGCTCGGGCAGGGTGGTGTCGGGCAGCGGGACCTCGGTCGCGTTCCACGTGTGCAGGACGTCCGAGCGTTCGGCGCCGACGAAGAGGTCCACTTCGGACAGTGGCAGGTCCGGCTCCGCGATCCAGCGTTCGACCAGCGCGGCGAACCGCGCCGCCAGCAACGATGCGGAGTCCGGCAGGTAGAGGTCGCCGGCGAACTCCAGCCTGCCGTCGATGCCCGCGAGCGACCCGTCGGCGCTCTGCCGCTCGGTGAGGTCGAACACGAGGTCGACCAGCGCCGCGCCGGTGAAGACGTCCGTCGTCTCGGCCACCAGGCCGGGCAACCGGAAGCCCTCGCCGTCCCTCTCCCCCGCCAGCAGCAGCATGACCTGGAACAGCGGGTTGCGGGCGAGCGACCGGCCGGGGTTGACCGCCTCGACGACGTCGTCGAACGGGACGTCCTGGTGGTCGAACGCGTCCAGGTCGGTCTTCCGGACCCGGCGCACCAGGTCGAGCAACGTGGGGTCGCCGGAGGTGTCGGTGCGCAGGACCACGGTGTTGGCGAAGAACCCGACCAGGTCGTCGAGCGCCGGGTCGCCGCGGCCGGACACCGGGGTGCCGATCGGGACGTCCGCCGCCACACCGAGTCTCGTCAGCACCGCGGCGACGGCGGCCTGGACGACCATGAAGACGGTGGTGCCGGTCCGCCTGGCCAGTGCGGCCGCGGCCCGGTGCGGCTCGGCCCCGATCGCGATCGGCACCGCTCCCCCGCGGCCCGTGGCCACCGGCGGCCGGGGCAGGTCCGCGGCGGGTGCGTCCTCCGGCAGGTCGCGCAGGGTCCGGCGCCAGAAGTCCAGCTGCCGGACGATCGACGGTGCCCGGTTGCCCGCGGGCCCCAGCAACCCGGCCTGCCACAGCGTGTAGTCCACGTACTGCACGGGCAACGGGGACCAGTCCGGTGCCTCGCCAGCCAGCCGGGCGGCGTACGCGTCGTGCAGGTCCCGTGCCAGAGGACGCATCGACCAGCCGTCGGTGCCGATGTGGTTCATCGTCAGCAACAGCACGTGCTCGCCGGGTCCCAGGCCGAACAACCGCACCCGCAACGGCAGGTCCGCGGCCAGGTCGAACGGTGTGTCGACCTCCTGCCGGATCGCGGCGTCCAGGTCGTCGGTGTGCTCGACCGGCAGGTCGACGTGCACCGCCTCGACCGGGAGCACGGTCTGGTGCGGAGTGCCCTGGTGTTCGGTGAACACCGTGCGCAGGGCCTCGTGCCGGGTGATGACGTCCGCCACCGCGGCTTCGAGGGCCGCGCGGTCCAGGTCGCCGCGCAGCCGGATGGCGGAGGGCAGGCTGTAGGTCGGCGACGCGCCCAGCTGGCCGAGGAACCACAGGCGTTGCTGTGCCGGGGAAAGCGGCACCAGGTCGGGTCGTTCCACCGGCCGGACCGCCGCACGGGCCGTCCCCCGCGCTCGCACCAGACCCGCCAGCAGTGCGGGGGTCGGAGCGTCGAAGACACCCCGGACGGTGACGTCGGCGTCGAGGCGGCCGACCAGCTGAGCGGCCAGCAGCGAATGCCCGCCCAGTTCGAAGAAGTTCGAGTGCACCCCCACTTCGGCCACACCCAGCACCTCGGCGAACAACGCGCACAGGCGCGCTTCCTCGGCGTTGCGCGGCGGGGTGATCGTGGCCGCCCCCTGAGGTTCCGGCAGGGCGGACCGGTCGAGCTTTCCGTTGCCGGTGAACGGAAGACGCTCCATCCGGACCACAGCGCGCGGTACCAGGTGCGACGGCAGCCGGTGGCCGAGCCACTCCCGGACGCGCTCCGCCGACTCCTCGGAGACGACGTACCCGACGAGCTCGCTGTCGCCGCTGCCGGCCCGGCGGACGACCACGGCGGCGGCCGAGACACCGGGATGTTCTTCCAGCGCGGCCCGGACTTCTTCCGGCTCCACGCGGATTCCCCGGATCTTGACCTGGTCGTCCGCCCGGCCCTCGAACCGCAGCTCGCCGTCGTGACTCGTCCGGACGAGGTCGCCGGTGCGGTACATCCGCCCGCCCGCCTCGAAAGGGCACGCGACGAACCGCTCGGCCGTCAGGCCGGGACGGTCCACGTAGCCGCGAGCCAGGCCGGCACCGCCGAGGTAGAGCTCGCCGACGGTCCCTTCCGCGACCGGCCTGAGCCGGTCGTCCAGGACGTAGGCCCGCATGCCGGCGAGCGGCCGCCCGATGGGCAGCACGCCTTCGTCCACATCGGACAGCTCCGCGGCGGTGGTCGTGATCGTGGTCTCGCTGAGCCCGTAGGCGTTGACGACCGGCACCGAGCAGTGCTGCCGCCACAGCCGCAGGTCGGCGGCATGGCCCGCCTCGCTGCCGATCACGGCCAGTCGCAGGCTGGCCGGCAGTGCCTGCCCGAGTCCGCGTGTCCACCGCGTCCAGTACGAGGTGGGCAGGTTGACCACCGTGACCTGTTCGCGCGCCAGCAAGGCCTCCAGGCGCGCGGGTGGCGGCACCGCCTCGGGCATCACCACGACCCGGCCACCGACCGCCAGCGTCGGGAAGAGCTCTTCGGCGTACACGTCGAACGCCACGTTGGCGAACTGCAGCACCCGGTCCTCAGCAGTCAGCGCGTACTTCCGCGCCACGGCGACCGCGTGGTTCGCGAGCGCACGACGCGGGACCGCCACCGGTTTCGGCTCGCCGGTCGAACCGGACGTGAACACGACGTACGCGAGGTCGTCGGGGTGCGCCGGGCGCGGTCCGGTCACGTCCCGCCCCGGCTTGACCACCTGCACACCAGCAGGTGCGGGTTCGTCGGTGACGATGAACCTCGCCCCCGCGGCGTCGACCATCCGTCGCACGCGTGGATCCGGCACGTCGGGGTCGAGCGGAAGGTAGGCGGCGCCGGACCAGAGCACCCCGAGCAGCGTGGCCGCGAGTCCGCTCCCCCTCGGCAGTCGCACCGCCACGACGTCGTCCGGCCGGACACCGGCCTGGAGGAGTGCCGCGGCGACCTCGCCCGCGGCGACACCGAGCTCGCGGTAGGTCAGCCGGCCGTCGTCCGCCGCGACCGCGATCGCGGAGTCGCCACGCAGGCGGATCTGTTCGTAGATGAGATGACCGACGTTCACTGCTCGCTCCTGTCAGCTCAGTTGTGCCCGGAGGCTGTTCGGTCGCAGGTCGGTCCAGTGCTCCTGGACGTGCGCCAGGCACGACTCGCGGCCGGCGAGTCCGAAGACGACGGTCCAGCCCGCGGGCACGTCCGCGAACGCGGGCCACAGCGAGTGCTGTCCCTCGGCGTTGACCAGCACGCGGAACTGCTCGTCCGCTGCGTCGAACGGGTTGGTGCTCAAGGACTTCTCCTTTCACCCGGGTCCAGTGCGGAGACGAGGTTGGCCAGCAACCCGGCCTCGGCCCTGCGCACCGACTCGGTGGTCCTGGCGGCGTAGAGCTCGTGCAGCTCGAGCCCGGGCAACTGCCGGGCGGTGGCGGACAGGCCGTGTCCCGCGCACAGGTCGAGGACGACCTTCCCGGTGCGGGCTCGTTGCCACTCGACCAGCGCGGTCTCGGCCATGGGCAGGCCGAGGGTCGTCAGGAGGACGACGGCGTCCGGCGGGATGATCTTCAACTCCTCCGGGCCGACGACGTGGCAGTAGGCGGGCGAATGGAAGGACAGGTAGTCGGTGGCCAGCACCTCGTGCAGCGGAGCCCACCGCGGCGTGCCCGCGGGTGTCTCGCGCGGCCTGGGGGTGTGAAACACGACGTCCATGCCCAGTGCCGTCGCGATCCGGCCGACGCCTTGCCCGACGTTGCCGTAGCCGACCATGCCGAGACGTCGTCCGGACAGCTCTCCGCGCGCAGGGGTGGCGTGCCGCGCCTGCAGGAGGAGTTGCTCGGCGATGAACTCGATCGTGCCGATGTCGCCATAACCGTGGATCGGCGAGACCGTGACGCCGTGCCTGCTCGCGTAGTCCAGGTCAACGCGATCGGTCGACGTGGCACGCAAGCCGATGTAGCGCAACGCGGGCAGCTGCGCCAGCCGTTCGGCGCCGAGCTCGTCCTTCCACCCGGCCAGGATTGCGTCCGTTGTGGCGAACGAACCTCGTACCGCCGAGGGCCATTCATCGAGGACCAACGGCGATCTCTCACTCATCGGCCGCAACCGCTCCATGAGCTCGGCGGACGGCCAGACCCCCGGCAGCACGGAGATCTGGGAGAACGTGGATGTCATCGCTCAGCACCTCACAACGCTGATACGGGCGGCACGACGGCCTCGATGAGATGGGGTCCCGGCTCGGCGAGCGCCTCCCGGAGCTGTCCCGCGAACCCCTCCGCGGTGTCGGCCCGTGTGGCGGGCACGCCCATCCCCGCGGCCAGCGCGACGAAGTCCACTCCCGAGATGTCGATGAACTCCCGCGCCCGCACCAGGTCCGCGTCGTCGAAGACACCGACCCGGCCCAGTTCGCCCGCCAGGATCGCGTAGGACGAGTTGTTCAGGATCACCGTGGTGACGTCCAGGCCCTCCCGTGCCTGCGTCCACAACGACTGCGGTGTGTACATCGCGCTGCCGTCGGCCGCGAAGCAGAGCACCGGCCGGTCGGGGCAGGCGAGTGCGGCGCCGGTCGCGACGGGCGTCCCCATGCCGATCGACCCGCCGGTGAGGCTGAGCCAGTCGTGCCACGGCGCACCGGCCGTCGCGGCCGGCAACCGCTGGCCCGAGGTCATGGACTCGTCGACCAGCACGGCACCTTCCGGCAACAAGGCACCGGCGACCGCGGCGACCGCGTCTGCCGTCAGTGCCCCGGTGGGCAGACTCGGACGTGCCGAAGGGCCGTCGTCCGGAACTGCCTCGGCCGCAAGCAGTTCGGCCAGGTACTCCAGTGCGGCCGGTGCCGGGCTGAGCTCGTGCACCTCCGTGTCCGGGGCGACGAGATCGCTCGGCTTTCCCGGATACGCGAAGAACGCGACCGGGGGCCGGGCACCGGCGAACACGACGTGCCGATGTCCGCGCAACGCGGCCAAGGCCTCGTCGACCGGGTACGGCAGTCGCGCCAGGTCCGGGATGCCTCCCCCGCGCTCGTGCCGGGCGGGAGACTTCTCCGCCAGCAGCGCGGCACCGGTCGCCCGTGCGATCCGGCTCGCCGCCCGCAGTCCGGCCCGCCGCATGTTCGCACCACCGACGAACAGCAGGCAGCCGTCCTGCTCCCGCAACACCTTGGCGATCCGCTCGACCTCGGCGGCGTCGAACTCGTCCTGCCCCGCCGCCGGGATCGGGGCCACGCTCGCCCCGTCCGACCAGCAGACGTCCGATGGCAGCACGAGAGTGGCCACTCCGGGTCCCGTGCGCGCGGCGACGACGGCCTCCGCCACGTCCCTGCCGACGTCCTCGACGCGCGTGGTCCGCCGCACCCAGGCCGAGACCGTGCCGGCCATGGCCTCGACGTCGGAGTCCAGCGGCGGGTCGAACGCCTTGTGGTACGTGGCGTGGTCGCCGACGAGGTTCACCAGCGGCGTGCCGGCCCGGCGGGCGTTGTGCAGGTTCGCCAGGCCGTTGCCGAGCCCCGGCCCGAGGTGCAGCAGAGTGGCCGCGGGTGTCCCGGCCATCCGGCCGTAGCCGTCGGCCGCCCCGGTCGCGACTCCCTCGAACAGGCACAGCACGTTGCGGATCGCGGGCCTGGCCGCCATCTCGGCGACCAGGTGCATCTCCGACGTGCCGGGGTTGGTGAAGCAGACCCCGATGCCGGCGGCACCGAGGGTCTCCACCACCACCTGGGCGCCGTTCATGCCGCGATCTGCACGCGCTTGAGGTGCCGTTGGGGGTCCTCGAAGGCGTTGCGGGAGTGCAACATCCGCCAGTTGTCCCAGACCAGGAGGTCACGCCGCCGGTAGCGGACCGCGATGTGGCTGCCGGCGAACAGCTCGTTGCCGCGGTCGAGCAACCGCCGGGCCACCTCGTCGCCGTCCGGGACGGCGAGGTAGTTGGTGGAGAACCGGAGGATCAGGTCGTCACCGCGTTCCTCCAGCACCGGGTGCTCCGCCGTGGGACGGACACCGTGGCGGGCGAGGCCTTCGGTGGAACCCCAGCGGTAGACGGTGTCCCGCAGGTGGGCGCGCTCGTCCTCGGTGAACTCGGCGAGGATGCGGTGACCGTCGAAGATCGTGGTCTCCCCGCCTTGTCCCGCAGGCGGGTTGACGCACCAGAGAGCGAGGTAGCGAGGCGGAGTTCCGTCGAACTCGTAGCCTTCCGTGTGCGGCGTCAACGCTCCGCGGTTCTGCCCGTGGTTGACGTCGTCCATCCCGCGTTCCGGCTTCACGTCCCCCACGAGCGTCCCGGTGGACGTGGGCTGGAACTCGCCCATCTCCTTCAGGAAAGCCACGTGGTCGAACGCCTCCGGAACGTCGACGACGTGCACGAACCCGTTGTTCCCCAGCAGTTGCCGGAACGAGTACCGCAGCACGCCGTCGGCGAGCCCGGTGCCGTTCATGTCCACACAGGACAGAACGCTGTCGGGACTCCTGGCCATGACATCCTCCTCGAATCAGGTGTTGTGGTGGGTCACGAGCTGGTCCTGCGCACTCGCGGCGCGGACCGATCTGTTCACCGTGGCGAAGACGGCCACGATCAACATGATCGAGGCGAACACCAGCAACGCACCGGTGGCGCCGACGTTCTCGTACAGGAAGGCACCGGTGAGCCCGGCGAGCGGCACGGGCGCACCGGCCACCAGGACCGCCGCGCTCTGCACCCGGCCCATCAGCTCGTCCGGGATCAGCACCAGCCAGCGCGC
This sequence comes from Lentzea sp. NPDC059081, assembly GCF_042738015.1. Classification (NCBI taxonomy): domain Bacteria; kingdom Bacillati; phylum Actinomycetota; class Actinomycetes; order Pseudonocardiales; family Pseudonocardiaceae; genus Lentzea; species Lentzea sp. NPDC059081. The sequence continues at coordinate 10,179 of NZ_JBHYGW010000009.1, forward strand.
CATGATCACCGCGTTCCACACCGGCCAGACCGACAGCGTGAGACCGAGCAGCAGCCCCATCGACACGAAGTCGGTCGCCAGCACGAGTGCCGCGACCGCGGGAGCGCCGATCCAGGCGACGCCCGCGACGATCAGCCGCAGCGACGTGACCCGCTTCTGCACCAGCGGTGCCACCACGGAGCCCAGCACTCCCCCGGCGCCGCCGAGGGCGAGCACGAGGCCTATCTCGACCTCGGACATCCCGCGGCGTTGCGCGATGACGACGAGCAGCAGGAACAGGCCGTTGATGACGAAGTCGCTCGCGGAGACGAGCAACGCCGTCGTGCGCAGGAACCGGTTGCGCCAGAACCAGACGAGGCCTTCCTTCATCTCACGGCGCAGGTGCGGCGCCTCGGTCCGGCTGGGCGCGGGCAGCGGGGTGCGCAGGGCCAGCACGGTCAGCAACGAGCCCACGTACGCCAGGGCCTCGGCTGCGAAGGGCAGGAAGTTCCTGATCCCGAACAGCAGCCCGCCCAGCGGCTGGCCGGCGAGCTCCGTGCCGTAGGTGCGGGCCTGATTGAGCGCGATCGCCGTCGGCAGCTGCCGTTCGTCGTCGACGATCCTGCGCAGCGCGGCCGACTCGGCCAGCTGGAACGGGACCGCCAGCGTCGCGTCGACCGCCGCGACGACCACCAGGTGCGCGAACCGCACCTCGCCCAGGACCAGGGCCACCGCCACGCTGCCCGCGGCGACCGCCCTGCCGAGGTCGCACGTGAGCATCACCGCGCGCCGGTCGAGCCGGTCGACGTACGCGCCGGCGGGCAGCTGCAGCAGGACGAACGGCAGGTTGCCCGCCAGCGCGACGATCCCGGCCTTCACCGGCGACTCGGTGATCAGCAGCACCAGCAGCGGCAGGGCCACCGAGGACATCGTCGACCCGAGGGCCGACAACGCCTGGCCGAGCCACAGCAGCCGGAAGTCCCGGTTGTGCCGCAGGGCGCGCTCACTCACGCGTGCCCCAGAGCGTGGTCAGCAGCTCGGCCAGCAGGCCCACGTGCTCCGGCTCCATGACCTCGTAGTGGCCGCGCGGGATGACGTTCTCCGTGCGGGTCACGTCGGCCAGCAGGGGGTTCCACGAGTCGATGTACGTGGTCGCGTCGCTGTCCGGGACCACCTCGTGGTTCCCGCTCGCGACCTCCTGGCTGAACACGAGGTTCACCGGCCACTCGGCCTTGTACGGGTAGCCGTAGCCCAGGATCGCCTTGAGCAGGTTGTGCCAGCCCCGGACGCTCACCAGCCACTCGTCGTCGGTCAGCTCGTCCTGCGGCACCTCCGCCGCGAGCAGGCCCATCAGCAGGCCGAGCGCCTGGGCGCGGACCTGGTCGTCCGGCCCGGTCGCGCACAGCCGGCCAAAAAGGTCCTCGCACTCCTGGAAGTCGCGCAGCAGGTAGTCCAGGTCGGACACCGGGGCCACCGGGTCGAGCAGCGTCAGCGTGACGTCGTGGCCGGCCTCGGTGAGGAGCCGGGACATCTCCCAGGCGATCGGGCTGCCACTGCACCAGCCCATCAGGCGCACCTCGGACAGCGGCACGTCCAGCGAGTCGATGTAGTGGCGGGCCAGCACGTTCGCCGTCAGGCCGTCCGGGAACCGTTGCGCCCCTTCGTACTGGAACGCGACGACGGGCTGGTCGGCCGGCAGCTCGTCGGCGAGCTTGTCGTACCAGTGCGCGCTGCCGCCACCGGGGTGCACGCACAGCAGCGGCGGCCGGCTGCCCTCCCGGCGGAACCACACCAGCGGTCCCTCCGCCGGCTCGCCGTCGCCGGTGGTCACGGCTTCCGCGATGCCGGCGATCGTCCGCTTGCCCAGCACGTCGGCGCTGGAGACGGTGTGCCCGAGCGCGGTCGCGAGCTGCGACGCCAGCCGCACCGCCAGCAGCGAGTGCCCGCCGACCTGGAAGAAGTCGTCGTGCACGCCGGGCCGGTCGACGCCGAGGACCCGCTGCCAGACCTCCGCGATGGTCGTCTCGACGGCGTTCCGGGGCGGTACCAGGGGAGTCCGGCGGTCCTCCGCCACCTCGATCCCGGCCAGGGCCTTGCGGTCGAGCTTGCCGCTCTCGGTCCTCGGCAGGTCGTCGAGCCGGGCGATCCGGTCCGGCAGCAGGTACGCCGGCAGCCGGGCGCGCAGGAAGTCGTCGAGCCCGGCCTCGGTGACGGGGCTGCCGTCGGCCGCGGCGGCGAAGACGACCAGGCGGCGCAGGTCGGTGTCGCCCTGCACCACCGCGACCGCCTGGCGGACCTGCGGGTGGGTCTCCAGCACCGACTCGATCTCGCCGAGCTCGATCCGGTGCCCGCGCACCTTCACCTGCTGGTCGAACCGGCCGAGGAAGACGATGTCGCCGTCCTGGCGGCGGACCACGCGGTCGCCGGTGCGGTAGAGCCGCGCACCCGGCACGTCCCCGAACGGGTCCGGCACGAACCGGTCGGCGGTCAGGTCCGGGCGGGCGGCGTAGCCGCGGCCGACCGCCGGGCCGCCGAGGCACAGCTCGCCGGGCACGCCGATCGGGACCGGGTCGAGCATCCTGTCGAGGACGTACCCGGTGACGTTGCCGAGCGGCCGGCCGATGGTGATGCCCCGGTCGAGACCGGGGACGATCTCCGTGCCCGTGGTGAAGATCGTGCACTCGGTCGGGCCGTAGATGTTGAACAGCCGCACCCGGTGCGCCCACGTGCCGGCCAGCTGCGGCGGGAACTCCTCGCCGCCGACGGCCACCACCTCGAGGCTCGGCACCTGGTCGGGGTCGAGCACCGCCAGCGCCGACGGCACGGTGACCAGGTGCGTGACCCGGAACTCGGCGAGCTGCCTGGCCAGAACGTCCCCGACCGCGAGCACGTCCGGGTCGGGAACGCAGACGGTGCCGCCGTGCGCCAGCGCCTGGAAGATCTCCAGCAGCGCCATGTCGAACACGACCGGGGCGACCTGGGCGACCCGGTCGCCGGGCTTGACGTCCAGCCGCGCGGTCTGCGGGCCGACGAAGTTGGTCAGGCCGCGGTGGTTCAGCATGACGCTCTTCGGGGTTCCGGTGGAGCCGGACGTGCTGACCAGGTAGACCAGCGCCTCCGGGTCGGCCTCGACCGGCGCCTCGAGATCGGTGAAGTCGTCGAACCAAGCGGTGTCCACCGCTTGAATCCCGCCGGGGTCGATTTCGGGGCCTACCAGGAGAACCGCGCCGGACTCGCGCAGCAACGTCTCCCACCTGGCCCGTGGCTGCGTCGGGTCGAGGACGAGGAACGCGGCGCCGGCACGCAGGACGCCGATGAACGTGGCGATCAGCTCCGCACCCCGCGGCAGGTTGATCGCGACGACCGCCTCGCGCCCGATCCCGCGGGCCACCAGCCCGGCGGCCACCTGGCACGACCGCCGGCGCAGCTCGCCGTAGGTCAGCTCACGCCCGGTCTCGCACACGGCCGGTTCGCCAGCCCGGTCGACCGCCCAGCGGTCCAGGATCTCGACGATCGACTCGTCGGCGGGCACCTCGGGCCACACCGACAGGGCCAGGGCGCGCCGCCGGTCGGCCGGGTCGAGCTGACACTGCCGGGGGTCGCCGTGCGGTGCCGTCGCCATCGCCGTCAGCACCTGGGTGAACAGCCGGCCGAGCAGCTCACCGAACTCCGGCGCGACCCGTTCCGGACGGGCCGTGATCGCCACGCAGTCGTGCTCGGTGGACACCGCGATCGCGAACTCGTTCGGGCTGACGTCCTGGACGTCGTCGATCTCGACCAGGTCCTCGTCCAGCACGTGGAAGTCGAGGTAGTTGAAGATCGTGTCGATCAGCGGGACGTCCCCGCCCCAGTCGCGCTGCATCGTCGCCAGCGGGTAGTGGCGGTGCGACTGGATGGCGATCTCCTCGGCGAAGACGTCCCCGACGTACCGCACCCACGTGTCCGCGACCGCCGGTGCCGGGCAGGGCACGATGTTGATGAACATGCCCCGCACGTCGTCGCCCCGCAGGCGTTCCAGCCTGCCGTTGGTCACCAGGCCCGCGAAGAACGACTCCTGGCCCGCGGCGATCCCGAGGACCCGCAGGTACGCGGCGAAGAGGACCGTCTTGTACGGGACCCCCGCGAGCCGGGCGAGCTCCCGCAGACCGCCTTCGATCGCCTCGGTGGGCACGCGCACCTCGTAGTGCGGCGCCCCGGCCGGGCCCGACCAGAGCTCCGGCAGCGTCAGGCGGTCCCACTGCCCGGTGACCCGCTCGGCCCAGAACGCCCGGTCCCGCGGCGACCGGATCGCGGCCTGTTCCAGCGCGATGTAGTCCGCGTACCGCAGGGTGTCCGAAGTGGACTGCGCGGGAACCGTGCCGTCCTTGACCGCTTCGTAGGTCCGCAGGAGCTCCATGACGAACGAGTTGTGGCTCCAGCCGTCGAGGATCGGGTGGGACTCCACCACGCACAGCTGCCAGCGGTCGGGCGCCGACAGCACGACGTGCAGCCGCCACAACGGTGCCGCGGCGACGTCGAACACGTCGGCCCGTTCGGCGGAGACGACCTCCCACAGACGGGTGTCGTGTTCGTGTTCCGGCAGGCCCCGCAGGTCGGTGTACCGGATCTCGACCTCGCACCGCGCGTGCACCAGTTGCAGCGGCGTGCTGAAGGTCGCGAGGTCGAACGAGGTCCGCAGCACGTCGTGGCGCGTCGTCACGAGCTCGGCGGCCCGCTGCAACGCGTCGAGTGAGAACGTGTCCTTCTCCCGCACGGGATAGCTGGTCGCGTTGTGGTAGCGATGGACGTCGTCGTCGCGCAGCAGCTCGTACAGCATGCCGGCCTGCGCCCCGGCCAGCGGGTACGCGTCGACGACGCCGTCCGGCAGGCGGTCGCGGTCCTCGTCCGAGATCAGCGCGAACGGCGGCACCAGCTCCTCCGCCTCGACCGAGCCGCCCGCCAGTTCGGCGATCTCCTCGACGGTCTGGCGCCGGAACAGGTCGGCCACCGTGACGTCGAAGCCCTGTGCGCGCAGCATTCCCACCGCGCGCACGGCCCGGATCGAGTCGCCGCCCAGGGTGAAGAAGTTGTCCCGCGCTCCTACCCTGGGGACTTCGAGGACCTCGGCGAGGACCTCCGCGGCCGTGGTCTCCGGCGCCGAACGCGGTGCGACGTAGGCGGTCGTGGACTCCACCCGCGGTGCGGGCAGCGCTGCCCGGTCCAGCTTCCCATTGGCCGTCAACGGGATCCTCGGGATGCCGATGACCGCGACGGGCATCATGTAGCCGGGCAGCCGCGCCGCCGCGTGCCGCAGCACGTCCGCGGGGTCGAAGTCGCCCGCCGTGACCACGTAGCCGAAGACGCGTCCGTCACCGGGGCCCGACCAGGCCACGTCGACGACCGCCGCGGTCACGGCGGGGTGACCGGCCAGGGCAGCCTCGATCTCCCCGATCTCGATCCGGTGGCCGCGGATCTTGATCTGCTGGTCGGCCCTGCCGAGGTACTCGACCTCGCCGCCGGCGGTCAGCCTGCCGAGGTCGCCCGACCGGTAGAGCCGGGCACCGGGCTCGGTGCCGAACGGGTCGGGCACGAACCGGTCCGCGGTCAGCGCCGGCCGGCCGTGGTAGCCCCGCGCGACCCCGGCCCCGCCGACGTGGATCTCACCGGGCACGCCGATCGGCGCGGGCTGTCCGGCGGCGTCCAGGACGTGCAGCCGGACGTCAGCCAGCGCGCGACCGATCGGGCTGCGGCCCACTCCCGTGCGCACCTGGCACTCGGCGGGTGTCAACGTCCGGACGGTGGTGTGCACTGTGGTCTCGGTGATGCCGTACATGTTGATCATCGCGGGGGCGTCCGGACCCGCCAGGCGGAACCACGGCTCCAGCAGGCCGGGGTCGAGCGCCTCGCCACCGAAGACCACCGCCCGCACGGCCAGTCCGCCGTACTCACCCCGTTCCTCGAGCGCCTGGGTGAGCCCCGTGAACGCCGACGGCGTCTGGCTGAGCACCGTCACGCCCTCGTCGCCGAGCAGCCGGAGGAAGTCCTCGGGCGAACGGGAGATCTCGAACGGCACCTGGACGAGCCGGCTGCCGTGCACCAGCGCGCCCCAGATCTCCCAGACGGAGAAGTCGAAGGCGTACGAGTGGAAAGCCGTCCACACGTCGTCCGGGCCGGTCGCCAGTTCGAGGTCCAGCGCGCCGAACAGCCGCATGACGTTGCGATGCGTGACCATGACGCCCTTGGGCAGACCGGTCGACCCCGAGGTGTACATGACGTACGCGAGATCGTCCGGGCTCACGACGACATCGAGGTCGTCCGTGGCGTACGCCCCGAGCACGTCCTGCGTCGCGGCGTCGTCGAGGACGACGGTCTGCGCGTCGAGTCGCCGGGGCAGCTGGGACTCGGTGAGGACGAGCCGGGCCGCCGCATCACCGATCATGAAGTTGACGCGGTCCTCCGGCTGCTCCGGGTCGAGCGGGAGGTACGCCGCTCCGGTCTTCAGCACCGCGAGCAGCGCGACGACCAACGTCGGGCCGCCGGTCAGCCGGACGCCGACCAGCTCACCCGGTCCGGCACCGAGCTCCCGCAGGTGGCGGGCGAGCTGGTTGGCCCGTCCGTTGAGGTCCTGATAGGACAGTCGAGTGGCACCCCAGGTCACCGCGGTGCGCTCGCCCAGCTCGGCGGCGCGCCGTGCGACCGCGTCGTGGATCGCGTCGCCGACCGGGATCGAAGCCGCCGCAACGGTGTCCCCGCGGTCGAGGGCGGTGGTGAAACCGAGCAGGGACACGGGCGTCTCCGGCTGCGCGGCGAGCGCGGCGACCAGTGCCTCGAAGTGCCTGGCCATCCGGTGGACGGTGGCCTGGTCGAACAGGGCGGCCGGGTAGACGATGTCGCCCGTCCAGTCGCCCTCCGCGGTCACGGTGACGGCGAACGAGAGGTCGAACTTGGCCGCGATCCAGTCGACGTCCACAGGCGTCCCGGTCAGCCCGGTCATCGCCACGTCCTCGTCGTCGCCCTCCGCCACGGTGAGGCTCACCTGGAACAGCGGGTTGCGCGAGAGGTCCCTGTTCGGCCGCAGCTCGGTGACCAGCCAGTCGAAGGGCACGTCCTGGTGGGCGTACGCGTCCACGGCCGTGGCCCGCACCTGGTCGAGCAGGCCGGTGAAGGACGGGTCGGCCGCCAGGTCGGCGCGCATGACCAGCATGTTGCCGAAGTAGCCGATCGTGTCGGCCAGGTCGGCCCTGGGCCGTGACGCGGACGGCACGCCCACGGCGACGTCCTGCTGTCCCGTGCACCGGCCGAGGAACGTGTGCACCGCGGCGAGCAGGGCGTGGAAGGCCGTCGCACCGGCTTCCCCTGCTTTCGCCCGCACCGCGTCGGCCACCACCGCGGGGATGACGAACCCCTCCGAACCGCCGGCGGGCTGCCACTCGGCCGGATGGGGCCGGTCGGTGAACAACGCCAACGCGTCGAGCCCGGCCAGTTCGGTGCGCCAGTACTCCAGCTGTCCCTGGCCGGCGCTCCCCCGGATCCGGTTGCGCTGCCAGCGCGCGTAGTCGCCGTACTGCGTGCGCACCTCGGGCAGCGACGGCGGCCGGGACTCGACCTTCGCCGAGTACAGCTCGGAGATCTCGCGCAGCAGCAGGCCGGTGGACCAGTCGTCGAACGCGATGTGGTGCACGCAGACCACCAGCACGTGGCTGTCCGGGCCGAGTGCCACCAGGTGGGCCGTGATCGGGTGGTCGCGGCGCAGGTCCACGGGTGTCCGGGTCAGGTCGGCGATCGCGGACTGGAGGCCGGCCTCGTCGCACGCGGTCCGGTGCAGGGGTACGGGTGCGGGTTCGTCGATCACCTGAACCGGCTCGCGACCGTCGAGGACGTACCGTGTGCGCAGGACCTCGTGGCGTGCGACCACCGCGGTGAGCGCGTCGGCCAAAGCACGTTCGTCGAGCTCACCGTCCAGCCGGATCGCCATCGGCACCAGGTACTCGTCCTGGCCGGGGCGCAGCTGGTCCAGCAGCCAGAGCCGTTGCTGGGCGAAGGACAGCGCGAGTGGCCGCGAGCGGGAGAGCTTCGGGATCTCGTCCGCAGCGGACCGAGCGGGTGCCCGGCCGGCCAGCTGCCGTTCCAGCAGTGCCTTGCGCAGATCGGCGAGCGTGCGCCCGGAAGTGAGCCCCGTGGGCTGTGCGTCGGTCGTCATCGCTGGTCGGCCTCCAAGTTCTCGGTTGCTAGTGCCATGACCTCGGCATCGGAAAGACCGGCGAAGGCCGCTTCGACCTCGGCGCGGATCGCGGCGGCGAGCGCCTCGACCGTGGTCGCCGTGAAGAACCGGTGCAGCGGGAGCTCGACCCCGAACACCTGTTGTGCCCGCATGGACACCCGTGTCGCCGACAGGGAGTGGCCGCCTAGCCGGAAGAAGTCGTCCGCGGGCCCGATGCCGGACACGCCGAGGACGTCGGCCCAGATCCGGGCGACCGCCTGTTCGGTGGGGTCCATCGGACGGGCTTCCGCCTGCCTGTCGGCGAAGACGGGTTCCGGCAGCCGTGCGCGGTCCACCTTCCCGTTGGGCGTCAACGGGATCTCCTCAACGAGGGTCACCGCGGCAGGAACCATGTGCTGCGGGAGTCGTTGCCGGACATGCGCACGGACGGCGTCGGCTCCGGTTCCCGCGTCCACGACGACGTAACCCAGCAGGCACTCCTCGCCGGTGGGCAGGCAGCCGGGAACCACGACGGCTGACCGCACTCCGGAACAGGCGGACAGCACCGACTCGATCTCGGCCGGTTCGATGCGGAACCCGCGGATCTTCACCTGCCGGTCGGCGCGGCCGAAGAACTCGACGACGCCGTCCGGCCGGACGCGGACCAGGTCGCCGGTGCGGTACAGCCGGGCCCCCGGCGCCCCGGCCGGGTCCGGCACGAACCGGTCGGCGGTCAGGTCCGGCCGGTCCAGGTACCCGCGGGCGACTCGGCGGCCACCGACGTACAGCTCGCCGATTGCGCCGGGGACGACCGGGCGCATCGCCGGGTCGAGCACCGCCAGCCGGGTGCCGGGCAGCGGCCGTCCCAACGGGAGGGCTCCACCCCCTGCCCGCGCGGCCTCCTGCTCGTCCACGACCTGGAACGTGCACGCGACCGTCGCCTCGGTCGGCCCGTACGTGCAGCCGAACTCCCCCGGTACGCCCAGTTCGTGCCATGCCGAAGCGTCCACGCCGGTCACCACGTCACCGCCGACGCTCATCAACCGGAGCCGGGCGAGCCGGGGATCACCAGGCCGTGCCGCGCGGCGCAGCTCCCGGTAGTAGACCGGGGTGACGTCCACGACGGTGACGCCGTGGTCGTGGATGTCCTGCACCATCCGCTCCGGCGTGACCGCCCGCGCGTCGAGCACGACCACCGCGGCCCCGCTGACCAGTGGCGCCATCATCTGGTCCATCGAGGCGTCGAAGCTCAGCGACGCGAGCAGGGCCAGCCGCTCCCCCGGTCCGAGCCGGTACGCCCGCGCCATCACCTGGCAGTGGTGGGAGAACGAGGCGTGGTCGACCACCACGCCCTTGGGACGGCCGGTCGAGCCGGACGTGAAGATCAGGTAGGCGAGGTCTGCCCGTGGTGCCGGCAGGGGCCGGGGCGACTGCGCGGCGATCGCGGCCGCGTCCCGGTCGAGGTCGATCACCGGCACGCCGTAGCGGACCGTGCCTGTCGCGATCACGACGACCGGTGCGGTCTCCTCGATCACCGAGTCGATCCGGTCCTGCGGTTCCGCCTCGCTGATCGGGAGGTGGACGGCGCCGCACCTGAGCACGGCCAGGAGGGACATGACCGTCCACTCCGTCCGTCCTACTTGGACAGCGACCGTGGAACCGGGCACCACGCCTTGCGCGACCAGGTGCCGCGCGAGCTGGTTGCTCCGCTCGTCCAGCTCCCGGTACGTCAGCGTCCCCGCCGGGCCCGTGACCGCGACCGCGTCGGGCCGGTTCATCGCGTGCTCGGCGAAGATCTCGGTCACCGGCCGCGGATCGTCGTCGTGGCCGGCGGTCCGCTCGGCCCGCTCGGCGTCCGTGCGGAGGTCGAAGCCGGCGAGGTCCGCCTCCGGCTGCCCGGCCGCCGCGGCCGCGAGCCGCACGAACCGCTCGGAAAGCCGGGTGATCGTGGCGGGCTCGAACAACGCCGTGGCGTACTCGAACTCGCCGGTCCAGCTGCCGTCGGGGTTGGGGCGCAGGGACAGGCTCAGGTCGGCCACGGCCGAACGCGCGGTCAGTTCGAGCTCCTGCACGGAAAGCCCGTCCAGTGGCAACGCCGGCGCGGCCTCGTCGAGCACCTGGAACATCACGTCGAAGACGGGTGTCCTGGCCGGGTCACGGCTCAGGCCCAGCGCGGCGACCACGTCGTCGAACGGCGTGTGCCGGTGTTCGTACGCGTCGACCAGCAGCGTCCGCACCGACTCGAGGAGCGTGAGGAAGCTCCCGCCCACCTCGGGCACGCGCAGCGCCATCGTGTTGACGAAGCACCCGATCAGCGCGTCGGCTCCGGCACCGTCACGTCCGTCGACCGGGGTGCCGACCACCACGTCGGACTGCCCCGTCACCCGGCTCAGCAGCGCCGCGTACAGCGCGAACCAGGTGGCGAACGCGGTCGCGCCGGCCGACCGTCCCCGGTGGACCACGTCGCCGGGCAGGCGGAACGAGCACACCGCGCCCGCGGGGTCGCGCACCTCGGGCCGCGGCCGGTCGACCGGCAGGTGCAGCGGGGTGGTCCCGGACAGCGCCGAGGTCCAGAAACCCAGTCCGCGCACCAGGTCCCGCGTGCTCTCCCAGGCGGCGTGGTCGGCGTACTGCCACGTCAGCGGCGGGAGTTCCGCCTGGCGGTAGAGCTCGGCCAGTTCCGTGCCGATGATGTGCCACGACCGGCCGTCGCAGGCGATGTGGTGGGTCAGGACGAGCAGGACGTGGTCCTCGGCGGCGATGCGCACCAGCGCGAGCCGGAACTGGTGGTCGCGGGCCAGGTCGAAGCCGTGCGCCGTCAGGCCGGCCAGCACCTGCTCGACCGGACGCCCGCCCGGGTCGACGACGTCCAGCGCGACGGCGCCGGGTTCGTCGACGACCTGCACCGGGTCGCCGTGGTCGGCGACGTAGCGCGTGCGGAGGATCTCGTGGCGCTCTGCGAGGCTGTCGGCCGCGCGCTGGAGAGCGGTGACGTCCAGGCCGCCCTTGATGACGTACGTCATCGGGACGAGGTACTCCTGGCGCGACACGTCGAGCTGGTCGAGCAGCCACAGCCGGCGCTGAGCCGCGGACAGGACGAGGGGTGCGCCACGGTCGGCCTTGTGGGTCGACGTGCCGGAGTGCGCGGTGGCGCTGCCGAGCTGCACGGCGAGCGCGGCGGGCGTCGGTGCGGTGAACACGGCCTTCACCGGCAGGTCGACGCCCGCCGTGTCGCGAAGCCTCGCCACCAACCGGATCGCTGCCAGCGAGTGGCCGCCGAGCCGGAAGAAGTCGTCGTGCACCCCGACCCCGGTGACGCCCAGCACCTCGGAGAACGCCTCGGCCACGGTGGCCTCGGCGGCGGTCCGCGGCGCGACGACCTCGGCTCCGGACGTCGGCCGGGTCCGCGGCGGCGTGGGCAGCGCGGCGTGCCGCACCTTCCCGGACGGCGTCAGCGGCAGCTCGGCCAGCGCGACGATCGCGGTGGGGACCAGGTGAGCGGGCAACCGGTCCCGGAGGAACTCGCCGATGCCGTCGTCGGACCCGGCCGCGACGTACGCGACCAGCTCCGCGTCGCGTGCCACGACCACGGCGTCGTGGACCCGCGGGTGGGCGAGCAGCGCCGCCTCGATCTCCGCGGGCTCGACCCGGTGGCCGCGGACCTTGACCTGGCGGTCCACCCGGCCGCGGAACTCGAGGACCCCGTCGGCGCGACGGCGGACGACGTCGCCCGTGCGGTACATCCTGGCCCCGGCCTCGTCGGTGAACGGGTCGGGCAGGAAGCGCTCCGCCGTCACGTCCGGCTGGTCGTGGTAGCCCGTGGCCATCCGGCGGCCGCCGAGGAACAGCTCGCCCGGCACACCGACCGGGACCGGTTGGAGGGCGCCGTCGAGGACGTAGGCCCGCGTGCCCGCGACCGGCCGGCCGATGGGGACGACGTTCTCCCCGGCGAACGCGTCCGGCGTGTCCAGCACGGCACAGGTGACCGTCGACTCGGTCGGGCCGTAGCAACACGTGAGCCGCGCGGTGAAACCACCGTCGCGCCAGCGCCGGATGTCGCTGCCGCGCACGACGTCCCCGCCCAGGTTCACCAGTTCGACCGACGCCAGCCGCGGGTCCCGCACGGCCGCCCGGCCCACCAGTTCCCGGTAGTACAGCGGAGTCACGTTGAGGTGCGTGACCTGGTGCCGCCGGATGCCGTCGAGGAGCTGGTCTGCGCTCAGGCTGCGGGGATCCAGCGGGACCACGCGGGCACCGCGGACGAGCGCGGTGAGGATCTGCTCCAACGACACGTCGAAGCCGATGGCCGCGACCAGCGCCACGCGGGAGCGTTCGGTGATCCGGTACTCGGCCGAGATGACCTGCAGGTGCTCGCCCAGTGCCGCGTGGGAGATCCGCACTCCCTTGGGCTTTCCGGTCGAGCCCGACGTGTAGGCGATGTAGGCGGTGTCCGACGGGTCGATCCGCACCGCGGACAGGTGGTCGCGATCGGCGGGTGCGCGCTCCGCCTCGACGTCGAGCGCCGGTGCGCCGAGGTTCCCGAGCCCGCGGCTCACGACGACCGACCGCGCCCCGGCGTCGGCGACGAGCTCTCGCAACCGTTCCGACGGCTGCGCGGGGTCGAGCCACAGGACCGTCGCTCCCGACGCCATGACGCCGAGCAGTGCGGGCACCAGGTGCGGACCCCTGCGCACGCAGACCCCCACCACGGACCCGCGGCCGACGCCCTCCTGTGTCAAGGCATGAGCGACGTTGTTCGCCGCGTCGGCGAGGGCTTGGTAGCCAAGACCTTCCTCGACCGCGATGGCGTCCGGACGCAGGCGCACCTGCCGCGCGACCAGTTCCACCGCCGAGACTTCCTCGACGTCGGCCGGCCGGTGGTCCATCTCGTCGCGCTGACGCTCCACAGTGGACAGCGGAGTCTCTGCGACGCGCCGGCCGGGCCGGGCGACCGCGCTTTCGGCGAACTGCCGGAGAAGCCCGGCGAACCGCTCGACCGTCGCCCGGTCGAACAGCGCTGTCGCGTACTCGAAGTAGCCGGACAACCCGCCGTTCTCGTTGTCCCACAACGCGAGCGTCAGGTCGACCTTGGCGTCCGACGGCGGCGCGGTGATCTCCTCGAAGCGCAGGCCGGTGGGCGCGAACGAGCTGCCGGACCCCTCCTCCAGCACGAACATGACCTGGAACAGCGGGTTGCGCGCGAGGTCGCGATCCGGCCCGACGCGGTCGACGAGCAGGTCGAACGGGACGTCCTGGTGCTCCATGGCCGCCAACGACGTCTCGGCGGTGTCGCGGAGCAGGTCCCGGAAGGTGGTGCGTTCGCCCACCTTCCCCCGGATGACGACGGTGTTGGCGAACAGGCCCACCATGGCGTGGGTCTGCTCGTCCGTGCGGCAGGCCACCGGCGTGCCGACGCAGATGTCGGTGTCGCCGCTGAGCCTCGCGAGCAGGCCGGTGAACGTGGCGAGCATCGTCATGAACCGGCTGGCCCCGGCGGTGCGGCCGAGTGCGGTCAGGTCCGCCACCAGGCCGGCGGGCAGCTCGACGGGCACGTGGTCGCCGCCGGGACGCCACACCGGCGGGCGGGCGTGGTCCAGCGGCAGGTCCAGAACGCCCACGCCGTCGAGCTGCCGCTCCCAGTACTCGATCGCCCCGCCGACGCGTTCGCGTGCCGCGTGGTCGGCGTAGTCGAACACGACCGGGCTCAGCGCGGGCGGCACGCCGGCCACCGCGGCGTCGTAGAGAGCGCTGAAGTCCTCGCCGAGGACGTACCCGGACCACTCGTCGAACGCGATGTGGTGCACGGTGAGCGCCAGGACGTGGTCGTCGGCCGCCAGCCGCAGGAGCGTCCACCGGATCGGGTGTTCGGCCGTCAGGTCGAACGGCGTCCGGTGATCACGCGCGAGCACCTCGCGGACGCCCGGCTCGTCACCTGGCAGGTCCACCACGGTGAGCACCGGCGCCACCTCGCCGGGAGCGTCGACCACCCGTCGTGGTTCGCCGCCCTCGGTGCGGTACCGGGACCGCAGCACCTCGTGCCGCCGGTGCAGGCCGGTGATCGCGGTGCGCAGCGCCGCGTGGTCGAGCGGGCCGCGGACGCGGAACACGTGCGGCAGGAGGTACCCGGTGGATCCCGGGTGCAGCTGGTCGAGGAACCACATCCGCCGCTCGGCGAACGAGAGCGCGGTGCGGTCCTCTGCCCGTCGCCACCGGAGGTCCACCGACGCGGGCGCGTCGGTGGTGGTCATCGCGCGGCCTGGCGGACGCTCAGCGGCCGCATGTCCGTCCACACCTCGCTCACCCGCGCGAGGCACTCTTCGCGGGACCCGGTCGTTCCCTCCGCCGACCAGCCGGGCGGCAGCGGACGCGCGGCCGGCCACAGCGAGTACTGCTCCTCGTGGTTGCGGACGACCTGGTAGATCAGATCCTCGGACATGGCTCCACTCCATCGTTCTCGGCGGGGACTGCGGCAAGGGCTCAGCGCGCGAGGCGTTCGCGGTCGGTCAGCGCGGACGCGACGACCTGCCGGAAGACGTCGGCCATCCAGTCGTCGTCGGATCCGTCCGGGAGCAGCCCGTTGGTCAGGAGGTCCACGCGCACGGCCCGCAGCCGGCGGAACAGCTGCGCCAGGACCGCGTCCCGGTCGACAGGCGCGCGCAACGTCAGGAACATGTTGTCGAACAAGGCGGTGCTGCGCGCAGAAGGCCGGACGACCGTGCCCGGAGCTCGTTCCTGCAGCAGGGACTTCCCGTCGGGCACGAGCCGCGCCGCGAGAGCCTCGTGGGCGGTCCGGTTGGCGTCGACGGCGGCCGCCAGCCTCGCACCGCCCGGTCCGGTCATCCACGGTTGCTCGTACCCGCGCAGCAACCGCCGCAAGGGAGCGAAGTCCGCCGCCCACACCCCGCTGAAACCGCGGTGCTGCAGGTAGAGCCGGGGCCGGATGAGCGCCTGGTAGACCTCCACCGGGCACGACCCGCTGTAGTGCAGCATCGCGGAGTAGCCGTCGGTGTACGACTCCAGGCTCGCCAGCGTCGAGTCGTCGGCCACCTGACCGTCGCCGATCGCGGTGACGTGCGCCGCCATCAGGTGCCACAGCAGGAACGTGACCTGGTGGCCGGTGATCCACCGGAACCAGTACAGAACGTCCGAAGTGGACGGTTCCACGCCGTCGCCCACCGGCTCGGCGTCGATGAGCGCGCGCTCCACCTCGTACACCGCGAGCAGGTCGAACGGCTGCACGGTCGCGGCGGTCTGGGGCCCGCAGGGCGGCATGACCAGCGGCTCCAGCCCGTAGGGGAAGTCGCCGTAGTCCCACCGCCGCGCGGCCGGGGCCAGCACACCCGTCCTCGACTCACTCATCGGTGGTCTTCCGGCACGTGGGTGAACTCGAGCTCGAGGCCGTTCACGTCGAACAGGTAGAGGCTCTGGACGCCGTCGGCGTCGGTGACGATCTCGGTGGGCGGGTCCGGCAACGCGAACCGGTAGCGGCCGGACTGGTACAGCCGCACCCACCGCAGCCGGATCCGCGGCAGGTCCTCCGCGTCGTCGACGGCCAGGCACACGTGCTGGAACTGGAAGTCGTCGGGCAGCGCCGTGCGGCCCGTGTGCGTGGCGCGGTCGAACAGGTGGAACCGGACGTCGCCCACACCGACCTCGGTGAGCCGCCGGATTCCCGGCAACCGCTGCAGGGTGAGCCGGGAGAACCGGTCCAGCTGCCACATCTGCTTGGCCTCGAAGAAATCGAGGTACCAGTTCAGGCAATTGTCGAAATCGTCGGTCTGCACGCCCACGTGGTGAACACTCAGCACTGTCCGCACCTTTCGCCGCTCGGCATCGTGTGACGGTTTCCCGGCCGGATCGGCCGGCGATTTCACTACCGGGGCGAAATCCGAAAACGCCGCGGCCTGGCCCGCAGAACAATGGCGGCCACCGCGACCAGTACGCAAGAAGTGCGACTGACACGGTGTTCGACCGGTGTGATCACCCGGTTGAACAGGTGTGGTTCCGCAGTGAGGTGGCCAGCTCGGACCACGTTTCGGCACACCTGCGCGCGATCGCCTCGACGACTTCGGCGCAATGCGGTGGAACGGCTGCCGCCAGTGCCGCGCATTCCTCGCTTTCGATGACGTGGCCGTCGAGCCAGCGCAGCAGCGCCCGGCCCGACTCGGTCAACCGCAGCGAGGGGTCGCTCCGCAGGCCGCGCACGGTCGCCAGCACGTCGACGACCTCCACGGGCCTGCCCGCCTGCCCGGCCTTCCGGCGCAACCGCTCGGGAACGGGGTCCTCCCCGCGCCGCACCCGGTCCCGCACGTCCCGCGCGGTCGCCACGGAGATCCCCGCCGCCTTCGCGATCTGCCGCAACGACGCGTCCGGCCTGGCCTCGATCTCCTGGCCGGCCCGCACCCGCCCGACGCTCCCGTCGACGGGACGGCTCCTGCCGTCCTTGCCGAGCCGGGCCGCGGGCTGCACGATGTTCGCGCCACCACGCCTGCGGAGGGCGCCGACCGTCGTCCAGGCGAGGCCCGTCAGCTCCGCGACGGCCCGGTCCGACCAGTGCGGCCGGATGGCCAGCACACGTGTCGCGGCCGCCTCGCGATCGGCGAGGGACAACGGCAGCCCGTGCCGGACGTTGATCTCCACCGCGGTCAGGAACGCGGTTTCGTCGTCGCCGTCGAAATAGCGGACGTCGATTTCCCGGTCGCCGCGCAACCGGGCGGCGCGCAACCGGTGCATGCCGTCGACGACCCTGTTGGTGCGGCGGTTGACGATGATCGGCGGCAGTTCGGTGCCGATCTCGGCGAGCAGCCGCACGTACTCGAGGTTCTCCCCGTTCAGCCTGGGCGACTCGGCAGGCAGCGGAATCTCGACGGATACCCGTTCGACCTCGGGTGACAAGGCCGTGCCCACACGGCCGCGGATGGTTCCCGACACGATTTCCCCCACAACGCCGGATTGTCGGAATCGACTCAACCGGTCCGACGCTAGAACCGAGTTCTCTCAGCCGGCTCTCGCACCGGGCGAGAGGCGTCCTCTTCGTCGGAGAGGGGGTCGGAGAGCGGCACTCGCACCGGTGGAGAGAGGGAGTCCGGTCAGGCGGAGTTCGCGGGTTCCCGGGACTTCGTCGTGCCCGCGCAGGCGATCGCCCACAGACCTGCCATGGTCATGGCGAAGGTGGTGAACCCCATCAGGACCGAGATCGAGCCGTGCATGGCGATCGCGAGCGCCCAGCCCGCCCTGCGGACGCGACCGGAACCGAGCAGGCACAGGGCCATCGTCAGTTCGGCCGCCAGCGCGCCCCAGGTCACGGCCGACACGCCGATCTGATGCTGCAGAAGGGTTCCGAGCGGCGCGTGGACCGCGATGTCCGAGCCGTAGTGCGGGTGCACCAGCCAGTAGTAGCCCGCTGTGCCGTCCCGCCATTCCCGCACGGCGAGCTTGCTCAGCGACGCCTGGAGGTAGATCGTCACGCCCAGCACGCGGACGAACAGCTGCGCCGCCCAGGCCCGTCCCCGCCACACGGCGGGCATCGGGTCGTCGGGCTGCCGCCACTGCCACCGCCTGCCGTCACCCAGGCAGATGGGGACGAGCAGCAGCGTGAGGATGCGGATCACCTGCTCCCCCGCGTCGGGCAGGACCACGGCCACGCTGAGGCTGTACGTGACGTACCAGTGCGGAACGCAGGTCCACCGCGGCCGGTAGCCGAGTGCCACGACCACGAGCACCGCGAGCGCGATCACCCGGCACACCAAGAGGTCCACGCCGGCGGACTCGGCGACGCACCACAGCGAGACCCGGCCGATCCCGTCGCAGACCGGCCCGTCGGCGACCCCCGCCGTGCGCGGGAACAAGGCCCGGTCCGGGCTGAGCACCAGCAGCAACCCGCTGGCGAGAGCCAACAGGGACCGGCCCACGCTCAACGGCAGGCCGCGCGGCTCGAACCGGTCCGCGGCGTGGGTCACGCTCGTCCACAGACGAGTCACCGGACGCATGTCACGTCCAGCAGCGAGACGGAGTCGATCCGGCGGGTCCTGCCCGCGGCGGGTTCGGCGTCCCGCCAGGAGATCGGGGTCTCCCGGGAGAAGACGATCCGGCCGCACAGGGTCGCGTCGCGGGTCGGGTTCGCCACCGTGAAGACCGGGATCGACGCCAGGGCCGGACGGCACTGCTCGATCGACTCGGCGGAGCAGTCGTGCCACTGCTCCGCGGGGACGTCCTGGTCCAGCGCCGCGGTCTCCATCCACTGGGTGTAGGCGATCCTGCTGAGGCCCCAGCGGTTGGTGCCGCTGGTGGCGTACGAGGTGATCGGCGTCAGGGTCCGTGCGTCGTAGACGAGGACGTCCGACCCGGTCGGCACCTTGGTGAAGACCCGCCAGTCCTGGTGCCACACCAGGCTCGCCGCCTGGGCCTGCCGCGCCCACCAGACCGAGGCCGACCGCGGGGAGACGAACTGCAGCGACCACGTCACGGCGAACACCACGGCCAGCGCGACGGCCATCGTGACGAAGCCCCTGGTGCTCGCCGCCGTGGAAGCTGGTTCCGTCATCGGTCTAGCAACCGGGTGAGCAGACCGGGATGCCGTTGTTGATCATCGTCGGGTCGGCGTCGGACCGGATCGGCGAGGGTCCCCCGCTCACTCCGGTCAGGCCCAGCACCAGGCCCAGGGCGACCACCGCGACGGCCACGCCGGTCAGCACGGCTTTCCGCATGCGCACACTCCTTCTTCGAACGACTCGCGGCGATTTCCCGCCGCCCACCAGGAAGTTCCCCCAGCCAGGCCATCGTGGCAACGGCCCCTCTCCGTTCTCTATCGGGCCTCGCCGGGCTTGTTCGTTGGTTTACTGTCTGTGTCGCTACGCAGCACAAAGGGGGTTGTTGCGCATGGACTTCCGGATCCTGGGGCCGCTCGAGGCGAGAACGGGAGCGGGGATCGTCCGCCTCGGTGGCCGCCGCCAGCAGCGGTTGCTGGCGATGCTGTTGATGCACCTCAACGAGGTGGTGACCCCTGACCGCCTGGTCGACGGGCTGTGGGACGAGGCCGTGCCCTCGACGGCCCAGGCGCAGCTGCACAACGCGGTCTGGGCTCTGCGCCGCGCGTTCATCGCGGCCGGTGGGGACGGCGACAGCATCGCCACCGAGCCGGCGGGCTACCGGTTGATCGCGCCCGAGAGCAGCCTCGACCTGCACAGGTTCTCGGCGGAGATCCAGGCGGCGGAGAGGGCGGAGGCGTCCGGGGGCCCCGAAAAGAAGGGGGCGGCGCTGTCGGACGACGCCGCTATTTGGCGTGTAAACACAGTAGCCATTCTTCAGGCGTTCGACCCCATCAACGCCGCGGCCGCCGGTCTGGACGAGCAGCACCTGGTCGCGGTGGAGCGGCTGGGCGCGCTCCGGCTGCGGCTCGGCCAGGCCGACGAGCTCGTGGCCCAGCTGATCGGTCTGGTCGGCGAGCACCCCTTCCGCGAGCCGTTGCGCGCGTTGCTCATGCTCACGCTCACCGCGCTGGGCCGGCAGACCGAGGCCCTGACCGTGTACGAGGAAGGCCGGCGGCTGCTCGCCGACGAGCTGGGCCTCGATCCGGGGGAACAGCTCCGGGAAGCGCACGCCCAGGTCCTGCGCGGTGCCGTTCCCGAGCCCCCGCCACCGCCCCGGTCCCGGTCACGCCACCTGCCGGCGGGCACGAGCGACTTCGTCGGGCGGTCGGCCGACATCGGCCAGGTGCTCACCGACGTGCGCCGGCATCCGGCCGCACCGCTGGTGATCACCGCCATCGACGGGATGGGCGGCGTCGGCAAGACGGCGCTCGCCGTCCGCCTGGCCGAGCTGCTGGCCGACGACTACCCCGACGGGTTGTACTTCATCGACCTGCACGGCTACACGGTCGGCAAGCAGCCGCGCACCGCGGAGGCCGCGCTGGACGTCCTGCTCCGGCAGGCGGGGACACCGGTCGAGCTGATCCCGCCAGGACTCGCCGAACGGGTCGAGCGCTGGCGTGCGACGGCAGCGGGCAAGCGGATCCTCGTCGTGCTCGACAACGCGGCGGAAGCGGCCCAGGTGCGCCCGCTCCTGCCCGGTACCACCGAAGGCCTGGCGCTGGTCACCAGCCGCCGCCGGCTGACGACGCTGGACGGCGGACGACCGGTCTCGCTGGACGTGCTGTCCTCCGCCGACGCCGTGGCGCTCTTCCGGCGCATCGCCGACCGGGCCACCGACGACCCGGCCGGGGTCGACGACGTGGTCGAGCTGTGCGGCCGGTTGCCGCTGGCGATCCGGATCGCCGCGTCCCGCCTGCGGCACAGACCCGCCTGGACCGTGGCGGACCTGGCGGAACGGCTGAGGGAGACCCGCCGCCGGATGCACACGCTGGCCGTGGACGACCTCAGCGTGTACGCGACGCTGCGGCTGTCCTACGAGTCGCTGCCGGAGCTGCAGCGGCGGACCTTCCGCCTGCTGGGCGTCCACCCCGGACAGGACTTCGACCGGTACGCCGTCGCCGCGCTGACCGGCCTGCCCGTGGACGAGACCGAGCAGCAGCTGGAGAGCCTCTGCGACTGCAACCTGCTCATGCAGCCCGCCGCCGGCCGGTACCAGCTCCACGACCTGGTCCGCGACTGCGCCGAGCAGCTCGTCGAGGCCGAGGAGACCGAGGCGGGCCGCCACGACGCGGCCGCCCGCCTCTTCGACTACTACCTGTACCTGGCCCACCTGCACTGCGACCCGATGGCGCGCAAGATCTCCCGCTTCGAACCCGACATCCCGTCCGGCCCGGTGCCGGTGCCGCCGGCCCTCGACGAGGTCGAGGCGATCGGCCTGCTGGAGGCCGAGCACCACAACCTGATGGCGGTGGCCGGCCAGGCGCAGGCGTCCGGCCGGCCCGCGCACTCCTGGCAGCTGCCCTGCGTGCTGCGGCCGTTCCTCGAGCGGATGAACCTCCGCGCCGCCTGGCTGCACCTGTTCGAGGGCGCCCTGGCCACGGCGCGGCAGCTGGACGACCCGCGCGGCCAGTCCACCGCACTGGCCAACATCGCCGTCATCCGCCGCGAGCTCGGCCGGCTCACCGAGGCGATCGAGCTGCTGCAACAGGCGCTGCTGATCAGCAGGGCCGCCGGCGACCAGGCGGGCGAGGCGTACCAGACCTCGGACCTGGGCATCACCTACCTGCGGCTCGCCCGCTACCGCGAGGCGCGGGAGTGCTTCCGCACGGCCCACGACCTGGCGGAGGCGCTGGGCAGCCTGCGCGACGTCGGCGTCCTGATCAACAACCTCGGGTTCGTCGCAGCGGACCTCGGCGAGCACTCCGAGGCCCTGGACCGGTTCGAGCGGGCGCTCGCCATCAACCGGGCCACCGGCTTCCGGCAGGGCGAGGCGCTGTCGCTGGCCAACATCGGCCGGCTGCACGGCCGTTTCCACCGCTACGCCCGGGCCACGTCCCACCTGACGGAGGCGCTGACCCTGAGCCGGGAGATCGGCTACCGGTTCGGCGAGGGCTGGGCACTGGCCTGGCTGGCCGCCCTGCACCGCCGCCAGGGCGACCTCCCGGCAGCGCTGGAACTGGGCCGGCTGGCCCTGGACGTGGGCGCGGCGGCCGGAGTCGCCGACGTCGAGTGCGACGCGCTCAACTGCCTCGGCGAGACCTACCAGGCGCTGGGCGACCTCGAGATGGCCGCCAACCTGCACAAGCGCGCCGAAAGCCTGGCCACCGACCACGACCTGACCCTGGAGATCGCCCGCGCCGCCGAGGGCCAGGCGCACATCGCCCTGCGCCTCGGCCATCCGTCGGAGGCCCGGCGGCTGTGGGAGCGCGCGTTGACGCAGTACCCGGAGACGCTCGCCGACCAGGCTCACGCTCGCACGCACCTGGAGACCCCCGACTCCCCGTGTGAACGGTGTGCCGTCGGCTGATTCCCTTCGTCAGAACCGGGAAGCACCGCTGCGGACCCTGGTGCGGTAGTGCGCGGGCGCCTCACCGACCACCCGCTTGAACGCGGCGCTGAAAGCGCTCTCCGACGCGTAGCCCAGTTCGCCGGCCAGTGCGCGGATCCCCGCGTCGTCGTCGCGCAGGGCCCGTTGCGCGAGGAGCATCCGCCAGTGGCCGAGATAGGCCAGGGGCGGCATCCCCGCCGCGGCGCGGAACCGCTCCGCGAACGTGGTGCGCGACATGCCGGCCGCGCGAGCCAGCTCCTCGAGTCCCCACGGCCTGCCGGGGTCCGCGCTCATCAGGCTCAACGCCGGGCGCAGCCTGCCGTCGGCCAGCAGGCGCAACCATCCCGCCGGCAACGCGGAATGGCCGGCGAAGGCGCGCATCACCTCCAGCGCGAGCAGCTGACCGCGTTGCCGGATGGCGAACGACGAGCCGATGCGGCCCCCGATCAGCTCGTCGGCCACCCGGTCCAGGTCGTGCCTCAGGTTCGGTGCGGCGGGAGCCCTGACCACGCCGGCCGGTGGGAGCGCCGGCAGCAGCAGGGCGCGGCCCGTCTCGTTGAGCTCGATGCGGCCGCCGATGCAGACGTTCCCGGCCGCCGCGCGGTCCGCGCCCGCCAGGGCCGCGAAGGGTTCGCCGGGCACCAGCTCCGCCGGTGGTCCGTCTCCCTCACCGCCGCGCAACCTCAGCCACGACCGGCCGTTGAGGACCGCCACGTCCCCTGCTTCGAGGCGCAGAGGCTCGTCCACGCCGTCGACGGTGAGCTCGGCCGTCCCCGTCACGGAGGCGATGAGCTTCAACGACTCCTCCGCGAGCTCCCCGCTCACGACCCAGGGCCCGCTCACGGCGAAGCCGTCGGACAGCACGCCGCGCACCTCGACGAGCTCGAAGACCTCGGACAGCTGGTCATCCACCACATCCGGATTCTCACGCATGGAATGCGGACTTTCAATGATTCCCAGTCCGGTGCGGCGCTCCCAGAATAGATCACATGAGCCTTCAGCACCCCATCGGATCCCCGTTCACCGCGGCGTCCACGGCCGACGACGTCCTCGCGGGCATCGACTTGACCGGCCAGAACGTGATCATCACCGGTGGCCACACCGGGCTCGGCCGGGAGATGACCCGCGCCCTGAGCGGCGCGGGCGCGTCCGTGACGGTCGGTGCGCGCGACGTCGACCGCGCCACGGCCGCGCTGACCGGCATCGAGGGCGTGGCGGTCGACCGGCTCGACCTCGCCGACCCTGCTTCGGTCACCGCGTTCGCCGCACGCCGGGTCGCCTCCGGGCAGCCGGTGCACGTGCTCATCAACAACGCGGGCGTCATGGGCGGCCCGCTGGTCCACGACGCCCGCGGGTTCGAGTCGCACCTCGCCACGAACCACCTCGGCCACTTCCAGCTGACCCGCGACCTGCTGCCCGCCCTCCTGGCCGCCGGCGGCGCCCGCGTCGTCACCATGACCTCCGGCGCCCACCGGATGACCGACATCCGCTGGGACGACCCTCAGTTCGCCGCGGGCGGCTACGACGAGCTCGGCTGGGCCGGCTACGGCCAGTCCAAGACCGCCAACGTCCTGTTCACCGTCGAGCTGGACCGCCGGTACGCCGAGCAGGGCATCCGCGCCTACGCGGTCCACCCCGGGATCGTCCTGGGCACCGGCCTCGGCCCCCAGCGCGCCGCCGGGGAGCCGCTGGTCCTCCACGACGGCGCGCTCGCGCAGTTCCAGGCGATGGGCCTGGTCGACGCCGACGGCACCGCGATCATCGACCCGGAGACCGACAAGAAGACCCCGGCGCAAGGGGCGTCGACCGCGGTGTTCGCCGCGACCAGCCCGCTCCTCGACGACATCGGCGGCGTCTACCTGCGCAACAACGAGGTCTCCGCGCTGGAGGAACCGGTCTTCGACCCGATGGCCTCCTCCCTGGTCGCCCGGCACGCCGTCGACCCCGGCTCGGCGCGGCGGCTGTGGGAGCTGAGCGAGACGATGCTCAAGGGCTGACACCCGAAGTCCCCTCCGGACACCAGGTCCGGAGGGGAAACCGCTTACCTCCCCACCGGCAAGGGTTTCAAGGAGACTGGATCGGTGAGCAACGCTGACACCTCGCCGGCGCGGGTTCTCGACGCCGAGCAGCTCGGCCACCTCCGCCACTTCGACAACCTGTCCCGCCTGCTGCCCAACGACTGGTCCCTGATGCAGGGCAAGGGCCACGGCCAGGACGACTTCGGCGCCTTCCGGTTCCAGCTGGCGTACATGGCCTACGCCCTGGCCCTGACGCACGTGCACCGCCTGCCGGCCGCTCCCGGGCTGTTCCAGCCGGCGATGCAGCGACTGGTCGACAAGATCCTCCTGCCGGAGGTGTGGATGTACTGGCGGGACGTCAGCCGCGGCGGGGCGGTGTTCAACGCCCACCTCGCGGACCGGCTGCACGAGGAGTGGGACCCCGTGGCGCGCGACAACATCATGTACAGCGCCTACGTCCAGTCGATGTCGCTGCTGCACGACCACCTCTTCGGCAGCGACCGGTACGCGCGGCAGGACTCGTTGACGTTCGCCCACTGGTCGTTCTTCTGGGGCGGGCAGGAGAAGCGGTTCTCCTACGACCGCCACTCGCTCAACGAGAAGATCTACTGGCAGATGGTGCAGAACGGCTACCTCGGGGTGGCCTGCGAGCCGAACTGCGTCTTCCAGATCTGCAACCAGCCGGCGATCCTGGGGTTCCGGCTGCACGACCTGATCACCGGGGGCACCAGGGCCGACGAGGTGGTCGCCGGGTACGAACAGGCGTGGGCCGGGTTCGGCAGGCTCGACGCCGGCGGGCACTACAACTCGATGGTGCTGGAGGACTCCAGGACCATCATGGCCAACCACGGCCCGTCCCCGTGGATGGACGCCTGGTGCGGCTCGCTGATGAACATGTGGAACCACGACTTCGTGCACACCCACTACCCCCGGCAGGTCGCGGACTTCCTCGTTCCGGGCCCGGACGGCACCCTGTCGGTGCGCACACCTCCCCGAGCGCCGGTGATGGGCCAGGAGGTGGTCGCGGACAACTGCGACTTCGGCTGGACGACGGTGTGGGCGTCCGAGATGGGGGACGGCGACACCGTGCGCGGTCTTCTCGCCCACGCCGACCGGTACATGAGCCCGAAGTGGCGGGACGGCGGCCTGTACTACCCGCGCAACGACGCCGCCACCGACGGCGACGGGCACCAGGTCGCGATGGATCCCATGACCGGCAACGTGCTGCTGGGGTACGCACGGCTCAACGTGCCCGACGGCCTGTGGGGCATCTACAACCGGCCCTGGCGGCCGGAGCACTTCACCGAACCCGCGCTGAGCAAGGTCGACCGCGATGTCGAGGTCAGCAGGGCGGAGGTGGTCGACGGCGTCCTGCACACCCGGTTGCGCCGCGACCGGCAGCATCCCGGCGACGGCACCGTCGTCGTCACCGGTCTGGTCGGCCGAGGCCGGTGGACGGTGGAAGCCGACGAGCAGCCCATCGGGCACGTCGAGGGCACCGCCGCCCAGCTCACCGGCCCTTGGGCGGACGCCGCGCACGTCCGCGCGGATCAGCTTCTCCTTCTGTGCGGCGACAAGCCGACCACCTTCACCTTCAGGCAGGACCGATGACCACCGGACTCGACAGGCCCTCGTTCTCCCTCGTCGACCACCACGGCACGCCGGTGACCGACCAGACCTTCCGCGGGCGCTGGATGCTGGTGTTCTTCGGGTTCACGCACTGCCGGGTGGTGTGCCCGCGAGCCCTCGCGAAGCTGTCCGGGGTGCTCGGTGAGCTGGGCGCCCAGGCGGACGACGTGCAGCCGCTCTACATCACGGTCGATCCGGACCGCGACACACCAGCGGTGCTGGCGGAGTTCCTGCGCCCGCACCACCGCCACCTCGGGCTCACCGGTTCGGCCGAGGCCGTCGAGCACGCCAAGGAGGAGTTCCGCGTCTTCGCCCGGCGCAAGGACGATCCCGAGGACCCCGACGGCTACTCCGTGCCGCACACGGCCATCACCTACCTGGTGTCGCCGGAAGGGGACTACGTGGACCACTTCCCCGATGCGCTCGGCGAGGAGCAGATCGTCGGACGGCTGCGAGCCCACCTGAGCTCGTGAGCGCTAGCGGGCGAGCTCGTCCTCGACGAACGCGGGCTTGGCGAGCGTGACGGCCGGGACGGCGGTCACGAGGATGACGGCCAGCAGGAACAGCAACGGCACGGTCCACCCACCGCTCAGGTCGCGCAGCAGCCCGACGAGGAGCGGACCGAGTGCGCCCATCCCGTAGGCGATGCCCTGGGCGAACCCGCTCAGGGCGACCGTGCCGTCGTGGGTGCGGGTGCGGTCGTTGATGAGCACCAGGCAGATCGGGAACAGGATCGACCCGGACCCGATGAGCAGCACCCAGACCAGGGTGAGGGTCGCCGGGGCGAGGAGCAGGCCGAGGTAGCCGAGCACGAAGCTGGCGGTGCCGGTGGCGATGAGCCGGCCGACGTTGCGCAGCCGGGCGACGAGCAGCGGCACGACCAGGGCGCCGGGCACGCTGATCAGGCCGGTGACGGCGAGCAGGACGCCGGCCTCGGTCGGGGTCGAGCCGGCGATGTCGCCGAGGATCTCCGGCAGCCACGCGAACGCCGCGTAGGTGCAGATCGTGCTGGTCGAGAACAGCACCGTGATCGACAGGGCCACGCGGGAGCGCCACAGCCCGGTGACGACGGCGGAGGGCGAGACCTCGACGGTGTCCGCGAGCCGCCGGCGGTGTTCGCGGGCGATGACGACGATCCACGGGGCGAGGGCGACGATCGAGGTCGCCGCCCACATGCCGAGGGCGAACCGCCAGCCCAGCTGTTCGGCGACGGGGGCGACGACCGCGGCGGGCACGGCCGTGCTCACGCCCACGATGCAGCCGTAGACCGCGGTCAGCAACGCCACCCGGTCCGGGAAGTAGCGGCGCACGATCGGCGGCAGCAGCACGTTGCCGATGCCCGTGCCGGCCAGCGCGACGACACTGCCGACGAGCAGCACCCCGAAGTTCGGGGCGAACGCGCGCACCAGATGACCGAGGGTCAGCATGAGCAGCGCGAGCACGATGCCGCCGTCGAGGCCGATGACACGGGCGACGTGCGGTGCGATGAACCCGAACACCGCCAGCAGGACCGGCGGCAACGTGCCGAGCAACCCGACGCCCAGGTTCGAGATCGGGATGTCCACCCGGATGTCGCCGATGATCGGCGACACCGCCGCGACCGCCTGGCGCAGGGTGAGCGCCACGAGCGCGATGCCCAGCAACGCGGCCACACGTCCAGCCCACAGTGGACGGTGACCATCATCGGGCATTCCTCGACCTTAGGGTGTCGAAGAGCCCCTGCGGGACGTGCCGTGCGTCACCCTCCCAGGCGCCTCTCGTGTCAGGGCTTCTCGAAGTGCTGGTAGTCGATCGGCGTGTCCCAGGAACCGCCCCACGTCCAGCCGCGCGTGGTGAACGCCTGCTCGGTGGCGTCGCCCGCGTGGATCATGCCGGGCACGATCTGGGCGCGGTCGACGTAAGGCGCGCCGTTGGGCGGGTACACCGCGCCGCTGCGGGAGATGTACGGGTTCTGCACGGTGTTGATGTCGATGGCCCGCCCGTAGGAGTGGTTGGACCACTCGGTGCCACCCGTGATCGCGCGGCAGTTGAACGCCGAGGTGTTGTTGGCCGCCATCGACGCGTCGTCGTCGGAGTCGTACTTCTCGATCGTCTCCATCCGCTCGACGGGGAACCGGTCGAAGTACAGGTCGGCGAAGACGCGCGCGACCTCGACGGCGAGATCGGCGTTGACCACCAGCTCACCGCGGTGCACCGCACCGTCGAAGCCCACGAAGCTCAGGCTGACCAGCCGCAGCCGGTCGGGCCCGACGGGACAACCCTCACGCCAGCTGGAAGCGAGCCGCTGCGCCGTGACCGGCTTGATCACGGCGACGTACGGCGGGAGGCCGCTGCCTGCGGGCGCGGCGAGCTCCACGGTCTGCGCGGTGGTGGCGGACGCCGCGCCTGCCCCGGCCAGGACCGCGGACAGTGCCAGCGTGACGAGCGCGAAAAGTCCGTTTCTCGACTTCACAGAGCTTCCTCTCGATCTCCCCAGCCCCCAGGAGATCGACCTTGCCAGTGGTGCGCGAACAACGTCAACTTCGATGACCAGGTCATCGGCTGGTCGCGGCCTCGACCATCGCCACCACGGCGCGAGGGTCGTCGACCTCCACCACGAGCCGGGAGTAGGTCTCGTCGGCCAACTCCACCACAACGGCCTTCTGCCCGTCCCGCACCGCCCAGAACACCTTCTCGCCCTCGTGGTGGAACGTGCCCGCCGTGATCACCTTGGGCACGTGGGTCCCCGGCGCCCGGACACCCTTCGGCTCACCCACGATGCCCGGGTCCACGGTGGCGCCCCGGACGTTCGCCAGCGGAATCGTCAGCTTGCTCTTCAGGGCCCAGAGCTTGTCCAGACCCTCCATCTCCACCACCAGGTCCTGGCCTTGCACAGTGACCACAGCCATGTCAGATCTCCTTGTCGGACGCCGTTTCCGGCGCGTCGGGGTTCGGTGGGACGTGGTCGGACGCGGCCGCTCCGCGGTGCCCGGCGCCGGGTCGCGTGCGCAACCACTTGCCCAGCAACACATCCGTGGCCGCCGGGTCACCCGTCGCCTCGTCGAGCTCGGCGAAGACCGCGGACACCAGCTCGGCCACTTCCGAGTCCTCCGGTGCGCGGTCGACCGCCGCGAGCAGCAGCAGATCCCACGTCGGGGCGTCCTGCGACTGCGCCGCTCGAACCAGGTGCGGACGCACCTCCTGGTCGACGTGGTGGCGCAACGCCGCGAGGTACAGCCCGCGCTTGCTGCCGAACACGCCGTAGAGGCTGTTGCGATGCACTCCGAGCCGGGTGACCAGGTCGTCGATCGAGACACCGTCGTAGGTGCGGCGAGCGAACAACCCGGCAGCCGCCTCCACGACCTCGTCCACGTCGAAAGACCGTCGTCGTCCCATGGCGACAACGCTAGCGTTTTCAGGAACGGTCAGTCAAGAACAATCGTTCCTGAATTTCGGCCAGAACCCCGGAGCCCCTACTCGACCCGTGCGGACACCTCGTCCAGCGCGGCCACCTCGTCCTCGGTGAGCTCGAACTCCGCCGACGCCAGCAGCGCGGGGAGCTGCTCGGCGGTGCGGGCGCTCGCGATCGGGGCGACGACACCGGGACGCCCGCGCAGCCAGGCGATCGCCACCGTCGACATCTCCACTCCCCTGGCGGACGCGATCTCCTCCACCGCCTCGACCACCGCGAGTCCCGCCTCGGTGAAGTACCTGCTGGCCAGGACGCGGCGGACGACCTCGCCGAACTCCTGCTTGTTCCTGCGGTTCTTGCCGGTGACGAACGCGCCGATCAGCTGGAAGTACGGCAGCGCCTTGCGGTACGGGCCGACCTGGCGGTACTTGCCGGTGAGGAAACCGCTTGCCAGCGCGAAGTACGGCACCGCCGCGATCCCCTCCTCCGCCAGGATGGGAGCGATCTCACGTTCGTAGCGGTGCCGCGTCACGAGGTTGTAGTCCGGCTGCACGACCGCCGGCGGCTCGAACCCCTCGCGGCGGGCGATGTCGAGCCACTCCCTGATCCTCGGAGCGGTGTAGTTCGACAGGGCCACCACCCGGATCTTGCCCGCCTTGTGCAGCGCGTCGAACGCGCCGGCGGTCTCGGCGAGCGGCGTCTTGGGGTCGTCGAAGTGCGCGTAGTAGACGTCGACGTGGTCGACCCCCAGCCGCACCAGCGAGGCGTCCAGCGCCGCCGTCACGGTGCCGGCGGCCAGGCCCTTGAACGCGGGGTGCTGGCTCACCTTGGTGCCGATGACCAGGTCGTCGCGGTTCCCGCGGGCGGCCAGCCACGAACCGATGATCGTCTCCGACTCACCGCCGGAGTTGCCCGGCACGTCCGCGGTGTAGCTGTCCGCGGTGTCGATGAAGTTCCCACCGCCCGCGACGAACGCGTCCAGCACCCGGTGCGACTCGTTCTCGTCGCTGGTCCAGCCGAACGTGTTGCCGCCGAGCACGAGCGGGAACACGTCGACGTCAGTGCGGCCGAGCCGTGCCATTGAAGATCCTTCCATTGGCAACAAAGGGATCCGAGAGTCTTTCTGCGCGAGGCAGACTATCGATCCCCGGAACTCGGCCACGCGGTGGCACCACCGCCCCGAGCTCCTGCCGAGCCGGCGATTCTCACAGGGCTCTGAGACCGAGTCGCTAGCGTCGGCCGAGGCACGTTCGCGCCAGGTTCAGGAGGGGTTCAGTGAGAGTGATGTTGCGAATCGCCAGATCGATGTTCGTCCTTGCCTCGGTGGTCCTGCTGTCCGTGGCCGGCACGTCCGCGGTCGCCTCGGCACAGACGTCGCAGACCCGGACGTGGCAGCTGGAGCAGTTCGACAGAGTCAGCCGGATGTGCGTCCTGCACGGTCCCGACCGGACGCACGGCTCCTACTTCATCTTCGTGGTGAGCGGGAAGTGGAGCACCGACCTCGAGTTCGGGATGCGCGACCTGCCTCCCGGCTGGAGCGCCACCGAGTCCTCCCTCCCACCGGGTTCCAACTACCACACGCCCGACGGCGGGATCGCCGTCAACGGGTTCGTCGCCGTGCAGGGGCCCACCTCGGTGCCGATCGCCACCTACCGCGCGCACATCTGGGTGTCGGACGGGGTTGTGACCGAGACGCTTCCCACCGACATCATCGTCTCCACCGAGTCCTGGGTGGAGTGCATGAATCGGGCGTGAACCCGGCACCGGCCGATCGGTCGAGCATTTATTTCGGCCAACACTGAAGCAATGGAGATGAACGACGGACGGGCGCCCCACCGCAGGCGGGCACTCAGGTGACCACCTGGAGGAAGTCCTGGTCGACCTCGCGGTGGGTGTAGTTGATGCCGCGCGCGGCCTGGTCCATGGTCCAGGTGATGGGCCGGAAGTCCGGGCCGGTGCGGTAGCCGCCGGAGAAGACCTCGTTGCGGTTGCCGGCCGGGTCGAAGAAGTAGATCGTGCCGCCGCGGGTGATGCCGTGCCGGGCGGGGCCGAAGTCGATCGGAACGTCGTCCATCGACATGATGTCGCCGGCCTTGAGCAACGCGCTCCAGTCGTCGATCTCGTAGGCGAAGTGGTGCAGCTTGCCGTTGGCGCCCTTGACGAACGCGATGTCGTGCGGCTGGTCGCCGCAGTACATCCAGGAGCCGACGAGGTCGGAGTCCTCGTCGCCCGCCACCAGCCGCTCGGAGGGGCGGAAGGTGAGCACGTCCTCGAAGAAGCGCTCCAGCAGCGCGGGGTCCTCGGTGGTGACCAGCGCGTGGTTGATCCGCGGCACGCCGATGCCGCGCAGGTCGCGCGGCCACGGGTCGGGGTTGAGCTTGCCGACCTTGGTGCCCAGCAGCTCGACGTCCGAGTAGAGCTCCAGGACGTGGTCGGAGGGCAGGGTGACGCGCAGGCCGTCCCCCACGCCGGTGTTGTCGCCCTTGGACATCCGCTCGCAGGTGGCGCCGAACGAGCGCGCCCTGTTCTCGATCACGTCGAGCGTGCCGTCGCCGGTGACCTTGTAGCCGAACTTGACCAGGCCCACGCCACCTTCTTCCAGCACGACGGAGTGGTGGTCGTCCTCGTCCCACGACTTGAGGTAGACCTTGCCCTCCTCCTCGTGGACGGCGTCCATGCCCAGGGTCTCCTGGTAGTGCGACCGGGCCTGGGCCAGGTCGGTGACCCGCACGTGCACGTAGCCGAGCCTGATGACTCCCATGGTCAACGTCCTTTCGGGATGGTGGCGCCGGACCGGCTGGAGCGAGGCTCACTGGCCAGCACGGCACGGAGGGGGTGCGCGCCGATGTCGATCACCAGGTCCGTCTCGGGCAGCGCGCGGCAGGGCAGACACTGGCCGTCCTCGCGGGCGGAGTCGTCCAGCACGGATGCCGCGACGGGTGCCGAGTAGCGGACCGTCCCCTCGACCAGGCGCGCCCGGCAGGCACCGCAGCCACCGCGGCGGCACTTGTACGGACTGCGCCATCCGTTGCGGCGCAGGGCGTCCACGACCGACTCCTCGGTCCGGGCGCTCACCTGCACGCCGTGGGGCAGCACGGTGATGACGGGCATGCCGGTCAGCCTAGGAGCCTTCCCCTAGTTAGTTCAAGGTTGAACATACGCGATTGTTCCGGAAACTTCCGCAAGATTGGCGATCCTCTGGTGACCTGAAAGCAGTGCTCATCACGGCATCCACCGACCCGCCGTCGGTCGTCGATCCAACTTCCTAGGGAAGAAACGCAAAATGGTGCAACTATCGCCGGCATGGATGAGCCCAGCGAGGAAGTCGGCCTGAGCGTCGACGTCAACGGTGTGAAGACCAACTACCACGACCTGGGCGACGGCCCGCCGGTGCTGCTGATCCACGGTTCCGGACCCGGAGTGTCGGCCTGGGCGAACTGGCGGACCGTGCTCCCCCTGCTGGGGCGCGCTCACCGCGTGCTGGCACCGGACATCGTCGGCTTCGGCTACACGGACCGGCCCGCCGGCCTCGTCTACGGACCCGACGTGTGGCTGGAGCACCTCCTGGGCTTCCTGGACGCGGTCGACGTGCCCAAGGTGTCCGTGGTGGGCAACAGCTTCGGTGGCGCGCTCGCGCTGCGACTGGCCATCGCCGCGCCCGAACGGGTCGACCGGCTCGTGCTGATGGGGAGCGTCGGGGTCCCGTTCGAGATCACGCCCGGCCTGGACGCGGTGTGGGGCTTCGAGCCGTCGTTGGACGCCATGCGCAACCTCATGCGCGTGTTCACC
The DNA here is from genome assembly GCF_042738015.1 of Lentzea sp. NPDC059081. Taxonomy (NCBI): domain Bacteria; kingdom Bacillati; phylum Actinomycetota; class Actinomycetes; order Pseudonocardiales; family Pseudonocardiaceae; genus Lentzea; species Lentzea sp. NPDC059081. Next base: position 43,081 of record NZ_JBHYGW010000009.1, read on the forward strand.
TACAACGGTTCCGCGGTGAACGAGGACCTGGTCCGCCTCCGCCTGGACGCCGCCACGAGGCCCGGTGTGCACGAGGCCTACGCCGGCATGTTCCCGCAGCCGCGGCAGGACGGCGTCGACCTGCTCACGCTCGCGGACGAGCTCATCGCGGCGGTGCCGCACGAGACGCTCATCGTCCACGGACGCGACGACCAGGTCATCCCGCTGTCGAACTCGGTGCGGTTGCTGGAACTGCTCGACAGGGCGCAGCTGCACGTGTTCGCCCGTTGCGGACACTGGGTCCAGATCGAGCAGGGGCAACGGTTCGCGGCGCTGCTGGAGAGCTTCCTGGCCGAGCAGGCCGCCGTGTGATCACCGCGAGTCGTGCCGGACGGGCTAGGAGAACCGGACCAGGTCGGCCGTGTGGTCGACGAGCGCGGCCGCCAGCAGCCGGCGGTCGCCGGTGACGATCGCCTTCGCGAGCCGGGCGTGCACGGCGATGTTGGCGTCCAGCTCGGGACGCGGGTCGGGCACGGCGAACTCCGCTCGCACCAACGCTCCGCGCAACAAGACCACAATGGACTCGTAGAAGTCCGCGAGCAACGGCACGCGGGCCGCGCGGGCGATGACCGCGTGGAAACGCATGTTCGCTTCGAGGTACTGCACCGCGTCCCCCTTGCGGGCGCGCATTTCCTCCAACGCCCAGTCCAGGTCACGAGCGTCCGCCGGCGTCGTGCGTTCGACGGCCACCTCGGCGAAGGTGTTCTCCAGCACCGTGCGCGCCTCGAACACCTCGGCCGCCGGAACCCTCAGCCCGCGGAACCAGACGTCGATCACGCCGAGCCGGACCTGCGGAGGCGGCTGGGCGACGAAGACACCGCCCTGCGCACCTGGCTTGACGTGGACGACGCCGCGTTCGCGGAGGATGCGCAACGCCTCGTTCATCGCGTTGGCGCTGACGCTGAACCGCTCGATCAGCTCGGTGCGCAGGGCGAAGCGGGCGCCCGACTCGAACCGCCGCTCGAGGATCTCCTTCTCGAGCTCGGCGGCGATCCGGTCCGGCACAGACGTCATGACCGCAGTCTCGCACAGGGGTGGCCGCGGTCGATTCGCCTCGCCGGCCCGCGCCAGGGAGGACTCACTGGACCGGCTGGAACGAGGACATCGCGCTGACCAAGCGCGCCTGCACCATGTCCGACGTGCTCAACGCGTTCAGCGCGGCGGGACTGTGGATCGAGACCACCGTCGAACCCCAGCTCGGCGAGGAAGCCGCGCGGCGCCACCCGCACAAGAAGGCGTGGCTGAACAGGTACCTCGGCATCCTGATCTTCAAGCTGCGCCCCGTGGAGAACCGCCGCGAGAACGACCCTGATCACCACGGCGTGCCGCAGCGGTGATCAGGTCCACGGCACCGTCGCCTGCAGCACCGCCTCGGTCAACGCGGCCGTGCGCAACCGCGTCACCTCCTGGTACTCGGGGTCGGCCACCATGCGGCTGAACGCCGCCCGGTCCGGGTACCGCACGACGACTACCGCGTCCCAGCTCTGCCCCTCCTCCGCCACCAGCACCGTCGATCCGGTGCCGGCGTAGAGGATCTCGCCGCCGTAGCGGGGCAGGAACGTCTCGCGCAGGTGCCGCGCGTACTCGTCGTACGACTCCGCGCCTCCCTCGGCGAACCGCAGCAGGTTCAGCATCACCACCGGCCCGCCCTGGTCCTCGGCGAGCAGTCGCTTCAAGTCCGCACCACGTGGATCCACGGCCATGTGTACAGCTTGCCCCCGGGCCATTCCCGGCGCGAGTGCGGCGGGCCCCGCCCCGCAGACCGGTCGCACCGGCAAGGCGGGTCAGGACGAGCCGGGGGGTGAGAGGTCCGAAGTGTCCACGATGGTGGTGGTGAGGCGTTCGAACTCGCGCTGGTCGTCCGCGTCGAGGTGCCCCGCGATGTCAGGAAGGCGCTTGGAGGTCTCGGCGTACACGGCCTCCGCCAGCACCTTCCCCTCCGGCGTCACGCCGAGCATGATCACCCGCCGGTCCAGCTCCGAGGTCGCCCTGCTGACCAGGCCGCGCCGTTCGGTGCGGTCGACGAGCTGGCTCAGCGCGTTCTTGGCCATGCCGAGCGACGCGGCGAGGTACGCCATCCGCTTCGGCTCGTCCCTCACCGCGCACAGCAGCGTGGCCTGCGACGACGTCAGGTCGTACTGGGAGCAGATCTGCGCATACCTGCGCTGGATCAGGACGGACAGCCAGAAGAGCTTGTCGCCGTGGTTCACGCCCGCCTCCTCTCCGTCCCGGATGGTCAGTCTATCGCCGCGGACCGCGCACCCGATCAGCTCACCCGGTCACGCAGCAACGGTGCGATCTCCTTGCCCAGCCGGGTGATCGAGGTGAGCACCTGGTCGTCCGGCAGCCCGCCCCAGTCGGTCAGCACCTGCAGCCGGTCGAAGCGGGTGATCTCGTGCAGCCGCACCAGTTTCCCGGCGACCTGGTCGACAGTGCCGATCAGGAGAGCGCCGTCGCGGCCCCTCCCCTCGGCGTAGGCCTGCGGGCTGACCAGGTAGCCGGAGCCGCCGGGTCGCTTGGGCCGCAGGAACTCCCGGTAGTGCGGATAGGCGTCGCGGGCCTCCTTCTCGTCGTCGGTGATCAGCAGGTGCACCGCGATGCCGAGGCGGAGTTCCGCGGCGTTGCCGGCCCGAGCGCCGGCCTCGCGGTAGATCTCCGCCATCGCGGCCGGCTGGTGCGGCGGGCCGCCGAGGTAGCCGACGATCATGGGCAGGCCGAGGCCGCCCGCCCGCTCCGCGCTCCGGGGCGACCCGCCGACGCCCAGCCAGATCGGCAAGCCGGACGGGGTGGGTCTCGGCGGCACGGGGATGCCGGGAAGCGCGGCGCGGTAGCGGCCTCGCCACCGGACCTCCGGCTCGTCGCGCAGCCGCAGCAGCAGGTCGAGCCGTTCCCGGAACAGGTCGTCGTAGTCCTCCAGGTCGTAGCCGAACAGGGCGAACGGCTCGGTGAACGCGCTGCGCCCCACCGTGATCTCCGCCCGGCCCCCGCTGATCAGGTCGACCGTGGCGAAGTCCTGCAGGACGCGGACCGGGTCGTGGACGCCGAGCACGGTGACCCCGCTCGTGAGCCGGAGCCGGTCCGTCCTGGCGGCGATGGCCGAGAGGACGACGGCGGGCGAGGACACCGCGAAGTCGGGGCTGTGGTGCTCGCCGACGCTCACGACGTCGAGTCCCGCCGCCTCGGCGGCCTCGGCCTCGCGGATGATCTGGGCCAGCCTGTCCCCCGCGTCGCCGTGCCCCTGGTCCTGGGGCAGGTCGCCGAGAGTGCCGATGCCGATCTCCACCGGTCAGTTCCCCACCCGCGTGACCGTCTCCTCGTCGACGGGGATCCAGCCGCCGCCGAGGTCGATCTCCCCGATGTGGTGGTAGGAGCTGTCACCCAGCCGCGTGAAGGTGTCGCGGAGGGGCACGCTGGTGCCCGCCATCGTCATGACGCCCGTCAGGACGAACGTCTCGCCGTCCCAGCCGCTCGACCGCTGCACCGCGTGACCGCCGTTGCTGTCGAACCAGTCCGCCACGAACTCGCCGGTCGCGACGTCGTGACCCCACAGGTAGCGCGCGGTCAGCGGGGCCGGGTTCGCCGGGGTGGCGAGCTCCTCCGTGCGCACCATCACCCAGTGACCGCGTTCGACGGCCGCGGTCTCGATGCGCATCTCGATGTCCTTGCGCGGACCGAACGGGGTCTCGTGGAACAGCCCCGAGGCCTCCCAGGCCCCGTGGAAGAAGTCCAGCTCGCGCAACCGCGGGCTCGGCGACGGCCCGGCGACCTGGGCGGCGGTGTTCTCGGCGGTCATGTCCACTCCAACTATAGATTCCGTAGTCACTACGGACTTTATAGTCACTATGCTGTGGTCGTGGCAAGTGACGTGACGCAGGAGGCGGACGACCCGGACGGCACCCTCGGGCACTGCCCCCGGTTCCACGCGGCCATCGAACTGATCGGCCGCCGCTGGAACGGCGTGATCCTGCAACGACTGCTGCAGGGGCCCCTGCGCTTCTCGGAGATCAGCCGCGGCGTCCCCCGGCTCACCGACGCGATGCTCTCGCAGCGGCTGCGCGAACTGGAGAACGCCGACATCGTCGAACGCGTCGTGGGGCCGGAACGCCCGGTCCAGGTCACCTACGGGCTGACGCCGATCGGAGCCCAGCTCGCTCCCGTGCTGCACGCGGTGGCCGCGTGGAGCAACGAGTGGGCCGAGCGCGACAACGCACGCTGACCGGCACCCGGCGGTTCACGAGACGCCGTCGAACTCGTCCCGCGCACGCGACCACTCGCCGAGGTGGGAACGCGCCCACGCGCGGGTGTGCTCGATCAGATCGAGCAGCGTGCTCCCCAGCGGCGTCAGTTCGTACTCGACGCCGCCGTCGCCGGCACCGTCGATCGGACGACGGTGCACCAGCCCGTCCCGTTCCATGGCCGGCAGACTCTCCGCGAGGACCTTCGCGCTGATCGGACGGAGGTGCCGGCGGAGGACGCCGAACCTCCGCGGACCGGCCTGGAGGCACAGGACGATCATCGCGGTCCACCCGCCACGAGCCGCTCGACCCGGCACTCCGCACGGTGCGAAGAGGCGCCCAGCGCCTTCACAGTCGTTCGACGGCTTCGACGCCGACTACTACGCCAAGATCGTCACGGACCTGGACGACAACTGGCACCATCCCAGCCGGCGCTTGGTGACAGTCGGCCTGACAGCCACTCTCGCACTCGACTCGGGCGAGAACGTCATGGACGACCCCGCCCTGTTCCCGCCCCGGCTCAGGCCGTTCGCCGAGGCTCACGGCCGGGCGCTGTCCACTCTGGACACGACGTCGCTGAGCTGGGCCGTCCTCGCGCCACCCGCCGGGTTCGGCACCGGGCACGAGCAGCACTACCGGCTGGTCGCCGAACCCGTCACCCGCGAGCAGGCGACGGCACAGCTGCCCCACGCGCTGTACGCCCGAGCCGTGACCGACGAGCTCGTCACCCCGACCGTCCACAGCAGACGCGTCGTGGTCGTCCCCGCATGACCGGGGCTTGACCAGTCCAATTACTGCTTTACTATGACACTAGTAAAGCAGTGAGGGGCTACCGTGTTCGTCTTCCGGCTCGACACCCACTCCGGCGTGCCGCCGTACCTGCAGCTCGTCCAGCAGGTCCGCCAGGCGGTGCTGCTGGGCTTCCTCCACCCCGGCGACCGCCTCCCGCTCATCCGCGAGGTGGTCGAGGACCTGGCGATCAACCCGAACACCGTCGCCAAGGCGTACCGGCAGCTGGAGCAGGAGAACCTGGTCACCGGCAGGCCCGGCCAGGGCACGTTCGTCACCGAGCAGCAGTCGGCCGTGATGTCGGCGTCGACGTACACGTCGTTGCAGCGCGGCCTGGCCACCTGGTTGCGCCGCGCCTACGCGGCCGGCCTCGACGAGCAGGCGGTCACCGCGCTCTTCGCCTCCGTGCACCAGCAGACGAGGAACGAGGGCGTGGCGTGACCGGGCTCGCGCTGCGCACCGACGGTCTGGGCAAGCGGTACCGGAAGGGCTGGGCGTTGCGCGACTGCACCCTGGCCCTGCCGGCGGGCGGTGTGATCGCCCTGGTCGGGCCGAACGGCGCGGGCAAGACCACGTTGCTGCGCCTGGCCGTCGGGCTGGTGGCGCCGAGCACGGGCACGGTGGAGGTCCTCGGCCAGGACGTCACCGCCAGCACGCCGCACACGTTGTCCCGCATCGGGTTCCTGGCGCAGGACCACCCGCTGTACCAGCGCTTCACCGTCGCCGAGATGCTCCGCTTCGGCCGGGCCTGCAACCTGCGGTTCGACCAGGCGCTGGCCGAGCGCCGGCTGGCGACGCTGGGCATCCCGCTCGACCGCAGGACCGGCGCGCTCTCCGGCGGGCAGCAGGCCCAGGTCGCGCTGGCACTGGCGCTGGCGAAGCGGCCGGACCTGCTCGTCCTCGACGAGCCGGTGGCGAGCCTCGACCCGTTGGCACGGCACGAGTTCCTCCAGGTCCTCATGGGAGCGGTGGCCGAGGGCGGGGTGACCGTCCTGTTCTCCTCCCACGTCGTGCACGAGCTGGAACGCGTCTGCGACCACCTGGTCGTGCTCCACCACGGCCGGGTCACGCTCACCGGTGACATCGACACCCTCCTCACCGAGCACCGGCTGCTCGTCGGCCCGCGCACCGCCGCCGACCCGGACCGCGCGGGCGCCGTCGTGGAGACCGTCCACAGCGACCGGCACACGACCCTGCTGGTGCGCGACGGCGCTCTCCCCGCCGCGCCGGGCTGGCAGGCCAAGCCGGTCGCGCTGGAGGACCTGGTGCTGGCGTACCTGCGCCGCCCGTCCGAGGCGGCCGCGGAGGTGGGGGCGTCGTGACGTGGTTGATCTGGCGCCAGCACCGGACCGAGGTCGGCGTCCTGGGTCTGCTCGTGGGCCTGTCCGGCATCGCCCTGCTCGTGCTCGGCACGCAGGCACATGACCTGTTCCCCGGCGGTGCCGCCCGGTGCGCGGGAGAGGCGGGCTTCACCGATGCCTGCACGGCTTCCTTCCGCCTGCTCGACGACGGGTACGGGTTCGTCGAGAACCTCCTGGCGTTCTTCTACCTGGTCCCGGTGGTGATCGGCGCGTTCCTCGGCGCTCCCCTGCTCGCCCGCGAGCTGGAGGACGGCACCTGGCAGCTCGCCTGGACGCAGGCCGTGCCGCGGTTGCGCTGGCTGACCGCCAAACTCGCGGCGCTGGCCGGCGTCACCGTCGTGCTCACCGGGATGTTCACCGCGGTGCTCACCTGGTTCCGCCAGCCGTTCGACGCGTGGGAGGGCCGGTTCCAGTACGACGCCTTCGACCTGGAGGGCCTGGTCCCGGTGACGTACGCGCTGTTCGCGTTCGGCGTCGCCACCGCCGCCGGAGCGATCCTGCGGCGCAGCCTGCCCGCGTTCGGCGTGGCGTTCGGGGCGTTCCTCGCCGCCCGGATGGCCGTGGCGCTGCTGGCCCGCCCCGCGTTCGCCACGCCGCTCACCGCCGTGGAACCGGTCCCCGCCGGTGGCTCGACAGGCCGAGCGGGACCCGGTTTCGCGGGCTGGACGATCCAGCACGGCTACGCGGACGCCGCCGGGCGCAGGCTGAGCTCGTCCGAGTACCACGCGCTGGAGGCCGCCGCCGATCGGGCCGGTACGAACCTCAACCAGTTCCTGCACTCGCAGGGGGTTCAGCAGTTCATGGTCTACCACCCGGCTGATCGGTTCTGGACGTTCCAGCTCATCGAGTCGGTGTTGTTCGTCGTCCTGGCGGCGGTGTTGATCGGTGTGGTGGTGTGGCGGGTGCGGCGGCGCCTGATCTAGCGCCTGACCGCGAGGTCACCCGTCGGTGGCCGCAGACGGTGCTTCCTGTGTCGCGTCCTCTGCGAAGCCGCTCGTCGGGGCCGCGGTCGTGGTGGGCACTCCGCCCACCACGCTCACCGCGCGCCGAAGGCGAGTCTGGCTGTCGAGCATCCACGCCAGAACCTCGTGCCACCGCTGCTGTTCCCCGATCTTCGGACCGTGCAGCCTGGTCTCGATGCGGCATCCCTTGTTGCCGGGCAGCTCGTCGAAGATCAGGTCGTCGCCGAACTCGTCGAGGATCTCCTGCTTGCGGTCGTCGAGCGTCTGCCAGCGCACGAGGTTGACATCGGGGTCCGGGTGCTCGAAGTAGAGCTCCGAGCGGCAGCCGAAGGTCGCGTAGGACACCGACCAGATCGCATGGGACACCCCGGTCGGCATGCTCCACCAGTTCTGGGCGGGCGCGGAGGCGTTGGTCCAGCCCCGTTCCTTCGCCCGCGGTTCGAAGAGCGACCAGAACTGCTGGTAGAGCTGCTGGGTCTGCGATGGGCCCGTTCCCGCCGTGGCGGCGGCCATCGCGTGTTTCTCCCAGTCGTTCGGCTTGACCACCAGCTCCAGCCACGGGGCGATGAGTCCTGCTGGTGCTCCGGTCAGCGTGACGGCGGCGAGCCGGACGCCGAAGAAGCGGATGCCGGGCTCCGTGTGGGTGTTGAGCCAGTCCAGCGCGGCGCGGTGCTCCTCCCGGAAGCGCTCCGCGATCCACACGATGGTCGTCGGCTTCGTGCCACCGGCATAGGTCAGGATCTGCCCGAGATGGCCGTGGTCCGTCTGGCCGTACTGGTTCTCGACGATCACGGGCGTGCCGGTCTCGACCTCGTGGCCGATGATGTCGAGGGAGAACTTTCCGACCTTGTACTCCCGCGACACCAGCTCGACGTCGAGTCCGAGGACCTCGCTCAGCAAGTCCGCGTTGGCGAGCAGCCACGGCGTGAAGTGGTGCGGCTCGGTGGGCCACACCGAAGTGATCGGCACGGACTGCACCCGGCTCAGGCTCACCAGCGGTGTCTCGGCCACCGCCACCTCGGCGTCGTGAGACGCGACGAGCAGGCTGTCGCCGTTCAACGAGCTCAAGTCGGACACAGAATCATCCACCGGCCTCACGGATCCACAGTGGACAGAAAGGGCTTCGGGAGCGTACGCGGAATCGTCGACGTGCCCACGCCGAGTGAACAGCGCTTCTTCGTCTCACGAGGTCCCGCGGCCCCGCCCCCTCACCCCGACTCGCCACTGAACCTTCACGCTTGCGCTCGGCATGTCGGCTTCGTCCAGCGGATCGTTTCCACTGATCGCGACCCACAACCCGTTCGGCCTAGCCCGGGGAGACCTGACGTGGTCAGGCGACCAGCTCCAGCCACGCCTCCGCCAGGACGCTGTGCCCGGCCGGAGTCGGGTGGACGCCGTCGTCCGACCACCGCTCCGGCTCCCCCAGCTCCGCGAACAGGCGATCCGCGGCAAGCAGCTCAGCGCCGTACCGGGCAGCGAGCTCGTGCACGACCTCGATGCGCGGGTCCAGATCCGCACGCCACTGCTTGCGCTCGTCCGGGCCGATCCGCACCCGGTGCGGGCCGGTGCCGAGGTGGAGATCGTGCTCGATCACGCCGGCGATCGGCAGGAGGAACGGCTCGACCAGGACCAGCCGGGTGTTCCCGAGCGGTGCGAGCAGGCGGTCGTAGGTGGCGGCGAACTCGTCCAGCGAGATCGGTTCGGCGCCGGGGACCATCATCGGCGTGCCCACGTCGTTGATGCCGACGAGGATCGACAGCACGTCCGGGCGGGCGTCGAGCACCTCCGCCTGCCAGCGGGCCTCGAGGTCGGCGGTCGTGTTGCCGGGGTAGCCGGTGTTGAGCCAGGTCATCGGGCGGTCGGGGTGCTCGAAGCACCAGCGGCCGGCCACCTGCAGCGGGTAGGCGGCGCGGTCCTCGCCCGGTGGGCGCCAGAGGGTGGTGATGGAGTCGCCGGTGAACATGACCCTGCTGCCGGGGTCGAGCGTGATCGTCATGGTGACGACCCTGGCCCGGTGCGCTGGCAGGTCCCGCACGCCGGGCTGGCAGCGAGCTGGTTCGCGCACCAGGTCGTCGTCAGCGCGCGGAAGTGGGGCGAGGCCCGGGTCCACAGAGGACCCGGGCCTCGCGGTGATGCGCGATCAGGAGTGGACGGGGATCTGCTCGTAGATCGTCTTCCACTCGTAGGTGCCGACGAACCCGTTGGCCCACAGGGAGTTCACGCGGGCCGCCTCGGTGGAGTTCGGCGAGGCGACGGTGCACGACGTGCCGGGGCCACCGCCCGACATCAGCTCCGAGCACGGGCCGCTGTAGTGGTCGGGCAGGCCGAGGGCGTGCCCGGTCTCGTGCGCGGTGATGCGGGTGACGTAGTACTGCCGCGCCTGGGTGTAGTCGATGAAGATGGTGCCGCTGCCGTGGCCGTTGGTGGAGGCGTACGACCCGCGCGAGTCGTTGCCCTCGCGGTAGCGCAGGGTGGCCGCGCTGCGGTTCTCGACCAGCTTCACGTTGCTCACGCGGGCGTTCCAGTTCGCCGCGCCTTGCCGGATGGCGCTCGCGAACGTGGGTGCGCTGCTCGTGTCGTAGTAGACGTTGACCGCCGCCGCGGTGATCGGGCCCTCGGCTGCCGACGCCTGAGCGGTCAGGGGTGCGACGACGGTCGTGGCCGCGGCGAGCGCGACGGACAGGACGACTTTCTTGAACATGGGTTCTCCTCGCTTGCAGGGTGCGAAGAATGGAACCTGGGGGTCCCGTCACCCAACGTAAGGAAGGTCGTCGCGCCCACTCGCCCGCCATTGGCGTGAAGCGGCCCACCGCTCTTGACGGTTGACGTTGCCCGTCATTCGGACTTACGCGGTGAAAGACGTGAGAAAGGGGCGAATAGTCGTCACAGTGCGTTAGACGCCTTCGCCCCGCCTGAGGCTGCTCTCTCGCATCGAGCACGTGGCGCCGCTGAAGCTCGCGCCGACGGCTGAGGCGATGCCGTCCGATCGAGAATTTTCCGTTGACCTTCCAGCGGCTGCAACGTTCAGGATTCATCCATGGACGAAGACGACCTGCTCACCATCGGCCGGCTGGCACGCCGCACGGGCCTGTCGGCGCGAACGCTGCGCTTCTGGTCGAACGAGGGCGTCATCACCCCGGCCGGCCGCTCGGCGAGCGGGTACCGGCTCTACGACGCCGCGTGCGTGGCTCGCGTCGACATGATCCGCACGCTGCGCGAGCTGGGTCTCGGGCTCGACGACGTGCGCCGGGTGCTCGAGCGCCAGGAGTCGGTCGCCGAGGTCGCCGCGGCGCACGTGACCGCGATCGACGCGCAGATCCGCGCGTTGAAGGTGAGCCGGGCGGTGCTGTCCACCGTGGCGAAACGACGACCCACTTTCGAGGAGACGACCCTGATGAACCGATTGGCACGGCTCTCGGCCGTGGAACGCGCCCAGATCATCGACGACTTCAAGGCGGATGTGTACGGCCGCCTCGACATCGACCCGGCGTTGCGCGCACGGGTGCACGACCTCAGCATCGACCTGCCGGAAGACCCCACGCCCGACCAGGTGGACGCGTGGATCGAGCTCGCGGAACTGGTGCAGGACGAGGACTTCCGCGGTCGGCTGACCGCCTTCTTCGAGCTCACCGTCTCGAGCCCCGGACAGCCGCCGCCACCCGGCGCGGGCATCTGGTGGGCCCGGCACGTCATCGCCGGCGTCGCACCCGTCCGGGAGAGCGGCGCGGAACCCGACAGCCCTGCCGCCAGGGACCTGATCTCCACCCTGTTCCCCCGCACCGACCTCACCGCGGTGCTGGTGTCCCTCGACGCCGGGATCGACGCCGGTGCGGAGCGGTACCGCAGCCTGGTCGGCCGTGTGCGGGGACGGCGCAGCGCGCCGGACGCCACCGCGGAACTGCGGTGGCTGGCCACCGCCCTGCGGATCGTGATCGACGGCAGGACACCGAGCTGATCAGCTCTTGCGCAACGACTCGACCGCCTCGTCGACGGTGTCGGCGAGCGGCAGGACCTCGCTCAACCCGCTGATGAACAACGGGTCCTGAGCGGCGTTGTTCTTCGCCACGACGGCGAACCCGATCTCGTCGGTCTGCGCCCGGCTGTGCAGCTTCAGCAGCATCGACAACCCGGCCGAGCTCATGAAGGCCACGGCGAGGTCGACGACCAGGGCGTGCGGCTTCTCGTCGAAGAGGTCGAACAGGGCGGCTCCGACCGCGTCGACGGTGTCGGGATCGAGCTCCCCGCTGATCGTCGCGACGAGCACCCCGTCGCGGTCGTCGGTGTCCACACCGGCTGCAGGGCCGTCGACGGACTCGACTGGCTCGACTGGCTCGACGGTCATCGCGCCCCCTCCAGGAACATCGCTGTCCACCGGCTTTGCCCGGAGGGAGGGAGGTTCAAACACGGAGGTGACGAAAAGCACCGCTCCGGGGTCCACACCGGACGACTGGTTCGCGCCGATGTGGACCCCGTGCTCGCCTCAGCGGCGGTAGACGCCGAGCTCGTACAGCGAGTAGCCCCAGCCGGTGCCGCGCTGGGTGGCGTACAACCGCACGTATCGGCCGGTGGCCGTCACGTCGATCGAGTCCACACCACCGTTTCCGCTGGTGGTGCCGTAGACCGAGCGCCAGTTGGTGCCGTCGTCCGACACCTGGATCTCGTAGGCACGACCGTAAGCGCCCTCCCAGACGAGCTGGACGTGCTGGAACGTGGTGACGGCGCCGAGGTCGACGCGGAGCCACTGCGGATCGGCCCAGTCGGTGGCCCAGCGGGAGGAGGCGTTGCCGTCGACCGCGTTGGACGGCGGATACGGCGCACCGTCACCGACCTGCTGGTACGACGACGCCGTGACGGCCTTGCCCTGGGCCACGTTCACCCCGGCCGGCTGCGGCGCGACGACCCGCACGGACCGGGTCTCGATGCCGATGTTGCCGCGGCCGTCCTCGGCCATCACGTAGACCTTCCACACGCCCAGCCGGTCGGGGGCGGTGACGGTCAGCCGGTTGCCGTTGACCTGGACCGGGGCGTTCGCGAGACCGCCGCTGTTGTCGATGTACTTGCTGTTGAACGCCGCCGACCACGTGATCGCGTCGCCGTTCGGGTCCGACGCCGCCACGTCGATCGGCAGGGACGCACCCGCCGCGACGGTCTGCGGGACGCTCATCGACGAGATCACCGGCGGCGTGTTGGCGGGCGTGGGGCCGCCGAACGCGCGCTGCACCGAGTAGAACGACAGCCGCTTCTTGCCCGCGGGCGTCAGGTTGAACCACACCGCGCCGAAGTCGTACTCCGTGCCGTAGTGGAACAACGTGCCGCCGAAGGAGACGCCGGTGTGGCCGATGATGCAGTTCCACGCCTGCGTGTACCCGTCGCGCTTCTGCACGTCGGTCGGTTCGAGGGGAACCCCGTTGGCGTCGTTGGGCACCTCCCACTCCCCCGCCGGGCCGGCCTCGGTCAGGATGTACGGCTTGGTGTAGCCGCCGTTGACCCAGTCCTGCCGGACCTTGCACACGTTGCCGTAGGAGTTGACCGCGTACAGGTCCAGATCAGGGGTGTAGGCCTTGAGGTAGACCCAGGCGCCTGTCCACGCGTCCGTGTTCGTCACCGGGTGGTTGGTGTCGATCGCGTGGATCGCCCGCGCGGCCTCGTTGACGTACTTGGCGTAGGCGATGCGCTGGTTCTCCAGCTCGGTGCCGGAGTAGCAGTTCTGCAGGCCGAGGATGGACTCGTTGCCGACGTTCCACATCAGCACGCCGGGGTGGTCCTTGTAGGTGGTGACCCACTGCCGGATCTGGCCGAGCATGTCCGCCTTGTACTGCCCGTCGGTCACGTAGTTCACGCACCCGCCGGAACCGGGACCGCCACCGGGCTGCAACCAGAACCCGTTGATCACGCGCAACCCGTTCGACGCCGCCGCGTCGAGCAGCGGCTTGGTGGACGCGTCGGTGCCCCAGGTGCGCACGGTGTTGGTGCCCATGGCCTTCAGCTCCGGCATGTACCTGGCGGCATCCGCGGCGGGCGGACCCCACGTCAGGCCCTTCACCGTCCACGGCTTGCCGTCCACCAGCAGCTGCCAGTTGCCCTGCGTCCCGGTCACGTGCACGCCGGAACCGGGCTGCGGGTTCGAACCCTGCTCGCCGTAGACGCGGAGCTCCCACAGCGAGACGCCGTACCCGTTGGCGCGCTGGGTGGAGTAGACGCGGACGTACCGGCCGGTGCCGCTCACGTCGAAGCCCTGCCGGCCACCGGCGCCACCGGTCACCGAGCGGATCGACGTCCACGAGTCGCCGCCGGCCGACACCTGGATCTCGAAGGTGGTGGCGTAGGCCGACTCCCAGTCGAGCTCGACCCTGGTCACGGTCGAGGTCGCGCCCAGGTCGACGCGCAGCCACTGCGGGTCGCTCCACGCGCTGGCCCAGCGGGTGCCGGAGTCGCCGTCGACCGCCGCGGAGGCCGGGGTGCCGGCTCCCTCCGACGAGGAGGCGGTGGCGGGTTTGCCTTGGGAGAGGAGGGAGGGCGCGGCGCTGACCGTGCCCGGTACGAGTGCCAGTCCCACGAGCACGGCGAGCACCGTGCCGATTGAGCGGAGGCGGAGCATTGCGTCTCCTGCGGGGTCGAATGGGGAACGAGATGCGGGAGAGCGCTCTCACAACCCCTGGCGGCGAATGTTACGAACAGGCATCAGGGATGTCAACGGCTCTCTTGACACCGCCCCTCACCAGCGGGACGCTGTTTGGGAGAGCGCTCTCCCAGCCCGTGTTCGCACGTCGGCAGGAGGATTCCAGTTGTCCCGAAAACTCAGCGCGCTGGCCGTCGCGGCCAGCCTGGTCACCGCCGTGGTCGCGGTGGCCGCCCAGTCGGCTCAGGCCGATGACCTGGTGACGCACCACGAGTTCCAGGCGAACTGCTCGGTCACGACCCATCTCCCGGACGACCCGATCGTGTTCCCGGGATTGCCGGGCGCGTCGCACATGCACACGTTCCTGGGCAACCCGTCCACCAACGCCCGCAGCACCAACGACTCCCTCAAAACCGCCCAGACCAACTGCAAGACCCCGGACGACAAGTCGGCGTACTGGTTCCCGTCGGTCTACAACGGCGACCAGATCGTCCCGCCCAACTTCCCGCAGGTCATCTACTACAAGTCCGGCATCCTCAGGTACCAGGACGTCGTGCCGTTCCCGCCGGGGCTCCGGTTCGTGGTCGGCAGTGCGACGGCGACGCAGGAGCAGTTCCGCACGGCTCCGGGCGCGGTGGAGGGCTGGGAGTGCGGTGACAGCTTCCACAACTGGGACATCCCCGCGTACTGCACGCCCGGTACCCAGCTCAACGTCCGTTACCAGGCACCGAGCTGCTGGAACGGCCGTGACCTCGACTCGGCCAACCACCAGTCGCACATGGCCTACCCCGACCGCGCCACCCTGGTCTGCCCCTCGACCCACCCGGTCGCGGTGCCGATGATCGAGTTCAAGATGGCGTTCCCGGTGTCCGGTGACATGTCACGGGTCCGGCTTGCCAGCGGCCGCGGCTACACCTGGCACTACGACTTCATGAACGCCTGGGACGCCCCCACCCAGGCAGCACTCGTCCGCCACTGCATCAACGGCGGCCTGCAATGCGACCCACGCGGATTCGACCTCTACAAACCGGATCGAGGAGCAGCGCTCGGACCGGACTACCGGTTGCCGCACTGAAGTCCGGCGAACCGCATCCCGGAGCGTCCGCGCTCCGGGATGTTCCGCGTTGGCGCTAGGGCGACGGGCGCGCGAGAGTCGTGCCGGCCACGAACTCGCAGGCGAACAGCTCCTGCGGCACCT
Source organism: Lentzea sp. NPDC059081 (assembly GCF_042738015.1). NCBI lineage: Bacteria > Bacillati > Actinomycetota > Actinomycetes > Pseudonocardiales > Pseudonocardiaceae > Lentzea > Lentzea sp. NPDC059081. Next base: position 58,284 of record NZ_JBHYGW010000009.1, read on the forward strand.
GCCACGACGGGCTGCCGAGCAGTTGCACCGCCCGGCAGCCCGTCTCCCACCTAGGCACGCGCATTCCCGTGATCCCGAGGTGGTCGTGCTCGGTCGTGTCGAGCGTCAGCACCGAAAGCTGTCCTGGCACGGACAAACCCCGAAGGCGCGCCGCACGGATCATCGAGACCGCGTCGTCGGGGTGTTCCGTGATCACCACCGTCACGCCGGTGCGCAGCAGCTGGTCCAGCCAAGCCGCCGGAACGTGGATGCCGTGCAAGCCGAGAGCGCTGACAGCGGCGCGGAACCCGTGCTGGCGCTCCATCGAGACAGCGCCGAACGGAAGTCCTATGTAGACGATGTTGCGGTGGCCGAGCGCCGCGGCGCGGGCCACCAGCCCGCGCACACCTGCGGCGTAGTCGACGTCCACGTACGGGACCAGCTGGTCGCGGCGTTCCCTGCGGCCGATCGACACGAACGGGATCCCGTGCTCGACGAGGAAGGCCAGGTCGTGGTCGTCGACCGCGGGGTCGAGCAGCACGCACCCGCTCAGCGTCAGGCGTTCCACCCCCGCGAACGCCAAGTCGGCGCACAGGACCAGCCCGTTGCCGGTCCTGTGCGCCTCGTCCGCGATGCCCGCCAGAGCGGGCGTGCTCTCGCCGGGAACCGTGTCCCGGGAGAGCACGCCGATCACGCTCACGGATAGGCGACCAGGTAGCGCACCTGGTTGGCGTTGTTCGCGACCCCGCCGGTGCCGTTGATCACGTTGGCGATCGTCCCGACACCGCCGAGCGACACGGTGACCAGGTGCGTGAACTTCACACCCGACCGGTTCGGCGCCTCGAAACCGTTGTCGGTCACGATGCTCGGATCGGCCTGGTTGAAGGCGTAGGCACCCACGCCGAACGCCTGGTGCGTCGTCACCGAGTCCGCGACCTTGTACGCCGCCCAGCCGCGCTTGGAACCGTTCATCCACGCGGCCTGGTTCGGCGGGTCGTACGGCAGCTCGTTCTGGAACATGTAGGTGCGGCCGCCGTTGCCGTTCCAGACGACGTTGTGCTGCTGGTAGTGCTCCACGAACAACCCGTACGCCGTCACGTTGTCGCCGTTGACGACGACACCGTTCTGGCCGGTGTTGACGTTCCAGCCGACACCGGCGCCGTGGTCGGCGCGCCAGACCCAGGTGTGGTCGATGATCGTGTTGCGGCTGTTGACCCGCATGCTCACCGTCGCCTTGCCCGCCTGCGACCCGCCGACGCGCAGGTACACGTCGTGCAACGAGGTCGGGTTCGACGAGTGGTCGGTGGTGTTGGCGTCACCGATCTCCAGCAGCACCGGGGAGTTGACCTGACCCGCGTCCACCAGGAACCCGGCCAGCTTCACACCGTCCACATCGGACGTCGTGAGCGCCGCCTTGCCCGTGGTCGGGGTCAGCGTGGCGAGACCCAGACCCAGCACCACCGTGTTCGCGCGAGTGACCTTGATCGTGTCGTCGAGCTGGTGGACGCCCGGCGTCAACAGCAGGTGCTTGCCCTGCGCCAATGCCGAGTTGATCGTCGCGACCGGCGTGCCCGGCTTGACGATGAAGAAGTCCGCCAGCGAGATCGACGAACCGGGGTTGCCGTTCTCCCAGCTCGTGCCACGGGAGTTGGTCCGCAGCGCCGGCACGAACACCCGGTACGAACCCGAGCTGTCGATGTACAGGTACGGCTTCTCCCGCGTCACCGGCGAGTTGTCCACCGTCGTGTGCGACGGGTTCGGGAAGTGATCGGCCGGAGCACCCTGCGTGCCCGCGAACACCATGTTCCACACCGAGCCCGACCAGCCACCGGCGAGGTTGCTGTTGCGGGTCAGGAACTGCTGCTGCGAGCCGGAAACGACGACGCCGTCGATCTTGCTGTCGACGATCAGACCACCACTGGCCCAGCCGTCGTAGCCGTTCCACAGGTGCGCCTGACCACGCAGGTGCATCCGCCGGTACGCGGTGGCCTGGGAGACCGCCCAGCGCTCGATCTGGTTGGCGGGCAACGTGACCGAGAGGTTCTCCGCACCACGCCAGAAGTTCTGCGTCGCGTTGCCCAGGTTGTTCGGGTCGTCACCCTGCTGCAACCAGTCGGCCTCGACCCGGATGTGGCCGTTGACGTTCACGTCGTCCGGGTTCAGTCCCAGACCCGCGACCTGCGTGTAGAACCGCAGGTTCACATCGGCGTTGTACGTACCCGGCTTGAAGAGCACGGCATGGCGTTGCGAACCGAACTGGTTCGTCTTCATCTGCGCGGAGATCGAGTCCAGCCGCGACTGCATCTCCGACTGCGACGACCCCGGCCCGTACACGTACACGTTCGGACCGAAGTCCGGGTTGCGCGGGTCGGTCGCCGGGATCCCGGTCGAGTCCGAGACGGCGTTGACGCTCAACTCCCACAGCGAGTATCCGTAGCCGGTACCGCGCTGAGTGCCCAGCACCCGCACGTACCGGCCCGAGCCACTGACGTCGAGGGACTGCGTACCACCGGTACCCGACGTCGTCGAATACACACTGCGCCACGACGACGAATCAGCGGCGTTGTCGGTCACCTGGACCTGGAAAGCCTTGCCGTACGCGCCCTCCCACGTCAGGGAGACACGGCAGACCTGCTGCGTGGACCCCAGATCGACCTGGATCCACTGCGGGTCCGAGAACTGCGACGACCACCGCGTACCCGCATTGCCATCCACCGCAGCGGAAGCGGGAGTACCACCGTTCTCGGTGGAGGACGCCGTGGCCGGCTTGTTGAGGGCGACGTTGGTGGCTCCGCACTCGGCGGCGCCCGCCGGAGCTGAGGTGATCGCGGTCGCGGTGGTCACGAGGCACAGGGCTGCGGCCGCGGAGGCGACCGCCCTGGACAGGGGAGAGCTCATGATCCTGCCTGACACCTTGGGGCGAGTGAGCCCGAACGGTGGCGTCCGTGGCACCGGACGCCGGGAGAGCGCTCTCCCGCAGATTAACGCGTGATGTCGTGCAGGTCAATCATGCGGATCCCCTGACCACGAGTTCCGGTTCGAAGATGACGGACGTGGGACGCCGTTCGGGGAAGTCGAGGCTCGTGAGCAGCATCTCGGCCATCTTCGCCGCCATGTCCTCCACCGGCTGGCGGACGGTGGTCAGCTGCGGGCGGCACAGCAGCGCCGGGGCGCTGTCGTCGAACCCGACCACGGCCACGTCGTCCGGCACCCGCAAACCGTGCTCCACCAGCACGTCCACGGCGCCTTGCGCCATCAGGTCGTTGGCCGCGAACACGCCGTCGACCTCCGGGTACTCGGTGAGCAGGCGCGTCATCGCCGCCTCACCGCTGGCCGCGGTGAACCCGCCCTCGACGATCGGGACGTACGGGAACCCGTTGCGGGCCATGGCGTCGCGGAACCCGGTGAGCCGGTCCTGGCTCGCGAGCACGTTCAGCGGCCCGGAGATCGCGGCGACGTGCGCGCAGCCGTTCTCGACCAGGCGGGTGGCGGCGAGCCTGCCGCCCGCCTGGTGGTCGAGGTCGACGTAGCCGACCGGCATCGGCGTGCCGGGCCGGGCGTAGAGCACGGTGACCACCCCGGCCTCCAGCAGCTTGGCCGGCAACGTGTCCGCGGCGTGCGTCGTCACCAGCAGCGCGCCGTCCGCGCTCCCCTGCCGCAGGAACTCGACGACGTCGGTCCTGGCCTGGTCGGAGTCGGCGAGCATGAGCACCGGGTGGACACCTCGGGTGCGCAGGAAGTCGACGACACCGGCGGTGACCCTGCCGAAGAACGGGTCCACGAAGACGTCGGACCCGCCGCCCGCCCCGGAGACCACCAGTGCCACCGTCCCGGCGCGCCGGGTGACGAGCGAGCGCGCGGCACGGTTGGGCGTGTACCCGGTCCGTTCGATCGCGCTGCGCACCGTCTCCTGGATGTGCGGGTCGACGTTGCGCGTGCCGTTCACGACACGCGACACGGTCGCCCTGGACACCCCCGCGATCCGCGCGACGTCCTCGAGAGTCGGTGTCCCCTTGGTCATGATCCGTTTTATCACGGCCGGAGAGCGTTCTCCGAGGTCAGGCGGAGCGGTGTGGTCCCGGCGTCCGGGCCGATCAGCACGGTGAACGCGCCGGGCTCGACCTCCCACCTCCCTGCCCAGTGGCTGATCGCCCGTTCCGGGATCGCGACCACGGCCTCGACCCGCTCCCCCGGCCCTGCGGCGACCGCCGCGAAACCGGCCAGCCACCGCGCGGGCCTGGGGACGGCGCCGTCCGGCCGGGACAGGTAGACCTGCACGACCTCGCGCCCGTGCCGCTCACCGGTGTTGCGCAGCACGACCCTGACCTCGCCCTGCTCGACCCGCGCTTCCTCGTACTGCCAGGTCGTGTAGCCGAGGCCGTGGCCGAACCAGAACGCGGGCGCGGTGTCGTGCACCGCCCACGCCCGGTACCCGATGTCGAGCCCTTCCCGGTAGCGCAGGGATCCGGCGTCGGGCAGGAAGTCGTGGACGGGCACGTCGGTCTCCCGGTCGGGCCAGGTCGTCGGAAGCCGGCCGCCGGGTTCCCGTTCGCCGAGGAGGACGTCCGCGAGCCCGTTGCCACCTTCCTGACCGGGGAACCAGGTCACCAGCACGGCCGCGGCCTCGTGGCGCCACGGCATCAGCACCGGACCGCCGGAGTTGACCACGACAACGGTGTTCGGGTTGACCTCGCACACCGCGCTGACCAGGGCGTCCTGCACACCGGGCAACGCGAGGGTGTCGCGGTCGCGTCCCTCGCTCTCGATCGCGTCGGTGGTGCTGACGACGACCACGGCGACGTCGCAGCGCCGTGCCGCCTCGACGGCGGCGGCGAACTCCTGTTCCGGGGAAAGCGGCGGCGGGTCGGCGGCCAGCAGTGACGCCATCCCGGTGTCGTCGCCGAGCTCGCGCCGGCCGACCAACTCGACCTCGGTCCCCGCCGTGAGCAGCACCCCGGCGACGTGGTGGGGCGGCCGGAGGTGCTTCACCGCGGGGTCGTCGGTGTCGACGGGCTGCTCGACGTCGATCACCCGGACGCCGTCGACGTCGAGGGTCAGGCGGCCGTAGCCCGCGACGGCGAGCCGCCACGGACCGGTCACCGTGACGTGCAGGGTGGCGCTGATCTCGAGCACCTCGGCGCCGGGCAGCTCGCGCGTCTCCAGGATCCGGCCGGTGAGGCGGTGCTCGCGGAACAGCACCTCGTCGGCGGCGCCGAGCACGCGCACCAGGACCGGGGCGGCCATCGGAGTCGGCCGGTCGTCGACGACGACGCCGGGTGCGTGCCGCACGTCCGCGACGGCGGAGAGGGCGGTGACCAGCGAGCTCTCCGCGGCCGGGTAGAGGCCGGAGCTGCCGCCGCCCTGGACTCGGGGAGCGGCGGCGCCGGGGCCGAGCACCGCGATCCGGGTGCCGGCGGAGAGCGGGAGGATTCCGTTGTTCTGCAACAAGACCGTGCTCGCGGCCACCGTCTCTCGCAGCAGTGCGGTATCGGTCCTTCGCGTAGGAGGAGGTTCGGCGGCCTGGCCCTCCAGTGCCCCGACCCGTGCGGCGAGTCGCAGCAGGCGCAGCACCTTGTCGTCGACCGCGGCCTCCGCCACCTCCCCGGCTTCGACCGCGCCGAGGAGCTGATCACCCCACGGACCCCAGGGCCCCGGCATCGACAGGTCCTGCCCGGACGCCGCCGACGCGACCGTGGAGCGCACCCCGCCCCAGTCCGACACCACGACCCCGTCGAAGAGCCACTCGTCCTTCAACGGCGTGGTCAGCAGCGGGTTCTCCGACATCGAGTGCCCGTTCACACCGTTGTAGGCCGACATCACCGCCCACGCGCCCGCCCGCACCACCGCCTCGAACGGCGCCAGGTAGAGCTCGCGGAGGGTGCGTTCGTCCACCTCGACGTCGTGGGTCAGCCGGTCGGTCTCGGTCTCGTTCGCGACGAAGTGCTTCGGGGCCGCCGCGACGCCGCCTGCCTGCACGCCCCGCACGAGAGCGACGCCGAGCCGTGCGGTCAGCAGCGGGTCTTCGGAGAAGCACTCGAAGTGCCGGCCGCCGTAGGGCGTGCGGTGCAGGTTCAGCACCGGCGCCAGCAGCACGTCCACGCCCTTGCGCCGGGACTCGGCGGCGAGCAGCCCACCGAGCCGGCCGACCAGGTCCTCGTCCCACGTGGCGGCGAGCGCCGTCGGTGACGGGAGTGCCAGGGAGGTGCGCCGTTCGTCCCAGCCGGGCCCGCGCACGCCCGCCGGACCGTCGGAGAACGTCAGGGCGCGCAGGCCGACGGCCGGCTCGGCGCAGGTCCGCCACACCGACCCTCCCGACAGCAGCCGCACCTTGGCGCGCAGGTCTAGCTTGCCGACCAGGCGGACCAGCTCGTGGTCGTCGGGCACCGGACACCTCCTTGGAGAGCGCTCTCCAAAGAGTCACGGGCCGCGCTGCCGCTGTCAATGAGTCGGAAGGTGTCTTCTCAGCCGTGGCCGTGCGACGACCGCGGGTCCGTTCCGGTCTCCAGCAGCACCGCCAGCGGGAGCGTCGCCGCGCCGACCGCCACCGCGTCGGGGCCTGTCCGGCCCAGCTCGATGCGGACCTGGCCGAACGGGTGCCGCAGGGCGTGTTCGGAGGTCGCGGCGACGATCTCGTCGAACCTGCGGGCCCCGAGCGCGAGGCCGGCCCAGCCGCCGAGCACGACGCGTTCGGGGTTGAACAGGTTCACCAGGTTCGCGATCCCGGCGCCCAGGTACCCGACGGACTCGGTCACCACCCGGCGGGCGACCGCCGACCGGGACGCCAGCAGCGCTTCCAGGGCGGACGGCTCGTCGAGCGGCGATCGCTTGCCGCCCAACGCTTCCCGGTACCGGCCGAGCATGGCCTCCGCACCGGCGTAGGCCTCCAGGCACCCGCGCGCCCCGCACCGGCACCGCCGCCCGCCGTAGACGATCGTGGTGTGTCCCCACTCCCCCGCGTTGCTGGTCACGCCGCGTTGCACGACCCCGCCGGACACGACCGCGATGCCGACGCCGGACCCCACCAGCGCGATCACCGCGTGCCGGGCACCGCGACCGGCCCCGAACCACATCTCCGCCTGCCCCTGGGTCTTCGCGCCGTTCTCGACGAACAGCGGCGGCGCGACCCCGGCCGCGCGCAGCATCTTCTCGAGCGGCACCGCGTCCCAGCCGATGGTCTGCGCGTGCACGACCGCCGAGTCGCCCTGCTCGACGGTGCCGGGCACGCCGACCCCGATCCCGAGCACCGACGACGCCGCCACTCCGGCCGCGGCCAGGACCTCCTCGACTCCACCGGCGATCAGCGCGCCGACCGGTTCCGGCTCCAGCGCCCCGAGCGGCAGGTCGACCGCGGACAGCTTGGCCATGGCGAGGTCGAACAGCTCGACCTTGATCCCCGTCTCGCCGACGTCGACCCCGATGACGTGCCCGAACGCCGGGTTCACCCGCAGCAGCACGCGTGGTCTGCCGCCGTCGGACTCGACCGATCCGGCCTCGGCCACGATGCCCTCGTCCAGCAGCTCGCCGGTGATCGTGCTGGCGGTCGCGGCGCTCAGCCCGGTCGCGACGCTGAGCTCCTGACGGCTCAGCGGGCCGTCGAGGAAGAGGGCTGACAACAACACCGATCGGTTCTGCCGCCGGAGGTCCCGCACGGTTGCTCGGCCACGCACCATGAGCGCCGAGGTTACTTCGCGCCTAAAAATAAGCCTCGGGTCGTGACCTCTTCGTTATTGACTTGCCCTCGATGACAGGCGTCTACTCTACGGCGACCAGAGGGCCTCCCCGGCCTCACCCGCGATGGCACGCGCGGTCACCTCCTCCCAGCGCTCACTTGATTCTTCTCGCTTTCGTTGGAGAACAAGGAGTTTCCATGAGACTGAGGCGTGTTTGCGCTGCCGTCACCGCGACCGCCCTGGCGTTCACCGGCGCGTGTTCTGCCACGAACCCCGGCAGTGCGGGCAACTCCGCCGGCGTGCTGAACGTGGGGATGCCGAACGGACCGCAAACGGAGAACAACAACCCGTTCCTCAACTCGTCGGCGTCCTCGTCGCTGGGCTACCGGCGGTTGCTCTTCGAACCGCTCGCCATGGTCAACGAGGTGAAGGTGACCGACCAGCCGAAGCCTTGGCTGGCAACGAAGTTCTCCTGGTCGGACAACTTCCGCAAGCTGTCGCTCACCATCCGCGACGGCGTCGCGTGGTCCGACGGCAAGCCGTTGACGGCCGAGGACGTGGCGTACACCTTCGAGCTGCTCAAGAACAACCCCGGGCTGAACATCGAAGGTGTGCCGTACCAGGACATCTCGTTCTCCGGCAGCGAGGTCACCGTCGGCTTCCCGAAGTCCCAGTTCGTCAACCAGAAGAAGATCCTCGAGCAGTTCGTGGTGCCCAAGCACCAGTGGTCGACGTTCGCCAACCCGACCACCGAGACGCTGAAGGAGCCGATCGGCAGCGGCCCGTACACGCTGAAGTCGTTCACGCCGCAGGCGGTCACCCTGTCGATCAGGGACAAGTACTGGCAGGAGCTCCCGAAGGTCAAGGAGCTGCGCTACACCTCCTACAGCGACAACAACGCGCAGACCAACGCGCTCGCGAGCGGCGCGGCCGAGTGGAGCTTCACCTTCATCCCCAACTACCAGGCCGCCTACACGAGCAAGGACCCGAAGAACCACAAGCTGTGGTTCCCGCCGGTGCTCGGCGTGCACGGCCTGTGGTTCAACACCAAGGCGAAGCCGTGGGACGACCCGGCGCTGCGCCGGGCGGCGAACATGGTCGTCAACCGCGACGACATCTTCACGCAGGGCGAGGCCGGCTACTTCTACCCGAAGGTCGACAACATCACCGGCATCCCGACGCCCGCCGGTGAGTCCTTCATCGCGCCGCAGTTCAAGGACAAGAAGGTGACCGTCGACGTCGAGGGCGCCAAGAAGGCGTTGACCGAGGCCGGGTACACCTTCGACGGCACCACGTTGAAGGGCAAGGACGGCCAGCCCGTCACCATCACGCTGACCGTGCCCACCGGGTGGTCCGACTACGTCACCGACCTCGAGATCATCAAGGACAACTTCGCCAAGATCGGCATCGCGGCGACGGTGAACCTGCAGAACGCCGACGCGTGGACCAAGGCGCTCGACACCGGCGACTTCGGTGCCGCGATGCACTGGACCAACAACGGGCTGACGCTCTACGACATCTACCAGTCCATCATGGACGGTGCGCTGTACAAGCCGATCGGGCAGACCGGCGTGAACGGCAACTACGGCCGGTACGAGAACCCGGCCGCGACCAAGGCGCTGGACGACTTCTCCAACGCCCCCGACGAGTCCGTGCGCAACGCCGCGCTGCAGGAGCTGCAGAAGATCTTCGTGCAGGACATGCCGGTCATCATCACCTCGGCGGCCAACGGCGGCGGTCAGTACAGCACGAAGAACTGGGTCGGCTGGCCGAGCGAGCAGGACCAGTACGCGCCCGTCCAGCCCACGCTGGAGAACGCGCTCGACATCGTCATGAAGCTGCGGCCCGCCTCGTGACGGCCGAGGTAGCGCCGCCGGTCCCCAGGTCGGTCTCCACGGAGATCGTCCTGGAGGCCGACGGCCTCACCAAGCACTTCCCGATCCGTTCACCGCTGTCCCGCACCAGGAAGGCCGTGCGGGCGGTCGAAGGCGTGTCGCTGCGGCTGCGCAGGGGCAGCGTCACCGCGCTCGTCGGTGAGTCCGGATCGGGCAAGTCGACGGTCGCGCGGCTGCTCGCCCAGCTCTACCCGCTCACGTCCGGGGAGATCCGGTTGCACGGCGAGTCCGTTGCCGTGCAACGGGGTCTGACCCGCGGGCGGCGGTTCCGGGCGTACTGCAAGCGGGTCCAGATGATCTTCCAGGACCCGTTCGCGTCGCTCAACCCCGTGCACACCATCCGCTACCACCTCACCAGGGCGCTCACCATCCACGGCAACCGCGGCGACGACCTGGAGACGTCGCTCGCGGAGCTGCTGACGCGCGTGCACCTGACGCCGGCGGAGCGGTACCTCGACCGGTACCCGCACGAGCTCTCCGGCGGGCAGCGGCAGCGCGTGGCGATCGCACGGGCGCTGGCGGCGAGCCCGGAGGTGCTACTGGCGGACGAGCCGGTGTCCATGCTGGACGTCTCGATCCGGCTCGGCGTGCTGAACCTGTTGCGGGACCTGAAGGAACGGCTGCACCTGTCGATCCTGTACATCACGCACGACATCGCGTCCGCGCGGTACTTCGCGGACGAGACGGTCGTGATGTACGCGGGGCAGGTCGTCGAGGGCGGGGACAGCGAGACCGTCACCCAGCGACCGGCGCACCCGTACACGCAGCTGCTGATCGAGTCGGCGCCGGACCCCGACCGGCCGGCGGTGGACGAGAAGGACGGCGGTGCCGGTGAGCCGCCGAGCCTGATCGACCCGCCGGCGGGCTGCCGGTTCCACCCGCGCTGCCCGTTCGCGATGGACGTCTGCCGGGAGGAGCTCCCGCCGCGCTTCGAGCTCGGCGGCGGCCACTTCGCGGCGTGCTGGCTGTACCGGGAGGAGGCGTCGTGAGCTACCTCCTCAAGCGGTTCGGCTTCTACCTGCTCACCGCCTGGGCCGCGGTCACGATCAACTTCTTCGTACCGCGGATGATCCCCGGCGACCCGGTGCAGGCGCTGATCACCAAGCAGCGCGGGCAGATGACGAGCGAGGCCGTCCGGTCGCTGTACGTCCTCTTCGGACTGGACAAGAACGAGAGCCTGGCGAGCCAGTACTTCTCCTACCTCGGCCAGCTCCTGCGCGGTGATCTCGGGCTGTCGTTCACGTTCTTCCCCAGCCCGGTGTCGGACGTGATCGGCGACGGCCTGCCGTGGACCGTCGGGCTGGTCGGCATCACGACCGTGATCGGGTTCCTGCTCGGCACGGCCGCGGGCGCGGTGGTCGGCTGGCGGCGCGGCACGTGGGCGGACACGCTGATCCCGGTCACCACGTTCGTCTCGTCGATCCCGTACTTCTGGCTGGGGCTGGTGGCGATCGCGTTGCTCACCGGGCCCGGCAGCTTCTTCCCCGCGTCCGGCGCCTACGAGATCGGCCTGGTGCCGAACTGGGACTGGCAGTTCATCGGCAGCACCGTGCAGCACGCCCTGCTGCCCGGTCTGACGATCCTGGTGTCATCGGTCAGCGGCTGGATCCTGAGCATGCGCAACATGATGGTGACCGTGTCGTCGGACGACTACGTCACCGTCGCGCACGCCAAGGGCCTGCCGGAACGTCGGGTCATGCTCGCCTACGCCGCGCGCAACGCGTTGCTGCCCAACGTGTCCGGCTTCGCGCTGGCGCTCGGGTTCATCGTCGGCGGCACCCTGCTGGTGGAGATCGTGTTCTCCTACCCCGGCCTGGGCCTGCAGCTGTTCCAGGCGGTCGGCTCCAAGGACTACCCGTTGTTGCAGGGCATCTTCCTCATCATCACGCTGTCCGTGCTGCTGGCGAACCTCCTCGCGGACGTCGCCTACCTCGCACTGGACCCGCGCACCCGCAGGGAGGGCTGATGCGCACCAACCCCAAGGCGCTCACCGGGCTGGTGGCGCTCGGCGTGTTCGTCCTGCTGGCCGTGGTCGGCCCCTGGCTCGCCCCGTTCGACCCGTCGGCGCGCAGCAACGCGTTGCTGCAGCCGCCGTCGTCGGAACACTGGTTCGGCACCACGCACCTGGGTCAGGACGTCTTCAGCCAGGTGCTGGTCGGCACCCGCAGCGTCGTGCTCGTGGGCGCGGTCGCGGGCGTCGTGGCGACCGTGCTGTCGGTGCTGGTGGGCATCACCGCCGGGTACCTCAGCGGGTCGGCGGCGGAGGGGCTCTCCGCCCTGTCCAACGTGTTCCTGGTGATCCCGGCGCTACCGTTGATCGTCATCATCACCTCCTCGCTGCCCGAGACGTCGAACCTCACGATCGCGCTGGTGATCGGGCTGACGTCGTGGGCGTGGAACGCGCGGGTGCTGCGCGCCCAGACGTTGTCGCTGCGCCGCCGCGACTACGTGGAGGCGGCGCGGGCGAACGGCGAGTCGACGTGGCGGATCATCCTGTTCGAGATCCTGCCGAACCTGACCGCCGTGATCGCGTCCGGGTTCGTCGGCACGGTGCTGTTCGCCGTGGTCTCCGAGATCACGCTGGCGTTCATCGGCGTGTCCGACGCGGGCGGGTGGAACTGGGGCACGGTCCTGTACTGGGCCCAGTCCCAGCTGGCCCTCTCGCAGGGTGCGTGGTGGTGGTTCGTGCCGGCCGGTCTCGCGATCGCCCTGCTCGGCACGTCGTTGTCGCTGGTCAACTTCGGCATCGACGAGTACGTCAACCCGCGGCTGCGCAACCGCTTCTCGATGCGTGGAGTGCGGATGCGCGTCGGTTTCACCCCGGTGCTCCCCAAGGAGACGTCATGAAGCAACCCATCCTCGAGGTGCGCGGGCTGACCGTCGACTACGGCGTCGGTCCCGGTTCGGTGCGCGCGGTGCGCGACGTCGACCTGACGCTGCACCGGGGCGAGGTGCTCGGGCTGGCGGGCGAATCGGGCAGCGGCAAGTCCACCCTGGCGTACGGGATGACCCGGCTGCTGCCGCCGCCGGGCGTGGTGGCCGGTGGCGAGGTGCTCTACCACCTCGACGACGGCAAGTCGGTCGACCTGCTGCGGATCCGCGACGCCGACCTGCGGCGGCTGCGGTGGTCGGAGATCGCCATCGTCTTCCAGGGCGCGATCAACTCGCTCAACCCGGTGCAGCGGATCTCCACCCAGCTGGTCGACGTGGTGAAGGCGCACTCCCCCAGGACGTCGTCGCGTGCCCGGCTGGACCGCGCGCACGAGCTGCTGGAGCTGGTCGGGATCGCCGCCGACCGGGTGCACAGCTACCCGCACCAGCTCTCCGGCGGGATGCGGCAGCGGGTGATGATCGCGATGGCGCTCGCGCTCGAACCCCGTGTGGTGATCATGGACGAGCCGACCACCGCGCTGGACGTGGTGGTGCAGCGGCAGATCCTGCGCACGCTCGTGGGTCTGCGGGAACGTCTCGGGTTCTCGGTCGTGTTCATCACCCACGACCTGTCGCTGCTGGTCGAGTTCTCGGACCGGATCGCGATCATGTACGCCGGCCAGGTCGTCGAGGAGGCGGTGTCGGCCGACCTCTACCGCTCGCCGCTGCACCCGTACAGCGACGGGCTGCTGCGGTCGTTCCCCTCGCTGAAGGGCGAGAAGCGAGAGCTGGCCGGCATCCCCGGTTCGCCGCCCGACCTCCGCGCGATGCCGACCGGCTGCGCCTTCCACCCGCGCTGCCCGCGCGCCATGGAGGTGTGCGGCGAGCGAACGCCGGTCCTGGGGCAGAGCAGGGACGACCGCTCGGTCGCCTGCTGGTTGCACCCCGTCGCCGTCGGCTGAGCCGGCTCGGCTGCCGCGGCTGTCCGCCGCGGCAGCCGAGTGAGGGAGGTGTCGCCGTGTCCGTTGTGCTGCTCAGCTACCAGGCGTTCGACCGGACGGCCGGCGCGTCCTCCTCGCCGACCGTCCGGAAAGGATGGTCAGCTGCCAGCGGCCTCGACTGCCACTCGCCGCCGCACCGCACGGACACGTCCTCGACCTGCCAGCCCTCCGCGATCCTGCCGTCCGCACAACGGCTGTGGGCCTCGGCGATCGCCTGCAGGCGTTGCTGTTCGGTCTTCTCCGCCATGCCGGCGCTCAGGCGTGGTCCGCGACAGGGGTGCGCGTGACCCGCCGTGCCACTCCGTGCAGCAGCGCCGCGGCGATGCCACCGACCAGCGGACCGACGAGGTACACGAACAGCTGGGACCAGGCGACGGTGCCACCGGTCAGCGCCAGCACGACGTCGGGCCCCATCGTCCTGGCGAGGTTCACCGAGGCCCCGGAGAGCGGGCCGAACACCATGATCTGCGTGGCGAGCGCCAGCCCGATCCCCAGGCCGTGCAACCCCTTGGGCGCGTCCGGTGCCACCGCGAACGCGAACACGGCGGTGACGAGGATGAACGCGCCGGTGGCCTCGGCGACCAGGGCCTGCACCGGGGAGACGCCCGAACCGTACGTCGTGGCACCGAGTCCGGCGTGCACCGCGGACGAGCCGTAGGCGGCGAAGACGACGGCGGAGCCGAGCACGCCGCCGAGGAGCTGGGCCACCACGTAAGCGGGCACGTCCCGCCACGCGAACTGACCGCGGACGGCCAGGGCGACCGTGACGGTCGGGTTGAAATGACCTCCGGAGACCGCCCCGAACGCGTAGATCGCCACGGCGAGCGCGAGTCCGTGCGCCAGCGCCACGACCAGCAGGCCTGTCGGTCCGGCCGCCACCGCCGCGCCGATGCCGAAGAGGCACAGGATGGCGGTGCCGGCGAGCTCCCCGAGCAGACGGCGGGCCAACGGGATGTCCATGGATGTGAACCCCTCTCACGAAGGCGGCGGCCGCACGACCGTATGGCGACGTACGGCCTCAAACGTGGCCGGCCGGCAGCCGTAAGAGGGCGGTAATGTCGCGCGACTGCAGTCGCACCAACCCGGACACCCGGATGACCCACCGCGTGACGGGCGCGCGATTTCGGGACCACCACAGCGGATCGGTCACCCTAGGCGAGGAGCTTCCGGATGATCTCGGTGGCGGTGTCGATGTCCGGCGGGTCGCCGGTGATCACGTCGGAGTAGCAGAAGGACTCGGCGAGCCGGACCACCGCGTAGGCCAGCTTGGTCACCGGGATCTCCGCGGTCTCGCCGCGTTCCGCGCGGATCAGGCCGGCCAGTCCCGTCACGAGGCGGTGTTGCACCACGCCCTGCTGGGACGTCAGCACGCGCAGGGCGGTCTCGGGGTCGCGTTCGAGCAGCGCGCGCAGGGCGGGAGAGGCGACGGTGTCGCGCATGGCCTGGTCCAGCACGGAGACCACCCTCGCCAGGCCCCGGTGCGGACTGGCCTGCCACAGCCGCGACCACGCCCGGTGGGTGATGCCCCACAGCACCTCGCCGAGCACCCGGTCGCGGTCGCCGTACCGGCGGTAGAGGGTGGCGCGGCCGATCCCGGCCGCCGTGGCGAGCTCGCCCATGTCGATGCGGCTCTCGCGCAGGAACTGCCGGATCGCGAGGGCGATGACCGGGTCCGTCTCCGGTTCGGTGGTCAGGTCCACCTCGACCACAGCGTGAGACACCATGTATAAAGTGTCTCACTGAGACATTCAGATGGAATGTCTCACACGCCGGAGGAGGACGAGATGCGGCGGGTGTGGGCGTTGGTGCCGTTCGTCCTGGTAGCAGTCGCGTTGGTGCTGGACCCGGCCACGGCGCGGGCCGCGTGGTGGAACCTCGCGGTCCAGGCCGTGCTGTTCACGCTGCTGGCGGCCGTTCCCGGACATCTGACGCGCCACGTGTCGTACGTCGACGTGGCCTGGCCGTGGGGCTTGGTGGGCATCGGCGTGGTCACGCTGGCCACGGCCGGCGAGCTCACCGCGACCACCGTCGCGGTCGCACTCGTCTACCTCGCCATGGGCGGGCGGATGGGACTGTGGAGCCTGGCCATGACGGTCCGGCACGGGTGGTGGAAACCCGGCTCCCCCAAGGCCGAACTCCCCCGCTACCAGTACCAGCGGCGGCGCTGGGAGCGACAGGGGTTCCGCAACGAGGCCGTCTCCGTCCAGTACGAGATCTGGTTGCAGGGCCTCGCGAACGCGTCGGTGCTCGCCGTTCCGGCGTTCCTCGTCGCCGCCGGCCAGCGGCCGCTGTCGGCCTGGTCCGTCGCCGCCCTCGCCCTGTGGTTCGCGTCGTACGTGCTCGAAACGGTCGCGGACCGCCAGAAGCAGCGCTTCGCCGCCCGCGGCAACCGGGCCACCTGCGACCAGGGGCTGTGGCGCCACAGCAGGCACCCCAACTACTTCTTCCAGTGGATGCAGTGGAACGCGCTGGTGCTGGTCGCACTGCCGGCGCTGCCCGCCCGGTTCCACGACACCTCGCTCGTGGTGTGGGTGCTGCTCACCGCGGGTCTGTTCTTCGTCTCGTGGACGCTCTACGTCACGCTGACGAAGCACACCGGCGCCCGCCCGGCCGAGTACTACAGCCTCCGCAAGCGCCCGGACTACGCGCGGTACCAGGCGACCACCAACATGTTCTTCCCAGGCCCGGTCAAGACCCCCGCCGGGAACCAGGACGCGGCCTAGCCGCGGCCTAGCCGCTGTCCTGAGGATCTTCACCCAGGTGGAGACGACGCAGCCGAGGTGCCGCAGGTCCGGTGCAAGGCCAGGCGGATCGAAGCGGGCCAAGGCGACAAGGCGACGGCGAAGCCGAGCTGCTGTGGCTTTGGCTTGAAACAGCAGGTTCCGGTGGGGGGGGGGGCGGTACCAGGCAAGCCCAGACCCCCTCCTACTCTGGACAG
>NZ_JBHYGW010000009.1:74647-297835 GCF_042738015.1 Lentzea sp. NPDC059081
GTCACGAGCCGTGCCCAGCACTCGCCCGGCTTGGGACGGGACCCACCCCACCCGAACCGCACCACCTACACAACAGCAAGCCGCCCAACCCGAACAGGCGTGCCATCACCCCGCCGAGGGCGCTGGGGGTCTTTGATCAGTTGGCGGGGTCCGGGGCAGAGCCCCGCGCCTGAAACAGGAACCCGCCCACCCAACGCGACCACCAGGACAACCCACGCCACCAGAGCCCGAAGATCCGCAGGACACCCCCTAGCCGATCTCGAGGCCGAAGAGCGCCGCCGCGTTGGCGGAGGAGAACTTCCGCCGGTCCTCGTCGGAGCCGAAGTGGCCGAGGAAGGTGTCGATCTCGTCCCGGCCCGGGTGCTGGAACGGGTAGTCGGTGGAGAAGATCAACCGGTCGGCCGTGGTCACCGAGAGGGCGTGCCGGAGCAGTGCCGGGTTGAGCATGCCGGACGCGGTGATGTGGAAGTTCGTCCGGACGTAGTGCGAGACGGGATGCTTCAGGTCGCCGACTCGCGACAGGCTGTCGGCCCGGTCGAGCCAGAACAGCAGCATCTCTCCCCAGTGGCCGAGCACGACCTGGAGCGCGGGGTGCCGGTCGAAGGTGCCGCGCAGGATCAGCCGGAGCGCCGCGGTCGCCGCGTCGAGGTGCCAGCCCCACCCGAAGGTCGCCAGGGCCAGGTCGGTGAGCTCGCCGAAACCGCGGTAGGAGGCGTCGCGCACGGCGTCCGAGGGGATCTGCGGGTGGAGGAAGACAGGCTGGCCCAGCTCCGCCGCCGCGGCGAAGAACTCGTCGTAGGCGGGATCGTCGAGGAAGCGGTCGCCGGAGCGCCCGTAGACCATGGTTCCGACGTGGCCGAGGCCCTTCGCGCGCACGAGCTCGCCGACGACGTGCTCCGGGGCGGACAGCGGCACCGTCGAGAGCGCCCGGAACCGCGTCGGGTGCCTGTCGACGGCCGCGGCGGCGATGTCGTTCGCGGTGCGGCTGTGGCTGACGGCCTGCTCGGGCGGTAGAGCCTGCGTTCCGGGCGGAGTCAGGGCGAGGACGGAGACGTCGATGCCCTGGGCGTCCATGGTGGCGATACGCCCCTCGTCCAGGTCGGCCAGCCGCTGCGAGTGGTCGCCCATCTCGTTGAACGCAAGGCTTTCGTCCGGATGCGGCAGGTCGCCGAGAGCGGTCGTGAGGGCCGGGTGGATCCAGTGCTCCTCGATGGCGACAAGTGTCACGGTCGGGTCCTTCGAGCCACAGCCCCTGCAGGGCTTCGGAAGATAGCTATCGAATGACAGCAAAACTACGCCGCCTCTCGATTACCTGTCAACCGATAGCATTCACGGGACAGCACCCGCCGACGAAGGGCCCTGACTGATGGACGAGGAGCAGACGTCGAGGCTGTTCGAGCTCGCCGACCTGGTGCTGGCGGTGGGCAGGCACATCGCGGCGTCGAAGCAGGCC
The DNA here is from genome assembly GCF_042738015.1 of Lentzea sp. NPDC059081. Taxonomy (NCBI): domain Bacteria; kingdom Bacillati; phylum Actinomycetota; class Actinomycetes; order Pseudonocardiales; family Pseudonocardiaceae; genus Lentzea; species Lentzea sp. NPDC059081. The sequence continues at coordinate 76,101 of NZ_JBHYGW010000009.1, forward strand.
GAGGTCGAGTCCGGCACCCCGTTGCAGGGAGCCGTGATGCGCTACATCGACCGCAACCCGGGCACCTCCGCGAGCGCGGCCGCGGAGGCGACCCAGCTGATCTCCAGCAACTTCAGCCGGGCGGTGCGAGGACTCGAAGCGGCCGGCCTGGTGCGGCGCGACGTCGACCAGCACGACGCGCGCCGCGTTCGCCTCTACCCCACCGAGAAGGCGCAGGAGAACCTGCAGCGGCTGCGGGCCACGTGGAGCCACCTGCTCGAGGGGACGGTCACCGACGACGGGGAGATCGACGCCACGATCGCGACCCTGCGCAAGATCGAAGCGCGGCTGACCGGTCAGACGACGATGAGGTCGTCCGGATAGCCGTGGGTGGGCACATCAGCACCCAGGTCGTCGACCTCGTACCGTTCGACGGCCTGGTGCCAGCTCAGCTGACCACGCATTCCCGCAGCCACGTTGGACGCGTAGTCCGCGACGATCGCAAGATCAACCTGCCCCTCCCACTTCGCCAGCAACCTCTCACGCGCCGACTCGAAGACACCCACCTGCTCCGCCACCAGCTCGGCCACGTGGTCGACAGCCGCCTGGACCGTGCAGCGGAACTGACGTTGGACGATGAAGACAGCGTTGTGCGGATAGTCGGTCAGGCGTTCGCGCGGTGCCGAGAACACGTCGTTGACCATGGCGATGTGCAGCGACCCGGCCGTGCGCACTTCGTGCAGGACCGGGCAGTCGCGCACCGGCTCCGGCAGAACGGCCGGAAGACGCAGCTCGTCCAGGTCCCACAACCAAGGCGTGCCGACGGAGTACATCCGCTTGGGCAGGTAGTCGTCCAAAGTGGGCAGACGGTCCTGCGCTGTCAGCTTCGCGTCGTCCGCGTAGGACCGCAGGAACAGGCTGAAGTCGCGGACGAAGGCCGAGCGCCACTGTTCCGTCGTGCCGAGAGCCGTCTCTTCCCACAGGGAGGCAAGGGCTTCCGCCGCCGCACCTCGCACGGGTGAGGGGCGCCCGTGCAGGAGGTCGACCAGGCCCTCGACGGCGACGGCTCGACGTTCGACGTCGCTCAGGGCGCCGCCCTCGTCCAGGAAGTCGTCCAGCGGGAACGTCAACGCCAGCCACTTCAGGCCCAGGGTGAGCTCGTCCAAGCCGGCTCGTGGCCAGATGTAGGCGCCGGACAGGTCGGCGCCGCTCCTGCGCAGCCGTTCGCCGGCCGCGGCGGTGGGGGCCAGACCTGTTGCCCGCACCCAGTCCCACATCGCCGCGGAGGCCTCGTCGAGGTGCGGGTTGCGTTCTTCGGGGAACGGGGCCGGGAAGTGCGGCATCACGAGGCCGGTCACCGGGCGCTCACCGGGGCGGGTGTCCTGCGTTCGGCGATCATCATCACGCGGTCGGGCCTGGTGGCTCCGGTGGTGATCTCCCTGACCACGCGGTCCGACTGCGGGCGCAGGCGCCAGCGGCCGCAGATCACCGCCAGCGCCAGGGTGATCTCCAGGACGGCGAAGTTGTCGGCGATGCACTTGCCGCCTCCGACCGAGAACGGGAAGTACGCCCCCTTGGGCAGGTTCCTGGCCGCGTCGGTGCCCCAGCGGTCCGGGTCGAACCGGTGCGGGTCGGGGTACCAGCGGCGGTTGCGGTGCAGGGCGTAGGGGCTGAGGATGATCTCCGCGCCGGCGGGGAGCTCGTAGTCGCCCAGGCGGGTGGGGGCCAGCGTCCGTCGCATGTAGACGGCCACGGCGTGCAGGCGCAGCACCTCCAGGACCAGCCTGCCGGTGTGCACGAGCGCGGGCAGGTCGGAGGCGTCGGGCAGACGGCCGCCCAGCACCTCGTCCACCTCCGCGAAGATCCGCTCCTCCAGGTCGGGCCTGGTGCCGATGTGGTGCAGGGACCACGACAGCGCGGCGCTGGTCGTCTCGACGCCGCCGACCGCCATGGTGATCACCTGGTCGTGGATCCACCTGTCGGACATGGGGTTGCCGTCGTCATCGCGCAGCGCGAGCATCATCGACAGCATGTCGTCGACCTCCTGCCCGGACGCGCGGTACGCGGCGATGGCGTCGTCGATCGACCGGTCCATCTCGTCGATGGACCGGCGGTAGCGCTTGTTGGCCGGCAACGGCAGGCGCTGCCACGCGCCGGGGACCAGCGTCCTGGTCAGCACGCCGCGCATGACGACGGGCAGCCGTTGCTGGATGGCGTCGGCCGCCGCGTCGCCGAGGTCGGAGGCGAACAGCATGCCGTTGACCACGCGCGCGGTGAGGACGTGCATCGCGTCGTCGATCCGGATCGGCGTGCCGGGTTGCCACGAGTCGGCCACGCCCGCGGCGACGGCGGCCATCATCGGCGCGTAGCTCGGGACCTTCTGGCGGTGGAACGCGGGCTGGAGCATCCGGCGCGCCTCGCGTTGCGGCCGGCCGGACACGGTCGCGAGCCCCCGCCCGAGCACGTCGGACATCTTGTCGGACAGCCGGCCGCGCACGTAGTGCTGCTGTTCGGAGACCAAGATCGCGTGCACGAGCTCGGGCGTGGTCGGCAGGTACGCGGGCATTCCCGCCATGTTGATGCGAACCAGGTCGCCGTGCTCCACCAACGAGATGAGAAAGTCCGTCCGATGCCGGGCGAGTTGCAATGCGTGTCCGATGAATGGAAGTGCGCCGGGTGCGTCAGGAATGTTTTTCGGCATGAATTCCGCTTCCGCTTCGACTGTGCTGGCGTTGTTCGGTCAGTGGTCCCGGCCGACGACCAGGGCGGTCAGGCCGGCGAGCTTGCCGGCGGCCTCCTGGCCGGGGGCGACGGCCTGGAGCGCCTGGTCGGCCAGGGCGAGGTGCTCGACGGCCTGGCGCTCGCACCAGGCGCGGCCACCGGCTTCGACCACGAGCCGGGTGCTGCGGCGGACGTCCTCGGCGGTGTAGGGGTCCTCGCGGTGGTAGCGGGCGGCGAGTTCGGCTCCGGCCGGGGTGCCGGAGGTGAGGGCGGCGACCACGGGCAGCGACTTCTTGCGCACCACCAGGTCCGCGCCCACCGGCTTGCCGGTCAGCGCCGGGTCGCCCCAGATCCCCAGCAGGTCGTCCGCCGCCTGGAACGCGATGCCCAGGTGGCGCCCGAACGTCCGCAGGTGCTCGGCCTGGGTGGTGTCGCCGCCGCCGGACAGCGCGCCGAGCGCGCACGCGGCACCCATCAACGCGCCGGTCTTCCCCTCGGCCGCCAGCAGCGACTCCTCGCGGGTGACGTCGGCGCGGTGTTCGAACGAGGAGTCCGCGAGCTGGCCGACGATCATCTCCTGCACGGCGCTGACCAGCACCGGCTGCCCGCCGGGCGGACCGGAGCCGGCCACCGTCCCGATCCCCAGCGCGAGCAGCGCGTTGCCCGCCAGCACCGCGGCGGCGGTGCCGTGCTCGTGCCAGACGGTCGGGCGGTGCCTGCGGGTGGCGTCCTGGTCGATGAGGTCGTCGTGGATCAGCGAGAAGTTGTGGACCAGCTCGACCGCCACCGCGGCGGGCACCGCCTCCCGTGCCGTGCCACCGACCGCCTCGGCGCAGGCGAGCGTCAGCGCCGGGCGCAGGAGCTTGCCGACGGCACCGGTACCGGCCCCTGTCCAGCCGAAGTGGTGGCGCACCAGACGGCGCGTGGCGGGAGGCAGGCCGTCCACCTGGTCGCGCAAGGGGGAAAGGACGAGCTCCCTCGCTTGCCGCAACGGTTCACGAATCGTCTGAACAGTGGTCACCGGGTCAGGATGACCTTGGTCCCAATGGCGGAGAAAGGGAGCGAAACCCCGGCGAACTTCCCGGCGAAGTCATGCGCACCGACAGCGAATCGCGAAAGTCGCATTGCATGATCACAAGGCACGATCGGGGGGTGGTAGAGATGAGGACAGGTGCTGCCCGTCGAAAGGCCGGTATGTTCGAGGAATCGTCGGGGACCGCATTGCGGACCTGGTTCGACCGCTCCGGACTCAGCAAGATCGCCCTGGCGAAAGCCGTCACGACGCTGGCGGTGGAGACCGGTCACCACCAGATCAGGCCCGACGGCTCGCGGGTGCGGCGGTGGCTGGACGGCGAACGGCCGCGCGACCCGGTGCCCGGCCTGCTGGCCCAGGTCCTCTCGTGCCACGTCGGGCGCCCGCTGACGCCGGAGGACCTCGGCCTCGGGCGCGGCGCGTCCGACAACACCCGCTACCGGGGGCCGCTGGAGATCATCGACGGCATCCAGAACGCCACCAGGGCCGACCTCACCCGCCAGCCCTGCGACAAGGCCTCGGAGGCGGACGCGACGAAGGTGCTGCCCGCCCTGGAGAGCTGGGCCTACGCGCCGTCCCGGCAGCTGGCCAGGAGCAGCGGTGCCGGTGAGCTGGGCACGGCCGACGTGGCGCGGATGGCGGCCTTCACGGCGATGTTCCGCGAGCTGGAGAACAGGTTCGGGGGCGCGAGCATGCTGAACACGGCCACCGCGCACCTCGCCACCGCGGCCCGGCTGCTGCGCGAGGGCACCTACCGCGAACACGTCGGACGACAGCTGCACGCGGAACTGGCGGACCTCGCGGGCGTGGTGGGCTGGGCGGCGCACGACGCGGGCAACTACCCCGCCGCCATCCGCTACCTCACCCTCGGGGTGCAGTCCGCGCGCGAGTCCGGCGACCGCGGCCTCACCGCGCACCTGTTGCAGTGCCTGGCCCGGATCTGGGGCCACGTCGGCGATCCCGCCCGTGCGAGCGACTGCCTGGGCCTCGCGCTCTACGGCGCCCGCAACGCCAGTCCGGTGCTCCGGGCCGGACTGCACTCCCTGGACGCGCGGTTCGCCGCACTCATGGGTGCCGAACGGGAGGCGTTGCGTTCCGTGCACCACGCGCGCGAGATCTTCGCCGACGGCGACGACCAGGACGTGCCCTCGTACGCGAGCTACCTCGACTACGCCGAACTGGCTTCCACGCTCGGTGAGGTCCTGCTGCACCTGGTGCACAACACCGGGCGCCTGACCCACGCGCCGCTCGCCATCGAGTTCCTGACCGAGGCGTCGCAGGGCCGCGCCGAACCCCGGATCCGCTCGCGGGTGTTCGACCACGTCGGACTGGCGCGCGTCCAGCTCGCCGCCGGTGAGCTCGACGGCGCGTGCGACAGTGCCGAGGAGGCTTTGCGCATCGGCGCGGGGCTGTCGTCGGCCCGCGTGCGCAGGCGCTACACCGAACTGGCCGGGGAGACCGCCGGCCATTCCGACAGCCGTCTCCCCGCCTTGCGGGAACGCCTGCTCGGCGCGGCCTGACGACTCACGCCCGCAGGCCGGCCTCCGCCTTCTTCCGCTCCTTCGGCCGGGTGTCGGCCGAGTAGTGGGCGACCGCGATGGCTCCGGCGATGGCCAGGACGAACCCGATGGTCGCGGCGGTCATGAACCCGTCGCGGACGCGGTCGTCCAGGTAGACCAGCCCGACGAACGACGAGAGCGCCGTGTTGGTGGTGAACATGACGGCGGTGACCCCGGTCGGGCCGCCCTTCTGCAGCGCCATCGCGAACACGACCGCCGCGGCGAACCCGTTGAGGACGATCGCCCACGCCGCCGGGTCCAGGACGATCCGCCAGACGGTGTCCGGGAAGTCGAGCGTGCGCGCGGCGATGCCGACGACGCTATAGGCGACACCGGCGCCGAACGCCAGCGCCACCGTCGCCCAGACCTGATGGTGGCGCCGGGCGTAGGCGGCGATCGCCAGCACCGGGACCGCCATGCCCACGAGGAGCCAGCGCCACTGGGGCGGCAGGGCCTGGGCGGGACCGGGCTCCGCGGACACGCCCAGCAGGACCAGGCCGACCGCCCCGACGGCCAGCGCGCCCCACCCGGACGCACGCAGGTGCGCGCCCATGAACGCGCTGATCGCGGCGGTCACACCGACGCTGAACGCGAGCATCGACTGGACGAGGAACAGCGGCAGCCGGTGCAGCGCGGCGGCCGCGAAGGCGAACCCCAGCATGTCCACGCCGAGGCCGAGGAAGTACAGCCACTGACGCCGCAGGGCGATGAGATCGAGAGATCGTCCGCCGTACGCGCCCGCCCGCCGGACACCTATGGCCTCCAGGATCGAACCACTGCCCGATGCCAGGGTCGCCAGCACGGCGAGGAGGTAACCCAGAGCCATTCGTCCATTGTGTCAGCCGGTGTCCCCGGCGCTTGCGACATCCCCGGTGAGAGCGCCCCAGGACGTGCTCAGCGGACGCGCTCCCCCGCGATCCAGACGCCCGCGACGGCCCTGGCCGCGGTGATGTCCCCGGTCGGGTCGCCGTCGACGAGGAGCAGGTCGGCGCGCTTGCCCGGCTCGACGACGCCCCGGTCGTCGAGGCCGAACGTCAGCGCGGCGAGGCTGGTAGCGCCGCGCAGCGCCTCCACGGGGGTCAGCCCGGCCTCGACCAGGAGGGCGAGCTCGTCGTGCATGGACTCGCCGTGCTTCGGCGCGAACGGTCCCACCGCCGAGGCGTTCGCGTCCGTGCCGACCAGGAGCCGGACGCCTGCCTCGCGCAGCTTCGCGACGGTGTCGCGGGCGTGCTCGTACCGGAGCCCCGCCGCCGCGCGCAGCTCGGCGACACCGCGCATCATCACCAGCGTCGGTGAGCTCACGACCCCAAGTTCGTGCATGCGCCGCACTGTGTCGTCGTCCAGGACCGCGTCCAGCGGCGCGTGGGTGCTGACGTCCACGCCTGCCTCGACCGCGACGCGGAAGGCGCCGGTCGTGACCGAGTGGGCCACGACCAGGAGCCCGTGGCCGTGCGCCGCCGCGACGATCGCGTTCACCGTCGCCTGGTCCATGCCCTCCGGCGGGGCGGCCTCGGTGATGATCTTGATGAAGTCGGCACCCTCCGCCACACGGCGTTCCACGAAGGCACGCCCCTCGTCCGGGGTCGTGATGACGCCCTCGGCGGGGAAGCCGGGCATCTTGGCGTGGCCTCCACCGGCACCCGCGGCCGGTGTCGTCGCGGTGAAGATCTGCGCGCCCCCCGTCTGCCGGCGCATCTCGGCCACGAACGAGCTCGGCCACGTGCCCATGTCCAGCCCGGTCGTCACTCCCCACCTGGCCAGGTCCAGCAGGTCCGCCCGGCCGCGCACGGTGTGCACGTGCGCGTCGACGAGCCCCGGCAGCAGCACCTTGCCCGCGCCGTCGACGACCACGTCCGGAGGCTCCTCGGCGGTGATCCGCTCGCCTTTCAGGCAGACGCGCCGGGGTTCGGAGAGCCCGTCCCCCGTGAACACGCGGACGTCGTCGATCGCGGTCACCGTCGCCACGCCATCTCCTCATCTAGATTTCTTGAAAGCTTTTTTGAAAGCTATCACGAAAGCTCAGGCCGTGTAGAGTGCGGCCGTGGCCCACGACCGGTCGGACGGCTCCCCCGACGCGCACCTCACGCTGGCCTTCTCCCAGCACGTCGTGCGGCTGCAGAGCGTCCTCGAGCAGACCATCGCCCCGGCGCTGGCGGAGCAGGGCCTGACACCCGCCGAGCTCGACGTGCTGGCGACGTTGCTCTCGGTCGGCGCCCCCCACCAGCGGCGGCCGAAGGAGCTGGCGAACCACCTGCTGCTGACGACCGGCGGGCTGAGCAACGTCCTGCGCCGGCTCGAGGCACGGGGACTCGTGTCCCGCGTCCCCGACCCGGCGGACCGGCGCAGCCACAACGTCGAGCTCACGGCGAGCGGCCTCACCACCGCCCGGGCCGCGACGAAGGCCGCGACCACCGCACTGCACCGCACCCTCGCCGTGGTGCCGGCGGACACGCTGGAGGGCACCCTGCGGCAGCTGGCCTCCGTGCTCGGCGCGGTCGACGGCGCCAGGAGCGGCCTCGTGGTCGGCCGACCGGCCGCGCGGGCCGAGTCAGCGGGCGGTGACTAGCCGGATGGACGTCCGGCAGTTGCGCTACTTCCTCGCCGTCGTGGACCACGGCAGCGTGAACAAGGCCGCGGCCGTCCTGCACGTGGCGCAGCCGTCGTTGTCGCAGGCCATCCGGGCGCTCGAACGCGAGCTCGGGATCAACCTGTTCCGCCGGGTGGGCCGCAGGCTCGTGCTGACCGACGCGGGCAGGGCCCTGATCGGCCCCGCCAGGCAGGCCGTGCGGGTCCTCGCCGCCGCCCGCGCGAGCGTCGAGGAGGTGGGCGGTCTGCGAGCCGGCAGGGTCGAGATCGCCGTGATGCCGTCGCAGTCCGTCGAGCCGCTGGCCCGGATCATCAAGGCGGTCACCGAGAAGCATCCCGGTCTGTCCATCTCGGTGCGCGCGGCCTCGACGGCGGACGACGTCGTCGACCAGGTCCGGAGTGGACGGACGGAGCTGGGCCTGCTCGGCACGAACGCGCCGCTGACCGACGCGCGGGTGGGGGTCCACCGGATCGGCCGGCAGCGGTTCGTGCTGGTCTGTCCCGCGGACGGGCCGTTCGTGCCGGGCACCGTCGTGCGCGACGAGGACCTCGCCGGGCAGCGGCTGATCGTCGGCCAGCCCGGCACCGGCATGCGGCGCGTCGTCGACGAGATCCGGGCGGCGGGCGTGGACCTGACCGAGGTCGTGGAGACCGAGCAGCGGGAGGCGATCCTGCCGCTCGTGCTGGGCGGCGTCGGGATGGCCGTCCTCGCCGAGTCCTGGGCGCCGCTCGCCCGTCAGGCCGGCGCCCTCGTGCTGGCCGTCGAACCCGCCCGGCACCTGCACCTCGCGCTGGTCAGCGACCCGGGACCGCTCACCCCGGCGGCCGCGGCGTTCCTGGACGTCGCTCATAGCCTCAGCCTCTAACCCTGGTCGGATCCACGTCTTGGACGTGGTCGCGCACCGGGTGGTGTGATCGCACGCATGGTCACGCATCGCATCGCGCTCATCCCGGGAGACGGCATCGGGCAGGAGGTCACGCCCGCCGCGTGCCGTGTCCTCGACGCCGTCGGCCGCCGGCACGGCATCGCGTTCGTCTACGACGAGTTCGACTGGTCCTGTGCCCGCTACACCGAGCTCGGCGCGATGATGCCCGCCGACGGCCTCGACCGGATCCGCCACCACGACGCGGTCCTGCTCGGCGCGGTCGGCGACCCGTCGGTGCCCGACCACGTCTCGCTGTGGGGCCTGCTGATCCCGATCCGGCGCACGTTCCGGCAGTACGTGAACCTGCGCCCGGTCAAGGTGTTCGAGGGCGTCGACAGCCCGGTGCGCGGTGCGGCCGCGATGGACCTGGTCGTCGTCCGGGAGAACGTCGAGGGCGAGTACAGCGAGGTCGGCGGCCGGTTCGGGCGGGGTTTCCCCGAGGAGATGGCCGTGCAGGAGTCGGTCTTCACGCGGACCGGGGTGTCGCGCATCGCCGAGTACGCGTTCACGCTCGCGGCCGGGCGGCGCAAGCACGTCACGTCCGCGACCAAGTCCAACGGAATCGTGCACACGATGCCGTTCTGGGACGAGGTCGTCGCCGAGACCGCGTCGTCCCATCCGGACGTCCGATGGCGAGCCGAGCACATCGACGCGTTGTGCGCCAAGGTGGTTCTGGACCCGGCGCGCTTCGACGTCATCGTCGGCTCCAACCTCTTCGGCGACATCCTGAGCGACCTCACCGCCGCCGTCGCGGGCAGCATCGGCATCGCGCCGTCCGCGAACATCAACCCCGAGCGCGACTTCCCGTCGATGTTCGAACCCGTCCACGGCTCCGCGCCCGACATCGCGGGCCGGGGCGTCGCGAACCCGCTCGGCGCGATCTGGACCGCCGCGCTGATGCTCGACCACCTCGGCCACGCGGAAGCGGCCGCCGAGGTCGAACGGGCGATCGCGGACGTCCTGGCGAAGACCCCGGTCCGGACGCCCGATCTCGGCGGCACGGCCACGACGGACGCGTTCACCGCGGAGGTGCTGGAACAGCTGTCGCTGGGCGCTCTGCTGACCTACGCGGCTCCGGGCGCCACCGGTTAGCCTGGCCGGTGTGCCCGTCAACCCGAGCCTGGCCGCCGGCTTCCTGCTCCTGTCGGCGCTGCTGTCGGCGATCCCCGGTCCCTCGGTCCTGCTGGAGACCAGTCGCGCCGTGACGCGCGGCAGACGGCCGGCCATGTGGATCGTGCTCGGCAACGCCGTCGGCGGGCTGGTGCTGCTGGGCCTGGTGCTGGTCGGCCTCGGCGCCGTGATCGCGGCATCGGCGCAGCTCTTCCTCGTGGTGAAGATCGCGGGAGCGGCCTACCTGCTCTGGCTCGGCGTGCAGTCGCTGCGGGGAGCGCGCCACGCCGAACCCGAGCCACCGGCCGAGTCGGCGACCGGGGCGTCGTTCACGGGGATCGCGGCGGCACGCCAGGGGTTCGCCGTCGGCGTCGCCAACCCGAAGAGCATCGTCTCGCTGATGGCGATCCTGCCCCAGTTCGTGGACCACGACCTCGGCCACCCGGCTCTGCAGATGCTCGTCATCGGTGTCCTCGGCGCGGTCGCGCAGGCCCTCATCGAGACCGTCTGGGTGGTCGCCGCCGGGTCGCTGCGCACCTGGTTCCGCCGGCGGCCGCGGCGCCTGCAGTACCTCAAGGCGGGTGGTGGCGTCGCCATGATCGGCCTGGCCGGGAAGCTCGCCGTCGAGCGTTGACCCGCCCTACCGGCCGGCGGTGAGCGTGGCCTGGACGGTTGCCCGCACGAAGTCGTCGACGGTCTGGTGCGGCGCCGGCTTCACCGACCCGTCCACCAGCAGCAGGGTGAGCCCCTGCGCGAGCGCCCAGACCCCGGCGCAGAGCGCGTCCGCCGCGGCACCCCCGGTGGTGATGGCCACGCTGCCCGCCACCACCGCCCGCACCGCCTCCTCCGCGGCACGGACCTGCGGGTCGTCACCGCACATGTGGGCCACGGTCAGCCGGTACAGCCCCGGATGGGCCAGGGCGTACCGGACCGCGGCCACCGTGATGGCGACGATCTCGTCGCCGTGCGCGGCCGTGGTCGCCGCGGCGATCATGCTTTCCTTCACCTGCTCCAGGCTGTGCACGGCGAGCGCGGCGAGCAGTGCGGCCTTGTCCGCGTAGTGGTTGTAGGGCGCGTTCGGTGACACACCGGCCTTGCGCGCCACGGCGCGCAACGACAGCTGTTCGGTGCCCGATGCCTCCACCAGTTCCAGCGCGGAGGCCAGCAGGCTCGCCCGCAGATCGCCGTGGTGGTAGCCGACGCGACTCATCTTGACAGTGTACACATCACCTGAGCTATGTTGACGACGTCCACAATATGTACGACGTCAACATTGCGAGGCGCCACCGTGACCGAGCTCGGCACACCCCTGGAACTGGCGAGCGGAGGGCTGCTGCCCAACCGGATCGCGAAGGCGGCGATGGAGGAGTTCCTCGCTGCCGACGGGCAGCTGCCGGGACCAGGTCTGGAGGTGCTGTACCGGCGGTGGGCCGCGGGCGGCGCGGGGCTGCTGATCACCGGGCACGTGATGGTGGACCACAGGTCGCTGGCCGACCCCTCCGACGTCGTCCTGGAGGAGGACACGCCGCTGGAGCCGTTCCGCCGGTGGGCCCGCGCGGCGCGGTCCGGTGGCGGCCAGGTGTGGATGCAGATCAACCACCCCGGCCGCGTCATGTCCGCCGACATGCCCGGCGCGGTCCGGTCGGCGTCCGACGTCGCCGTCAGCCTCGGCCGGTACTCCCGGCTCTACCGGCGGCCGGAGCCGATGACCGCCGCGGACGTCGCGGAGACCGTGCGGCGGTTCGCGGCCACCGCGCGGATGGCGGAGTCCGCGGGGTTCGACGGCGTGCAGGTCCACGCCGCGCACGGGTACCTGATCAGCCAGTTCCTGTCACCGCTCACGAACAGGCGCACCGACGAGTGGGGCGGGGACCTGCGCAACCGCGCCCGCCTGCTGCTCGACGTCGTCGCCGCCATCCGGCGCGAGGTGGGCAGCGGGTTCGCCGTCGCGGTGAAGCTGAACACCGCGGACTTCCAGCGCGGCGGCTTCGACGCCGAGGACGCGGCACGGGTCGTGTCGATGCTCGCCGAGTCCGCCGTCGACCTGGTCGAGCTCTCCGGCGGCTCCCTGGAGAGCCTGGCCACCAACGGCAGCACCGCGGACGGCAGCACCCTCGCCAGGGAGGCCTACTTCCTCGACGCGGCCGCCTCGATCCTGGACGGCGCCGCGCTGCCGATCATGATCACCGGAGGCATCCGCCGCCGCCCGGTCGCCCACGACGCACTGGCCCGCGGCGCCGCCGTGGTCGGCATGGCGACCGCGCTCGCCGTCGACCCGGACCTGCCGCGTCACTGGCTGCGCGGCGACGAGGCCGACGCCGGGCTCACGCCCGTGCGGCTGCGGGACAAGGCGCTCGCCGCGGCCGCGACCCAGGCGGCCGTGCGGTGCCACCTGTCCCGGCTGGGCGGCGGGAAGGGCGCGCCGGCACCGCGACCGCTCCTGGCGCTGGTGCGGGAACGTCTGCGCCGCCGCGGCGCGCTCCGCCGGTACCGCGCGTGGTTCTCAGGCAGGGAAGACCAGATGGCAGCGAGCGGGAAGCGGGGCGCCGGCGGGCACGCGTCACCCGGCAGTGCGAACACCCCGGGCTGACGGTCCCACCCGCTACCGCGCCCTGCGTCCCAGCCGCCCTGGCAGCCGCCGCGCCAGGTGCTCGACCAGCCTGCTCACCCTGCGCGGCACGTGGCGGTCGTCGGTGAACAGCGCGTAGATGTCCGCGGCCGGAGTCGGCACGTCGGGCAGGACGCGGACCAGCTCGCCGCTCTCCAGGTGGGGCCGCACCTGCCACTCCGAGCGCATCACCACGCCACGGCCCTCCAACGCCCACAGCGTGACCACGTCACCGTCGTTCGTGGACAGTCCACCGCGGACGCGCAGCTGGTGCGTCGCGTTGTCGTCGCCGAACCGCCAGACGTCGAAGTCGCCCTCGTTCTCGCGCAGCACGATGCAGTCGTGGTCGGCCAGGTCGGCCACCGTCGCGGGGGTGCCGCGCCGCGCGAGGTAGGAGGGGGCGGCGCACGGGATGCGGCGGTTCCTGGCGAGGCGGCGCATCCGCAGCGTCGAGTCGGCGGGCACGCCCACGTGCACGGCCAGGTCGAACTCCCGGCGGTGCGGGCGGAGCGGGAGGTCCGAGGTGCTCAGCTGCAGGTGCAGCTCCGGGTGGTCGCCGCCGAACTCGCTCAGCAGCGGGGCGACGTGCGTGCGGCCCAGGCCCAGGGTGGCGTGCACGACGACGGACCCGCGCAGGGCGTCGGAGCTGTCGCTGACCTCGTCCTCCAGCTCGCGGATCTGGTCGAGGATCGTGCCGAGGCGGGCCGAGTACAGCTCGCCCTCCGACGTCAGCACGAGCCGCCGGGCTCCCCGCTGCACCAGGCGGACGTTGAGCCGTGCCTCCAGGGCGCTGAGGCGCTTGCTGACCGCCGGCAGGGAGCTGCCGAGCTCGCGCGACGCCGCGGTGAGCGTCTCGCTCGCCGCGATCACCTGGAAGAACCGGAGATCGTCGATGATGTCGTTCATCTGTTCCCGCCCGCTCTGCTGACGCCGCACCCTTTCCGCTCGCGAAAGGCTACGTTGTCCGCCGCGGCCTTGTGACGGGCGTGGGCCCCGTCCACAGTGGAGACGTGCGCCGAGCGGCCGGAGTCGACGGCCCCCAATTCGGCGAGGCGTCACCTGAGACGCCGGAACACATTCATTCTCCGAGTGAACTGGACAGCATGCCAATCAGCACGGTGAAACCGTGGACAGCGAAAGGCGACCCCATGGCCGTGGTCGGCTCCGCGCGGGCGGAGAAGACGGAACCACCGAAGTTCCGGCGCATCACCTTCTACGTGGCGCTCGTGGTCTTCGCACAGGAGGTCACCTGGAACTTCTTCGACGCCCAGGTGCCGCCGCTGTTGCGCGAGCACATCTCGAGCGTCGCCGTCGTCGGGCTCCTGATGGGGGCGGACAACCTCCTGGGAATCTTCATCCAGCCGTGGATGGGCAACCGTTCCGACAACACCCGGACGGCGTGGGGAAGAAGAATTCCGTTCCTCGTCGCCGGAATGCCGGTGGCGGCACTGCTGTTCCTGCTGATCCCCCTCAGCGCGCATTCGCTGCCATTCCTGCTGGGCGTCATGCTCGCCTACGCGGTGGTGTGTAACTCCTTCAAGCCGGTGGCCGAATCGCTCCTGCCCGACTTCATCGGACCGGAACGCCGCAGCCGCGCCAACGCGGCGGTCAAGTTCGCCGCCGGAATGACGGTCATCGTCTCCGCGCTGATCAGCACCCTGCTCGTGGACGACCACCCGACGCTCGCCTTCGCGATCCCGTCGGTCCTGATGCTCGCCTCCATCGCGGTGGTCGGCTTCCGGGTCCGCGACAGCCACTCCCCCGCCTACCGGACGGCCCTCGAGGAGGACGGCGCGCGCAACGACGACGACACCGCCACCGTCCGGGTGCGCGACATCGTCGCCGACATCCTGCGCGACCGAGACCGCAGCCGGCTGCTCTTCATGGTCGGGATCCTGTTCTTCGGCAGCGCGTGGGCCGCGCTGCGGGCGCTCATCACGCCGTTCGGTCAGGAGGTGCTCGAGATGTCCCGCGGCACGGCCGGCGGGCTGACCCTCCCCAGCGGCGTCGCCTTCCTGCTCGCCGCCTTCCCGGTGGCCCTGCTGGCGGAACGCTTCGGGCGCCTGCGGGTCATGCTCGGCGGGATGACGCTGTTCGTGGTCGCGATGGTCATCGGCACCGCGTGGCAGGCACCGGCCGGTGCCTACACCGCACTCGCACTGGCCGCGGTCGGCGCGTCGAGCTTCCTGATCAACGCGGTCGTGGTGCTGTGGAACCTCGCGCCGTCGACCCGCGTGCTCGGCACGTACACCGGGCTCTACACGGTGGGCTGGGCGGGCGGCGCGTTCGTCGGACCGGCGCTCGTCGGCGCCATGGTCGACGTGACGGGCTGGCCCTTCCTCATGGTGAACACCGCGGTCGTCGCCGCGGTCGCGATCCTCGTCGTCGGGCGCGTGCACGTGCTGCAGCGCCGCAACGGAACGGCTGGTGCGCTGTGACCCGTGTCCTGGTGACCACCGACTACCTGCGTCCCGGTGACGAGGTGGACCGGTACCTCCGCGGCGCCGGGCTGGACACCGTGCACCGGCCGCCCACCGGCCCGCGGCAGCCCGACGAGCTCGTCGAGGCTCTCGGCGGGATCACGGCGGCCCTGATCGGCAACGAGCCGATGACCGCCGACGTCCTCGCCAAGGCCACCGACCTGCGCGTCGTCGTGCGCACCGGCGTCGGGTACGACTCGGTCGACGTCGAGGCGGCGACCCGCCTGGGCATCTCCGTCAGCAACCTGCCCGGCATCAACGCGAACGCCGTCGCCGAGTACACGTTCGGCCTGCTGCTCGCCGCCGCCCGGCGGCTGGTGCAGACCGCGACCGGGGTCGCCGCCGGGACCTGGCCGCGCGCCGACGGCTACGAGCTGCGCGGCGCGACCCTCGGCCTGGTCGGCTACGGCGCCGCGGCACGGGCGGTCGTGCCGCTCGCGGCCGCGTTCGGCATGAACGTGGTGTGCGTGACCGGTGTGCCACCAGACCAACGTCTTGACCCCCGCGTCGAGTTCGTCGACCTTCCCGAGCTCCTCACGCGCTCCGACTACGTCTCGCTGCACACCGCGCTGACGCCGCGAACCCGTGGGCTCATCGGTGAGGCGGAGCTCCGGCAGATGCGGAGCACTGCGGTGCTCGTGAACACCGCGCGCGGCGGCGTCGTCGACGAGGCCGCGCTCGTGGCCGCCGTGCGCGACGGCGTGATCGCGGGCGCGCACCTCGACGTCGTCGCGCAGGAACCGTTGCCCGCGGACAGCCCGCTGCGCGGCGTGGACGGGATCGTCGTCTACTCGCACCTCGCCGGGCAGACCGCGCAGGCCCGTGCCGCCGCCGGGATGGAGGGAGCGGTGGAACTGGTCGCCGCTCTCGAAGGCAAGGCGCGGCACCGCGTGAACCCCCAGCCCACCGCCGACCGATCGGCGCACCCCTGATGACCACACCTGGAGAGACCACGATGGACAACCGGCCGGCGGACGCGGTCCGGGTGCTCGCTCCCACCGGAATGCTGGGCAGCGGCTTCCCCGAGAGCACGATCGAACGCGGGCTCGAGCTCGGCGCCGACGTCATCAGCGTGGACGGCGGGTCGACCGACAGCGGGCCCCACTACCTCGGGTCCGCGAGCTCGAAGTCCACGGCGCAGGCGGTCAGGCGCGACCTCCGCCTGCTGCTCAGGGCCGCCGCCACGGCGCACATCCCGCTGATCGTGGGCTCCTGCGGCACCAGCGGCACCGACCGCGGCGTCGACTGGGTCGCCGCGATCGCCGCGGAGGTGATGACCGAGGAGGGCATCGACCTGCGCGTCGCGCGCATCTACAGCGAGCAGGACGCGGCGCAGCTCAAGGACGACCTCGCCGCCGGACGCGTGAACCAGCTCGCCCCGGCGCGGGAGCTCGACCAGGAGACGCTCGAGAGCTGCACCCACGTCGTCGGCGTCATGGGCCACGAGCCGATCGTCGAGGCGCTGCGGGCCGGCGCCCAGGTCGTGCTCACCGGGCGCGCCACCGACACCGCGCTCGCGGCGGCCTACCCGCTGATGAAGGGCATGCCCGCCGGTCCGTCGTGGCACGCCGCGAAGATCGTCGAGTGCGGCGGCCTGTGCACGACGAACCCGCGGCTGGGCGGCGTGCTCGCGTCCGTCGACGCCACGGGGTTCACGATCGAGCCGCTGAGCCCGGACGCCGCGTGCACCCCGATCTCGGTGGCGGCGCACATGCTCTACGAGACGGTCAACCCGTTCGAGATGCGCGAACCCGACGGCACGCTCGACGTGCGCGACGCCGTCTACACCGCGGTCGACGACCGCGTCGTGCGGGTCGAGGGCTCGCGGTTCCACGTCGCCGACCAGTACACGATCAAGCTGGAGGGCGCCCGGATCTCGGGGTACGAGACCGTGTCGTTCAGCGCGATCCGCGACCCGCTCCTCCTCGGCCAGATCGACTCCTGGGCGGGCTTCCTCCGCGAGATGATCGTCAGCCGCGTCCGGCAGACGCTGGAGCTCGACCCCTCCGAGTACGACTTCGACGTGCGTCTCTACGGGCACAACGCGGTGCTCGACGAGCTGGAGCCGGACTCCGCGCCGCCCAAGGAAGTCGGGGTGATGCTCGTGGTGAACGCCGCGGACCAGGCGACGGCCACGGCGGTCGCCAAGGTGGCCAACCCGTTGATGCTGCACCTGCCTGCCCACGACATGGACTACCTGCCCAGCCTGGCGTTCCCCTTCTCCCCGGCGGAGATCGAACGCGGACCCGCCTACGAGTTCGTGCTCAACCACTCCGTCGACACGACGCCCACCGCCCTGTTCCGCACCGAGACGGGAGTGCCCGCCCGTGCCTGACACCCTCGCCGACCTCGCTCTCGAGGTGCGGTCCAAGAACGCCGGCCCCTTCTGGGTCACCATGGAGCTGTTCCTGCGCGACGCCGCGGGCTACGCGGTCGCCGCGGACGAGTCGTTCCTCAACGAGCGCGTCGTGGGCGAGCTCTACGGCATCGACGCCGGCACCGTGCAGATCTTCCGGGTGCCGTCGCTCAACGTCGTGAAGATCTCCTACCCGCGCCCGGTCAGCCAGGGCTCGCTGCGCGACCGCGACATGCACGCCGGACAGCACCACGTCCCGTTGGCACGCATGGAGGTGCCGGTGCGGTGAGCCGGACGGATGGGCCGTCGTGCCGGGAAGGCACGACGGCTCATCGGTTCCGGCTCAGCTGAGCGCGGATCGCGTCCAGGTCGACGAGGGACCAGACGCGCTCGATCCTGCCTTCCCGGTAGCAGTAGAAGACGTGCTCGGCGAACGAGATCTTCTCCTCGGCGGGCGGCATTCCCCGGAAGGACCGCGGCGTGCAGTCGAACTCGATCCGGCACGCCACGTCGTCCCCCGCGATGACCAGCAGGCCGATCTCGTAGCGCAGATCCGGGATCTCGGCGGCGTCCTGGCGCAGCAGGTCCTGGAACTCGGCCAGGCCCAGCCGCCGGTCGTTGTGGACCACGGGATCGTGCACGAACCGCCCGAGGTCGTCGAACCTCCGCTCGTTCAGGCAGTCGAGGTAGCCGCGGTACCGCGCTTCGATCGAGTCGTCGCCCATGCCGTCCGACCCTACGCGAACGGCCGTCGTGGACCGCGTCGGTGCGACAGCCCGGCGGCGCGCCCGTGTTCATCGGCGTTCTTGTTGACCCGCAACGGGTTTCGAGGACCCACCACCGCACTTTCGGCGACGGCGAAGGCGTCGTAGTCGTAGAGCCAGCCGAGCTCCGGCGGCTGTTCCGACCCCGTCATCCCTCCCGCGAACAACGCGTCGTTCCGCCGGGCCTGCAGCTGGACCCGCTGGGTGCGAGCCCCACGGCTTTTCTCGTACACCGACAGGGTTTCCGCGATGTCGTCCAGGTCGTTCGACCGACAGGAGCCGAGGAGCACGGCGAGCACCGCCGCGTCCTCCAACGCCTGGTTGGCGCCCTGCCCGGTGTGCGGGAGCATCGGGTGCGCGGCATCGCCGAGCAGCACCACCCGCCCCTGGGACCAGCCCTCGATCGGGTCGCGGTCGGACAGCGAGTACAGGCTGACCCGCTCGACCCTGCGGACCACCGCGGTCGCCTCGTCGCTCCAGCCTTCGAACGCCCCGCGCAGGTCCCGTGCGAGCGCATCGGACGTCCTGGCACCCGGTTCTTCGCCGGACGCCGGGACGAAACCGGCGACGACGAGCGAGTCTCCGCCGACCGGGTAGGCCAGGAGGTGCCGGTCGCCGCCCAGCCACGCGGTCTGGGTGCGCGTCAGCTCCGGGCCGAGGCCTTCGACCGAGGCGAACCCCCGCAGTGCGACGCGGGAGGAGACGCGGAGCCGCGCAGGAACACCGAGTTGGCGGCGCACAACGGAACGCAGACCGTCGGACCCGATCACGACGTCCGCTTCGACGCTGGAACCATCGGCGAACACAGCGCCGGCTCGGTGGTCGTCGCCTTCGACAGCCACGCAGTCGTGACCGTGGTGCACGGATCCCGCGGGAAGTGCCCCGCTGAGCACGGAGACGAGATCCGCCCGACGGACGCCCAGCACCCCGGACCGCCCCAGGTCGTACTCCGCCAGGCGACGCCCTCCGGCATCCCGGAGCTGCATCGACGGGATTCGCGCGCCGAGCCGTCTGAGCGCCGGCCCGACACCGAGGGAGTCGAGCACCCGCATCCCGTTGCCCGCCAGACCCAGTCCGTCTCCCGCCGCGGCGGTGCCGGTGGTCCGGTCGTGCACGCTGACCTCGACGCCCCGGCGGTGCAGCGCCAGCGCCAAGGTCAGACCTCCTACCCCGGCACCGACCACCGCGACACGCATTCCCGATTCCTTTCGGTTGTGCCACCGAACGCGTGATGCGCATCATCTACCGGAATGCTGATGGCGAAGAGCGCAACCCGCCACGGTTCCCGTCGTACCGCTCTCCGAGCACAGTGGACGGACGACACCCTGCCACGTCCGGGATTCCCCTTCGTTCTACCCCTTCCGCGACCACTCCGCCAGCCGCCGTCTCACAGGCCACATCAACCGGGCCAGTCACGAAGTCGTCGTTCGAGAGAATCTGCGTCGGTGCCGCGTTCCTGTTCGTTGAACAAACGCAGAGCTTCCTCCCAAACGACGCGAGCTTGTTCGCGCTGTCCGAGGTCGACGTGCACATGACCGATGGTCTCGAGCGTCGTCGCCAACTGATGAACGTGGGCGTGCGCGCGGTACAGGCCGATGGCCTCGTTGTAGTTCTGAAGGGCCAGCTCGTACTCGCCTGTGCGGTGGGCGATGAACGCAAGGCTGTCCAACGTCGCTGCCTCGCCATCGCGGTTGCGGTGCTCGCGGTGCAACGCGAGTGCGGCACGGCAGTGGTCGCGAGCCGTCTCGAAGTCGCCGGCGCACGCGGCGTACCACCCTGCCGTGTTGAGCGCCTCGGCCTCCCACTCGGGCCGGTTGAGGGTCCGTCCCAGCTCGAGCGCGCGTTGGGCGTGTTCCAGCGCCTGCTGGTTGTCTCCCCGCCTGGCCCAGGCGAACGCCAGAGACCGATGCGTGTGCGTTTGCTCGACGACGTCGTGGTCGTTCACAGCGATCTCGAGCGCCTGGTGAAGGTGCGCGGTGACCTCTTCGTGCCGTCCGGCCAAGGAGTAGGCGTTGCCGAGGAGCCGATGCGTACGACTGAGGATGGCGGCATCGGGCAGGTGTGCCGCGGCTTCCAGCGCTGCCTGCCACGTTGCGAGCGCGCCTCGCACGTGTCGTCGTTGAAGGTGGAAACTGTGCAGCGCCCACGCCATGTGCCAGACGACGTCATGGCGGCCAAGTGTCGAAGCAGCGCGTTGCGCGGCGATCAGGGTGGCGTGCTCGGCCGTCAGCCACTCCAACGCGGCGACATCGCCGGTGAAGGTGGATGGACGGACGCCGGCCGCAGGGGGTTCAAGGGGCAGAACCGGCTTGTGAGCGTCCACGAGCCGATCAGCGGCGAGTGCGGTGTGCAGGTAGAAGTCGGTCACCCTCGTCAAGGCGGCCTCGAGGACACCGTGGGGAAGTTCTTCCGCGATGGTGGCCGCATGGTCACGGAGCAGGTCGTGCATCCCGTACCGGCCATCGGAGCGGATCTCCACCAGCGACGCCTCTTCGAGAGCCGCCAAGGTCCTGCGTGCGAGTACCGACGACAACCCGGTGAGGGCAGCGACCGCAGGCAGGGCGGTGCCGGGACCAGGCGCACTGCCCAGCAGGGCGTAAAGGCTGCGCTGATCCGCGCTGAGATGGCGCAAGGACCACGACAGGACGGCGCCCAGACTGGCGGCGGGTTCTCCGCCGTCGAGAGCGTCGAAGCGGGTGGCTGCCTCGCGAAGTTCGCCCGCGAAGATCACCAACGCGCGCCGGGGGCTCATTCGCGCGCGTGCGGCGACCACCGCCAAGGCGAGCGGAAACCCGGCGCACACGGCCAGCATGGTGTTCACCGCGTCTGGTTCGGCGGCCATCCGCTCCTCGCCCAGCGCGGCGGCGAACACCGTGCGGGATTCCGCCTCGTCGAGAACGTCGAGGTGAACCGGACTGGCTGAGTGCGCCGCGACCAAACCGCCCAGTCGTCGTCTGCTCGTCACCAGCGCGGCACAGCCCGGGTCGCCGGGCAGAAGTGGCACGACCTGCTCGGCGGATGCGGCGTTGTCCAGGACCACCAAGATCCGCCTGCCGGCGAGAAGGCTGCGGTACAGAGCGGCCTGGGCGTGGAGGTCCACGGGGATGCGCGCGGGTTCGACACCGAGGGCGTCGAGGAAGCCGCGCATCGCGATCGCGGGGTCCATCGGTTCCCCGTTGGGCGAGAACCCTCTGAGGTCGACGAACAACTGCCCGTCGGGAAAGCGGTGCCGATGCTCGTGGGACCAGTGCAACGCCAGCCACGTCTTGCCGATACCGCCTGCTCCCGACAGTGCGAACACGGCACCGGTGGACGACGCCTCGTCCATGGCGGTGCCCAGTCCGGCAAGGGCCTCCTGACGACCGACGAAGCCGGCTGGGGCGGCCGGCAACTGTCGCGGGACCGGCCTCGGCTCCACAGGGTGGTGGTGAACCGCGATGGCACCCACCTGGAGCACGGTGCCCGAGACGACGGAGTCCGACACCGTGTTCCGCAGGTCGTCACCGGCTTGGGGTTCCCTCGTCCCCGGCTCGTCACCGACGCCTTCGCCGCTGGTCGTCAACCGCCGCCACCTCTTCTTGCACCACGTGGAGCCAAACAGTACGAGCCGGTCTCCACGTGCCCGAAGTACAACCACTCGCTTGGCCCAACCCGCGACACAGCTCGCACCGAGCCGCCCATCACCCGATGCGGTCGTTCTCCACGCACACGGGCTCCCTCGCTCGACTCGGCACCGTTTCGTGTCGAGGGGCGCTGGAGCGAGTTGTCACATATCGGCGGCTTCGCCGGTACAGGTCAGCAGGAAGGAGACCACCGTGGTCGGCCGCGGCGCGGACGAGAGCGGGTTCGAGTGGGCGTTGGTCCGGCATACCGGCGTCACCGGACTCGTCGAGACGATCGTGGATCGTCGTTCTCGGACCAGAAGGACCCGAATGCGTGGCAAGACCATCGCCGACGTCGCCAAGGCGTTCGCACGGTCCGGTGCGACAGGTGAGGTCGCCGTGGTCGAGGGCGACGGAGTCCACTGGACCATGACGGTCCTGCCCAGTCCTCCGGCGATCGGCAGTTCGAAGGAGGACTCGGACGCGTGAACCTGCCTCGGAACACCGACAGCGAGGATCGGCTCACCGCGCTGCTGAGCGCGGTCTGGCCCGAGATCGAGTCATACACGCATCGGCGTCTGCCCACCGAAGCCGAAGTGGCCGAGGAGCTCTTGCAGGAAGCCGCGGCGGACCTGTTCCAGTTGTGGGAAGAGCGCGGCGAGGTGCCACGTGAGCGGGCCGTCGCGATCCTCAAGCAGTCCGTCAAACGCGACATCGCCGACCACCGGCGCAAGCAGGGCCGCCGCCGCACCAGTCCCGTGGCGGCCGACGACGAGGTGCTGCTCGACCACCTGGACCAGAACCGCGATCCCGAACACGAGATCCTGGCCCTGTTGTCCGACATCGACGACAAGCGCCATGTACGTGCTCTGCTCGGCACGCTCGAGGAGGGGCAACGGGCCGCGATCGTCGCCGTCTACATCGACGGTGCCACTCAGCAGCAGGCTTCCGCTGAGCTCGGGATCGGCGTGCGAGCACTGCAAGTTCGGCTGCGCAAGGCGCTGACGGCTCTGCGGCGCCACGCTGCCAGCCTCCGCGGCGACGCGGCGGGGCCCGCACCGCAGTCCGGCTCGTCTGCCCACCAGGCATGGGAGATTCCACGATGAAGGGCATCAACCCCGGCACCGCGGTCGTCGGGCCGGACCTCGCGGCGATCAGGGCACGGGCCTCCTCACGCAGCCAGGAGGAGCGCATCGCTCGCCAGGCACGTCTGGACGCGCACGCTGTCGGCCTGGCGGCGATGACGCTCGGTGAGGAGTACTTGTCCCGTGGCGAGTTGGACATCGCCCGAGGCTGGTACGAGATCGCGGCGACGCATGACGCACTGGATGCACGTGCACGGCTGGCCACCGTCGCTGTGCTCACGGACGCGATGAATGATCCCGAACTCGTCCGGACCGCGGAAGGCACCGATCTCGCCGATGCCGGCGCGGATGTGGCTGGTGAGCGCGAGGATGCCGTCGAGCAGCTCCTCGATGTCGCGGACATCGTTCGTCGTGCGAACCAGCACGCCGAGCAGGTACTGGTCGCGGCCAGGCAACGCGCCGAGACCATAGTGGCCAAAGCTCACGCCGAAGCCGCGACGGTCACCACTCCTTCAGCGAAGTTGTGGACTCCCGACTTCGTCGACGCACACGCCTACCTGCCCTTCGAGATCGAGCCGGCGACCGTCACCGATCTTGTCCGGCCTACGCGGATGTCGTTGCGAGGATGGCTGGACCGGCGGCGCCGCTCGGACGAGCCGCATCTCGACCAGCCTCAGCACAGCGCACTCCGTCATGCGGGGTGGTTCAGTGCGGTGGCTTTCTTCCCTGTGCCGATCCACCTGAACTTGTGGACCGCGCACTCGGCGGTCGACGTGCGGGCCGACGCCGGAAAACGGGACTCTCACGGTCAAGCGCGCACGACCACGACCGCAGAGAAGCTCAGGAGCGTGGCGCCGGTGCCCAAGACCTCACAACAGGTCACTGCCGCCATTCCACAGCAATGCGTGTTGTTCGGTGTCGATGTCATCAACTCGGCCAAGCTTCCCGGACACCAGATGCGCGCCATCCCCGACACGATCTCGAAGCTGGTCGGCGCCGCGCTGACGCAGAGCGGGATCGAGCCGGACGACGTTCTCTCCACCGAGTCGCTGGGTGACAGCGCGTTGATGGTGCTGTCGAGCGGCCGGCTCGGCGCCGCCCTCGACGCCGCGGTGCTCCTCGACCGGCTGACGATCGACCACAACCGCTGGTGCAAGCCGGAGGTGAGGTTGCGCGTGGCCGTACACCTCGGCCAGGTCGGTGACGATGTGGACTTCCCCAGGGCGCGCATGACCCACGCTCGGCTGCTGGACGCATCGGAGTTCAAGGACCTGCTGGAACGTTGCCGTGAGGAAGGCGAGGAGGACGCCACGAGCACCGCGCTGATCGTCTCCTCCGAAGCTCTGGAGACCGCGTTCAGCGAAGACCACACAGGAGTGGCACGGCGCGGAGACTTCGCTCCGCTTCCTGTGTCGAGCCGGAAGTTCCGGCACGACGCGTGGGTTCGCGTGCCGGGCATCGATCCACTCGACCTGGCCAGGTTCGTCGAACCTGCGCCTACTGCTGAATCTGCCGAACGTGTGCGGAAGACGGACCACGGGGAGGTTCACTGCCTCACAGACCTCAACGGCTGAGGAACCACTCGTCCACTGGTGTGAGCGGCACCGGCGACGGCCGCTCCACCGCAGTCGTCAGCTCGATGCGCCGGCCTTCCCCGGCCGAACGGAGCACGGCGGTCATCGTCTCCAGGACGTGCAGCGCGAGCTCACCGCCGGCGCGCGGGGTCCGATGCTCGTCCGCGGTGACCAAGTCGAGGAGGCCGCTCCCCCGCCCTGCGCCCGTGTAGCCCGCGCTGGTGGGAAGTGGTTGCCATGCGGTGCCGTCGAGCGGGAACAGGCGGGACTCGCCGTCGAAGTGGTTCGGGTCCGGGACGGAGAGCGTGCCGGACTCGCCGTGCACCTCGATCGGCGCGGCGGTGGTGGCCACGCCGTCGAAGCTGGTCGTGATGGTCGAAAGCGCGCCGTTGGCGTGTTCGAGCACGCCGGAGACGTGGGTGTCGACCTCGACCGGGATTCGCCGGCCTTCTCGCGGACCGGAACCGATGACGCGGTCGGTGCGCAGGCGGCTGGCCGCGCCGACCACCGCGCGCACCGGGCCGAGCAGGTGGATCAGCGCGGAGATGTAGTACGGCCCCATGTCCAGCAGCGGACCTCCGCCCGCGGTGTAGTAGAAGTCGGGGTTGGGGTGCCAGCGCTCGTGTCCCGGCGTGACCATCACGGCCGTCGCGGAGATCGGGCGTCCGATGAGGCCGCCGTCGATCGCCGCCCGCGCGGTCTGCGTGCCCGTGCCGAGAACGGTGTCCGGTGCGCAGCCGATCTGGACACCGGCCGCGGCGGCGCGGTCGATGACGGCCCGGCCGTCGGGGAACGTGACGGCGAGCGGTTTCTCGACGAAGACGTTCTTGCCGGCGTCGATCGCGCGGAGGGTGATCTCGGCGTGGGCCGCGGGGATCGTGAGGTTGAGGACCGTGTCGACGTCCGCTCCGCCGAGCAGTCGCTCGACGCTGACCGCCTCGGCGTCCGGGAGCTCGGCCGCGACGGCGGCCGCGCGGGCGGGGTCGAGGTCGGCGACCGCGGTGACGCGCACCGCGGGCTGGTCGCGCAGCGTCTCCAGGTACGCGCCGGAGATGAAGCCCAGGCCTACGATTCCGACGCGGTGCGGGTCGCCCACGACATCCCCCTCGTGATGACGGCTCGGACAGCGGGATGCGCCAGCACGTCCAGGCTGTGCCCCGGCGTCGTCACGACGATCTTCCCGGCGCCCCACCGGCGGGTCCAGATCGCCGGGCAGGTTACGGGCCGGTGCCACGGGTGCCACGGCCGGGTCGGGTGGGTCGTGGTGGCCAGCACGTCGACCAGGTCGTCGTGCAACACCCAGTACTGCTCGGTGGTGAGCTCGAAGTCCTCGACGCCCGCGGTGATCGGGTGCTCCCTGCCGAGCTCGGTGATGGTCACGGTGTACGGCAGGTAGTTGTCCTCCTGCCCGCCCTGGCGCTCGCACGGCTCCTTGCCCGGATGCGTGACGAACTGGCCGCCCACCAGGTGCAGGTAGTCCGACGACGCGCGGAACGAGTCCGCGATGCCGCCGTGCCAGCCGGTGAAGCCGGTGCCGGCCTCGACCGCCGCGCGCAGCCCGGCCAGCTCCTCTGCGGTGATCTCCGACATCGTCACGCACTGCACGACCAGGTCCGTCCGCGCCATCTCGGCGGCGTCGGCGTACACCTCGGTCGACTCCTCGACCCGCACCTCGTAGTCGTTCTGCTCCAGGAACGGGATGAACAACTCGGTGGCCTCGACCGGCCGGTGGCCTTCCCACCCACCGCGGACCACCAGCGCCTTCGGCCGTGCCACGCCCACCCCCTGGGGAACCGCCCGGTCACCGACCGGCTTGATCGGCACTCCGGACTGCACACTGCCGCCCACGCCGCCGATGGTCAAGAACGGGCCCGTTCGCACGTACCTAGGCCAGGGGGCCGACATCTAGGCAGTCACTGCTGATGCGACCGCATCCCGCGCCCCAGCACGATGGAGGTACTTGATCGACGAAGGAGTGACGATGATCTACCACGGCAACCGCATGAAGGTGAAAGAGGGCGTCGACGCCGGCCAGGTCGACAGCGCCCTGGAGGTGCTGCGCGAGCAGGGCACGGCGATCCCGTCGGTGAAGTGGTTCACGGTCGGCCGCGAGCACGGCGGCGAGTACGACTGGAGCGCCATCTTCGCCTTCGAGGACCTGGCCGGGTACGCCGAGTACCTCGCGCACCCGGCGCACCAGCGGACCCAGCGCAGCGGCCTGCCGCTGATGGAGAAGTTCGAGACCTTCGACATCAGCGACGACCTCGACCCCGGGCTCGGCGCGAAGATCTCCGACCTGCAGATGCGCCACTACGCCGCCGATCCCGAGCTCGTGAAGCTCGTGGAGGCACTGCCCGCCCACGTGGGCAGCAGCGCGGTGGCGCACGACTGATCCCGTGCGGATCACACCTGCGTCCCGGCGGACCTCCGTTTTACCAGGGCAAAAGGCCGTTCTCGTCCTGCAGGGTCCCGGTCGGGCCGTCCACCCCGATGGTCGCCAGGCGCACGACCACGGCGGCGCTCTCCTCCACCGGTCGTCCGATGCCGAACGCCGCGGTCATGTCCGTGGCCGTCGTGCCGGGTTCCAGCGCGTTGAACTTGATGCCCTCGTGGGCTTTGGCGTACTGGACGGTGAGCATGGTCGCCGCCGCCTTGGACGCCGAGTAGAGCGCGAGCGGCATGGCGTGCTCCGGGCGGTCGGGGTTGGTCACGACCCCGAACGACCCCAGGCTGCTCGAGACGTTCACCACGACCGGGTTCGAGGACCTGCGGAGCAGGGGCAGCGCGGCCTCCGTGACCCGCACGATCCCGACCGCGTTGACGTCGAACGCGCGCAGGGCGGCAGGACCGTCGAGTGCGTCGTCGGCGAGCACGCCCGCGTTGTTGACCAGGACGTCGAGCTGTCCCTCCTCGGCGTCGATCGTCGCCAGCGCACCGGCGACCGAGGTGTCGTCGGTGACGTCGAGCTGCACGAAGCGCGCGCCGAGATCCGCGGCGGCCTTCTCACCCCGTTCGGCGTCGCGCGCTCCGATGTAGACGGTGTGCCCCAGTGCCAGGAGCTGGCGGGCCGTCGCGAAACCGATGCCCTTGTTGGCCCCGGTGATCAAGGTGGTGGTCATGACTCGGTCCCCTCGGTGGATGTGGTGGTCAGCTGCCGGCGGAGCTCGCCGGCGTCGTGCAGGGCGGTCATGTGCACGAACCGCCCGTCGCGGATCTGGTAGATCGCGTACTCGGTGATCTCGAACGCGGCTCCGGAGGCCGGCACGCCGAGCCAGTCCCGGACGGGGGTGCCCGTGTTGACCAGGCGGGCGGCCAGCCGGTCGCCGTCGAAGAGCAGCTCCTGGAGCTCCCAGTGCAGGTCCGGCACCGCGTCGACATCGGCCCGCTGCACGGCGAGCAGGTCGTCGCGGGTGGCCGGCTCGCCGTTCAAGGTGGTGCGGTCGGCGATGAACCCCTCCATCCGGTCGAACCGGTGGGCGTTGAGCTCACCGAGATAGCGCAGGTAGAACCCGCGCAGCTCCTCGTCGGACATCTCGTGCCCCTTCTTCGCGCGCCGGTCGGCCGATTTTTGAAACGATCGATGCAGAATTGGACCGTAGCACGTTCTGCATCGATCGATTCAAAAGGCGTAGGCTGACGTGGTGGAGAAGACACGACGCCGTGCGACCGGCCGGCCGCGGGAGTTCGACGCGGACGAGGCACTCGACCGCGCCATGCTGGTCTTCTGGGAGCACGGCTACGAGGGCGCGAGCCTGGCGACCCTGACCGGGGCGATGGGCATCTCGACAGCCAGCATGTACGCGACCTTCGGCAACAAGGAACAGCTGTTCCGCCAAGCACTGCAGCGCTACGACGACGGCCCCAGCGCGTACGTCGTCGCGGCCCTCGCCGCGCCCACCGCCCTCGACGTCGCCAGGGCACTGCTGGCCGGCTCCATCAGCACCACCACCGGGCCGGACCGGCCGCGCGGATGCCTTGGCGTGCAAGGAGCACTGGCCACGGGTGAGGCGGGTCGCGAGATCCGGACGCTCCTCGACGACTGGCGCAACAGCGGGCACACCCGCATCCACGAACGGTTCCGGCGGGCCGTCGACGAGGGCGACCTCCCCCAGGGCACGGACCCGGAGCTGCTCGCCCGCTACGTGCACACCCTGCAGGCAGGCATCGCCGTGCAGGCGGCCGGTGGGGTCAGCGCCGGCGACCTCCGCAAGCTGGCCGACGCCGCGTTGCGCACCTGGCCCGTCGCCTGACCAGACGCGGGACGGTTCAGCCGAGCCCCAGCACGGCGAACTCCACCGCGGTCGCCTCCGAGCCCATCGGCTGAACCCACGCGCGGTAGGTCAGCTCGTCCGGGCTGATGAGTCCGTAGGCGCCGCGCAACGCCGCGGTGCAGTACTCCGCCAGCAGCAGGAACTCGGCGGTGAGCGCGGGTCGCCGCAGCTCGTGCGTCCAGTTCGGTTGCGTGACCTCCGGTGCGGTCCAGTCGAACCTGCGGAGCTGGAACTCGTCCGCGTCCGGCACGACCTCCGTCCCCGGTGCCTCCGCGTAGAGCCGGTCGGGCGCGCCGGCGAACTGGACGTACCGCCTCGGGTCCGCCTTCGCGTGGACGATGAGGAAGACGCCGTCGGTCACGTCGCGGAACGCGTCCGAGAGGCGTTCGGTGAACCGGTTCCAGTCGTGGGCGATCTTCCACGGCATCGGGACCGGGGTGACCGTGGTCGTGAACCGCAGCTCCGGGTCGTCGGACGCGACCAGCTTCTGCCACGGGCTGCGGTGGTCGGTCCGCTCGAACCCCTCGGTGAACGCCTCCCGGTCGCGCGCGGTCAGCCAGTAGCCGCCCGTGGTGTTCCCGCTGACCTCGACGGACAGGCCGCGGTAGGTGCCGGGGTTCGCCACGTCGTAGCAGTCGAGCACGTCGGTGTGCGTGATCGGCCGCACGAAGTGGCGGCGCCCCTTCGGGGTGAACGACTCGTCGACCGCGTGGTCCGACGAGATCCACCACTTCCCCGCCTGGTGCCCCAGCCGGTACTCGAC
Organism: Lentzea sp. NPDC059081; assembly: GCF_042738015.1. Lineage (NCBI taxonomy): Bacteria > Bacillati > Actinomycetota > Actinomycetes > Pseudonocardiales > Pseudonocardiaceae > Lentzea > Lentzea sp. NPDC059081. Next base: position 105,518 of record NZ_JBHYGW010000009.1, read on the forward strand.
GTCGTGGTACCGGACGAACCGCCCGGTCGCGCGCAGGTCGTCCTTCACCGGCGTCCGGCCCTCCGGTCGAGCTCGACGCCCTGAGGGGTCTCGAACCTCGCGCTGAGGCTCTTCAGCGCGTGGTTGAACGAGATCCGCGCACCGGACGCCGTGTCCCAGGTCGCGGACGACGTGCCCGCGAAGTCGCGCATCGACGGCGTGCCCCAGCGCGTCTCGGCCTCGCGCACCATCAGTGCGAAGGCGTCGCCGAGGAACCGCCTCGACTCCACCGAGACCTCGCGGATCGTGTCCGCGACGTCGAGCCTGATGTACGACAGGTCGCCCCGGGAGCCGATGGTCGACACGTCCGCGACGGTGAACCCGGACACCGTGTTCATGAGGTACGAGACGCCTTTCTCGACCTCGACCGTCCACCCGAACCACTCGACGGCCCGCTGCTGCGCCTGATCACGCGTGAGCGGCCACGGCTCGGACTCCCAGAACTCCATGAGGTCACACGCCTCGGCGGGCGTCATCGCCTTCCAGCTCACCTCGTGATCGTCTCATGCCAACGCCGCCGCGAAGCGCGCCGCGACCGCCGCGACGGCGGCGCGCAGCTCCTCGCCGCCCTCGACGCGGAAGGCGAAAGGCATGGCCGCCAGCCACTCCTGCGCGTACATCGCCGGGTTGTTGGTGCTGCCGACGAGAACGCACCCGTCGCCTTCCGGTTCCAGGCGTCCCATGGGAGGCCGGACCCAGGGCGCCACCTCGTCGAGCGGGGCGTCGAAGACGACGCGGGTGGGGTACGGCCAGCCGGTGCCCAGGTGCCGTTCGAGCGCCGCGACCGGGTCGAGGTCGTGGGGCGGCTCGAACTCGTGCGGGGTCTGGCCGACCGTGCGGACCCGGTCGATCCGGTACGTGCGGACGGCGTCCGACCGGTGCGAGTGGCACAGCAGGTACCAGCGCCCGTGGCGGACCACGACCGCCCACGGGTCCACTTCGGACTTCCACGCGCTGCCGGACTCGCTCCGGTAGGCGATCGACACGCGGCGCCTGGCCGCGACGGCGGTGACGAGCGCGCTGGTGATGGCGGGATCGGGGCGGGCCGAGTGCCGGTCCGGTGCGGCCCTGGCGTGCTCGTGCAACGCGGCGGCCTGCCGGCCGACGTTCTCGGGCAGCGCCTGGACGACCTTGCCGAGCGCCGTGCCGACCGGGTCCTCGGTCCCGCTGGCGGCGGGCCGTCCGTCGAGCACCGCCATGACGAGGCCCAGTCCCTCGGCCTGGGTGAACACGATCGGGGGCAGCCGGGTGCCGCGCCGCAGCCGGTACCCGCCGTGCGGGCCCCGGCTCGACTCCACCTGGATGCCCGCCTCGCGCAGGATCGCGACGTAGCGGCGGGCGGCGCGGTCCGTGACGCCCAGCCGCGCGGCGAGCTCGTCGGCGGTCGTGCCGGGACGAGCCTGGAGGATCTCCAGGGTGCGCAGTGCCCTGGCGGTGGGACTGATGTCGCTCGCCACCCCTGGCACGCTAGGCGATCTTCTTCTGATCCGGAAGCAGATCGTCCGGAACTGGCTCTAGCGTGACGCCATCGCGGCGACCGTGCCGCGCGGACGAGGAGAAACCTGATCGTGGACATCCTGCTCATCGCCGGCCTGTGGCTCGACGGATCCGCCTGGGACGAGGTCGCGGCCGAGCTCCGGTCGCTCGGCCACCGCCCCGTGCCGCTGACCCTGCCCGGCCAGGGCGACGGATCTTCCTCCGCCACGCTCGACGACCAGGTGGCGACCGTGCTCGCCGCGGTGGACGCGGCCTCCGGCAAGGCCGTCGTGGCCGGGCACTCCGCCGCCTGCTCGCTGGCTTGGCTGGCCGCGGACGCCCGGCCGGACGTGGTCTCCGCGGTCGTCCTCATCGGCGGTTTCCCCACCTCCGACGGGAGGGCCTACGCCGACTTCTTCGAGATCGAGGACGGCGTCATGCCGTTCCCCGGCTGGACGCCGTTCGAGGGCCCGGACTCGGCCGACCTCGACGAGGACGCCCGGCGCGCGTTCGCCGCCGCCGCGATCCCCGTTCCCGAGGGCGTGGCCACCGGCATCGTGCGGCTGACCGACGAACGGCGCTTCGGGGTCCCGGTCGTCGTGGTCTGCCCCGAGTTCACCCCCGACCAGGCCAAGGGGTGGATCGACGCGGGCGACGTGCCCGAGCTCGCGAAGGCGGAGCACCTGGAGTTCGTCGACATCGACTCCGGTCACTGGCCCATGCACACCAGGCCGGCCGAGCTCGCCCGGCTCATCGCGGCCGCCGCGCACTGATCGTCCACTGTGGAGCAGTCCACGGAGGACGGAGTCGATTCGAAGCGGATTCGACGGTTTCGCGCCTCGCGACCTGCCCCACCGCCGGCATCTCGGTACGTTGGGAGCGCTCCCAGATCCCTGTCATAGGAGTCTCCATGCGAAGGACCATCCGTGCCGCCGCTGCCGCCGGCCTGCTGGTCGCGAGCACCTTCCTCGCGACCGCGGGCACGGCCCAGGCCGACGTGACCATCTGCGACCAGTACGGCTCCACCACCATCCAGGGCCGCTACGTGGTCCAGAACAACCGGTGGGGCACGTCGGCGCAGCAGTGCATCAACGCCACGTCGTCCGGCTTCCAGATCACCACCCAGCAGGGCTCGTCCCCGACCAACGGCGCGCCGGTGTCGTACCCGTCGGTGTTCCTCGGCTGCCACTACGGCAACTGCTCCCCCGGCTCCACCCTGCCGATGCAGGTCAGCCGGATCCGCAGCGCCACGTCGTCGATCAACTACCGGTACGCGGGCGGCACCTACAACGCCTCGTACGACATCTGGCTCGACCCCACGGCCAAGACCAACGGCGTGAACCAGATGGAGATCATGATCTGGTTCACCCGCCAGGGCTCGATCCAGCCGATCGGCAGCGCGGTCGGCAACGCCACCGTCGGCGGGCGCACGTGGCAGGTGTGGCGGGGCAGCAACGGCTCCAACAACGTCATCTCCTACCTCGCGCCGTCGGCGATCAGCTCGTGGTCGTTCAACGTCCTCGACTTCGTCAACGACGTGCGGGCCCGCGGCGCGATCACCAACTCGTGGTACCTGACCAGCGTCCAGGCCGGGTTCGAACCGTGGAACGGCGGCGCCGGTCTGGCGGTCGACAACTTCTCGGCGTCCGTGAGCGGCTGAGCCGTCCAGCCCCCGAGGGTCACTTGCCTGAGTGGAAAGTGTGAGTTACTTTCTACTCAGGCAAGTACTTTCCCAAGGAGGATGAGATGGCCACCACCCACGTCGGACCAACGCAGACTCCGCAGGTCGAGGGCCTGCCCGTCTGGTACTTCGGGCTCGCCGGGGCACTCGTCGCGAGCTACGACATCAGCCAGCAGTTCGGCTCCACCCACCCGGTCGTCGCGGCCCTGCCCCTGGTGCTCGCCGTGGCGCACATCGCCCTCTGGTTCACGGTGCTCTCGCGCCGCCGGGAGTTCATCCGCGCGGTGTGGCGCTCGAAGCAGGCCCGGCTGCTCGCCGTGCTGCTGTCCGCCGTCCGGCTGGGGCTCCAGCTGCTGCTGACCAAGGTCCTCGACGAGTCGACGGCCCTGCACAGCTACGCGCACCTCGTGATGGGTCTCGTGCTCTTGGTCCTCACCTCGGTGGGCGCGTGGTTTGACCAGTGGCTGATCTTGCGCACCCTCAACAGGACCGAGGACAAGACGGAGGCGCGCTCACGATGACCGTACCCACGCCGGAAGAGGCCGCGGCCGCACTGCGCACGGTGCGCCAGGGCAAGGAACAGGTGATCCGGTCGGCTGCCGGGTCGCGGTGGCTGTGGATCGGCAGCGGGCTGGCCCTGTTCGCCTACTGCGCGGCGATCGACCTCGTCCCCGCCGTGCGGGACTGGCTCCTCTGGCCGTTCCTGCTCGTCTGCCTCGGGCTGTCGTTCGCCCTGCGCACGCGGTCCGGCGGCACCCTCCTCGGCCGTTCCGTCGGGGTCTCGAACCGCAGCCTGTCCGTCGGCCTCGGGTGGCGGCTGCTGCGCATGGTGCCCGTGCTCGCTATCGGGATCGTCGGCGCGCTGCTGATCGCGTTGCTGCACGTGCCGCACGGCGGCATCTACTATGGTGCGCTGGCCGGGCTCTACGTCATGTTCCTCGGTCCGCGCTTCCAGTTGTGGTTGCTGCGCAGGCAGAACGAGGGCAGGCAAAACAAGGGCAGGCAGGACGAGGTGAGCGGTGGCCGAGCTTGACCAGCTCCTGCTGGACCCGACGAGGCTGGCCATCGTCTCGCTGCTGACCGCGGCGGAGTGGGCCGAGTTCGGGTTCGTCCGGGACTCGGTGGGGCTCTCCGACTCCGCACTGTCCAAACAGGTCACGACGCTGACGAAGAGCGACTACGTCGAGGTCCGCAAGGGCTACGTCAACAAGCGGCCGCGGACCTGGCTCAACCTCACCGGCTCCGGCCGGGCTGCGCTGAGCGGACACATCTCGGCCCTGCAGGCGATCGCGGAGAAAGCCCGCGCCCACGGGGCAGAACGCTCCCTCGGCTGACCCGCACCCCGCCGGGGCTCGTCCGGTCAGCGCTCATCCGGTCAGCGCTCATCCGGTCAGGGCTCATCCCGTCAGGGCGATTGCCGGGTCGGACGTGGCGAAGAGGTCGTCGAACACCCGCACCCGGTCGAAGGACAGGGCGTACTCGCGGGCCCGGTCCGCCATGACCTCCCGTTCCTCCACCGACATGTCGAGCACCACCCGGTCGATCGCGGCGGCGATCTGGCCGGCGTCGCCCGCCTCGACGACGACGGCCGTCCCGCCCACCGCCTCACCGACGCCGCCGGTGGTGGTCGTGATCACCGGTCCGCCGCCCGCGAGCATCTTCTCGGTCAGCGCGATGCCGAAGGTCTCGACGAACTCCGGTTCGGGCTTGGTCGGCAGCGCGTACGCGGCGCAGCCGTTCATCAGCAGCGGCTTCTCCTCGTCCTCCACGTCGGTGAGGAAGAGGACCCGGTCGTCGTGCCGGGTGAGCGCACGGAGGTGCTCCAGCTCGGGACCGTTGCCGGCGATCACGAGCTTCACCCCCGCCCGCGCGCGGCAGCGGGCGAACGCGTCCACCAGGTCGTAGATGCCCTTGGCGCGGGTCACCCTGGACAGGAACAGCACGTACCCGTCGCGGTCCAGGCCGCGGCGCTTCAGGGCCGCGTCCACGAGCGCCGGGTCGAGGTCGAGGTAGGCCGCGGTGTCGACCGGCGGGTAGCTGACCGAGATCCGGCGCGCGCACTGGCGGGCGAACCGGGTGCCGCAGTGCGCGTCGACGGCCTCCGCGCAGGCGATGATCTCCTGCTTGGTGTACTCCGACACCGCGATCACCTCGTCGTTGGCGAGGAACCGGGTGAACAGGACCACGGCGGCCCCGAACCGGCCCTCGCGCAGGCACGAGCGGATCACGTTGGTGACGTCCGAGCCGACCGCCTTCGCGATGGTGTGGACGTCGGGCGCGTACCCGGCCGCACGGGCGGCGTCCACGGCGTCGCGCACCACGGCGTCGTGCGGAGCGAGGTACATCGACACGCACGTGGTCGGGACCTTCTCGGCGAGCAGCTCGACCAGGCGTCCCGTCAGCCCGGCCACGTACCGGCCGTCGGGCACCCGGTAGTCGCCGACCGGCTCCGGCCGTTCCACAGTGATGCCCTCGCTGTAGGGCAGGATCCCGTCCAGCGGCTTGAGCGGCAGGCCCGCGGCCTGCAGCACGGGAATCGGCCACGTCAGCAGCCGGACGTCGTCGAAGCCGCGGGTGAGCGCGACCTCGGCCAGGTTGCGGGCTTCTCCGGAGTGACCGCAGATGACCGGGTCGGCCCTGACCACGATGACGAGACGGCGGTTCGGCCTGCTCATGTGCGAGCCCCCTTTCCGAGCGGGTCGGACACCGACGGTGGCAGGATCTTGCGTCCCCATTCCGAGGGCTGCGGCCCCAGTTCGAGCAGCAGCCGGCCGCCGGCGTGGACGTCGGACGCGCGCAGGTGCGCCGCGTCCAGCGGTCTGCCGTTGAGCCGGGCGGACTGCACGTACTGCGGCGGCGGGTCTTCTTCCAGCCCGTCGGAGCTGATGGACGTCTCGCGGTGGCCCCGCGTCTCGATGACGAAGTCGCGGTCCCCGAGGTGCAGGGTGGCGTGGCTGAACGCGGGAGCGTTGACCAGGAACAGGTTCTGCCCGGCGACCGGGAACAGCCCCAGCGAGGCCCAGACGTACCACGAGCTCAGGCCGCCCGAGTCGTCGTTGCCCGGCAGGCCGCCGCGTCCGGTGCCGAACTGCCAGGTCAGCGCCGCGTGCACGATCTCGGCGGTGCGGTCCGGCCTGGCCGCGTAGTGGTAGGACCACGGCGCTTCCATGTCCGGCTCGTTGTTCAGGCCCTCGAACCGGTTCAGCAGGTAGCCGGCCGCCATCTCCGCCGGGTCGGGCCGCTTGCCGGGTTGCACCACCCGCCGGGCGCCGAAGCCGAAGAACGCGTCGAGCATGCTCACGAACGCCTCGTTCCCGCCGACCATGGCGATCCTCGCGGCCATGTCGTGCAGCAGCCGGAACGAGTAGTTCCACTTGCCGCCCTCGTAGAACGACGAGTCGAGGAGCAGGCCGGTGGCGGGGTCGAACGCGTTGGACCACAGGCGGCTGCGCGCGTCGAGGTCGTCGGCGAGCTGGACGTCGTTCAGGCTCCTGGCGACGCCGGCGGTGCAGTGGGCGGCGTAGGCGAGGTCGAGCGTGTGCGAGATCGGGTGCACGACGCCGTGCTCGTAGAAGTCCTCGCCGTACATCCGGCGCAGGTCGTCGTACATGTGCACGAGCGCCCAGGTCCAGTCCAGGTCGCCGAGGCCGAGCGCGTGCACGTCGGCCAGCGCGGTGTGGACGAGCGCGCTCGCCTGCCGGAAGAACCTGTCGGCGCCGCGGGCCATCCGGTAGCCGATCGGGAAGTTGCCCTCCTCCTCGCAGACCCGGATCAGCGACTCCAGGAGGTCGACCGCCCGGTCGGGGAAGAGCGCCATGAGCAGCGGCAGCTGGGTCTTGTAGATGTCCCACATCGTGCAGATGTCGAACACGAACGGCCCGGACGACGGCCAGAACGGGCTCTCGTCGTCCGCGAAGCACGGCTTGATCAGCGAGTGGTACAGGGCGGTCGCGAAGACCTGCCGCCTCGCGGGCGACCCGCCCTCGACCTCGACCCGGCCCACGTGGTCGCGCCACCGGTCCTCGGTCTGCGCCCGGACGACGTCGAACGAGGCCGTCCTGTCCCCGCACTCGCGGTACAGGTTCTCCCTGGCCTGGTCGCAGCCGCGCAGCGAGAACCCGATCTGGATCTCGACGGCCTGTCCCGCGGTGGTGGGGCCCATGTAGAGCATCCCGAACGGGCGCAACGTGGTCTGCCGGATGCGGTCGAAGTCGAGCCGCGTGCCACCCTCGATCAGCCGGCGGTCGTGCCACAGCATCTGCCGCCAGCCGGGGCTGTCGACCCTGATGTACACCGACAGCGGCACGCCCTCGACGACGACCGTGCCCTGGGCGCGACCGTTGCCGAGGCTTTCCACGTGCGCGCGCAGCGGCACCGTGCGGCCGAGGTCGATGGCGAGGCCGCCGCAGGACAGGTCGACGACGACGCGCGCGCTGCGGTGCTCCGGGAAGACGTACCGGTGCACGGCGACCTTGGCGCCGACGGTGACCTCGCAGCGGATGCCGGAGTCGAGGGTGGCCGCGTAGTACCCGGCCTGGGCGGTCTCGTCGTGCAGCGGCCAGGCCTCGCCGAGGACGTCCAGCGGCTGCACCATCGGGGTCACCCGCACGTAGTTGTAGTACTTGCGGATCGCCCCGGTGCCGGACTGCTGGAAGTGGGTGAACCCGGAGGCCTGCAGCCGGTCGAACAGCTCCTCCGGCTGGCCCTCGGTGTTCTTCTTGTAGAGGCCGTACCCGGTCGGGTAGGCGCCGGAGTACGCGCAGGCGGACACCATGCCCAGCGGGGACGTCGCGCCGGGGTGGGTGTTGCCGACCTGCGCTTTCGGCCACCACCACGAGGCCGCCAGCCCTTGCGCCGCGGGCAAGGAGGTGGCAGCCGTTCCGATGAATGGATCAATGTCGTCGAATATGACGCGACAGTAGGTGACGGCGGGCACCGCGTTGGTTTCAACGACATGAACAAGTGACGGCAGGACGGGCGAACCGGCGGGTGCGATCGGCGCACCCGCCGTGACCCCGGTTCACAGGTTCCGCGTGACCTCGGACAGCCGCTCCGCGAGGAACGCGCGTTCGGCCTCGTTGTCGGTGAGGGCGAGCGCCTCCTCGTAGGCCGTGGCGGCCTGCGGCCAGTTCTCCAGCTGCCGCAGGAAGTCCGCGCGGGCGGCACTGAGGTAGCCGTAGGTCGCCAGGGCCGGGTCGGCCAGCAACGGCGCCAGCGCGTCCAGACCGGCCGGTGGCCCGTCGCGCAATCCGATCGCGACGGCGCGGTTGAGCTCGACGACGGGCGACGGCCACAGCCGCACCAGCACGTCGTAGAGGTCGACGATCTCCTCCCAGTCGGTCTCGGCCCAGCTCGGCGCCTCCGCGTGCAGGGCGGCGATCGCGGCCTGGAGGGCGTACCGGGTCGGTGGCCACCGCCGCAGGGCCTCGGTCAGCAACGCCTTGCCCTCGGCGACGAGCCGCCGGTCCCAGCGCGAACGGTCCTGTTCGGACAGCAGCAACAGGCGCCCGTCGGCGTCCGTCCGGGTGTCCTGACGTGCCGCGGTGAGCAACAGCAGCGCGAGCAGGGCGCCGGTCTCCGCGTTGGCCGGCATGAGCAGGTGCAGCAGGCGGGCCAGCCGGACGGCGCTGTCCGTCAGGTCGCGGCGCACCAGGCCGGCGCCGAACGGAGCGGTGTGCCCGGTGGTGAAGATGAGGTGCACGACCTCCAGGACCGCGCCGACCCGTTCCCCGAGCTGGTCCGGGCCCGGCACCCGGTAGGGGATGCGGGCCGCGGTGATCTTCTTCTTGGCACGGGTGACGCGGGCCGCCATCGTCGCCGGGGGCACCAGGAACGCCCTGGCGACCTCCGGCGTGGACAGCCCGCAGACCAGGCGCAGCGTCAACGCCACCCTGGCCTCCGGCGACAGCGCGGGGTGGGTGCAGGTGAAGATCAGCCGGAGCCGGTCGTCGTTCACCACGTCCTCGGGTCCCGGCACCGTCTCGTCCGCGACCAGCAACGGCATCCTGCGCCGGAACACCGAGTCCCGGCGCAGGACGTCGAGGGCGCGGTTGCGGGCGGTGGTCGTCAGCCAGGCGCCCGGCCGGTCCGGGATGCCCGTCGCGGCCCACGTGTCCAGGGCCTGCGCGTACGCGTCCTGGGCGCATTCCTCTGCCAGGTCGAGATCCCTGGTGAGCTGCGCGGTGGTGCCGAGCACCCTGGTCCAGTCGCGGCGGTAGGCCTCGGCCACCGCCGCGGCGACCGCGTCCCCCGTGCCGGTCACGCGCGTTCGACCACGGGGCGGATCTCCAGGCCGCTGTGCGTGTAGTTCAGCTCCGGCAGCAGCCCGGCCAGCTCCAGCACCTCGTCCAGGTCGCCGGCCTGGAGCAGGTAGTAGCCGCCGAGCCCCTCCTTGGTCTCCAGGAACGGACCGTCGGTGGTGTGGACCCGGCCGTCCGCGTCCGCGCGCAGCGACGTGGCCACGGGAGCCGACTCGAGCTGCCGACCGTCGAGGACGCGAGTGCCCGCCTTCGCCACGAACGCCGCGTGGCCGGCGTGGTGCGCCTTCCACTGCTCGTCGGTCATCGCGTCCCACTGCTCGGCGTCGCCGTAGATGAGGATCATGTACTTGGCCATGTCTGCAACCCCTCGGGTGTGGGCCCCCTCGGTGGGTGGCCTCTACCCTAACGACGTGTCGGGCGGGCGGCGGATCGACAACCACCGCCCACGACTTCTCGAGCTGGTTCTGCGGTGCGAGCAGGAAGGCTTTCCCTTGGGGTTCTCACTCAACGCTGCCGACGTCCTCCCCCGTGACGCCGCGGACGCCACCCTCGTCGCAAGGGTCTTCGACCCGGCCGCGGGCGGCCCGTCCGTGGTCGCGGTCCGCGGCGACGAGGTCGTCGACCTGTCGCGGGTGGCGCCGACGGTGACGGCGCTGCTCGAACGGCCGGACGCCGTGGAGATCGTCAAGAACCACCCCGGCGGCACGTCGTGGCCGCTCGCGGAGGTGGTGGCCGCCACGACGACCCCGAGCGGCACCGTTCCGCGGTTGCTCGCGCCGGTCGACCTGCAGGTGCTCAAGGCCGCCGGCGTGACGTTCGTCCGCAGCATGCTCGAGCGGGTCATCGAGGAGCGGGCCGACGGCGATCCCGCGCGGGCCGAGGAGGTGCGGCGGAAGGTGGGCGCGATCGTCCAGGGCCACATCTCCCACCTGCGGCCGGGGTCCGCGGAGGCTGCGGAGGTGAAGCGGGTGCTGCAGGCGGAGGGCCTGTGGTCGCAGTACCTGGAGGTCGGCATCGGCCCGGACCCGGAGATCTTCACCAAGGCGCCGGTGCTCTCGGCGGTGGGGCCGGGAGCCGACATCGGCGTGCTCGCCCGCTCGGCCTGGAACAACCCCGAACCCGAGCTGGTCCTCGTGGTGGACTCGCGCGGCACCCCGATCGGCGCGACGCTCGGCAACGACGTCAACCTGCGCGACTTCGAGGGCCGCAGCGCGCTCCTGCTGACCGAGGCGAAGGACAACAACGCCTCCTGCGCCATCGGGCCGTTCCTGCGGCTGTTCGACGACACCTTCACCCTGGCCGACGCCAAGGCCACCGAGATCGCCCTCGACATCACCGGCCCCGACGGGTTCGAGCTGCACGGCGTGAACCCGGTCTCCGAGATCAGCCGGGAGCTGGAGGACCTGGTGTCCCACGCCTTCGGCGCGCACCACCGCTACCCCGACGGCTTCGTGCTGTTCACGGGCACGATGTTCGCCCCGACCGAGGACCGGGACCAGCCCGGCGAGGGGTTCACCCACAAGGTCGGGGACGTCGTGCGCATCTCGTCGCCGCGGCTGGGCGCGTTGACGAACGTCGTGAACACGGCCGAGGACGCGGAAGACTGGACGTTCGGCATCACCGCGCTGATGGAGAACCTCGCCGCGCGCGGTCTGCTGGGTCCGCGGCCCTGACCGGGTTCGTCACGACGGCCGGTCGGCGAGCTCGCTGAACGGGGTCGCCACGCCGTCGCGTGCGGTGCGTACACCGATCTTCCAGCGGCGGGCGAGCTGGGCGATCGCCATGACCACGTACAGACCGGACAAGGCGAGGATCACGACGCGGTTGGTGTCGTCGGGCAGCGTCACGCTCGCGACGAACTGGGCCGCGAACAACGTGAACAAGGTCGCCGCGCCCGCCGTGGTGATCCCGAGGTCGGCCAGGATGCTCACCGCGAACAGCGACTGGGCCGCGGTGATCAGCAGTTCCAGGCGCTGGTGCCCGTCCAGCGGCAGGCCGTGGACGCTGCCGCTGGAGATGGCGAACACCACCGGGATCGTGCCGACCAGCAGCGTCCACTGGTTGACCTTGCTGGACAACAGGGTGCCCAGCGAGTCCGAGGCCATCAGCCGCGCGGCGTAGAGGCAGGCCACGATCAGCTCCGGCGACTCGCTCGCGAGCGGCGCCACCCACTGGACGAGCAGGAACTCGTCGACGCCCAGGCTCTTGCCGGTGTCGACGAGGTTCTGCGCGAAGTGCTCCGCCGTCGCGAGGATGACCAGGCCGGCGAACGCGAACATCCCGACCACCCACCACCGCCGCGGCCTGCGCTCGCGGCGGCCCACCCACTCCGACACCCCGAGCAGCTTCGGCTCCTCCACCGGCGCCTTGGACAGCCGCCACACGTAGGCGCCGAAGATCGCCAGGAACACCACCGCGTCGACGATCGTCAGCGAGGTCCGCAGCGGCAGGCTCAACGAGTACAGGGTCGCCAGGCCGAGGAACACGACCTCGACCGACATCACCGGGGCGAGCTCGATCCGCCCGCTGTGGGTCGACCGGCTCTCGCGGTGAGCCCTGCGCACGGCGAGAGCGCCCACCAGCACGACGAGCGGCCAGCCGAACCCGACCAGCACCCGGTTGGCGCCGGTCATGTTCGCCAGGGCGAGCGAGCACGGGTCCGGTTCGCCCGGCGGCGGCACGCAGCTCCCCTGCTGCGCGAACTCCTGACCGGCCTGGAACGTGAACACCAGGTCGACCGCGTACTCCGGCAGCACCGCCACCAGCGCGAGCACGGCGATGGCGAGACCCGCGCTGACGTCGACCTGCGCCGCCTCGGCCGCCCAGGCCAGCACGAACGCCGCGCCGACGATCGCGATGCCGAACACGGCCGCGGCCAGGGGCGGGGCGACGTCGGGGTGCGGCAGCCCCAGGTAGTCCGCGGCTCCCAGGTACGTGCCGGGAAGCGCCGCCCCGGCCGCGAACAGCAGCCGGGCGGGCACACCGCGCCGAGTGACGGGCAAGGGGGAAGCACCTCCACGTCGGGGACGACCCCACCGCAGTACCCCGAAACCCGTCGTCCCTACCGCCCCGGCGGGGTGACAGCCGCCGGAACCGCTCGGTTGCGGTCGCGTGCGGACAGGAGTTCGATCATCACCGAACGGGTGGACCGGCAACCGAAAGGCCGACATGACCTCCACGGCAGACAAGGCGGCACGTCTCCAGGCACTGCACGCGGCGCCGGAGTTGTTGCTCGTCGTGAACGTGTGGGACGCGATCACCGCGAAGGTGGTCGCCGAGACGCCCGGCACGCGGGCGCTCGCCACGCCGAGCCACGGCATCGCGGCCTCCCGCGGCTACCCGGACGGCGAGAAGATCCCCCGCGACGAGATGATCGCCGAGGTGGCGCTCATCGTGCGGGTGGCAGGCGACCTGCCGGTCACCGCCGACCTGGAGGGCGGCTACGGCGATCCGGGCGGCACCATCGCGAGGGCCATCGACGCCGGTGCGGCGGGCGCCAACCTCGAGGACCAGATGAAGCCGCTCGACGAGTCGGTGCGCGCCGTCGAGGCCGCCGTGGCCGCCGCGCAGGCCGCCGGCGTCGACTTCGTGCTGAACGCCCGCACCGACGCGTTCGTCAAGGCGGGCGACCGCGACCCCGAGGACGTGCTGGCGGACGCGATCACCCGCGGCCGCGCCTACCTCGACGCCGGCGCCTCGAACGTCTTCGTGCCGGGCAGGCTCGACGTCGCCCAGGTCGAGCGGCTGGTCGAGGCGCTGGGTGAGCGCAAGGTCAACCTGATCGGCATCCCCGGCTCCATCCCCCTGGCCACGGCCCAGAAGCTCGGCGTCTCGCGGGTGTCCTACGGCCCGTGGAGCCAGAACGTCGCCCTCACCGCCCTGGCCAAGCTCGCCGAGGACGTCTACGCGGGCGGCGGACTGCCCGAGGACACGCGCAAGCTGAACTGACTTCTCGCGGCCCGGCCGGCATCACACGGTCACGCCGGCCGGGCGTCGCGTCAGAGCCTGTCGAGCACCTCGGTCAGCTGCTTCTCGGTGTCGTTGCCGAGCTTCTCGAACACCACCTTGCCCAGCGGCGCCGCGAGCTTCGCCGCGCCCTTGAGCTCGAGGTCGTTGGTGTAGGTGATGCTCGACCCGGTGCCGTCCGGCGTGACCTCGATGGTCTCCGTCGAGGTGGCGGTGTCGTTGCGGCCCACCAGCACGATCCGGTCGCCGGCGAGCTGTTCGAGGGTGTAGGTCAGCTCGGTGGTGATGCCCGCGATCTTCGAGGTGTTGTGCCAGCTCGACCCGACCCGGACCGGCCCGCTGTCCTCGCGGACGCAGCGCTCGGTGCCGGGATCCCACTGCTCGGCGTTGCCGAAGTCGGCCAGGTAGGGCACCACGACCTCCGGCGAGGCGGCGACGGTGAACGTGCGGGACACGGTGGTCATCGGCGGGTCCTTTCCACGGGTACAGCACCGAATACCCGTTCGGGCTCCGGCGACACCTGTGGTGACCGTCCACACGTGCCACCCGGCCGCCCAGTCCACAGTGGACCCCTTCGCGGTGCGGTGCGGCGAGTCACCCGGCGTTCAGCCGCTGCTCCAACTGTTCCAGGCCGCCCCTGATGAGCCGCCCGTAGTCGTCGTCGCCCAGCGCACCGATCGTGTCCCTGGCCCGCTGCAGGTGCTCGTGGGCGCGGTCGAGCTCGCCCAGCTTGTGGTAGCAGTCGGCCACGTTGAGGTGCAGTGACGGGTACAGGCCGGCCACCGACAGCGGCACGCCGGCCTGGCCAGCCCGCTCGTCGGTCACCAGGTCGGCGGCGGCCAGTGCGCGCAGGTCCCAGACCAGCTCCTCGCGCACGTCGTCCTGCACGTCGGCCATCGAGTGGGCGAGGACGCACACGTGCAGCGGGTCGCCCTGCTCGCCGTTGATGTCGTCCCAGATCTGGGCGAAGAGGTCGCGGGCCGCGTCGCGCTGACCGCGGTGGTGGTGCAGCTCGACGCCTTCGCCGATGCGGGTCAGGGTCGGGTCGGTGATCATCGGTGGTTCTCCTGGTTGGACGGGAACACGGCTCAGCGGCGGGGAAACGTGGCGTACGACCGCGCGTCCCAGCCGTCCGCGTCGACCGGCTTGCCGAACAGGTAGCCCTGCGCGTACGCGCAACCGGCCTCCCGCAGCCAGTCCGCCTGGGCCGGGGTCTCGATCCCCTCGGCGACGGTGCGCGCGCCGAGGACGTCGGCCAGGGCGATGATGCAGCGGATCACGCCCTCGGTGCGGCCGTTGTGGCCGAGGGCGCCGGTGAAGGTGCGGTCGATCTTCACGATGTCGAACGGGTAGCGCTGCAGGTAGCTGAGTGACGAGTAGCCGGTGCCGAAGTCGTCCAGCGCGACCCGCACGCCCGCGTCGCGCACGGCCACCAGGCTGCGCATCGCGGGCTCGTCGGCCCAGACGCTCTCGGTCACCTCGACGGTCAGCCTGCCCGGCTCCAGGCCCGTTCTGGCGAGCACGCGTTCCAGCCGCGGCAGGAAGCCGGCGGTCGACAGCTCGCGGGTGGAGACGTTCACTGTCACGCCCAGCGCGCGCCCTTCGGAGTGCCAGCGGACGGCTTGGTGGCACGCGGCTTCGAGCACCTTCTCGCCCAGCGGCACGATGAGGCCGGTCTCCTCGGCCAGGCCGATGAACGCGTCGGGGCCCAGCAGGCCGGCGCCGGGGCGTTCCCAGCGCACCAACGCCTCCGCGCTCGTGGCCACGCCCGTCGCGAGGTCGACGATCGGCTGGTAGTGGACGACGAGCTGGCCGTCCTCGATCGCGGTGCGCAGGTCGGCCTTGTCCCGTTGCCGGGCGAGGGCCTGCTCCCCCATCTCGCGCTGGAACAGGCGGAACCGGTTGCCGCCCTCCCGCTTCGCCACGTACATCGCCGTGTCGGCGTCGCGGAGCAGGTCGGCGACGCCCGCACCGGCCTCGGCGACGGCGGCGCCGATGCTCGTGCCGAACGGTTCCGGGGCGTCGTTCAGCTTGCGCAGCACGGACTTCGCCAGCCGCACGGTGTCGCGGACGTCGAAACCCGGTGCCAGCACGGCGAACTCGTCGCCGCCGAGCCGACCGGCGATCGCGTCGACGGTCAGTGCGGACCGCAGACGGGCCGCCACGGCCTGGAGGTAGTGGTCGCCCGCCTCGTGGCCGTCGGCGTCGTTGACGTCCTTGAACCTGTCCAGGTCCACGACGAGCAGCCCGGCCGTCGGGCCGGTGTCCAGTGCCTCCCGGACGAGGTGCAGGAAGTGCGCGCGGCTGGCGAGTCCGGTCAGCTCGTCGCGCTCCGCCCTGTCGCGCAACGCTTCTTCCCACAGCCGGCGCCTGCTCACGTCCACGGCGGCGACGACCGCGTGGTCGGGACCGTCCTCCTGCTCGACCGGGCCGGTGTGCAGGGACAGCACCAGGCCGTCGCGCGGTTCCACCTCGACGGGGCCGTCCACGGACGTGCAGCCGTGGCGGCACCGGGTGATCGGGTCGCCGTGCGGGCACGGCACGGTGCTCGTCCCGTCGAGAGGCTCGTCCCAGCCGAACATCTCACGGGCCCGGAGGTTGTGCAGCCGGGGCGCTCCCGTTTCGTCGAGCAGAGCGAGCCCGACCGGGGTCGCCTGCAGCAGCGCCGCGACGGTGCGGCGGGCGGTCTCCTTCGCCTTCACGGCGCGCACGGTCTCGTGCAGCGCGAACGTCCCGATCACCAGCCCCAGCAAGGGCATGACCTCGGCCATCAGCACGTCGCCGTCGACCCGCTCGGCGCGCGACAGCACGACGCCCAGCCCCGCCAGGTAGCCGGCCAGGCTCGGGAGCGACTTCAGCGGGTACCGCCAGGGACCGCCGTGCAGCGCGCGCCTGGTGGTCGTGCCGAACAGGAACGCGAGCACCGGCTGCGCGACGGGGAGCAGCACCGCCGCTCCTGCCGTGACAACGCCTTCGGCGACCGCGACCGGCCAGCTGTCGTGCCGGGGCCGCACCCACCACGAGCCGACCAGCAGCAGGACCGCTGCGGCGAGGACGAACCGGACCGCACCGTTCGCGGCGAACAGCAGGTTGCCGGTCAGCGCCGCACCGCCCAGCAACGCGAACACGGTGGTGAGCAGGCGGACCGCGCGCAGGGGGTCACGGCTTTCCGGCCCGTTCACCAGCCCCGTTGCCGTTGCGCTGGAACGGTGCGACCGTGCCACGCCTGATGCCCCCACGTGTTCGAGATGAGTCGGCGGTCAAGCTCGACGAAAGATGCACTATGTGGCGAGCAGGAGCCGCCGTACAACCGCCGTTCGGGTGCGGGGCGAGGACCTCACCGGGGTTGCGGCGTCGTGCCCGGTCGCAGCGCGCCGTTCTCGTCCAGTTCGGCGAGCAGCGCGGGCAGTCCGACGGTGAGCATCTTGGTCCTGACCGAGCCGAGCACCTTGGCCATGAAGAACCCGCCGACACCGGCGAAACCCGTGTGGTGGTAGGTGAAGCGGGTTCCCCCGGCCATCGGTTCGAGCTGGTAGCGGACCTCACTGGGCACCTCACCCCGCGCACCGACCCAGGTGTAGCGCAACAACTCCCGCTCACGCACCTCCAGCACCTCGCAGTCGACGATCCCCCGCCAGCCGGGCATCGGCCTGGCGACGAACTGAAAGCGGTTTCCCACGACGGGCCGGAACCCGACGGCCCGCGCACCCTTGCCGGTCGAGGTCCAGTACGGGATCAGGTCCGGGTCGGTCATGGCCCGCCACACCTGCACGGGTGAGTACGGGTAGTCGCGCACGATGCGGATCTCGGACACGACGCCTCCTTCCATAAAACTTCTGTCGCTGTAAAATTACAGTAGCAGCAGTTTTCGTACGGCTGAAGTAGGGTGGTCGAGTGGGGACAACGGGAACCGGCCCGCCGGTGGCCGAGGGGCTGCGCGAGCGCAAGAAGCTCGCGATGCGGCGGCAGCTGGCCGACACCGCCACGCGGATGTTCCTCGAGCGCGGGTTCGACGCCGTCCGGGTGGCCGACGTCGGTGAGGCGTGCGGGGTGTCCGAGAAGACCGTCTTCAACTACTTCCCCAGCAAGGAAGCGCTGCTCCTGGACCGGCTCGAGGAGACGGCCGGCGCCGTGCGCGCGCACCTGTCGGCCCCGGACCTCCCGCCGGTCGCCGCGATGCTGACGATCCTCGACCACGAGCTCCGCGGACTGGCCGCGGCGCTCGGTGCCGAGCCCGACCAGGACCGCGCGCTCGAGCGGTACCAGCGGTTCGGCGACCTGATCAGGAGCACCCCGGCGCTGCGGGCCTACCGCAACGACGCCACCGACCGGTTCACCGACGTCGCCGCCGAGGCGCTCGCCGCCCGGACCGGGCTGCGGCCGGACGACCCCGAACCCCAGATCGTCGCGACCGCCCTGCTCGGCCTGTGGCGGGTCCAGTTCCGCGCCCTGCGGGCCCACCTGCGACCCGGTCGCCCCCTGCCGGAGGCCGTCGACGCCGTGGCCCAGGAGGTCCGCCGCGCCGCGCGGCTGGTCGAGGACGGGCTGGCCACGTTCAGATCCGCACCCGCACGACCGTGAACGGCAGGTGCGGCTCGGTGACCTGGAACTGGAAGTTGACCACCAGCAGGTCGTCGCCGTCGAACGCCGCCGTCGACGGGACGTCCATGCCCCGGCCGTTGATCCGGCGCTGCACCGCGGCCCGCGCGTAGTCGTCGCTGAGCTCCAGGACGCTGATCTCCCCTTCCGGGTGGAAGAGACTGGTGACGCTGTAGAGCTTCCCGGCGCGCAACAGCAGCCCGTCGGAGCCGATGTCGGTGACTCCGCCCAGGTCGACCGGGACGACGGCGCCGGTTCTGGTGCTGATGCGGTAGAACGCCTGGGAGTTGGTGTCCGCCATCAGCACGTAGCGGCCGTCCGGCGTCACGACGAGACCGTTGCCGTTGAAGCCGTCGTCGTACTTCACCGCGGTGCCGGTGAAGTCCACCGCCGTCCGGAGTGGCTGGTCGACCTCTCGGCTCGCCAGCTGAGCCGCGGTGATCCGGTAGAGGACCGGGCGGAACGAGTCCGTGACGTAGGCGTCCCCGTTCGGCGCGATGGCGACGTCGTTGACGAGACCGTCCCGCGCGCCGGAGTCGAAGACGTGCAGCAGCTCGCCGGTCCGGGTGGCGTAGACGAAGACCTTGCCGGTGGCGCCGCCCGCGACCACCAGGCGGCCGTGGGCGATCTTCATGCCGACCGCGGTGGTGCGGCCGTGCTGCCCGCCGGGCAGGAAGACCTGAAGGCGCGGCTGGTCGATCCGGCCCCGCCAGATCGTGCCGTCGGTCGTCCCGCCGACGTAGAAGTAGGGACTGCCGGGCTCACGGGCGATGCCTTCCGGGTACGCCTGGTCCCCCGGCACCACGTAGCGACTGACGCGCCGGCCGTCGTGGGCGTCGGCAGGCAGGCCGGACGCGGACGTGACCAGCACGGCGAGGAGGCCGCCGCTCAGCAGGCGGCGGGCACGAGCAGTGAACACGGTGGTGCTCCAGGATCGTCGGAAAGTTCATCAGGGGCGGACGGGGACCTCGAGGTTCTCGCGGTCGGCCGTCGAACGACCTCCATGCAAGTGCCCGGGCCCGAGGAGCGGCAGGGCCGGTTCATCGGGGGGAGAACCTCGACCCCCCTTGCGACCGGGCGGCCTCCCTAGACTGGGCGACGTGAGCGACCACCTGTCCGGGAACCGTGCGGACGTGCGCGAGTTCCTGATCAGCAGGCGCGCCAGGATCAGCCCGGACGAGGCCGGGCTGCCCGTCTCGGGACGGCGCCGCGTGCAGGGGCTGCGACGGGAGGAGGTCGCGCTGCTCGCGGGGGTCAGCGTCGACTGGTACACCCGCCTGGAGAAGGGGCACATCGGCGGGGTCTCGCGGGAGGTGCTCGACGCCGTCGCGCGGGTGCTGCGGCTCGACGACGAGGAACGGATCTACCTCGTCGACCTGGCCGACGCCGCACGTCCTGGCCGCCGCGTCCGGGCGCGAGCGCGCGAGCTGCCGCCGACCGTCCAGTGGTTGCTCGACAGCATGACGCTGTCCGCGGCGATGCTCACCGACGAACACCAGGACGTGCTGGCCACCAACGCGCTCTCCCGCGCCCTCTACGCTCCGCTGTTCACCAGCGCCACCACTATCGAGAGCGGGCGGGCGAACCTCGTGCGCTACCACTTCCTCGATCCCGGCGCCCGCGACTTCTACGGCGACTGGGACGAGACGGCGGACGTGCTCGTGGCGGTCGTGCGCACCGAGGCGGGCCGCAACCCGCACGACGTGCGGACCCGTGAGCTCGTCGAGGAGCTGACCACCGCCAGCGCCGGCTTCCGGGCGCGGTGGCACACGCACAACGTGCTCCTGCACGTCCAGGGGACGAAGGTATTCCGGCACCCGGAGGCCGGGCGGCTGACCCTGCGCTACCACGCGCTCGACCTGCCGGTCTCCGCCGCCGAGACCCGGCACCTGTGCGTCTGCACGGCCGAGCCCGGCTCGGCCGACGAGGACCGGCTGACGGCTCTGGGTCAGAACACGGCGAGCGGGTTCACCGGCAGCCCGGTGGTGCCGAGGATGCGGGGAACCGCGGCCACGAACAGGAACGTGTGACGGCCCTGCTCCGCGCAGACCGAGACCAGTTCCTCGCACTGGGCGCCGTCCACCAGCACCAGGCCGAGACGCAGTAGCCCCAACCGGTGCAGGGCGCCCGGTACGTCGTCCTTCACCGGCGGGGACGCGTCGCCGATGTCTCCGGCGTAGATAGAGATCCCGTGGTCGTGCATCCACCGGACCGCACCCGAGGTCATCCCCGGCAACGCCCGTCCGTGGTCGGGAACCCGGTCCCAGCCCGCCCGCACCACCAGGGCGTCACCGGACTCCACCACGACGCCCGCCCGTGCTGCCGCGTCGTCCAGATCGCCGGCCGTGACCGCGTGCCCGTCGGCCAGCTTGCCGCCCGGTGCCAGGTCCAGCAGCACACCGCGGGTCACGATCCCACCGGCGAACACGTCCGCGGCGCCGTGCTTCACCCCGGCGGGCCCGGAGCTCTCGGCCTGGGCGATCCCGGGGTACACCTGCCCGTCGGCGACCATGTGCGACACCGCGTCCAGGTGCGTGACCTCGGGGTGGTGCGTCGTGACGAGCATCAGCTCGGCCATCGCCATCGGCGGCGCGCCGGTGAACGACATGATCGTCTGCACGCCCGTGGTGTCCGCCTGCAGGGCGGCCGCCGGCCCGCCCATCAGCGGCGCCGTCGGGGTCTTGCGGGCCAGCGACACCGACACCCCCGTGCGCACCTGCGCGGCACCGCGGGCGCGGGCCTGCGCGGTGATCAGGTTGACGGTGCCGAGCTGGTCGGCATCCCCCCAACGTCCCCAGTTGGTCGGGAACTCGGCAGGGCTCTGGTCCATGATGGCTTCCTTCGACACTCGGGACGACTGCACCAAGATCGTCACCGCCCGCGCCGCGGACCGGCAGCCCAGCCGCTGCCCATCCGGTGCCCATCTCAACTGGCACCGGCTTGGTTACTGTCGGGTGCATGCCCTCACTCGGACACACCCTGCGGGAGCTGCGGCGGCGGTCCTTCACCGGTCGTGACGACGAGGTCGCCGCCTTCCGGGACGCGCTGGGCGGCCCCGGTGTGGTGTTCGTGCACGGGCCGGGCGGGGTGGGCAAGAGCGCGTTGCTCGACGTCTTCGCCGACGTGGCCGCGGAGAAGGGGGTCGAGCCGGTCCGGGTCGACGCCCGCCACCTGACGCTGGGCCGCGGCGCGCTGCCCGTGCCCGAGGGGCCCTCGATCCTCTTCCTCGACACCTACGAGCTGCTGGAGCCGATCGACGACTGGGTCCGCGAGCGGTACCTGCCGTCGCTGCCGGAGTCGTGCCTGGTGGTGATCGCCGGACGCCGCGGCCCTGGACCGCGGTGGCGGGCGGACCCGGCCTGGCGGACGGTGATGACGGTCGTCCCGCTCGGCAACCTGTCACCGGACGAGGGCCGTGCCTACCTGCGCGCCCAGGAGGTGCCGGAGGAGGCGCACGAGCGGCTGCTGAAGATCAGCAGCGGTCACCCCCTCACCCTGTCGATGGCGGTGGACGCCGTGCGCCGCGGACTCGCGCCGCGCACCCTGGCGGACCTGCCCGGCGGGGCGGGTGCGTTGCTGGCGCAGCTGGTCGGCGAGGTGCCGAGCCCCCGCCATCGCACGGCGCTGGAGGTGTGCGCGCTGGTGCTCGTCACGACGGAGGACCTGCTGCGGTCGATGGCCGGCGACGACACCGGGGAGCTGTTCGCCTGGCTGCGGGCGCAGGTGTTCGTCGACGAGTCCCCGTACGGCCTGTACCCGCACGACGTGGTCCGCGACGCGATCGTGGCCGACCTGCGCTGGCGCGACCCCGGCCGGCACGCCGACCTCTACCGCAGGAAGCTGGCCGTGTTCCACGACCAGGTCAGGGCGACGCCGACCGAACGGGAGCGGCTGGACCTGATGGTCATGACGGTCGTGTTGAACGGCGCCCGGTCCCGGTTCACCGCCCTGGCGTCGCTGCCACCGCCGATGCGGACCCACGCCGACGGGCTGCGCGACACCGACCGCCCGGCGATCATCGCCATGACCGCCCGGTGGCGGGGATCCCGCCAGGCCGACCTGGTGGCGCACTGGCTGGAGCGCCGGCCGGAGGCCTTCCGCGTCT
The DNA here is from genome assembly GCF_042738015.1 of Lentzea sp. NPDC059081. NCBI lineage: Bacteria > Bacillati > Actinomycetota > Actinomycetes > Pseudonocardiales > Pseudonocardiaceae > Lentzea > Lentzea sp. NPDC059081. The sequence goes on from NZ_JBHYGW010000009.1 coordinate 127,644, forward strand.
TCCGCACCGAGTCGGGCGACCCGCGCGGCTACGGCGCGTGCCTGGACCTGACCGAGGCCGACCTCGGTGCCGACCCCGGCGTGGACGCGATGTGGGACCACACCGCGCGGCACGGCCCGCCGCGCGCCGGTGACCGGGTGCGCGCGTGGCGCTTCTTCCTCGACCGCGACCACGGCCAGCGCCCGTCCCCGTCGCTGACGCTGTTCGTCGCGTGGCAGATGCTGGACATCATCCTGATCGACGACGACACGGCGTGGAGCCTCGTGGGCGCGTTCGACGACGGCGAGCTGTGGGCACCGGCCATGGAGTCCCTCGGTTTCCTGGCCGCGGGCGGCTACACCGTCGACGGGTCGACGTACCCGGTGTTCGCGCACGACTGGTGCCGGACCGGCGTCGAGGAGTACACGGATCTGTTGCACGCCAAGCAGTTGGGCCATCCGCTCCCCGGCACGGCGACGCTGTCCCGGCCCGAGTTCGCCGAGGCCGTCCGGTCGGCCCTGCGCGTCCTGCACTCGCCGGAGCTGCTCCGGTCCCACCCGCTGCTGCGGTCGCGAATGGTCAGGCGGCACGGGCGCGCACCCGCCGAGTCCTTGCGGGACCTGCTCGACGACGCCGCCGCCCTGCTGAAGCCGGACCTCGGCGTGCTGATCGACCGCACGTTCCTGCGGCCGGTCGGGGTGCAGGAGCGGGTCGCGGAGTCGTTGCACCTGTCGTTCAACACCTACCGGCGACACCGGGACAAAGCGGTCGCACAGCTGACCGAACTGCTGTGGGAGCGCGAGACGAACGGGGCCGGCCGGAGCGGCGCGCCGGTGCGCTCCTAAGTCGACAACGGCCCTCGTGTGCAGCATGCTGGGGCACTCGTTGAGAACCCAGCGGTGGTGAGGAGAGCGCACGCACTGAGGGGAACGGGCGGATGCGGCACGTGGAGATCAGCGCACAACGGATCGGCACGGTGCTCGTGCTCGCGGTTCCCGACGTGCGGTACGACTCGCTCTCCCTCGCCGAGGCGCTGCACGCCGCGGCCCCGCCCGCGCCCGCTCACGTCGTGCTCGACCTGCGGCAGATCACCCTGCTGGCCGTGGCGGTGGCGCGGGCCGTCATGGAGTTCGCCGGGGCGGTCGTGCGGCACGGCGGTGCGTGTTCGTTGCTCATGGGGTCGTCGAGCCACGCGGCGGACGCGGTGCTGGACCTCTTCGACCCGCGGCACTCCATCTCGCGGCACAAGACGTTCGGCAAGGCGGTCGCGGACGGGGCGGGCTCGGCGTCCACGACGGACGCGGGGTTCGGGTCTGCGGTGAACGTGCTGGCGTTCGACAGCACCGACCTGGAGGTCACCGAGGAGTTCCTCAGCGCCTCCTACGCCCCGATGCGGATCGGCAGCACCACCGGTGCCTCCGGCGCGCACATCACCAGGGCCGCGACGGACTTCGTCAGCGTCGACCGGCTCGACATGGCGTTCGAGATGAGCTACGACGTGCAGCCGCTGGGCCAGATCTGCCTGTGCGACATCCACGACGGGACGGTCGAGGGGCACCGCGTGGACGGCTGGCGGGAGGCCGAGTCGTTCGGCGCCGGTCAGCTGTTCTCCTTCTCCCCGCCGGACCGCGGCTACTCCGGCCGCATCTGCCGAGCCCGCTACGACATCACGATGTTCGACCCCGCTCTGCTGGAGCAGGTCGCGGGAGAACCGGTGAGGCTGCTCAACCACCACCCCGTCGACGCGTCCAGCGCCGAGCACGTCCGCCGCGCGATCGCGCACCTGCGGGACGACGTGCTCGCCGTCGCCGGGATCGGCGACAACGAGCTGATCGTCGCCACCGCGACGCAGTACCTCGCCACCGCGGTGCTGAACGCCTTCCCCACCACCGCGTCCGGGCGCGCGCCCGACCTCGCCGGTCGCGACCTGCACCTCGGCGTGCTGCGGCGCGCGGTCGCGTTCATCGAGGCCAACGCCGACCGCCCCATCGCGCTCGCCGACGTCGCCGCCGCCGCTCGGGTGTCACCGCGGGCCGTGGAGCAGGCGTTCCGGCACCACCTCGGCACGACCCCGATGGCGCACCTGCGGCGCGTGCGGCTCGACAGCGCCCGTGCCGAGCTGCGCGTGTCCGGCACCGACGACACCGCGATCGACCGGATCGCGAAGCGCTGGGGCTACCTCCGGCCCGCCGCGTTCGCCTCGCACTACCGCGCCACCTACGGCGTGACGCCCGAGCAGACCCTCCACGACGACGAACCCGCCCGGCGCACACGTCGTCCCGCGGTGGACCAGCTCACCGACGCGGTGCTCGGCCAGTTCGGGGCGCTCACCGGCGCGTTGCTGGGCGCGGCGACGGCCGAGGACGCGCTGGCGCACCTCGTCCACACCGCCCGTGAGGTCATCCCCGGCGCCGAACTGGTGACCGTCACCCTGCGCGCGCCAGACGGCGGACTCACCACGACGGCATCGACCGGCGCCGCCGGGCTCGACCAGGTCCAGGAGGCCACCGGGAAAGGGCCTTGCCTCGACGTCACCGGCTCCGGTGGGCCGGCGCAGGCCTTCAGCGACGACCTGACCGCGGAACCGCGCTGGCCGGAGTTCGCGGCGGCCGCGGCCGCACAGGGCCAACGCGCGCTCCTCTGCACGGCCCTGCACGACAACGAGGGCGCGCTGACCGTCTACTCGGACCGCACCGACGGGCTGTCCACTTCGGACTCCCAGATGGTGGTGCTGCTGGCCACGCACGGCTCCCTCGCCCTCGCCCACGCGCGCCTGGCCGAGCTGGACGAACGGCGGCAGGGCGAGCTGCGCCGGGCGATCGAGAGCAGGGACGTCATCGGTCAGGCCAAGGGAATCCTGATGCACCAGAAGGGCATCAGCGCCGACGAGGCCTTCGACGTGCTGCGCAGGACGTCGCAGCACCTCAACACGAAGCTGATCGAGATAGCCCGCACCGTCACGGCACGCCACAGCGAGCTCGACGAGTAGCCGCTTCCCGTCAGCCGCGATCCGTCGCGTACGAACGCACGTAGGCCATCGCCGCGTTCATCGCCGCTTCGAGCGGCTCGGCGGTGCGGAGGGTGCGGGACATCAGCACGCCGCCCTGCAGTGCCGCGAGGAGCGCGAACGCCAGTGCGTCGAGGTCGGCGTCGGCGCGCAGCTCCTGCCGGTCGCGCATGACGCGAAGCCCGTTGAGCAGGAGGTCGCGCCAGCGCAGGAACCCGGTGGCGAGGTCCTCGCGCGACTCCTCGTCGGCGGCGAGCTCACCCGCCAGCGTGCCGAGGCTGCACTCGCCCTGGTCGCCGGTCGCCCGCTGGTGCTCGACCGCGGCGTCGGCCCACGCCTGCAACGCCTCGAAGCCGTCCAGCGCGGTGATCCGCGGGCTCTCCACCGCCGAGTCGGCCTGCCGGGTGATGACGGCGCGGATCAGCGCCTGCCTGCTGTCGAAGTAGTGGTACAGCTGGGATCCGCTCACACCGGCCGCGGCGCGGACGTCCTCGATGCCCGTGCCCGCCACCCCGCGCACGGCGATGAGTCCCGTCGCGGCGTCGATGATCCGGTCACGGGTGGCCCGCCCCTTCGGGGTCAGGCGGCGTGTCCTGGTCGGCTCGCTCACGATCGACACCCTACCCCAGAGTGGGTTGCACAATCCATTTTCCCGCCGACGTGCTCATCCACGGCCGCGACCGCCATGGCCGACCGCGGCTGCGGCGTCCCACACGGCGCCCCGCCGGCCTGAGCCGAACGAAGCACTTTCCCCTTGCCCGCAGGGAGATCAGGAGCTGACCCCGGTGTGCCGCCGGCGGTAGTGCGACGGCGGTTCCCCGTAGACCCGGCGGAACAGCTCGCTGAAGTGCGACGGGCTCTCGAACCCCCAGCGCTGTCCCACGGCGGCGACCGAGAGGTGGGTCAGCGCGGCGTCGGCGAGGTCGCGGGCGCAGTTCGTGAGCCGTCGCCTGCGGATGTAGGCGCCGATGGTCTCGCCGCTGTCCTGGAACAACGCGTGCACGTACCGGACCGACACGTGGTGCGCGTTCGCCACGGCCACGGGTCCGAGTGCGGGGGCGTCGAGGTGCCGTTCGACGTAGTCGAGCATCTCGACGCGGCGCGGCGACATCGTGCGGGCCGACGTGAGGCCCCGGTCGTCGAACCACGAGCGCGTCACGGAGCCGACCAGGTCCACCGCGGTGAGCATCATCCGGCCGCGTGAAGCGGGCCTGGCCTCGTCGATCGCGCCGTTCATCCACCTCAGGTACTCCCCCAGCGCGACGACCGGGCCGCAGGCAGGCCGGGTGAGGTCGCGCACCGTCAGGTCGTCCACGGTTCCGGCGGGGAGGTCGAGCAGGTGGCCGGGAACGTGCAGCGACACGGCCCTGAACCCCTCCCCGAACACGACGGACGCCGTCCGGTGCGCGGCGTAGACGGCGAGTCCGCCCGGCGCGAGCGTGACGGACCGTCCGTCCTGGTCGATGACGCCTTCCCCGCTGATCTGGTGGCAGAAGATGTACTCCGCCGGAACGTCGGCGGCGTCGCGGCCGGTCGTGCCCCGCGACGGGCTGGCGGCGATGTCGGACAGCAGGACGTCCACCGCGCCGCGGGTCGTCATGGTGCCGGAGAACCGTCCGGCGCCCTGCCGCAGGAGCTCGAGGTCGACGAGCGTCTCCCCGATCACCTCCTCCCACTCGGCGGGGCCGGCGTCCGCCTTGGCGACCCGGCCCGTGCCGCGGGCGATCGACATCCGCACGTGGCCGCGCAGGCCCGCCGAGATCCCGGTCATCGGACTCCTCACCGAACCCGCCGCGTCACCGGCCGCGGGCGTACCTGTCGAGGAACGAGCGCAACACGTCGACATAGGCTTCACGTCCCGCGAACGACGCGTGCACGGCGTGGGGCGCCCCCTCGACATTGTGGCACTCGACCCCGGGGTGGAGCTGCCGCAGCTGCTCGGCGTGCGCGGTTCCGAACACCGCGCCGGACTCGGCGTCCCCGCCGATGATCGTGACCGGGACGCGCGGTGGTGCCTCGCGGTCGGTGGCCGCGACCATGGTGGAGTCGATCGCGGCCTCCACCACCCCGCAGTCGCGTGCGAGCGTGCCCTCGGTGAGCACCCGCACGTTGTCCGGGTGGTACAGATCGCTCCAGACCAGGCCCTGCCCGAGCGGGGTGCGGCCGAACTCGGCCACGGCGTCGTCCACGCTCGGCCTCCGCGCCGCCCAGCCCCTCTCCTGTTCGAGGGTGCGGCGCAGGAGCTCCGGGATGGGGCCGCCGGGCACGTGGATCTCCTCGAAGAACAGGGGCGGGTCCTCCAGCAGCGCCGCGCGGACGAGGTCGGGACGCCGCTGCGCGAGCAGCCAGCCCACCACTCCCCCGAGCGAGAAGCCGACGAGGACGACGGGCGCGCCGATCTCCTCGATCACCCTGACCGTGTCGTCGTAGTAGTGCTGAAGGTCGTACGTGCCTTCCAGGTGCCCGGACCTGCCGTGCCCGCGGAAGTCGTAGGTGACGACCTCGTGGCCCTCGACCACGTCGGCCGGGAGCCAGTCGTAGGTCCGCCGGCTCGACACGACACCGTGCAGGAACAAGACCCGCGCGCCCGGTCCCCCGCCGCGGACGTGCACGTCGAGCCGGACGCCGTCCGCGGTCAGCACGCCGATGGAGCTCCCGTCGAGGGGGCGTTCACCCGGCTCCTGCCCGGCGAGCTCCAGCACCTCCCAGTGCTCGGCGACGCGGCCCGCCTCGACCCGGAAGACCTCCATGGTGTGGCTCCACTCGTCGTCCGGCCGTTGCCGTCCGCGTCCTTGCAGGAACACGTACTCGCGATCCGCGAGCACGCGGTCCAGGGCGATCTCGGTGTCGGGGAACGACTCCCGGAAGCCCTTCAGGAAGGCGCGGAAACCCTCCAGGTCCCCTGGGCTGACGCTGCTCGCGTGGTCGCGGTAGCCGGCGGAGTAGAACGGGGAGAGATCTTCCTCGACGCCCGACGTGATGGCGTCGTAGGCGCGCAGCACCAGGTCGACGTTGTCCCGTTCGGCAGCGGTCAGACCGTCGTGCCGCGCGTCGTCCAGCTCGTGACCGGACAGGGGGATGAGTCGCATGTCCCGCACACACCTTTCGAGTCATGGCGCCGGTCGCGGTGCGGCCGGCGTCTCATGATCGAACCTAGGAACGATCGCCCGGCCCCGGTGTCGGGCGAGCGCACAGTTCCTGTCCCGTGCGCGCACACCCGCTACGGCCCGCCCACCGCGCGCAGCAACCGGTCGACCAGCGCGTCGGCGTAGCCGGACGGGAACGGCTCCGCGCCGAACAGGACCCGGACGTAGATCGGCGCCAGCACGTGGTCGAGCACGTCCGCGACCTCGAGCGACGGCTCACCGCGATCCCGCGCGCGGTCGAGCATCACCCGCATCTGGCGGGAGCGTTCGGCCAGGAAGGTCTCCTTGGCCTGCTCGCCACTGCTGCCCGCCGCGGACAACGCGACCACCAGCCGCAGCACCGCGAGGCCGTTCGGGCCGGTGACGTCCTGCACCACCTTGCCCGCGTAGGCGCGCAGGTCGCCGGCCAGGGTTCCGGTGTCGGGCACGGGCGACTCGGTGGTCAGCCAGTGCAACGCGACGTCGATGGTCAGGGCTTCGACGTTGCCCCAGCGGCGGTAGATGCTCGTGTCGGCCACGCCCGCGCGCGCGGCGACCTCGCTGACGGTGAAGCCCCCGTACCCGCGTTCGGCGACCAGGTCGGTGACGGCCTGGTGCACCGCGGCACGAAGACGGGCGCTGCGGCCGCCGGGGCGCCGGACCTTCTCTCGCTCCTCCACGAGCCCATCTTAACGCAGCTCACACTTGCGTTTGGCACGCCGGCCGCCCTACGGTTCAGCTAAACGCAGTCCGCAACTGCTTTAGGAGCGCACGTGAAGCCTCTCTTCTTCCCCGACGACACCCAGTTCTGGTTCGAGACGCTGCGGGCGTTCGGGCACAGCGCCTACGGCGGCTCGGACTTCGGCGAGGTCGCGGTCACCAGCGAACGGATCACCGCCGGCGACTACGACAGCTGGCACGACGAGTGGCTCGCCACCGCCGACCGGGTCGCGGCACTGGGACGGGACGCACTCGCCCGTGGGCACCGCGTGAGCGCTCGCGACGCCTTCCTGCGTGCGTCGAACTACTACCGCTCGGCCGAGTTCTTCTTGCACGGCAACCCGTCCGACCCGCGCATCACGCACGCGTACGACGCCTCGGTGGCCTGCTTCCGCGAGGCCGCCGCGCTGTTCACCCCCGCCGTCGAACCCGTCGAGATCCCCTACGAGGGCACCGTCCTGCCCGGCTACCTGTACCGGCCGGGAGGTCCCGGTGTCGCGCGCCCGACGGTGGTGATGTTCAACGGGTTCGACGGCACCGCCGAGGAGATGCACTTCAGCGGTGCCGCGGCGGCGGCCGAACGCGGCTACACGGTGCTGTCGTTCGACGGTCCCGGCCAGCCCGGCACCCGGCACCACCACGGCCTGACGTTCCGGCCGGACTGGGAGAACGTGGTCGGGCCGGTCCTGGACCACGCACTGGGTCTGTCCGAAGTGGACCCGGCCAGGATCGCGCTGCTGGGCAACAGCATGGGCGGCGTGCTCGCGCCGCGGGCCGCCGCCTTCGACGACCGGATCGCCGCCTGCATCGCGATCGACGGCGTGTACGACCTGGGCGACATCACCACCGGCACCCTCTCCCTGGACCGGGCCGAGGCCGAACGACAGCTCCGGGCCGACCACGCGCCCGAGGTCGACGCGGCCCTGGAGTCGGCCATGGCCACGAACCCCATGGTGCGGTGGGCCGTGAGCCACGGCATGTACGTCATGGGCGCCACCAGTCCGCGGGCGTTCGCCGCGAGCTACCTCGACTACCACCTGCGCGACGGCATCGCCGAGAAGATCACCTGCCCCACCCTGGTCTGCTCCGCCGAGGACGACGGCTTCTTCCACGGCCAGCCCGAACGGCTCTACGAACACCTCACCTGTCCCAAGACGCTGATCGAGTTCACCGACGAGCTGGGTGCCGCCGCGCACTGCCACACCGGGGCCCAGCGCCTGGCGTACGCCCGCGTCTACGACTGGCTGGACGACACCTTCGCCGACCCGGCCCGCTGACCCGGACCGCTGCGCGCGTGGCTACCTTGGACCTCGACGGCGTAGCAAGGAAAGGGTCGCGAGGAAAGGACTGCCACGTGCGCTCGGAAGCCCTGGAGTTGCCGCGCGGCGACGGGCAGACCGTGCTCGTCGTCGACGACGATCCCGGAGTGGTCGAGCTGGTGCAGACGACGCTGACCCTGGCGGGCTACGAGGTCGTGACGGCGACGGCGGGCGCCCAGGCGATCCGGGCCCACGCCACCTCGGCGCCCGACGTGGTGATCCTGGACGTGGTGCTGCCGGACATCGACGGCTTCACCGTCTGCCGCGAGCTCCTGTCCAGGGGTTCGCGGGTTCCCGTGCTGTTCCTGACCGCCAGGGACGCGGTGGCGGACCGGGTCACCGGCCTCACCTCCGGGGCGGAGGACTACCTCACCAAACCGTTCAGCGTGCCGGAGCTGCTCGCGCGGGTGCACGTCCTGCTGCGGCGAACCGGGTCGGCCGGCGCGGCGGACCAGGTGCTCCGGCACGCCGACCTGGCGATCGACGAACGCGCCAAGCAGGTGCGGCGCGCCGGGCGGCTCGCCGCGCTGTCCCCCACCGAGTACGCGTTGCTGCGCTACCTCGTGCTCAACGCCGGCCGGGTGGTCTCGAAGGCGCAGATCATGGATCACGTGTGGCAGCACCGGTTCGCCGACGGTGTCGTGGAGAAGCTGGTGTCCCGTCTGCGGTCCAAAGTGGACGCGCAGGGCGACGCGCGGCTGATCCACACGGTGCGCGGGTTCGGGTACTGCCTGCGCGGCGACGCCGACGGAGAACGGCCCTGAGACGCGCGGCCTGGCACCGGTCGCTGCGGACGCGCCTGACCGTCGCGGTGGTCCTGCTGGCGGCGCTGGGCATGGCCGTCGTCAGCGGCGCGACCGCGGTGGCGTTGCCGCTGTACTTCCAGGCCGGTGCGGACGCCCAGCTCACGCGGGTCCGGCAGGCGCTGGAGGACCGGGGCGCCACCGCGACGTCGGTGCTCGACACCGTCCGCACCTCCTCCACCGCGAGCGGCACGCTGTTCGTCCGGGTGGTCGACGAACGCGGAACGACGGTCTCCCAGACCGCGGCGCGGGACCTCGAAGATCGCGTCCTGCCCCCGCCGGACCTGCCCCGGCCGCTGCCCGCGGGGTTCGGTTCGGCACCGACGACGGTCCGGGCCGAGAGTGGAGGCCGCTACCGGGCCGTGTCCCTCAGCTTGGCTGGCAGCGGTTCCCGTGCCGTCCTCGCCCAGAGCCTCGCGCCGTCCAGAGCGGTGATCTTCCGGGTGCTCGGCTTCGAGGGCCTGGTCGTCGTGGTGGCACTGCTCGGCGTGGCGTTGTTCAGCAGGAAGGCGCTGCGCGTCGGGCTTCTTCCCCTGCGCGACATCGCCGCGAGAGCCAACGCGATCGCGTCCGGCGACACCGGGCAGAGCCTGGAGACCGACGCCCGCGACGAGGAGATCGCCGAGCTCGGAGCGGCGCTCAACCGGGCCTTCGACGCGCGGCGCCGGTCCGAGGAGAAGCTGCGCCGGTTCGTCGCCGACGCGTCGCACGAGCTGCGCACGCCGCTGACCCTGATCCAGGGCTGGGCGCAGCTGCACACGCACGGCCTCGCCACGGACCCGGCCGCCGTGGAGCGGGGGATGCGGCGCGTCGAGGCCGAAGCCGCGCGGATGCACCGGATGGTGGAGGACCTGCTCCTGCTGGCCCGGCTCGACCAGGAGCACGCGGCCACGCCGACCGTGGTCGATCTCTCCGCTCTCGTGCGGGACGCTGCGGAGGACGTGCGGGCCCTGCACCCAGGACGGCTGTTCGAGGTAAACGTCCCGGAGCGCCTCTTCGTCGAGGGTGACGAGGACGGGCTGGTGCGAGCCGTCCGGAACCTGCTCGCGAACGCGGTGCAGCACACACCGGACGACGCGGTGGTCGAGGTAGAGGTCCGCAGGGGTGGTGAGGACACCGTGCTGGCCGTGGTGTCCGACTCCGGACCCGGGATGTCACCCGAGTCGGCGGCTCGCGTGTTCGAGCGGTTCTACCGGGGCGAACCCGGCAGGCAGCCCCGCGACGGCGGGTCCGGGCTCGGCCTGAGCATCGTGGCGGCCATCGTCGAGGCCCACGCCGGAACCGTCACCCTCGACTCGGTGCCCGGCCGCGGCACGACCGTCACGATCCGCCTCCCCTCGCTCGCCTGACGAACGGTCAGCACACGGTCAGGTTCACGTCCGGTCGTGGTCAGCCCCGCCGGGTTTGCTCGTGATCGACACCATCACGACGACCACGGGAGCACCCATGCGCGCGGCGGCACCGGCCACGACCAGGAGCGAGCCGGACGCACGGCATCGTGTGAAAGGCGCGGTGTTCGAGATCGCGCCCATCTTCACCTTCACGGCGACCTTCGCGGTCACGCACCGGCTCGCCGTGGCGCTGTCGTTGGCGGTCGCCGCCGGGATCGCGGTGTGCGTGCACCACCTGGTCCGGCGCGAGTCGCTGTGGCGTGCGCTGGCCGCGGTCGCCGTGGTCGGTCTCGGGGGTCTGCTGGCGGTGCGCAGCGGTGAGGCGGCCGACTTCTTCCTGCCCGGCCTGGTGGTCCACGGCGCGGTCGTGACCGTCAACCTCGCGCTGCTGGCCGCCGGGTGGCCGTTGCTGGGGCTCGTCGCGGGGGTGTTCACCGGCGAGGGGACGGCGTGGCGGCGGTGCCGGGTGCGCCGGCGTGCGTACGCCAGGGGAAGCCTCGTCCTGCTCGTCTCCCCGGTGACGCTGATGGCCGCCGGGCTGCCGCTCTACCTGTCCGGCCAGGCCGTCGCCCTCGGTCTGGCCGAGCTGGCCGGGCCGTTCCTCTTCACCCTCGGCCTCTTCGGAGCGTGGCGGGTCTACCGCCGCTCACTGGGCGCCCACGACTGCGCGGCGTCCACAGTGGACTGAGAATCATGGCGAGATCCCGTTGGTTTGTGTCCGGATTGCCAATGGTCGCCGGCACGAAAGATCAGGAACATAACGGCAACGCACTCGACCACGAAAGCAAGGCCATGAACACACGCCAGGCACTGCACGTCATCGGCACCGCCGAGCTCGCCACCCTGCTCCTCATGCTGCTCAACATCGTCACGATCCACCACCCGACGATCAGCGGCATCCTCGGCCCCACCCACGGCATGGCCTACACGGGCGCGTTCATCACCGCGGTGCTGGCCGCGAACGGCCGCAAGCAGGTCTGGCTGCGGGCGCTCGTCCCCGGCATCGGCGGACTCCTGGCCGCGCGCGCCCTCCCGGCGCCGCGCACCCCCGGTGTCCCGAGCTGAGTCGAGAAAGGACGGACGACCGGATGTCGACGACACCCGCGTTCACGTCGTTGCCGGACAGCGACATCGCCACCGCGGCGCTGCGGCTGACCGAGTCGAGACTGCCGGAGTTCGTGGTCGGCCACTGCGTGCGCGGCTTCCTCTTCGGCCGGGAGCTCGCGGCTCGCGACGGGCTCCTGGCCGGTCGTGACTACGACGACGAGCTGCTGTTCCTCTGCAACGTCCTGCACGACCTCGGCCTCGCGGCGGGCGCGGAGGAGAACCCCGACAGGTTCGAGGTGCACGGTGCCGACGAGGCCGTCGCCTTCGCCCGTGCCGCCGGTCTGGCCGAGGACAAGCTGCCCGTCCTGTGGGACGCCGTGGCGCTGCACACGTCGATCGGGATCGCGAACCGCAAGCAGCCCGAGGTGGCGATCACCCAGCTGGGCGCCTCGACGGACGTCGCCGGGGTGGGCCTCGACCGGCTCCCGGCCGATCTCGTCGACGTCGTGCACGAGCTCTACCCGCGGCACGACCTCGGGTACGCCCTGCCGGACCTGATCATCGAGCAGGCGAGGGCGAACCCCGCCAAGGCGGGCCCGCTGACCTACCCCGGCCACCTGCTGAACCTGCACGTGCCGCTCGGGACGAGCTCGTCGTGGTTCGACGTCCTCGCCGGGGCGCCCTGGGGTGACCGGCCGGTCAGCGAGACCTCCCGCGAAGGGGCGGTGAGCCCCGAGGAGCTGGCAGCCGAGTTCAGCCGGCGGCTCGCGAGGGGTGACGTGGACGGCCTGACCGCGTTGTACGACCCGAACGCGATCTTCGTTCCCTCGCCCGGCTCGGTCGCGCGCGGCAGAGACGAGATCCGCGCGGCGTTCGCCGACCTGGTCGGCAGCGGGACGACCGTCGACTTGGAACTGCTGAGCAGCCACGTCAGCGCGGACCAGGCTTTGGTGACGCACAAGGCGACGATCAGGTCGGCCGGCTCGGACCAGGTCGTGGTGACGACGGAAGTGCTGCGACGGCGGGCGGACGGGCGATGGGTGTACCTCGTGGACGATCCGTTCTTCGGCGCGTCGCACTGATCCGGGGGTCTTCTGCGTCACACCTTCGGCGTTCGTCCGGATTTCCGGGAACCGGGCCGGGCTTCTGGCCGACAGCCTGCACATGAGGGTGGACAGGGCCGTCGCGGTCGCGTCGGTCATCTCGATCTCGTGCGTCGTGGCCGTGGTGGTGTGGGCGGGTGACGTGTACGCCGTCCTGGGCGACAGTGACCCGGGCAGGCTCGTGTCGCTCGCGTTCGGCCTCGTGCGCACGGTGGCGAACGCCGCCGCCACCGTCGCCGTCGGAGCCCTCGCGTTCGGGGTGTTCGTCGTACCGGCACCGCCGAAGCGGGCGCAGCTGACCGCGCACGCCTACGCGGCGGTCCGGCTCGGCGCTGGTGCGGCGACGGTCTGGGCGGGCTCCGCCGTCGCGGCGGTCGTGCTGTCGGCCGCCGACGCGTCCGGGCAGCCCGTCGCCGTCGCGGTCGAGCACCTGGGCGGGCTGGTCGCGGCCACCGAGGAGCCGAAAGCGTGGATCTGCTCCGCCGTGGCCGCCGCGCTGGTGGCCGCGGGTGCACGGGCGACCCTGACGTGGACGACCTCGGCGTTGCTGCTCGTCCCGGCGCTGGCCGGGGTGCTCGCGCCGGTCATCGCCGGTCACGTGGGCAACGGCGCGTGGCACGACGTCGCCACCAACGCGATGGTCTGGCACGTTCCGGCGGCGGCGGTGTGGATCGGCGCGCTGGTCGCACTGCGGGGTCATCTCCGGCGGTCGGGCGCGGACGACGTCGTGCTGACGAGGTACTACCGCCTCACGACGTGGTGTGTGGTGGTGCTGGTCCTCAGTGGATCGGTGGCCGGAGTGGTGCTCGTCGGATCGGCGATGTCGTGGAGCGGCTACCTCGTTCTGTTGCTGCTCAAGCTGGTGGCGTGTGCGGCGGTCTTGCTGCTGCGGGCTTTCCTGGGCAGGCGGTGGCCGCTCGGCGTGGAGCTGGCGGCCGTAGGACTGGCAGTCGGAGCGTCGACCGGGCTGACCCACCTCGTCCCCCCGGCGTGGTCGCTCGGCGCGCCCTCACCGCAGGAGACCGTGCTCGGCTTCGACCTGCCGGACCCGCCGTCCGCCGCGGAGCTCCTGCTGGGCTGGCGGTTCGACCTCGTGCTGGGACTGGGTGCCGTCGTGCTGGCGGTGGCCTACGTCGTCGGGGTGCGCGTGCTGCGCCGGCGCGGTGACTCGTGGCCGATCGGCCGGACCGCCGCGTGGCTGCTCGGGTGCGCGGTGGTGCTCGTGGTGACGTCGTCCGGCATCGGCAGGTACGCCTCCGCCATGTTCAGCACGCACATGGTGGCGCACATGTCCCTCACCATGCTGGCACCCGTGCTGCTCGTGCTGGGCGGACCGATCACCTTGGCGCTGCGGGTGCTGCCGGTGGGGCCGCGGCAGTGGGTGACGGCGTTGCTGCACTGCCGTGCCGCGCGGCTGGTGGCGCATCCCGCTCTGGCGGCGACGGTGTTCGTCGGGTCGTACTACGTCCTGTACTTCTCCGGCCTGTTCGGTGCGGCGATGCGGTTCCACTGGGCGCACCAGCTGATGAACGTCCACTTCCTGGTCAGCGGGTACGTGTTCTTCTGGCTCGTCACCGGGGTCGACCGCGCGCCTCGCCCGTTGCCGCACCTCGCCCGGCTCGGGTTGTTGTTCGCGGTCATGCCGTTCCACGCGTTCTTCGGCGTGATCCTGATGAACATGCAGACCGTGATCGCGGAGAACTTCTACCGCACCCTCCGTCTCTCGTGGCTGCCCGACCTCCTCACCGACCAGCGCCTCGGCGGCGGCATCGCCTGGGCCACCGGGGAGATCCCCGTGCTCGTCGTCGTCCTCGCGCTGCTGCACCAGTGGGCGCGGGCGGACCGGCGGGAGGCGGTGCGGTTCGACCGCGCGACCGACACCGGGCACGACGACCGGCTCGCCGCCTACAACGCGATGCTCGCGGAGCTATCCGGAAGGAAGAACTGAAACAGTCATGACCACCGCCACGGAGAGCGCCGTCGAGCTGTCGGTGTCCGGGATGACGTGCGCTGCCTGCGCCACGCGGATCGAACGCAAGCTCAACAAGGTCGACGGCGTGCGCGCCACCGTCAACTACGCGACCGAACGCGCGATTGTCCATCTCCCCCAAGGCATGCACACCGACGACGCCGTCCAGGTCGTCCGCGACGCTGGCTACGACGCCGCGCTCTCCGGGCCCGACCGCGAGCAGACGCGGGACGCCGTCACCGCGTTGCGCCGCCGGCTGGTGGTCGCGGCCGTCCTCGCGATCCCGCTCGGCAACCTGTCGATCAGCCTCGCGCTCGTGCCCGCGCTGCGCTTCGCCGGCTGGGAGGTGCTGTGCCTGCTGCTCGCCCTGCCGGTCGTCACGTACTCGGCCTGGCCGTTCCACCGCGCGGCGCTGCGCAACCTGCGGCACGGCGCGTCGAGCATGGACACCCTGGTCTCGCTGGGGGTGCTCGCGTCGTTCGGCTGGGCCTTGTGGTCGCTCGTGGCCGGGTCGTCGGGCCCCGGCTACTGGCTCGGCTTCGGGGTGACCGCGGAGGGCGCGGACGCCGTCTACCTCGACGTCGCCGCGGGCGTCACGACGTTCCTGCTCGCCGGGCGCTACTTCGAGCTGCGGTCCCGGCGCTCGGCGGCGGGCCTGCTCAGCGCGCTCGCGGGCATCGCCGCGAAGGATGCCAGGGTGCTGCGTGACGGCGTCGAGACGACGGTGCCCGCCGCCAGGGTGCGCGTCGGTGACCTGCTGGTCGTGCGGCCCGGTGAGGCACTTGCCGCCGACGGCGTCGTGACCGCCGGGTACTCCGCGGTCGACACCGCGTCGATGACCGGCGAGCCGGTCCCGGTCGAGGCCGGTCCCGGGGACGCCGTCACCGGTGGCACCGTCAACGGCACCGGAAGGCTGGTCGTGCGGGCGACCGCCGTCGGGGCGAACACGCAGCTGGCGCAGATGCGGGCGCTCGCCGAGCAGGCGGCCGAGCGCAAGGCCGCGGTGCAAAGCCTGGTCGACCGGGTGTGCGCCGTCTTCGTGCCCGTCGTGCTCGTGCTCTCCGCCCTGACGCTCGCCGGGTGGCTCGTCACCGGACACCCCACCCGTGAGGCGTTCACCGCCGCGGTCGCCGTGCTGATCATCGCGTGCCCGTGCGCCCTCGGGCTCGCCACGCCGACGGCCCTGATGGTCGGCGTCGCACGGGCGGCGCAGCTCGGCATCCTGGTCAAGGGACCGCAGGTGCTGGAGGCCACCCGCACCGTCGACACCGTCGTGCTCGACAAGACCGGCACCGTCACCACCGGCCGCATGCGGGTCGACGGCACGGCCTCCTTCTCGGGCGACGTGGACGTCCTGCGGCTGGCGGGCGCGGTCGAGGCGGCGTCCGAGCACCCGATCGGCGTCGCGATCGCCGCCGCGTGCGACGACGTGCCGGCGGTGACCGGGTTCGAGGCGTTGGTCGGCGCGGGAGCACGCGGTGAGGTCGAGGGCGTCCCGATCGTCGTCGGATCCGCCGAGCTCATGGCGCGACTGGACATCGCGGTCCCTGCGGCGGCCACGGTCTGGCTGTCCGGCCTGGGCCCGGCGACCGGAGTACTGGTCGCCTGGGACGGTGCCGTGGTCGGTGGCATCGCCGTGCGCGACACCGTGCGACCGTCGGCACGTGAGGCGATCGTCCGTCTGCATTCCCTCGGCCTGCACACCGTGCTGCTCACCGGCGACCACGAGGCGGCGGCCCGGGCAGTCGCCGCGGAAATCGGTGTCGGCGACGTGATCGCGAACGTCCGTCCGGCGGACAAGGTCGCCGCCGTGGAACGGCTGCGCGCACAGGGACGTCGTGTCGCCATGGTCGGCGACGGCATCAACGACGGCCCCGCCCTCGCTGCCGCGGACCTGGGCATGGCCGTCGCGCACGGCAGCGACATCGCCGCCCAGGCCGCGGACGTCATCCTGGTCCGCGACGACCTCGGCGCCATCCCCGACACGGTCCTGCTCGCCGGCCGCACGCTCGCCACCATCAAGAGCAACCTCGTGTGGGCGTTCGGCTACAACGCCGCCGCACTCCCCCTGGCGGCGCTGGGCCTGCTCAACCCGCTCATCGCGGGCGCCGCCATGTCGCTGTCGTCCGTGCTGGTCGTCGCGAACAGCCTGCGCCTGCGCACCGCGCTCGGGAACCGGAGGTCGCCCGCCACCGACCTGTAGGCGGACACCGAGCCCGGAGGTCGTGAGCGGATGATCGAGAACCTCGCCCTGGCAGGGGCGGACGTGGTCGCGCACACCACAGTGTCTGCGGGCATGTTCGCGATGCTGGTGGCGATGCGCGCCGCCCCGCACCACCACGAGGCGCACGCGACGAGCCGGGCGGGTCTGCCCGCCGTCGTGCCGGGACTCGTGCGGATGCGATGAGCCGGCGCGGATCTGCCGCCGCCGGCTCCGATCGCCTCGATCAGGCGGCCCAGTTCCCGCAGCGCCAGGCGGTGTTGACGAGCCGGACGCAAGACCGGACCCTGTCGTCCGAGCGGTTCTCGACCATGTCCGTCCAGTTGGCTCCCAGCACGCCCGCCCCGACGGTCGCGGTCCGGAAGTCCAACGCGACCCAGTTGCTGTTGAGGAGGCGCTGGGTCTCGACGGCGATCTCGAACGTGAAGCAACACGGATTGGCCGTGAACTCGACCCGCGTCCAGCGTGCGTTGCAGGTACTGCTGGTGCGCACCCACGAGACGTAGCGGACGACTTCCGTGCTCGCCGTTTCCCAGCCCGTGCCGGTCAGGTTGGACGCGCTGGCCGAGCATCCCTGCGCCTGCGGGTCGAGGCCCGCACAGCCAGAGCCGTTGCACGCGGCCTGGGCAGCGCCCTGGCCGCCGACGACGATCCCCGCCACCGCCATGACGACCACGAGCAGCACCCTCGTGATCGCGGTCCTCACACTCGTTCCACTGCGCACTGCACTCCCCTTTGGACGGCGGGATCCTGGTCCCGCTCAACGATTTCGGGCATGGCACAACCGCCCGCGGCCGGTCGGACGGACCGGGCACGGGTGACCTGGGTGAAGAAGGCACGGCCCCGCTCGGCCGGGCGTGCCCGGGCTCCTGGCGGGCTACCGGGCTGAGCCGCGGGTCTCCAGCAGTGCGATTCCCAGCGGTGTCAACGTGTGCAGCATCGCGGGCCCGTCGCGGTGGGTCGTGATCAGCCCCGCCGCGCGCAGCACGGCGGTGTGGCGGCTGGTCGAGGCCAGGGACGCGGAGAGCCGTTTGGCCAGTTGCGTGGTCGTCGCGCCCGCGCGCTCCCCCACCGCGACGAGCACGGCTGCCCGCGTCGGGCCCATCAGCGCGTCGAGACCACCGGGGCGATCCGCGGCCATGCTCTGCCAGCGCAGCGCGGTGTCGATCGGGTGGATCAGCGCCGGCGGCATGGCGGGGTCGGCCAGCGAGAGCGGCAGTCGCTGGCAGAAGAACGACGGCACCAGCAGCAGTCCCCGCCCGTCCAGGTGCAGGTCCCGGTCGACCCCGTACTCGACCTCCAGCACCGGCGGCACCCAGCGCGCCCACGGCAGCGTCGCGAACAGGCCCTCCACCCCCTGCTCGGCCAGCACGCGGGACCGGCGGGCGCGATCGGCGGCCACGGCGGACCGGATCGCGCCGTCGTGCGGGGAGACCACCGCGTGGTGGAACGCCCGCAGCACGGCGGTCACCCCGCGCAGGACGGCCGGCTTGCCCTCGGCCAGCGCCTGGAACCGGGACGGCACCGGCGAGGTCTGCGCCAGGCGGGACAGTTCCGCGCGCAGCCTGGCGCGCGGGGTGGACAGGATCGCCTCCAGCCCCTCCTCCAGGCCGCGGGCGGCCTCGGGCGGGGTCAGGAAGTCCGGGAAGTACGGGCCCTCGGGCGCCAGCACCGACAGCAGCGCCGTGCCCGCGCGCACGTCGGTCGCGGCGGTCGCGAGCAGCGACCGCTTCCACGGCCCGAACGCGGGGTCGGGGTCGGGGAAGTTGAGCCGGAAGGCGCTGTGCACGACCTCCCACAACGGGTCGTTCTCGTCGGCGAGGCGCGTCTTTCCCATGTCTCGCATGGTGAAGTGGATGCGCAACGACGCCATGTGCCCCCCAGCAGGATGTTTCCACGTCAGTGCAAACATCCTTCCCGGCGGTCGCACCCCGTGTCCATGCTGAGCCGCCGCGTTCGGCACTGGAGCACTGGGGGTGTTGCGGGTGGAGATCGTGTTGCTCGGCACGGTGGGAGCCAGATCCGGCGGAGCCGAGGTGGACGTCGGTGTGCGCAGGCACCGGTTCGTGCTGGCGCTGCTGGCACTGGAGGCGAACTCCGCGGTGGCCACCGACCGCATCGTCGACGTGGTGTGGCGCGACGGCCCGCCGCGCTCGGCGAGGCGCATGGTGCACGGGATCGTCAGCGGCCTGCGGTCGGCGCTGACCAGGCACGCCGCGGACGAGGAGGTGCGGCTGGTCAGCGAGGGCGACGGGTACGCGCTGCGGTGCGACCCGCTGCGGGTGGACGCGCACCGCTTCCGGGCACTGCTGCGGCAGGCCCGCGCCACCGCTGACGACGTGCGGCGGATGGTCGCGCTGGACGAGGCGCTGGCCCTGTGGCGCGGACCCGCGCTGGCGGGCATCGCGACCAGCGGGGTGCGGGACGGGCTCTCCCGCGGCCTGGAGGAAGCGCGGCTGGGTGCCGTGGAGGACCGGCTGGAAGCGCGCGGGCGACTGGGCCTGCCCACCGCCGTGGACGAACTGCTGGACCTGCACCGAGCGCATCCGCACCGGCCACGCCTGCTGGAGCACCTGATGTTCGCACTGCACCGGGCCGGACGGACGCCCGAGGCGTTGCAGGTCTACCGGCGGGCACGGGCCTCGCTCGCCAGCGAGCACGGGCTGGACGTCTCCGGCGGCGTCGAGCGGGTGCACCTGGCGATCCTGCGCGGCGAGACCGGGCAACCGCCGGACGCCGCCGTCGCGGTGTCCGGCACGGTGCCCGCGCAGCTGCCGGCCGGCCACACCCGTCTGGTCGGCCGCGACGCGGAGGTGGAGGCGTTGGTGCGCACCGTGTCCGCGGCGCGCGGCGAACTGGTGGTCCGCGCGGTCGACGGAATGGCCGGTGTCGGCAAGACGGCGCTCGCGGTGTGCGCCGCGCACCACCTGAGCCCGCGCTTCCCCGACGGACAGCTGTACCTCGACCTGCACGGCTTCACCTCCGGCAGGACGCCGGTGGCACCGCTGGAAGCCTTGCGGCACCTGCTGGGCTCGTTCGGCGTGGACGTGCCCGGCGACCTCGACCGCGCCGCCGCGCGGTGGCGGAGCCTGGTGGCAGGACGACGGGTGCTCCTGGTGCTGGACAACGCCTCCAGCGACGCGCAGGTGGTCCCGCTGCTGCCGGGCGGGCCGGGGTGCGCGGTGATCCTCACCGGCAGGCAGCGCCTGACCGCGGGCGGGCACGCCGTGCCGCTGTCGCTGGAACCGCTGTGCCCCGAGGCGTCCGACGAGGTGTTCCGGGCCGCCGCCGGTCTGCCCGTGACCTCCCCCGTCGGTGAGGTCACGGCGTTGTGCGGCGGCCTCCCACTGGCCCTGCGCACCGCGGCCGACCGCCTGCGCAATCGTCCCCTGTGGACGGTCGAGGACCTGGCGGCCCTGCTGTCCGACCCCGCGCACGTGGTGGCGGAACTGCGGCTGCTGCACGCTTTCGACTCCTCCCTCGCTGTTCTGGACGTCCACGCGCGCTGTGCGCTCTCGCTGCTGGCCCGGTGCGCGCCCGCCCGGTTCGGCACGGCCGAAGCCGCCGCGCTGCTGGACGTGCCGCCCCGGCGGGCGCACCGGCTGCTGGAGGAGCTGGTGGACCTGCACCTGCTGGTCGCCGGCGGTGTGGACGGCTACTCCTTCCACGACCTGGTGCGCCGGCACGCGGCCTCGTGACGGGCGGCGGAGGGGGTGGCCGGACCGCCCCCTCCGCTCGGCGCGTCAGCAGTAGGTGTTCAGGATCTCCGCGAGGGCCTGGTACTCCGAGCCGGTCACGTTCAGGTGGTAGATGCTCTTCGTGTAGGTCCAGGCCCGCGCGTACTCGCACAGATAGGCCGACCTGGGCAGCCACACGTCCGGCGCCTTGTCCCCCTTGCCGGAGTTGCTGGTGCCGGACACCGCCAGCAGCTGCGAGTGCTCGATGTCGTTGGCGAACACCGTCCTGCGCTCGGTCGTCCAGCTGTCGGCTCCGGACCTCCACGCGTTCGCGAGCGGCACCATGTGGTCGATGGCCATCGCCGACGGGTCGCGCACCACCTCCCCGTCGTAGACGCTGGTCCACTCCCCCGACTGCACCGGGCACGAGCCCGCCGGGCTGACCGAGGTGGAGTCGCGGCGCAGCGACAGCTGCCGCGCGTCACAGGCGTCGACCACCATGCGCCAGTGCGGGAACTCCGCGCGCGAGTACCCGGTCGCCTTGCCCGGCGGGTAGGTCCTCACGTCGTCCAGCACCGCGAGAGCGACCTCCTTGCTCGGCGGCACGGGCATCCTCGCGCCGGCCACGGTCGTGCGCAGGGTGTTCTCGTAGGCGTCGGCGTAGTTGCGGGCGCCGGAGATCTTCGGGTGGAACGACTGCGCCGACACCGTCGCGGCCGGGTCCTCACCCAGCGTCTTGTCCAGCACCACCTGGTGGATGGTCTGGTGGTCCGGGTTGTGCGTGCAGGCGTTCTCCAGCTCGAACTCGTCGCGCGGGTCGGAGAACAGGACGCGCCGGTCCGAGTGCGCCATGATCGCCACGAGCTCGTGCAGGGCGTCGTTGAGCAGGTCGGCCATCTCGTTCATGAAGGTCATGTCGAAGGAGCTCAACCCCGGGAACACCGTGCAGCCGACGTCACGCGGCCCGCCCGGCGGGAACAGCCTCGGGTAGCCCATCACGACGATCCGCGCGTTCGGACCGGCGATCCTGATCTGCCGCAGCAGGATGTCCACCGACGGCTTGACGCGGTCCCTGATCACCTGCCTGACCGCCGCCTCCAGGGTGATCGCGACCGGAGCCCCGCCGCCGACCCAGTCCTCGCCCGCCATCTGCATGAAGCGGCAGTCGTCCAACGGGTGCGGCGACTCGTAGCTGCACTTGCGCAGCACGTCGGTGAAGTGGCCGTCGTTGCCGCCGATGCCCACCGCCACCGTGGTGGTGTCGGCGTCGACGAACCCGCGGTCCAGCTGGGACAGCTCGCGGTAGCTGCCGGTCCCCGCACGGCCCCAGGCGTTGGCCACCGTGAACGGCAGCACGTTGTCGGTGCGGGCGCCGGAACAGGCCGTGGAGTGGTAGTCCAGGGTCTGGTCCCACGAGTCGGCCTGCTGACCGACCGACTGCGTCCGCCCCGGCAGCTTCACCTGCCTCGACCAGGAGTGCACCGAACGGTGGCAGGCGTTGCGGTAGGCCGGACCGGTGTAGCCCGCGTCGTCGGTCTCCTGGTAGTAGTCGGTGAGCGCGTTGGTGGAGGCGCCCTCGCCGGAGGTGTAGGAGTCGCCCATCACCACCATCTGCTCGGCGGGCTTCCCGCTCAGCGGCTGGAAGGCGACCGCGTCGAAGGCCAGCGCCTGGCTTCCGTCGCCGTCGCCGGTGATGGAGCTCAGCACCACCGACGGCGTGCCGCCGAACGGGAAGGCGCCGAGCGACACCCACTTGTTGGACCGGGTCTTCTGCAGGACCACCCTCGTGCGCGCCTGGCCGTTCCCGAGGTTGATCGTGTACTTGGCCTGCTGGCTGTGCGCCTGGTGGTCCGGCATGTGCACCATGACCCGCGCCCACTGGTTCAGGGTGCGTCCCAGCGTCCAGGTCCCGCTGACGAACTGGTTGCGGCTGACCGAACCGGACGTGCGGGTCCTCGTGAACCAGAAGTGCCCGCCAAACCCACCGCCGAGCTGGTGGAAGTCCACTTTGGAGTGGTAGAGGCCGTCGGTGTGCGCGGGGAAGGCCAGCGCGAAGCTCCCCGAGTTGCTCCAGGGCCGCTGACAGCCCGCGCGCAACAGCGGCGCTGTCGGGGAGTCGTCGACGATGAGCGCGTTCGAGGGCAGCCCGGCCGTGGTGCAGTTGGGTGAGCGGCGCGGGCGGGACTCGTCGGGGTAGGCGCCGGGAACGTCGGCGTCCGGCGGTTCCGGCGTGCCAGGAGCGGCGATCGAGTCGGCGGCGTTCCCGCACGGCGAGTTGGAGCCGGAGCAGCTCTTCCACTGCGCGGCGCTGTGCCACCAGCAGTGGAAGTCCGAGGTGGTGCACGGCTCGGCGCTGGTCTGGAGGTTGTTCGGGTTGCAGCGGTTGCCGGTGGTGGCGCTGAGCACGCAGAAGGTGCTCAGCGGCGGCTTGGCACCGGTGCGCAGCTCCTCGGTCGTCCACCACGCCTGCTTGTAGCCGGCCTCGTAGCCGTCGCCGCCGGTGTACTTGACGATGGGGTACGCCGCCCAGCCGATGACCTTCTCCGGGTAGGGCCACCACTGCGGGTTCTTGGCGTCCTCGTAGCTGTTGTGGTCCAGGAACGGCGGCCGGTCCGGCGGGTAGTCCGTCCTGGCGGGGTTGTTCGACCAGCCCAGTCCCCAGTTGCCCGCGGAGTCGGTGCACGTGGGGCCGGGCGTGCAGCCGGTGGTGTTGCCGGTGCTGCCCTGCGGGTTGATGCCGCTGTTGTAGGCCCACAGCGCGGCGAACCAGTTCTCGATCTTCGAGGGGTCGCCGCCGTTGAGGCTGATGCCCATGGACCTCGTCTGGTTCCACTTGTCCTGCAGGATGCGCACGCCGGCGGCGATGTTGGTGGCGTAGTCGACCGCGACCGCCAGCTGCTGGTCCGCGGGCAGGGTGGTCCCGGCACCGGGCGTGCCCGCCTTGCGCATGCCGTCGGTGACCTGCGCGACGCCGTACCCGCAGTCGGCCTTCGCCCAGTCGATCGTCCAGCCGTCCTCGGCGCCGTAGTAGCTGCCGATCAGCGGGTTGCCGGTCACGCCCTCGACGACCAGCGGCGACGCCTGCCAGAGGTTCGACTCCTGAGCCAGCACGCCGAGCAGGATCTGCGCGGGCACCCGGCCGCCGCCGGCGAGGTCGTAGGGCTTGAACATCACCTGCGGCGACCACGACGAGGTCATGCCCGAGCTCTTCCAGCCGGCGGGCCGGGTGAGGGTGAGCTTGTTCTGCACGGCCAGCTCCGCCGCCCATTCGACCTGGCTCCAGTGCGGTTGGTACACCTGGAGGTTCACGTCGTTGCGCTGGATCGAACAGCGGCGGTCCTGGTCTACCGGGTCGCTGGACGGGTCTGCGGCCTGACCGGCGCGGGCGCTCCGTCGCGCGGTCACGGCGGGTGAGTCGGCCAGGCCCTGGGCCACGTCGGCGCTCTGCCGGGCGGCGGGCTGAACGCGGAACTCGACGTCCTGACCCGTGGCGGGAACGCGCGCGGCCAGCCGGACGCCCTCCTCGGGGTTCAGGCGGTCACCGGGGCGGGCAGCGCGGTGACCGAACCCGATCCCGCCCAGGGTGGACACCTCGGCGTCGGCCTCGACGTCGAGCCTGCGCACGGAGGCGGGCAACGCCCCCACCCTCCCGGGCTTGCCGGTGACGAACACCGTGCCGCCGGCGCCGCCGGTGACCCGCACCGCGGCCCAGTCGCCGCGGGCGAGCTCCGCGACCTGGCCCCCCGCGACCCGGCGCACCCGGCCGTCGTCGCCGTCGCGGTCCATGAACACCACGCCGCCCTCGGCGTCCGCGCGCAACCGGAACGGCACGCCGCCCGTGGTCGTCAGGTCGCGGGTCTTGCCCGCCGCGTCGATTCCGACGACACGGGAGCCCCATGCGGCGGCGATCCCGTCCCCGTGGGGGATCGCCGAGGTCACCTCGCCCTTGAGCTCCTGGGTGCGCACGATCGCGCCGGTGGTCGTGTCGACGGTGTTCAGCCTGGTGAGGCCGAAGTCCACGACGCCGGACTGGGTGAGCACCGCGGTCTCGCCCGTGCCGCAGCCGGGGTTGTAGTAGGCCAGCGACACCGTGGTGCCGAGTTTGGTGACGTGCCCGTCGGTCAGGTCCACCACGGCGGCGAAGGCGCCCCGGTCGAACAGGTGGGCGCGGTTGGTGAAGTTCCGGGGCGCGTAGACGACCACGGCGCGCTTGCCGGAGCCGGTCACGCAGGCGTTGCCGATCCACTGGTCGGTCTCGACCCACGACTCGCCCAGAGTGGCCGCCGTCCGCCAGGTGTAGCCGGTGGCGGCCTCGGCGACGAGCAGGTGCAGGCCGGTGGAGTCCCCGCTCGTGGTCCAGGCGAGGTCCTGGGAGGTGTTCCAGCCCGGCGCCAGCACGGCGTCGCGCCTCTTCGGGTCCACAGTGGACTTGTCCGGCGCGACCTCCGTCGCGGACGGCGGTTGCGGTGGTGCGGCGGCCGACGCCTGGAATGCGCTCAGCAGGGAGCCGGCCATCGCGACGCACAGCGCGAGCGCCGTGGTGCGCTTCTTCAGCACGCGGGTCTCCGTCCTCAGGATCGCGGGTCCTTCGGAGGGAATGCTGGGACAGCGTGCTTCAGGTCCGGTTCAAGGAATGTTCACCCGGCTCGGCCCGATCTGCGGCTCGGGCACGAGCGCGTACCGTGGGGGAGACGGCGAGCAGCGACGAGCCCGGAACGACATCGGCGCGGGTTCCCCGGAAGTCCGAGGCAGGACGAGCCTCACCCCGCCGGGGTCGAGCACGGGGCGGGAACAGCACCACCTCTCGAGGAGATCTCCTGGGAGCCGCCGCACCCACACGGTCCGGAGCACACATGTCCGCAGCACCCGATGTCCCCACCGGCCTGCCCGACCGTCCACGGGGGAGCGACTTCTCCCGGCTCACCGCGGAGCTCAAGGCGGCCGGGCTGCTGAACCGGCGGCGCGGCTACTACCTGGTCCGGATGGTGGTCAACGGCCTGCTGCTCGGTGCGATCGCGGTGGCGTTCGTCCTGCTGGGCGACTCGTGGTGGCAGGTGGTCACGGCGGTGGCGCTGGCACTGGCGTCGACGCAGCTGGCGTTCATCGGCCACGACGCCGGACATCGGCAGATCTTCCGGAGCCACCGCACCAACGACGTGGTCGGGCACCTGCACGGCAGCCTGACCGGCGTCAGCTACCAGTGGTGGGTCGCGAAGCACAACCGCCACCACGCCAACCCCAACCACGCGGACCACGACCCGGACATCGAGATCCACGCCCTCGCGTTCAGCCGCGCCCAGGCCGCGCGCAAGCACGGGGTGAACGCCTGGATCACCAAACACCAGGCCTTCCTCTTCTTCCCGCTGCTGCTGACCGAGGCGTGCGTCCTCCGGATCTCCGGCATGGTCGCCCTGTGCCGCAGGGAACTGCGCAACCCGTGGCGCGAGGCCGCACTCCAGGTCCTGCCGCTGGCTGCCTACCTCGCCGCCGCCTTCCTCTTGCTGTCACCGGGAAAAGCCGTCGTCTTCGTCGCCGTGCACCAGGGCCTGATGGGGGTGTACCTCGGGTGCTCGTTCGCGCCCAACCACAAGGGAATGCCGATCATCAGCGGCGAGCAGCGCCTCGACCACCTGCACAAACAGGTGCTGACCTCGCGCAACGTCACCGGTGGGCGCTGGGTCGACGCACTGCTCGGCGGCCTGAACCACCAGATCGAGCACCACCTCTACCCGCACATGCCCCGCCCGAACCTGCGCCGCGCGCAACCCGTCGTCGAGGACTTCTGCGCACGCCGGGGAATTCCCTACAGCAAGACCACCTTGCGCCACTCCTACGCGGAGGTCCTGCGCCACCTGCACGACGCCGGCGCTCCCCTGCGCGACGCGGCCTGATCCCGCGCCGGATGCGCGAGCGCCTTCACCGCCGCGGCGGTGCGAAGTCCTCCTCGGCCTGGACCACCATCGACTCCAGCACCGGACCGCCGAACGTGGTCACCATCGCGACGTCGGCGGCGTCGCGACCCCGGCCGATGACGACACGCCCCTTGCGGGGCTCGTTGTTCCGCGGGTCGAAGGTCCACCAGCGATCCCCCAGCCAGACCTCCATCCAGGCCGCGAAGTCCATCGGGGCGTCTCCCGGGCGCACGTCCAGGTCCGGCAGGTAGCCGAACACGTACCGGGCCGGGATGTTGAGGGCGCGGCAGAACGAGATCGCCAGATGCGCGAAGTCCCGGCACACACCGAACCCCGTCGCGTTGACGTCGGCCGCGGTCGACAGCGCGGTCGAGGTGCCGTAGCCGAACCGCAGCGACTCGTGGACCTGCCGGCAGATCTCCGCCACCCTGCCGTAGCCCGGCGGATGAGCGCCGAACCGCGACCACGCCTCGTCCCCCAGCACGTCGGACACGCAGTACCTGCTGGGAAGCGTGTACGGCAGCACGTCGTCCGGAAGATCGTCGGGCAGCGTCTCCACCGCGGTCTCGTCCACGTCCTCCGTCCGGTCCGGCACGTCGACCCACGCGCCGTAGTGCACTGTGGACAGACCGGCCGGCAGCACCACGCGCGAGCGGCGGTTTCCGCACACGTCGAGATGGTGCCGCATCTGGACGTCCGGCGTGATCTCGAGGTTCTCCCGGCTCACCCGGATGTCGGCGGTGCGGAGCGCTCGCACCAGGAACACCGTCGGCGTCGGCACCTCGGCGCGGTAGGTGAACGCACAACCGACGTGCAGCAGCCGGGTGTTCCAGGTCAGCCGCGGCACACCGTCGTGGTGTCGTGAGCTCACGACACCCGCTCGGGAACCTGGTTCGCCGACGCGGTCATTCGACTCCTCGCGGAAGTGGGGCACCGCCGGGCGGGCTCCGTCGTCTTCAGATCGCCGCGGAGCCACGGCAGTCAGACCGCGGAGGTGACGAAGCGAGGTGAACGGGCCGATGGCCGACCCTTCCTCCCACTGTAGCCGCCGGCCACCCGCGGCGCAGTACCGTGGCCCGATGACCGACGCCCAAGGCGGACCCGCCCTGCAACCGACGTTGTCCGAGTGGTTCAAAGCACGCGACGAGACGGGACGCCACCTGGCCGCCGCCGGCGGGCCGGTGGACGAGGACTGGGTCCAGCGCCTCGCCGACCTGCTGGCCACCGAGCGTTCGTGGCAGGACCAGTACACCGACCTCCTCGCGCTCGGCCGCGCGGGCGGGCAGTTCCCCTCGTCGAACCGCTGAGCCGCAGGCGGGCGTAGCCTCGATGCGGGGACGGACGCGTTCCGCACGTCCCACGCGCAGTGCCGCCAGTCCGGCAGGCACGTCGTTTCTTCTTCCTGAACGGAAACTCATCAGTGCCCTCGCATTCCCCGGACGAGCTGTTCAGCCATCCCGAGATCCACGACCACCGCGCGGCGGGCGGTTCGCCCGACCCGCACCAGCCGTCCTGGTCGAACCTCTTCCTGGAGCCGGTACCGGCTCAGCGCGCTCACGCGTCGACCGGCCGGCGCCACGAACCACACACCAGCTGAACACGGTCCCTGTGCGCGGGGCCCGGACCACGCCCCGTGAGGTAGGGTCGGACCCGTTGGGGTTCCAGTTGCCGGCATCCAGCCGCCGCGGTCCCCGATCCGATCCGGTCCGGGCTTCTCCCTCCGGCCGGGGACAGGAGCACCGGCTTGCCGCCGGATCGCCCGAACTCCCCTTCTCCTTTCACCACCACCGTTCCTCACCGCGGACTGGCGGACGCATGACGCCGCCCGCACCGCACGGCGCGCTCGAGGGAGCCGCCGTCAGCTTCGCGGAAGCCCGGGTCGCCGCGGAGAAAGCCGAGGTCCTCCAGCAACGTCAGGCGGCACGCAGAGTCGCGGAGCACGCGCGCGACCCCGCGGACTGCCTGGACCTGCTCACGATGCTGGGCCTCTCGGGCCTCGCGCCGTCCGACCGGCCGCCGTCCGCACCTCGGACGCACACCCCGCACGCGACACTCCCGGAGGCGCTCGGCGTGTTCCGGTCGACCGAAGGAGCTCGTCGATGACCCTGGGAACCGTCAAGTGGTTCAACGGCACCAAGGGGTTCGGCTTCATCGCCCCCGAGGGCGGCGGACCCGACGTCTTCGTGCACCACTCCGAGATCCAGGAGTACGCCCATCAGGGCATCCCCGACAACCAGCCGGTGGAGTTCCGGATCGGGCAGGGCACCAAGGGCCCGCAGGCCGTGTCCGTGCGGGTGCTCTGACGACAGGCACGGTGAGCGGAACTTCGGGCGCTCTCCACGCGAACTTCGGCTCACGGCTGGAAGCGGTAACCCATACCGGGTTCGGTGATCAGGTGCTTCGGCTGCGACGGGTTCCGCTCCAGCTTGCGCCGCAGCTGTGCCATGTACACCCGCAGGTACTGGGTCTCGTTGAGGTGCTTGGGTCCCCACACCTCCTGCAGCAGCTGCTTCTGCGTCACCAGCCGGTCGGGGTTGCGGGCCATGATCTCCAGGATGCCCCACTCGGTCGGCGTCAGGTGCACCTCGCGGTCGCCGCGGTGCACGCGCTTGACCGTGAAGTCGACGGTGAAGGTGGACGTCCGCACGAGCGGCTCGTCGGGGACGTGCACGGCGGCGGCCTTCCTGCGGACCGCGGCGCGCAGCCGGGCCAGCAGCTCGTCCATGCCGAACGGCTTGGTCACGTAGTCGTCGGCTCCCGCGTCCAGGGCCTCCACCTTGGCCGCGGAGTCCGTGCGGGCCGAGAGCACGATGATCGGCATCGAGGACCAGCCGCGCAGGCCTGCGATGACGTCCACGCCGTCGACGTCGGGCAGCCCGAGGTCGAGCACGACGACGTCGGGCCGCGCCTCCACCGCGATGCTCAGCGCGCTTCTGCCGTCGTACGCGGTCATGACGTCGTAGCCGCGGGCGCTGAGGTTGATCCTCAGTGCGCGGACGATCTGCGGTTCGTCGTCGACGACCAGCACGGAGGTCATTCGCGGTTCTCCTCGTACACCGGCAACGAGATGACGACGGTCAGGCCGCCGCCGGGGGTGTCCTCCGCGGTGATCTCCCCGCCCATCGCGTCGGTGAAGCCCTTGGCCACGCTCAGGCCCAGGCCGACGCCGGGAGTGGCGTCGCGGTCGCCGAGCCGCTGGAACGGGGTGAAGACGCCGGCCAGCGCCTTCTTGTGCAGGCCGGGGCCGTGGTCGACGACGCGCAGCTCGACGTGCTCGCCGTGGGTGCTGGCGCGAACGGCGACCTCCGGCTCGTCCTGGGAGATCCGGCCGTCGCCGTCCACGTCGACCTCGCGGCGCGG
Source organism: Lentzea sp. NPDC059081 (assembly GCF_042738015.1). Classification (NCBI taxonomy): domain Bacteria; kingdom Bacillati; phylum Actinomycetota; class Actinomycetes; order Pseudonocardiales; family Pseudonocardiaceae; genus Lentzea; species Lentzea sp. NPDC059081. The sequence continues at coordinate 157,277 of NZ_JBHYGW010000009.1, forward strand.
GCAGAGGCGGCCGTGGCGCAGCGCGTTGTCGACCACGTTGGCCACGACCCGTTCCAGCAGGCCGATGTCCGCGTTCACCGGCGGGAGGTCCTCGTCGACGTCGACGGTGACCGCGCGCCGTTCGTCGACGGCCGACAGGGCCCTGGCGACGACCTCGTAGTAGCCGACCGGCCGCATGACCGGTGCGACCGAACCCGTGGCGAGGCGGGAGGAGTCGAGCAGGTTGTCCACCAGGCCGGTGAGGCGGTCGGCGGACTCCTCCACCGTCTCCATCAGCTCCGCGATGTCCTCTTCGGACAGTCGCAGCTCGCGGTCGCGCAGGCTGCCGATCGCGGCTTTGATCGACGTGAGCGGAGTCCGCAGGTCGTGTCCCACGCCGGAGAGCAGTGCGGTCCGCAGCTCGGTCGTCTCGACCTTGCGCTGCGCGTCACGGGTCTCGTCGGCCATCCGCTGCTGCCGCAACGCCATCAGCGCCTGGCCGGCGGCCGCTTCCAGCACGCGCTGGTCGCTCGCGGGCAGCGTCCTGCCCCTCAACGCGAGGTGGATGTCGCTGGTGACGGCGATGTCCGCGTCGGCCTCGTCCGGCTCGTCGCACGGGCGCGCGCCGACGCAGGCGACCCGTTCCCACTCGGTCGAGCGTCTCTCCAGCAGCGCCACGGACTCCAGGCCGAAGTTCTCCCGGATCTTCTCCAGCAGCCGTGCGAGCGGGTACGGGCTCGTCAGCACGGTGCGGGAGTAGGAGGCGAGCAGGGCGGCCTCGGTGCGAGCGCGGGCGCCCTGCTCGCCCAGCCGGGCCGCGCGGTCGACCACCAGGGCGACGGTCATGGCCACGATCACCATGGCGGCCAGCGTGATCACGTTCTCCGGCGAGTTCACCGCGAGGCTGTAGTAGGGCTCGGTGAAGAAGTAGTTCAGCAGACCGGCTCCGAGGAACGCGCTCACCAGCGCCGGTCCCAGCCCGCCGACCAGCGCGACCGCGCAGGTGGCCAGCAGGAACCCGACCAGGTCGGTGGAGTAGGTGATGTCGTCCCGCCAGAACAGGCCCAGCACCGCGGCCGCGCCGGGGAGCAGCACCGACGCGAGCCACCCCGCGAGCTGACGGGACCGGCTCAGCGCGTTGCGGCCGATCTTCCAGCGCAGGCCGCGGTGGGACTCGTCGTGCGTGACCATGTGGACGTCGATGGCACCGGACTCCTGCACCACCGACGCGCCGATGCCCTCGTCGAACGCGCGCGCGAGCCTCGAACGTCGTGACGTGCCGAGCACGAGCTGGGTGGCGTTGACCCCGCGGGCGAACTCCAGCAGCGCCGTCGGCACGTCATCGCCGACCACCTGGTGGAAAGTCGCTCCCAGATCCTCCGCGATCTTGCGGCACTTCGCGATCAGCTCCGGGGTCGCGCCCGTGAGCCCGTCACCGCGCATCACGTGGACCACGAGCAGTTCGGCACCGGCCCGCAACGCGATACGCCGGGCGCGGCGGATCAGCGTCTCGCTCTCCGGGCCACCGGTGACCGAGACGACGACCCGTTCGCGGGTCTCCCACGTGTCGGTGATCCGCTGTTCGCTGCGGTACCGCTGCAGGGCGACGTCGACCTGGTCGGCCACCCACAGCAGCGCCAGCTCGCGCAACGCGGTGAGGTTGCCGACGCGGAAGTAGTTGCCCAGCGCGGCATCGATCTTGTGCGCGGCGTAGACGTTGCCGTGCGCCAGCCGTCGCCGCAGCGCCTCCGGGGTGATGTCGACGAGCTCGAGCTGGTCGGCGCGCCGCACCACCTCGTCGGGCACGGTCTCGCGCTGCTGCACGCCGGTGATGCGCTGGACGACGTCGTTGAGCGACTCCAGGTGCTGGACGTTGACCGTGGACAGGACGTCGATGCCCGCGTCGAGCAGTTCTTCCACGTCCTGCCAGCGCTTCTCGTTGCGCGAGCCCGGCACGTTGGTGTGCGCGAGCTCGTCGACGACCGCGACCTCGGGAGCGCGGGCCAGCAGCGCGTCGACGTCCATCTCGGAGAACTCGACGCCCCGATGCCGGAACTCCCTGCGGGGCACGACCTCCAGGCCGTTCACCAGGTCCTGGGTCTTCTCCCGGCCGTGCGTCTCGACGAGGCCCACGACCACGTCGGTGCCGCGCTCCCGGCGCCGGTGTGCCTCGCCGAGCACGGCGAAGGTCTTGCCGACACCGGGAGCCGCACCGAGGTGGATCCTCAGCTCGCCGCGGCGACGGTCAGGCCGCGTCGATGGCACGGTTGAGCGCCGTGACGTTGACGGTCGTGGTGAACGTGCCGCCGGTCGCGGCCGCCACCAGGTCCCTCACCTTCTCCACCGGCAGGCCGGAAGCCCTGGCCACGCGCGGGATCTGGATCTCCGCGTAGGCCGGGCTGATGTCCGGGTCCAGACCCGACGCCGACGCGGTCACGGCGTCCTGCGGCACCTGGTCCTCGGAGACGCCTTCGCGCTGGGCGACAGCGGTGCGGCGTTCGTCGACGACCTTGGTGTAGTCCTCGTTGATCTCGCTCTTGTTCGAGCCGCCGGACGCGGGCAGCGTCGCCGCGGACGGGCGCGGCACGAAGTACTTGTCGCCCTCCCGCGCCACGGCCACGAGCGTCGTGTCGACGGCCTCGGCGTTGGCGTGCAGGCCGGGAACGCGGGACACGCCCCACACCGCGGCCGGGTAGGCGACGCCGAGGATCACGGTCAGTGCCAGCAGGATGCGGAGTCCCGCCCATGACTGCTTCAGGAAGTTGTTCATCAGCCGATCCCGGGGACGAGTCGTACGAGCAGGTCGATCAGCCAGATCCCGGCGAACGGCGTGACGACGCCGCCCAGTCCGTAGATCAGCAGGTTGCGCCGCAGCAGCGCCGAGGCGCTGGACGGCCGGTAGCGGACACCCCGCAACGCCAGCGGGATCAGGGCGACGATGACCAGCGCGTTGAAGATCACCGCCGACAGGATCGCGGACTGCGGCGTGGCCAGGCGCATGATGTTGAGCTTGTCGAGCGCCGGGTAGATCGCCGCGAACATGGCCGGCAGGATCGCGAAGTACTTCGCCAGGTCGTTCGCCACGGAGAACGTCGTCAGCGCGCCGCGGGTGATCAGCAGCTGCTTGCCGATCTCCACGATCTCGATGAGCTTCGTCGGGTCCGAGTCGAGGTCGACCATGTTGCCGGCCTCCTTCGCGGCCGACGTGCCGGTGTTCATCGCGACGCCGACGTCGGACTGCGCCAGCGCCGGTGCGTCGTTCGTGCCGTCACCGGTCATCGCGACCAGGCGGCCGCCCTCCTGTTCCTTGCGGATCAGGGCCATCTTGTCCTCGGGCTTGGCCTCGGCGAGGAAGTCGTCCACCCCGGCCTCGGCGGCGATGGCCTTGGCGGTCAACGGGTTGTCGCCGGTGACCATGACCGTGCGGATGCCCATGGCGCGCAGCTCGGCGAACCGGTCCTTCATGCCGGGCTTGACGACGTCGCTCAGCCGGATGACGCCGAGCACCCGGTCGTTCTCGGCCACCACCAGAGGCGTGCCACCCTGCGAGCTGATCTCGTCCACGACCTCGCGGGCCGTGCCGGTCAGCTCGAACGCCGACGCGGCGCCCTTGCGGATCACCCGGTCGCCGAGGTCGATTCCCGACATGCGGGTCTGTGCCGTGAACGGCACGAACTCGCCGGTCTTCTCGTGCTCGGTCGCGGGTCCGCCGCCCGCGAGCTCGAGGATGCTGCGGCCCTCGGGGGTGTCGTCGGCGAGGCTCGCGAGGCGGGCGGCCGCGACGAGCTCCTCCTCCGAGGCCGGGCCGAGCGGGATGAACTCGGTCGCACGCCGGTTCCCCCAGGTGATCGTGCCGGTCTTGTCGAGCAGCAACACGTCGATGTCGCCCGCGGCCTCCACGGCCTTGCCCGACGTCGCGAGCACGTTGCGCTGCACCAGCCGGTCCATGCCCGCGATGCCGATCGCGGACAGCAGTGCGCCGATGGTCGTCGGGATCAGGCAGACCAGCAACGCGGTCAGCACGACCACCGACTGCTCGCCACCCGAGTAGATCGCGAACGGCTGCAACGCCACCACGGCCAGCAGGAAGATGATCGTCAACGTCGACAGCAGGATCGTCAGCGCGATCTCGTTCGGCGTCTTCTGCCGCTCGGCGCCCTCGACGAGTGCGATCATCCGGTCCACGAAGGACTCGCCGGGCTTCGTCGTGATCCGCACGACGATCCGGTCGGACAGCACCGTGGTGCCACCCGTGACCGCGCACCGGTCGCCGCCGGACTCGCGGATGACGGGCGCCGACTCGCCGGTGATGGCCGACTCGTCCACGGTCGCGATCCCCTCGACCACGTCTCCGTCGCCGGGGATCACCTCGCCCGCCTCGACGACGACCAGGTCCCCGACCTTGAGGTCGGTACCGGGCACCACGTCGCCGTTGACGAGCCGTGCGACGGCGTCCTTCTTGGTCTGGCGCAACGAGTCCGCCTGCGCCTTGCCGCGACCCTCCGCGACGGCCTCGGCGAGGTTCGCGAACAGCACGGTGAACCACAGCCACGCCGCGACCGCGATGGTGAACACGCTGGGCTCGGTGACCGCGAAGGCGGTGACGAGCAGCGACCCCGCCCAGACGACGAACATGACCGGGCTGCGCAGCTGGTGGCGCGGGTGGAGCTTCTTGAACGCCTCGGGCAGCGCGGCCGCGAGACCGGGCTTGGCGGCCGCTTTCGCCGGCGCCGCGGCGGGCTTCTGAAGTGTGCTGGTCACAGCAGTGCCTCCGCGATGGGACCGAGAGCGAGTGCGGGAACGAAGGTGAGCGCGGCGACCAGCACGATGCTGGCCGTCAGCAGCCCGGCGAAGAGCGGGCCGGTGGTGGGCAGCGTGCCCGCGGTGACCGGGACCTTCTTCTGCGCCGCCAGCGATCCGGCGAGGGCGAGCACCGCGATGATCGGGACGAACCGGCCGAACAGCATGCACAGGCCGAGCGACGACTGGAACCAGTCGCTGGTGACCGTGATGCCACCGAAGGCGGAGCCGTTGTTGTTGGAGGCCGACGCGTATGCGTAGAGGATCTCCGACAGCCCGTGCTCGCCCGAGTTGTTCAGGACTCCCTGCGTGCTCGGCAGGATCGCGGCGATGCCGGCGCCGACCAGCAGCACGGTCGGCATCGCGAGGATCGAGACAGCGGCGGCCGTGACCTCCTTGCGCCCCAGCTTCTTCCCGAGGTACTCGGGGGTGCGGCCGACCATCAGACCGGCCAGGAACATCGCGATGATCGCCATCACCAGGATGCTGTAGAGCCCGGTGCCGACACCGCCCGGCGTCATCTCGCCGAACAGCATGTTCAGCAGCGTGCCGCCACCACCGAGACCGGTGAAGCTGTCGTGCCACGAGTTGACCGCGCCCGTCGACGTGCCCGTCGTCGAGTTGGCGAAGAGCGCGCTGCCGGCCACGCCGAAGCGGAGCTCCTTGCCCTCCAACGGCCTCAGGCCGCTCGCCTCCGCACCCCAGATGACCGCGAGCATGGCGGCCCAGATGGTGGCCATGACGCCGAGCAGCACGTACCCCTGCTTCTTCTGGCCGACCAGCTGCCCGAACGTGCGGGTGAGCGCGACCGGGACCACCAGCAGCAGGAAGATCTCCAGCAGGTTCGACCACTCGTTCGGGTTCTCGAACGGGTGCGCCGAGTTGGCGTTGAGGACACCGCCCCCGTTGGTGCCGAGCTCTTTGATGACCTCCTGGCTGGCGACCGGCGCGTTCGCCACCACCTGCCCGTCGACGTCCACACCGGACTTGAGGCTCATCGTGACGCCCAGCGCGATCAGCACGATCGCGAAGACGAACGCCAGCGGCAGCAGGACGCGGAGCGTGCCGCGGGTGAGGTCGACCCAGAAGTTGCCCAGCCGGTCGGTCTGCTGCCGCACGAACCCGCGGACCAGCGCGACCGCGACGGCGAGGCCGACGGCGGCGGACACGAAGTTCTGCACGGTCAGGCCGATCATCTGGACCGTGTGGCCCATCACGGCTTCCGGCACGTACGATTGCCAGTTCGTGTTGGTGACGAAGCTGATGGCCGTGTTGAACGCCATGCCCTCCGGCACGTTGCCGCGGTCGAAGCCGAACGGCAGCGCGGACTGGACGCGCTGGACCACGTAGAGGAACACGATCCCGACCAGCGAGAAGCCGAGCACGCCGTACGCGTAGGTGCTCCACTTCTGCTCGGCGTCGGGGTCGATGCGGGCGAACCGGTAGATCGCCAGCTCGACCTTGGAGTGCTTCTGCTTCCCGGCTTCCTGGACGCGGAACACCCGTGCCATGTAGTCGCCGAGCGGTTGGTAGGCGACCGCCAGCGCCGCGACGAGGATGCCGACCTGCGCGAGGCCGGCCACGAGGGGTGACATCAGAACTTCTCCGGCCGGACGAGTGCGATGAACAGGTAGACGATCAGCGCGAGTGCCAAGACGCCCGCGACGACGTTCGCGATCAGACCGGTGCCGTTCACAGCTTCTCCAGTCCCCGCACGGTGAGCCCCAGCACGAGGAAGCTCACGATCAGCAGCAACGCGTAGGCCAGGTCGGCCATGGCGCGCTCCCTTCCGACTACAACGACGTGACCCTGACGGGCGACAGCGTGCATCACGGAAACACGCAGGTCAGCGCTGTCTGACACCACCTTGACGCCGGTGGCGGCTTCCTTGACGGGATCTTTACGGGGAGCGATCCAGGTCTCACCCGAGAGGGGGCGCGGAAGGTCACGCGATGTCACAGGTGGCGGGGTGCGTGGTCGTGCCGGTGGGCGGGGAGACGCGGACACGGCTCCGGCCGCGACGACCTCGCGGGTCGCCGCGGCCGGAGCCGTCCGGATCAGACGGGGAACACCCCGTAGGCCTGCGCGGCGGTGCCGTTGCACGACCAGATCTGCAGCGCGAGCCCCTCGGTGGTCTGCCCGCCGGGCACGTCGAGGCAGTGCGTCGACGTCCTGGCGACCCGCGACCTGAGGGTCACGAAGTCGGGCAGGTTGCGGCTCGCCTGGAACCGCTGGTTGCTGGTGCCCGCGCAGGGCCACTGCAGCACCGGCACGCCGTCGTTGTTGAGCCCGAAGGCGTCCATGCACTTCAACGTGACGGCGTTGCGCATCTGGACGACGTGGTCGCCCTTGTCGAGGAAGTCCCAGCGCTGGAAGGGACTGCCGTTGCAGGTCGTCTGGACGATGGGCACGCCGTCCTCGAACGACTCCCCCTGCGGTGCCAGGCACTTGCCGCTGACCGTGCTCCGGACGGTCACGTCGAAGTGGTCGTCCGCGGAGGCCGGCGTGGCGGTGCCGAGCAGTCCCGCGATGGCAGCGGTCGAGGCGAGCGCTGTCGTGACGATCCGAGTTCTCATCAGGTTCCTCCCCTTGGTCAGCGCCCACGATGGCAAGCCGCGTCGACAGTCCGTCGACTGTGCGTCGACAAGGCACCACCGGCGCTCGTAGGGTCGCTGTCCGCCACCTCGGGAGAAGCGATGCCGCCGACCACCGACGCACACACCACAGCGCTGATCACCGCCATCTGCACCGGCGCCACCGGCACGCTCCGCCGGCTGCTGAGCGACCACCCCGAGCTCGCGCACGCGCGGGTCGACGGCCGCACGCCCCTGCACATCGCCACCGACTGGCCCGGCCACTTCCCGAACGCCGGCGCGACCATCGCGGCTCTCGTCGAAGCGGGCGCCGACGTGAACGCGCGGTTCGAAGGCGCCCACACCGAGACCCCGCTGCACTGGGCGGCCAGCAGCAACGACGTCGAGGCGCTGGACGCGTTGCTCGACGCCGGTGCCGACATCGACGCCGACGGCGCCGTCATCGCGGGTGGCACGCCGTTGACCGACGCCAGGGCCTTCGCGCAATGGGACACCGCCCGCAGGCTCGTCGAGCGCGGCGCCCGCACCACCCTCGCGGACGCCGCGACGCTCGGCCTGCTCGACCGCGTGCGGACCCACTTCCCCGGCGCCACGAGCGAAGAGGCCAACGAGGCGTTCTGGGGCGCCTGCCACGGCGGCCGGCGGTCGTGCGCCGACTACCTGCTCTCCCGGGGAGCCGACGTCAACTGGCTGCCGCCGTGGGAACCGCTCACGCCGCTCGACGCGGCCCGACGCAGTGGGGCGACCGACCTCGCGCGGTGGTTGCTCGAACAGGGCGCCGTGTCAGCCGTCCGGTGAGCCGGTTCCGCACCCGCTCGGCACCCTGTCACCGGACGAGACGGACGCGGCCCTCTCCCACCTACCGCCGGTCGTGCTCGACCGCCCGTTCCCGAGGTGCGCGGAGTCCGTCCATCAGCAGGTCCAGCAGCCGGCCCGCCATCGCCTGCTGCTCGGGCGAGCCGGCCACGGTGAAGATGCCGATGAGCGCCGCGGCGACGTCTCCCGCGGGCACGTCGTCCCGGAGCTCCCCGCTCGCGCGACCGGCTTCGAGGATGCCGTCGACGGCCTCGAGCAGCACGGTCCTCGTCTCGGCGTGGTCCGCCTCGCACGACTCGATCATCGCGAGCAGCGTGTCCAGCATGCCGTTCTTGGTCGCGATCCACTCCCCGAACAGGTCCATCCAGCGGCGCAGCGCGGCGGGCGGGCCGAGGTCGGCCAGCAGCTGACGGGCGCCGCCGGTGAGCCGCGAGACCTGGTCCCGGTAGACCGCGTCCACCAGCGACTCGCGGGTCGGGAAGTGCCGGTAGAGGGTCGCGATGCCGACCCCGGCCTCCTGGGCGATCGCCCGCATCGACGGTTCGGCGCCGGCCTGCCCCGAGGCGAACATCCTGGTCGCCACGTCGAGCAGCTGCCGGCGGTTGCGGGTCGCGTCCGAGCGCGGCCTGCGCGGGTCTGCCGCAGCCACCCGAACCACCCCTCCCGGTTGCCGAGCCGACCAAAGCGGATCGCGCTCCGCTTATGTTACCGTGAGCTAAACGGAGCGTGATCCGCTTTGGCTTCACGCCCTGGAGGAGGAGAGCGTCACGATGCGAGAAGCGCACGCCGCCGCGAGCAGCAGGGCCGTCCAGCTCGAGTCCTTCGGCGGCCCGGAGGCGTTGCGGCTCAACGACGTCCCCGTTCCGCAGGCCGGTCCCGGCCAGGTGCGCGTGCGCGTCACGGCGGCCGGGCTGAACCCGATGGACTGGTTCATGACCTCGGACGCTCAGACCGCCGCGCGCTTCGGCCTGAGCCTGCCGTGCGGGTTCGGGACCGACTACGCCGGCGTGGTCGACCAGGTCGGCGACGGCGTCACGAGGTTCGCGACCGGCGACCGGGTGTTCGGCGGCGCCGTCTCCCGCGCGGTCGCCGACCACGTCGTGGTGGGTGAGGCGGGCCCCATCACGGTGGACGGCACCGTGCAGCACACCCCCGACGGCCTCGACGACGACCTCGCCGCCGTCCTCACGATCGCGGGCTCGACGGCGGCGGCCGCGCTGGCCGTGGTCGGGCCAGGACCGGGCGACACGGTGCTCGTCGGCGGCGCGGGAGGCGGGGTCGGCGTGTTCGCGGTCCAGCTCGCCCTGCTCGCGGGCGCCCGCGTGATCGGCACCGGCTCGGCCTCCTCCGCGGAGGCGTTGCGCGCCTTGGGAGTCGAGCCGGTGACCTACGGCGAGGGACTCGCCGACCGGGTTCGCGCCCTGGCTCCCGACGGCGTCACGGCGGCGATGGATCTGCACAACACGGACACCGTGCGCGCAGCACGGGAGCTCGGCGTTCCGGACGAGCGCATCACGACCATCGCCGCGCAGGTCGACGGGATCACGCCGGCCAACGGCGCCGATGCCGCTCCCGGCGCCCTCGAGGAGATCGCCCGGCTGGTCGCGGCGGGCCGGCTCCGGGTGCCGATCTCGGCGACGTTCCCGGTCGAGCGGATCCGCGAGGCGGTCGAGGTCCAGGCGGCGCGGCACGTGCACGGCAAGATCGTGATCAGGCTCTAGGGTCCCACGATCTGGTCCGCCTTGCCTTCCCGCCGTGCTCGAACGAGGCTTCTCCCGCAGGACCGGAACGCCGTCTGTCCACACGGGAGCGTCATGACCAGGTACGTGATCATCGGAGGTGGCGCGGTCGGTGCCACGGTCGCCGCCGAGCTGCACCAGGTGGGCACCGAGGTGGTCCTGGTCGCCCGCGGCGCGAACCTGGAGGCGTTGCGCGAACACGGCCTGCGCTACGTCACCCCGCGCGGGACCGAGGTGCTCGACGTGCCGGTGGCGGGCGGCCCCGACGAGGTGGACCTGCGGGCGGACGACGTCCTGGTGCTCGCCACCAAGTCGCAGGACACCGAGGAGGTGGTCCGGGCGTGGGCGTGGCGGCCGGTGGGCGAGCGCACGGCGGCGTCCGCGCTGCCCGTCGTGGTGCTGCAGAACGGTCTCGAGAACGAACGGGTCGCGCTGCGGCGGTTCGCGACGGTCATCGGAGCGGTGGTCTGGGTGCCCACGAGCCACCTGTCCCCCGGCGAGGTCGTGTCGCCGGCGTTGCCGGCCGTCGGCGCGTTCTGGCTCGGCGTCCACCCCAGCGGGCACGACCCGCGGCTGGCCGGGATCGCCGAGGACCTGACCGCGGCGCGGTTCCACGTCGAGGTCGTCGACGACGTCCGCCCGTGGAAGGCCGCCAAGCTCATCTCCAACACCGCCAACGCGCTCGGCGCGCTCTACCCGCCGAGCGACCTGCGCGACGCCGCCGCCCGGATCACCAAGCAGGAGGCCGAACTGGTGCTCGGGGTCCGCGGTCTCACGCCGAGCGGGGTCACCGACGCGGTGGTGATCCACGAGATCCCCGGCCACGGCAGGCAGGGCGGGTCGACCTGGCAGAGCCTGCACCGCGGCGGTGCGCCGGAGACCGACTACCTCAACGGCGAGATCGTGTTGCAGGCCAGGCTTTCCGGCCGGGACGCGCCGTACAACGCGGCACTGGCCGAACGCGTGCAGCGGGCGGTCGCGGACGGCGTGGGCCCGGGCGGGCTCGACGACGCCGACCTGCTGGCGACCGTGCCGGACCTGCGGCGCCGGGCCGTGCTCGTCGAGCCGGCCGAGCTGCGCGACCTCCTGGCCGGCGGCAGGGCACCGCTGGTGCTCGACGTCCGCTGGGCGCTGGGCGATCCGGCCGGGCACGACCACTACCGGGCGGGCCACGTGCCCGGCGCGGTCTACGTGGACCTCGACACCGAGCTCGCCGCTCCTCCCGGCGGCACCGCGGGCCGGCATCCGCTGCCCGGCGTCGCCGACCTCCAGGCGGCCGCCCGCCGGTGGGGAGTCACCGCGAGCCGCCCGGTCGTGGTGTACGACGACAACGGCGGCACGGCGGCGGCACGGGCCTGGTGGCTGCTGCGCTGGGCAGGGGTGACGGACGTGCGCATCCTCGACGGCGCGCTGAAGTCGTGGCGGGAGCTGGGCTTCGCTCTGTCCACAGGGGACGAGACGGCGGAGCCGGGTGACGTCGAGCTGTCCGCCGGCCACCTGCCGACGCTCACGGCCGACGAGGCCGCCGCGCTGGCGGACAAGGGCGTGCTGCTGGACGCCCGCGCCGCCGAGCGGTACCGCGGCGAGGTGGAGCCGGTCGACCCGCGCGCCGGGCACATCCCCGGTGCCCGCTCCGCCCCCACCGCCGGCAACCTGCGTGACGGCGTCTTCCTGCCCACCGACGAGCTGCGGGCGCGGTTCGCGGACCTGCCCGGCTCGGACGTCGGCGTGTACTGCGGGTCCGGGGTGACGGCGGCGCACGAGATCGCCGCGCTCGCCGTCGCCGGTGTCGACGCCGCGCTGTACCCCGGTTCGTGGTCGGCGTGGTCGTCGGACCCGGAGCGGCCGGTCGAGACCGGCGGGTGACCGTCAGGCCGTCGGCGTCCAGCCCAGCTCGGGCGCCACGGTCGTGGCCAGGTCGGTGAGCAGCCGGACGTTCTCCGCGAGGCCGAACGCGGGCGGCAGGAACAGCACGACCTCGTCCGCCGCCCGCAGTCCCGGATCGGCGAGCACGGCCGCGGTGACCTCGTCGGGTGGGCCGTGGAAGACGGGACTGATCCGCACCCCGGACGGCAGGTCGGCGGTGACCACCGGGGTGAGCGCTCCCCGCGGACGGGACGCCGCTATGCCCTCGGTGCGCCTCTGCAGGTCGTACGCGGCGTACCTCTCGCGCAGCTCCGCCGTCGGACCGGGCAGGATCGACGCGGCGACGGCCACCGGAGGCGGTGTCGTGCCGTGCTTCGCCCGCCACGCCGAGCGGTAGGCCGCGATGATCCGGGCCTGGTACTCGCCGAACGTCTCGCCCTCGGCCAGGTCGTGCAGCACGGTCCCGGTGATCAGCCCGATGCCGAGCTCCGCCGCCCGCACCGCCGACCCGAGGCTCGCCGCGCCCTGCCGGACCCGCGACAGCAGGCCGGGGCTGTGCGGCGTCACCTTCAGCTCCGTGCCGGGCGGGGCACCCTGTCCCGGCCCGTCCACGACGTGCAGCGTCTCGCCGCCGACCGCCGCGAGGAAGCGCTCCTGACGGCGTTGGGCCTCGGTGCGGGCATCGGTGGCCACCGCACCGAAAACGGCGTCGAACGCGGCGTTCGCACCCGTGGCGACCGCGAGCTCCAGCCGGCCCCCGACGAGCAGGTCGGCCGTGCCCGCGGCCTCCGCCAGCAGGATCGGGTCCTGGTAGCGCATCGGCAGCACGGCGGTGCCGAGCCGGATGCGGTGGGTGTGCTGCCCGGCCGCGGCGAGGAACGGCAGCGGCGACGACAGGTAGTGGTCGAAGTGCCGCTGGTAGACCCAGCCGGACTGGTAGCCCAGCTTCTCGGCGGCCACGAACAGCGCGATCCCGTCGCGCAGGCCGCGTTGCGGGCCGTGGTCGTCGCCGAACGACACGCGGGTGTTGAAGCCGAGCCGGGCCAGCGTCATCGAAGTCCTCTCACACCAGCGGGAACCGAGTCGACCAGCGCGCGGGTGTAGGCCTCGCGCGGCGAGTCGAAGACGGTCTTCACGGGACCGCTCTCCACGATCCGGCCGCGGTGCATCACCGAGACTGAGTGCGCGAGCTGCCGCACGAGCGCCAGGTCGTGCGACACGAACACGTACGTCAGCCCCAGCTCGGCCTGCAGCGACAGCAGCACCTCGACGATCCCCGCCTGCACGGTGACGTCCAGCGCCGACGTCGGCTCGTCCAGCACGATCACATCGGGCCGCAGCACGAGCGACCGCGCGATCGCGACCCGTTGCCGTTGCCCGCCCGACAACGCGGACGGCTTGCGGGACACCAGGTCCGCGCTCAGCCCGACGGCGTCGAGCGCCTCGCTCACCCGTCCGGCGCGCTCCTGCCGCGTGCCGATCCGGTAGCGGTCGAGCGACTCGCCGACCAGCCTGCCGACCGTCCACGTGGGATCGAGCGACGTGAACGGGTTCTGGTACACCAGTTGCAGATGGCGCCGGACCACGCGGAGATCGCCGTGCGACCGGCCGGTCACCTCCTCGCCCGCGACCGTGATGCTGCCGCTGTCCGGCACCTCCAGCCCCAGCAGCAGCCGGATGGTGGTCGTCTTGCCGGAGCCGGACTCCCCGACCAGCGCGTGCGTCTCCCCCGCGCCGACCGAGAACGACACGTCGTCGACCGCGGTCAGCCGGACGCCCTCGACGACGAACGACTTGGTGACGCCGCTGACCTGGATCTTGGGCTCACCGGCGGCCGGGAGGGTGCGCAGGTGCTGGTAGCGGTCGGGGTTGAGCGCCGGGACGTCCGAGTGCAGCTGACGGGCGTACGCCGAGGACGGCGCCGCGAACACCGTGGCGGTGTCCCCGGCTTCCTGGACCACACCGTCCTTCAGCACGACGAGCGAGTCGGCCCGCTCGGCGGCGACGGCGAGGTCGTGGGTGATCAGCAGCAGGCTGATGTCCAGCTCCCGGCGCAGTTCCGAGAGCAGGTCGAGGATGCGCTTCTGGATGGTGACGTCCAGCGCCGACGTCGGTTCGTCGGCCACGATCAGGGCGGGCCGCGGCAGCACCGTCAGGCCGATCAGCACCCGCTGGAGCATGCCGCCGGACAGCTGGTGCGGGTACGAGTCGTGGACCCGGCGCGGGTCGTCCAGCCCGACCTGGGCGAAGGTGTCCAGAACCAGGGCGGTGCGCTCGGCCTTCGACGCAGGCCCGAGCAGCGCGGCCGCCTCCCGCGCCTGGGAACCGATGGTGCGCACCGGGTTGAGCGCGTGGCCGGGGTCCTGCGGCACGAACCCGATGGAACGCCCGCGCAACGACCGGAACTGCCGCTCCGGCAACGAGAGCACGTCGCGGCCGTCGAACTCGACGACACCGGCGGCCCGGCCGGTGCGGGGCAGCAGCCGCAGCACCGTCCGCGCGATCGTCGACTTCCCGGATCCGGACTCGCCGATGAGGGCGAGGCTCTCCCCTCTCCGCACCTCGAAGCTCACGTGCGAGACGACCTCGTCGTGTCCATAGGCGACGGTGAGGTCGTCCACGCGGAGGGTCAGTCGGTTCTGCGCAGCCATCGGCTGATCCTGTTCACGGAGAGGACGGTCGTGATCATGACGAGGGCCGGCGCGTAGACCAGCCACGGGGACAGCGGGTAGTCCTTGCCCACCGAGATCAGCAGGCCCCAGTCGGAGGCGGGCGGCGGGTCGCCGTAGCCGAGGAACGCGAGGCTGGCGATGATCAGGATCGAGTAGCCGAACTGCAGCACCGCCAGCGACAGCAACGACCGCGAGGCGTTCGGCAGCACGTGCCGCACGAGGACGTGCACCCGCGCACCGCCCTGCAGATAGGCGGCCTCGACGAACACCGCGCGCCGGGTCTTGATCACCTCCGACCGCATCACCCTGGCGAAGACGCCGACCGCGGAGACACCGGTGGCGATGGCGGCGTTCGTCGTCTGGAACCCGAGCGCGCTCACGACGATCACCGCGAGCAGGAACTCCGGGATCGCGAGCAGCACGTCGACCAGCCGGGCCAGTGCGGTGTCGGTCGCGCCGCCGGCGAACCCCGCCACCAGCCCGATCAGCCCGCCGACGACGACGGCGATGCCCACGGCCACCAACGCGCTGCTGACCGACGACGCGGTGCCGTGCACCACCCTCGCGAACAGGTCGCGGCCGAGGTGGTCGGTGCCGAACCAGTGCGCGAACCCCGGTGGCCGGAACTTGTCCGCGGGCACGCCCGCGGCCGGGTTCTGGCCGGCGAACAGCCCCGGCACCACCGACCACAGCAGCACGATCCCGACCACGCCGAACGACACCGCGACGGTCAGCGGAACCCTGGTCGCGGGTCTGGCGAGGGTGAGCGTCATGACGCCACCGCCTTCTCGTCACGGATGCGGACACGCGGGTCGAGCAACGGGTAGACCAGGTCCGCCAGCAGGTTCACGCCGACGAACACGACGGCGGCCAGCGCCACGACGGCCTGCAGCACCGGCAGGTCCTGCGTGGTCACCGACCGCTCGACGAGACTGCCGATGCCGGTGCGGCCGAAGACCCTCTCGGTGATCACCGCACCGCCGAGCAGCTCGCCGACGGCCAGCGCGACCACCGTGACGACCGGCAGCGACGACGGCTTGAGCAGGTGCCGGAAGAACAACCGGGTCTGCCCCAGCCCCCGCGACCGGGCGACCGACGCGTACTCCTGCGCCGCCTCGTGGTCGAGGTTCGTGATCAGCACCTCCGCGATCCGCGCGGACACCGGGATGCCCAGCGCCACCGCCGCGAAGAACGTCGGCAGCGCGGTCTCGGCGTCGATCACCCGGAACAGCCCGAGCTGGAACGCGAACACGTTGATCAGCACCAGCCCGATCACGTAGTTGGGCACGGACAGGAACAGCGACGGGAACGCCCGCAGCAGGCCCTGCCCGTGGCGCGCCGGCAGGTACCGGGTGCCGAACGCCACCGCGAACGCGAGCAGCACCGCCACCGCCAGCGCCGACAGGGCCAGCACGACCGTCGACGGGAGCACCTCGCCGACCAGCCGCGAGACCGGCAGCCCCGACCGCAGCGAGATGCCGAGGTCGCCGGTCACGAAGCGGGACAACGACTCCCACAGCTGCACGTACACTGGGCGGTCCAGGCCGTAGTACGAGACGATCCGGGTGATCTCCTCCTCGGTGAACCCGTTCTGCGGGTTGCGCAGCGTGTTCGTCACCGGGTCGCCGGGCAGCACGCTGATCACGATGAACGTGAACACGTACGCCAGCAGGACCACGACGGCGGACTGGAGGACGCGGCGGAGGGCGTAGATGCCGTAGCCGCGGTTCATGACGTGAGCGAGGCGGTGTAGTAGTTGGCGTACGCGATGCCGTTGTACGTGACGCCGGTGAGCTTCGGCGACTGCAGGTAGATCCGCTGCACGATCTGGGTCAGCGGCACGTAGTAGCCCTGCTGCAACACGTACCCCTGCAGCTCGTCGAGCACCTTGGCGCGCGCTTCGACGCTCTCCGCCCGTGCCACCCCGGTCGCCAGCTCGACGAGCTTCTGGTCGCTCTGGCCGAGGCCGAACCAGTTCTCGCCCTTGTTCGCGTCGGTCAGCACGCCCGCGACGGTGCCCGCGTCGATGAAGCTGCGGGTGATCTCGTAGGCCGGCACGGTCGGGCTGTTGAGCTTGATGCGCTCGCCGTAGGTGACGACGTCGAACGACTGGATGCCCACCTTGAAGCCGAGCTTGCCGAGCTGCTGCGCGACCAGTTCGTCGATCGACTTGGACGCGGCCAGGTAGGGGTTCGAGTAGAGCGTCAGCGCGAGCTGCCTGCCGTCCTTGGCGCGCACGCCGTCGGCGCCCTTCACCCAGCCCGCCTCGTCGAGCAGCTCGGCCGACTTGGCCGCGTCGAACGCGAAGTCCGCGCTGCGGTCCGTCGCTCCCGGGACGTTGCTCTGGAACAACGACTTCGCGGGCAGCCAGTCCTCGGTGTAGACGGTGGAGATGATCTCGGCGCGGTCGATGCCGTGCTGGAACGCCTGGCGCACCCTGACGTCGTCGAACGGGGCGACCTTGGTGTTGACCGCGTAGCCGTTGACGAAGCCGAGGTAGCGCGGCGTCGCGGTGGTGAAACCCTGGTCCTTGAAGGACTTCAGCTCCTGCGGCGACGGGTTGTAGGCGACGTCGGCCTGCCCGGACTGGACGGCGGAGGTGCGCACGGACGGTTCCGCCACCAGCTTGTAGGTGATCGTGTCGAGCGTCGCCGGTCCCTGCTTGCCCAGCGCGGCGGGCGCCCAGTTGTAGTCATCGCGCTTCTTCAGTACGACGTTGTCGCCCTCCTTCCACGACTGCACGACGAACGGGCCGCTGCCGATGTCGTTCGACAGGTCGGCCTGCTGCGCGGCGGGCAGCGCGATGGTCTTCGGGGAGATCAGGATCGAGCCGTGGTAGCCCAGGGTGGGGATGAACCCGAGCGTCGGCGCCTTGAAGAACACCTTCACGGTCTGCGCGTCCACGGCCTCGGCGTGGTCGTAGGTCTTGGGGAACAGGCCGATCGGGTTGATGCCGCGGGCCGGGTCGCCCTTGGACCAGATGTCGAGGTTCGCCACGACGGCGGCGGCGTCGAGCGGGGTCTTGTCGGAGAACGTCACACCGGTCCTGAGGTGCAGGGTGAACTCGGTCGCGGTGGGGTTCTGCTCCCACTTCTCCGCGATCCACGGGCTGACCTTGCCGTTCTCGTCGACGTAGACGAGCTTGTCGGTGACGTGCCCCCAGATGTGGCCCTGGAAGCTGGAGATGGCGCTGTTGTTGGGGATCCACGTGTCGCCGAGCGAGTCGATCAGGAACGTGATGCCGCCACCCTGTTTCGCCGCACCACCTCCCGCGGTGGCACCGGCACCACACGCGGTGAGGGCCAGCACTGTGACAAGGCCGACGGTGGTCCGGAACGCGCGGGTGGGTTTCATGCGAAAAAGGTAAAAGCGCGCACGTCAACGGGTCCAAGACGAAAAGGGGATCGTTTCCCATCACGGAGACTTATCTCTGACACCGCTCGATTGCGGTTACCGTCGTCGGTGTGGAGACGAGCGCGCACTGGGGAACGTATCGCGTCGAGGTGGCCGGTGGCGAGGTCGTGTCCGCGACGCCCGAGGAGCCCGACGCCGCACCGGCCATCGGCAACGTCGTGGGCGGGAACCGGCACCCCTCGCGAGTCGCGCGGCCGAGCGTGCGGCGGGGCTGGCTGGAGAACGGCCCCGGTCCCGGGCCGCGGGACGGCGAGTTCGTCGAGGTCGGCTGGGACCACGCGCTCGACCTGGTGTCCGGTGAGCTCGACCGGGTGCGGTCGCGGTTCGGCAACCAGGCGATCTTCGGCGGCTCGTACGGCTGGGGCAGCGCGGGGAGGCTGCACCACGCGCAGAGCCAGCTGCACCGGTTCCTCAACACCACCGGCGGCTACACGCGCTCGGTCAACGACTACAGCCGGGGTGCGAGCGCGGTGCTGCTCCCCCACCTCGTCGGCGCGCAGGCCGCCCTGGAGCTGCGGTACCGGCCCCTGTCGTGGGCCGACATCGCCGAGCACACCGACCTGCTGGTCACCTTCGGCGGGGTGCGCCGGTCGAACACGTGGGTCGTGCCGGGCGGGCACGCGCGGCACAGCGGTTCCGCGAGTCTGCGGGCGGTCGGCCGCACCACGGAGGTCGTCTCGCTGTCCGCGCAACGGGACGACGCGTTCGACGGTGCCGAGTGGGTTCCGGTGATGCCCGCGACGGACACCGCGGTCCTGCTCGCGCTGATCCACGTGCTGGTCGTCGACGGGCTCGCGGACGACGAGTTCCTGGCCCGCTACACCACCGGGGCCGACCGGGTGCGCCGGTACGTCCTCGGTGATGCCGACGGCGTGGCGAAGACTCCCGAGTGGGCCGCGGAGATCAGCAGGACACCGGCGGCGACCATTCGCGCGCTCGCCCACCGGATGGCCGCCGGCCGCACGCTGATCAACGTCGTCTACGCGGTGCAACGCGGGGAGAACGGCGAACAGCCGGTGTCCGCGGCGCTCGCGCTGGCGGCGTTCCTCGGGCAGATCGGCCTGCCCGGCGGGGGTTTCGCGCACGGCTTCGGGTCGATGGGCGACTACGGCGTCGGGGTCGCCGGGCCGCGGCTGCCGACGTTCCCGCAGCTGGTGAACCCCGTGCCGGACTTCATCCCGTGCGCCCGGATCAGCGACCTGTTGCTGCGGCCGGGGCAGGAGATCCCCTACGACGGTGGACGGCTGCGGTTCCCCGAGGTGAAGCTGGCCTACTGGGCGGGCGGCAACCCGTTCCACCACCACCAGGACCTGAAGCGACTGCGCACCGCACTGTCCCGGTTGGACACGTTCGTCGTGCACGAGACCCACTGGACGGCGACCGCCCGGCACGCCGACGTCGTCCTGCCCGTGGCGACCACCCTGGAACGCGAGGACGTCGCCGCCGGCGCGGGGGACAGCAGGCTCAGGGCGATGCCGCGGGTCGTGGCGCCGCACGGAGAGGCGCGGGAGGAGCTCGCGATCTACACCGAGCTCGCGAAGCGGCTGGGCGCGGACTTCGCCGAGGGGCTCGACTCCCGGCAGTGGCTGGAGCGGATCTACGAGGAGTGGCGGAGCAGCCCGGGATCACCGCCCGCGCCGCCGTTCGCCGAGTTCTGGCGCGATGGCGGCGTCGACCTGGCCCAGGAGCCCTACGACGACCCGGTGTTCACCGCCTTCCGCGCCGCACCGGAGACCTTCCCCCTTGGCACCCCCAGCGGCCGGATCGAGCTCGACTCCGCGGTGGCCGGGCACGCCCGGTGGGTCGAGCCCACGCAGTGGTGGGGATCGCCCCAGGCCGCCGAGTTCGACCTGCACCTGCTGTGCAACCAGCCCACGCACCGGCTGCACAGCCAGCTGGACATGGGCGACGCGAGCCAGTCGACCAAGATCGCCGGACGGGAGCCCGTGCGGCTGCACCCGGCCGACGCGGCGGCCCGCGGGCTGTCCACCGGGGACGTCGCGCTCGTCCGCAGTGCGCAAGGGACTGTGCTGGCGGGCGTGCTCGTGACCGACGCCCTGCTGCCCGGCGTCGCGCAGATGCACACCGGGGCCTGGTTCGACCCCAGCGCCCCGGAGATCGCGGACTGCGTCAACGGCAACGTCAACGTGCTCACCAGGGACGTCGCCACCTCACCGCTCACCCAGGCGACCAGCGGCGCGCACGTGCTGGTCGCCGTCACGCGATACGACGGCCCGGTGCCGCCGGTGCGGGCCTACGACCCGCCGAGCACGCGCTGACCGGCCGCGATGAGCGCGGCGTCCTCCTGCGGCGGGTGGACCCGCACGCACAGGACGTCGCGCAGGTGCCGTTCAAGGGAGTTGCGCCGGGACAACGCCGGGTTGCCCAGCGCCGCCACCGCCGTCTGCACGGCCGCGACCACGGACCGAGCGATGGCGACCTTGAGCACGGACAGCTGCGGGTGCACCGTCTCGTCGCCCGCCTCGATCCGCAGCAAAGCGCCGTGCAGCAGCGTTTCCGCCTGCGCGATCTGCAGGTCGATCTCCCCCGCCACGGCCTGGATCCGTTCGGTGGTCGCGATCGGCCTGCCCAGCGCGGCCGGCACGCGGGACCGGGTGAACTCGGTGAACGCGGTCCGCGCCGCCCGTGCCACACCGATGTACAGGGCGGGGTGGCCGAAGCTGCCGGGCCCGGCGACCGCCGCCGGGTCGCGGTAGACGCCGTCGGCACCGCGCGGGATCTCGACGAACGCGTCCAGCGGCAGCTCGACCCCGTCGTAGATCACGTCGTGGGTGTTGGAGGCGCGCAGGCCCAGGTGGTCCCAGGTGTCGACCCACGTGATGCCGGGCAGGTCGCCGGGGACGAGCACGTGCCCGACGCGCGGCTCCGGATCGTCGGTGACGACCCAGACCTGGTGGTAGGCCAGCGCGGAGGCGCCCGTGGCGTAGGCCTTGTGGCCGTTCAGCACCCAGCCCTCGCCGGACCGGCTGATGGTGGTCCTGGGCAGGCCGCCGCGGGCCGGGGCACCGAGCTCGGGTTCGGCCCTGATGGCGTTGACGGGCGCGGGACCCGTGACGGAGCGCCGCAGGACGTCGTCGTAGAAGGCCTGCGGCCAGTGGGAGTGCGTTGCCTGGGCCGCGTGCGCCATCAGCGTGTTCGCCACGATCAACGCCACCGACGGGTCGCCCTCGCCCAGCGCGGTGAGGATGCGCGCGGTCTCGCGGGGACCCGCTCCCTGCCCGCCGAACCGCGTGCCGACCGTGGCCGTGAGCAGGCCGGCCCGGTGCGCGACCTCCAGGCCCCGCACCGGGATCGCGCCGCTCCGGTCGTACTCCGCCGCCGTCTCGGCCAGCTCGGCGGTGACGGCGGCCAGGTCCGTCGTGGGCGCGGGGAGGTCGTAGGCGGTGCTCGTCATGCCCGGCCCGCCACCGCGTGCCGGCGGTACTCCTCGCCGTACCCGCCGAGGTGCTCGGCCTGCAGCGTGCCGCGGGTGCCGGTGGCCTCGCGGTGCGCGAGCTCCTGCCGCACCAGGGGAAGCACGTGCTTGCCGTAGTCGACGGCGTCGGCGAGCGTGTCGTAACCCCGGATGCTCACCAGGTCCGCGCCCCGGTCGACGTAGTCCAGGATCGCGGCGGCGACGGTCTCCGGGGAGCCGACCAGTGCCGTCGACGCACCGGCCGCGTTCGTGACGGCGGCCGTGCGAGTCCACAGTGCACGGTCGTAGAGCTCGCTCTTCTCCGCGAACGACAACGCCCGCTGCGAGCCGACGTTCTGCGGTGAGCCCGCCGTGATGAAGCGCTGCTTGCCGTAGGCGGCCTTGCCGAACGTGTCGGCGATCCTGCCGACGTACTCGTGGGCCTTCTTCCACGCCAGCTCGTCGGTCTTGGCGATGATCGGCCGGAACGTCACCCAGATGCGCGGCACCGTGGTGCGGCCGGCGGCTCGGGCGATCGCGTGCACCCGCTCGATCTCGGCGCGCAGGTCGTCGAGCGGCTCGCCCCAGAAGCTGAAGATGTCGGCCTTCTCGCCGCCCACCTGGAAGGCTTCGTCGGACTGGCCGCCGATGGAGATCGGGATCGGCGAGTCGTACGGGGCGAAGCCGGGACCGAAGTCGTCGAACTTGTAGAACTCGCCGTCGTGGCTGAACGGCGCGGGCTCGGTCCAGGCCCTGCGCAGCAGGTCGATGTACTCCGAGGTGCGCGCGTAGCGGCGGTCCTTGGGCAGGTAGTCGCCTTGGCGGGCCTGTTCCGCGTCGCTGCCGCCGGAGATCAGGTGGACGACCGCGCGGCCCTCGGTCAGCTGGTCCAGGGTGGCGAGCTTCTGCGCGCCCACCAGCGGGAACGTCGTGTTGGGCCGCAGCGCGACGATCGGCCTGATCCGCTCGGTGAGCTGGCCGACCGCCGACGCCACCACGAACGAGTCCGCGCTCGCGGCGCCGTAGGGCAGCAACGTGTAGTCGTACCCGCCCTCCTCGAGCGAGCGGACGTACGTGCGGAAGTACTCCAGGTCGATGCCGCGCGCCGGGATCGGGTTCAGCTCGGTCGACGGGTTGAGGTGCGACAGGCTGATGAACTCGACCTTCGGCGAGGCCGTCGGGGGGATCTTCGCGTCGAAGACGGGGGCACTGGTCACGTTCTCGACCGTATGGGCCGGTCGGACGGGGTGTCCAAGACAAGTCCGCGAACGGAACCGATAGCCGTGCCTTATCGGCTCACGCCCCCTTCGGCACGAGCTGCAGGTGCGGGCGCTGGGCGAAGAAGTCCGTGCCCGCCGTCAACGCGGTCCGCTCCACGTCGGCGGACAGGCCGCGCCGGGCGACCATGCGCAGGTGGGTGGTCCCCGCGTCGGGGAGTCCGGTGTGGACGGTCAGGCCGGACGGGCGGCCGCCGGCGCTGGGCAGCAAGGCGACGCCCAGGCCCGCCCGCACGCCCGCGAGCACGCCCTCCAGCGTCGTGGACTGGCCGACGACCTCGACCCGGTGGCCTTCCGCGGCGAGCACCGACAGCGCGCGTTCCCGCAGGCCGCACGGCTCCTCGAAGGCGACGAGCCGGCACGACGGTTCCGGCGTCCAGCCCCGTGGCGCGTACCAGACCAGCGGTAGCGTGCCGACGAGGTGACCGGCGCCCTGGCCGCTGGGGTCGAGCACGAACGCGAAGTCGACCGTGCCCTTGGTCACCGCGTCGGTGAGCTGGGTGGACCTGCCGATCTCGAACCTCGTGGCACAGCCGGGGAACGCGGCCTGCAACGCCCTGATCATCTCCGGCAGGATCTGCTCCGCGCTGTGCTCGGTCGAGCCGACCACGATCGTCCTGTCGCGTTCGGCCTCCAGCCTGCGCAGCGACGCGTCGTGGACCTCGATGATCGCGCGGGCCTCGGCCAGCACGCGTTCTCCCTCGTGGGTGAAGCGCATGTTCCGGCCGTCGCGCTCGAACAGCTTGCGCTTGAGGCCGCGTTCGAGCTGCCTGACGTGCTGGCTCAGCGCGGGCTGGCTGATGTGCCTGACCGCGGCGGCCTTGCTGAACCCGCCGCACTCGGCGATCGCGATCAGCGTCCGCAGGTGTTCGAGGTCGAGCGAATTCGTCATGGGTCGATTAGAGCCGACTCGGGCGCGAACCGAGATCCCCGACCGGCATGTGAGAAGTTACCGGCTCGGGGCTTGCAAATTCATCACGAGTCCGCATGGGTAGTCATCGAGAAACGCTCTTGGACCCGCCGCCCGGCGCCCGGCCATGGTGGTCCGGTGACCACCACCAGCATCGGCGCTTGGGACGAGCCTCCCGGTCTCGCGGCGCGCGGCACCGTCATCCTGCTCACCGGCCGCGGCGAGACCGCGCGCACCTACCAGCGCTTCGGGCGCAGGCTCGCCGCCGACGCCTACCGGGTGCGCGTCGTCGAGACCGACCCCGGCGACCTCGTGACCACCCGCAAGCAGGTCGAGGCCCTGCTCGGCGACGCCGACCTGCCCGCCCCGAGGGTGCTGGCGGGGTCCGACACCGGTGCGACGGTCGCCGCCAGGCTCGGCTCGCTCGCGGACGGCGTCGTGCTGGCCGGGCTCGCGCTGCCGGACAGCGCGCCGGTCGCGCAGTGGCAGGACGAGCTGGACGCGCGGTCCGCCTGCCCCACGCACCAGCGCGTGCTGGCCGAGGACGAGGACTTCACCCGCGGCGCGCTCGCCGAGCCCGTCCCCGCGGGCTGGGTCGTCGAGCAGCCGCCGGTGCCGACGCTGGTCCTGCACGGCGACCACGACGCCGTCACCCCGCCGGCCGCCGCGTTCGCGCCGTTCTCCTCGGCACGCCTGCGGACCGTGGTCGGCGGGCACCACGACGTGCTCAACGACGTGTCGCACCGGTCGGTCGCCGCGACCGTCGTGCTGTTCCTGGAGAGCCTGAAGCTCGGCGGCGACCTGCCGGACATCGTGGTGTGATGGCGTTCCTCGACGAGCTCGCCGCCTCCGTCGCCGGGGTCTCGACCGCACCTGGCGACGTCGCCGCAGTGGCCACCGACCGGTCGGGCACCACGCCGCGGGGGCTGCCATCCGCGGTCGTGCGTGCGTCCACTGTGGACGACGTGCGGCGGACGTTGCGGCTGGCGCACGAACACCGCGTCCCGGTCGTGCCGCGGGGAGCGGGCACCGGGCTGGCCGGTGGCGCCGTGGCCGGGAGCGGCACCGTCGTGCTGGACCTCGGCGGGCTCGACCGGATCACCGGGATCGACCCGGTCGACGAGATCGCGGTCGTCGAGCCCGGTGTGCTCACCGCCGACCTGGACCGCGCCGCCGCGGAGCACGGGCTGCGCTACGCCCCGGACCCCGCCAGCGCGGCGATCTCCACCATCGGCGGCAACATCGCGACGAACGCGGGCGGGATGCGCTGCGTGAAGTACGGCGTCACCGGGGAAGCCGTGCTGGGTCTCGACGTCGTGCTCGCGGACGGCAGGCTGATCAGCACGGGCCGCCGGACCGTCAAGGGCGTGGCGGGCCTCGACCTGACCGCCCTGTTCGTCGGGTCGGAAGGAACCCTCGGGGTCGTGGTGGGCGCGACCGTCCGCCTGCGTCCGTTGCCCGCGCAGACCTTCACCGCCGTGGCCGCGTACGAGAGCGTTCTCGACGCGGCAGCCGCGTGCAGCGCGCTCGCACGAACGCGGCGCGAGCCGAGCGTGCTGGAACTCCTCGACAGCGCCACGGTGAACGTGATCGACCGCGCCCAGGGCACGGACTACGCCGCGCGCGGCAAGGCGCTCGTGATCGCCCAGGCCGACGGGGCCGCCGCCGAAGCGGAGATCGCCGCGATCGCCGACGTCCTCGGCAAGGAAGCGACCTGGACCTCGACCGCCTCCGACGCCGCGACCTCCGAGCAGTTGCTCTTCGCCCGGCGCATGGCGCTGCCGTCGATCGAACGGTTCAGCCGCGCCCTGATCGAGGACATCTGCGTCCCCCGCTCCCGGCTGGCCGAGGCCTTCCAGGGCGTCGAACGCATCGCGCGGACGCGTGGGGTGGACATCTACTCGTTCGCCCACGCCGGCGACGGCAACCTGCACCCGATCATCGCTTACGACAGGTCCGCTCAGCGGCTGCCGGATGCTGTGCGCGAGGCGGGCGACGACATCTTCGCCCTCGCACTCGACCTCGGCGGCACGGTCACCGGCGAGCACGGCGTCGGCCTGTTCAAGCGGGACTGGCTGGCCCGCGAGGTCGGCGCGGACGTGCTGGACGTCCACGCCACGCTCAAGTCCGCGCTGGACCCGCGCGGAATCCTCAACCCCGGCAAGGGGTTCTGACCGTCCCACCGGCGTGTGCCGGGCGTCACGACCTCTCCGCGAGCTCGTCCGGCCGGGAGGTCAGGGTCGCCCGCACCGCGGCGCCCACCTCGCCGCGCAGGGCCGCGAACCGCGGCGAGCCGCGCAGCTCGTCGGCCGACACCCCGTGCCGGGGCAGGTCGACGGCGAGGCTCAGGGCGATCCGGCCTGGCCGGTCGGTGAGCACGATGACGCGGCTGCCGAGGAAGACCGCCTCGTCGACGCTGTGCGTCACGAACACGACCGACCTGCCGTCCGCGGCGAGCGACCGCACGTCCTCCTGCAACCGTTCCCTGGTCAGGGCGTCCAGCGCGGCGAACGGCTCGTCCATCAGCAACAGCCGGGGACGCGCGGCCAGTGCGCGGGCGATGGCGACGCGTTGCTGCTGGCCGCCGGAGATCTCCCAGGTGCGTCTCGGGCCGAGCCCGTCGAGGCCGACCAGCGACAGCAGCTCCGCCGCCCGCGCCGGTCGCTCGGGTTTCGGCACCTTCGCCCACTTCAGCGCCGTGGCGATGTTGCCGCCGACGGTGCTCCACGGGAACAGCCGGGGTTGCTGGAACACCACCCCGACCTCGCGGCCGGGCACCGGCGGGTGGCCGAGCAGCGTCACGTCCCCCGTGGACGGACGTTCGAACCCGGCGAGCATGCGCAGCAGCGTGCTCTTGCCCGATCCGGACGGGCCGACGACGACCAGGAACTCGCCCGGTGCGATCACCAGGTCCAGCGGGCCGAGCGCCGGCACCGGCCCCGTCTTCGCCGGGTAGGCGTGGGCGACACCGCGGAGCTCGGCGACGTCAGCCACGACCGGCCCCCGGTGCCCGCAGCGCCGCCTGGAAGGTCGCCAGGTCCGGTACCTGGTCGACCTTCTTCTGCGCGCGCAGGAACTCCGCCGTGTCGCGCAGGCGGTTCGCGAGCTGCCCCGGCGTCTGCGCGGAGCCGAAGTAGTCGGGACCGCGCTGCTCGTCGTGGTCGAGGTAGATGTTCTGCTTCAGCTGGGACACCGCGTCGGCCTCGCCGATGCCGATCTGCCTGCTGACCGCGGCCGCGACCGCCGCCGGGTCGGTCTTGATGAGCTTGATCGCCTCGTTCGTCGCGGCCAGCCACTGGTCGACCACGTCCGGGTTGGCTTCGACGAACTCCTTGCGCGCCACGGTGAACGTGAGGGTCGGCTTGCCGGCGGCGGCGAGCTTCGCGCTGTCGGTGAGGGTCACCCCGTCCTGTTGCAGAACGCTCAGCACCGGCGTCCAGACGTAGGCGCCGTCGATGTCGCCGCGCTGCCAGGCTGCCTGGATGTTCTGCGGTTCGAGGTCGACGATCGTGACCGAGGCCGCGTCGACACCGGCCAGCTCCAGCGCGGCGAGCAGGCTGAAGTGGGCCGTCGAGCTGAACGGCGCGGCGACCTTGCGGCCGGCCAGCTCCGAGATCTTCGTGATCCCGCTGGCCTTGCGCACGACGAGCGCCTCGCTGTCGCCGATGACGTTCAGCAGCTCGATCACCTGGTACGGGATGTTCAGCGGCGGGCACAGACCGGCGGCGGCCGGGCTGCTGCCGATGACCGCGAGGTCGATCGCGCCGCCCAGGAACGCGGTGTTGATGCTCGCACCGGAGTCGAACGCGGTCCAGGTGATCTCGTGGTCCGGCAACGCCTTCTCCAGCGTCTTCCGGTCCTTCACCAGCAGCGTGCTGTCCGCGAAGTTCTGGAACGCGACCCGCACCTTCTTCCCGCCGGAGGGCGACGAGCCGCCCACACCGCACGACGCGAGCACGGGTGCGGCGGCGAGCAGGGCGAGCACGCTCCTGCGTGAGATCGGCATCGGGGACTCCTCGGTCTCAGGCGCGTCCGCGCCACGGGGACAACGCGCGTTGGGCGGCCACGATCAGCGAGTCGATGACCAGGCCGGTGATGCCGATGACGAACAGGCCGAGGACGACCACGGCGGTCTGGTTGAAGCGCTGGGCGTTCAGCACCATGCCGCCGATCCCGTCCGCGCCGTTCACGGTCTCCGCGGCCACGACGGAGCTGTAGGCGATGCCGACGGCGAGCCGGATCCCGGTGAGGATCTCCGGCCCGGACGCGGGGAGGACGACCGCGCGGATCACGTCGAACGCGGTCGCCCCCAACGCCTGCGCCGCTTCGACGTACTGCCGGTTGACCCCGGTCACCGCGGCCGCGGCGGCCACCGCCACCGGCGGGAACGCGGCGATCATCAGCAGGTAGACCTTGGGTTCCTCGTCGATGCCGAACCAGATCACGAGCAGGCTCAGGTAGGCCAGCGGCGGCAGGGCGCGCAGGAACGCCACGGCGGGTTCGGTGACCGCCCTGACCACCGGGACCAGTCCCATCGCCAGACCGAGCACCAGGCCCAGCAGCACGCCGTAGAAGCACCCGTAGCCGACCCGCCGCAGGCTGACGCCGAGCCGTTCGGCCAGCGTCGAACCGGCGTAGCCGCCCTGGCCGTTCGTGAAGTCCGAAGTGGACAGCAGCTGCTGCCAGACCTGACCGGGGCTCGGCAGCACGGCGGCCGGCCAGATCCCGGCCAGCGCGACCAGCTGCCACACCAGGAACAGCACGCCGACGGCGCTCAGCCGCACCACCAGCCACCGGGAAGCCGCGATCTTGGGCACGCCGGTGAATGTACTGGCGCGTCCGCCTGCGGTCAGGAGCGTTCCGCATCGTGGTCCGCGGCGACGATGCCCCTTGCGCGAAGGCGCGGCGAACCGCTAAAGGGCTCCACGACGGGGATCCACGCGGCGCCGATAGTCCACAGTGGACTCAACTCTCGCGGGCCGCGCCCGCGGGGCTCACTCCCGGTGGCGTGCGCGCCAGGCCCGGAGCGTGAACCACGCGAACACGCCCGCGATCACGAGCATGCCGAGCACCACGAGCACCAGCGAGGACACCGTCACCCCGGCCACCACCGCGACCAGGCCGACCACGTGCAGGGCGACCATCCCGAGCACGACCAGGATCCGTCGCGGCAGGAGGACCCGCGGCGCGGCGCGGTTGAGCCGCGCGGCCAGCTTCGGGTCGTCCTCCGCGAGATGCCGCTCTATCTCCTCGAGCTCCCGCTGTTCGCGGTCCGGCAGTTCCATCTCCGCCCTCTCACCGTCTCGGCTCCAGTATCACCCCGGATGCCCCGTGCGGTCAGTGGAGAGGAACACCCAATTCCGGCGACCGGCGTCTCAGGCGGACGCGGTCAGCGTGCGCAGCGTGGCGAGCGACATGCGGATCGCCTCGCTCAGGTCGAGGCCGCCGGTGTCGTCCGCCCACCGCTCGAACGCGACCCGGTAGACCGCGATGCCCGTCTCGGCGGCCAGGCTCGCCTCGGTGTCGTCGATCCCCCGCAGCCGCAGCCCGTCGGCGAGCGCCGCGGACAGGTGGGCGAGCTTGATCAGCTCGCGCTCGCGGAGGTCGGTGTTGGCCATGATCACCGCGTGCCGCTTCCTGGCGAGCTCGCGGTCGGTGCCGACGACCTCGGCCGCGGCGTCGAGCGCGGCGGAGACGAGGTCCATCGCCGACGCCGGGGCCGGTGCGTCCGCGAGCGCGGCCAGTGCGCTCTTCTCCAGGTCGGCCGAGGCTTCGAACAGCACCTCGCGCTTGTCGGCGAAGTGGCGGAAGAAGGTGCGGGCGGTGACACCCGCCCGCTCGGCGATGTCGGCCACCATGGTCTGCTCGAAGCCGCGTTCGAGGTACAGGGCCAAGGCGGCCTCGCGCAGTCGCCCGCTCGCCCCAGGCTCCCATCGTCCCATGCCCCGAGCTTAGTGCCGCTCCGAGCGGATCCCCACATTGATGTCATCGAGTGACATCGCGTGGTACGTTGATGTCACTCGATGACATCACTCAGATCGGACGTGCCATGTCAGTTGGTTCCGAAGCCACTCCGTCCTCGACCTTCATCGTCGTGGGAACCCTCCGCGACGACGTGGACCTCACCGAGTTCGCCGCCCTGCGAGGCGCGGAACGGCAGCAGCTCGAAGCCCTGCAGTCGGCGGGGAAGGTCGGCGCGCACTACGTCTCCCCCGCCAGGAGGACGACGTTCGTCGAGGTGATCGCCACCGACGAGGAGCAGGTCCTCGCGACGTTGGGGACGCTGCCCTTCGCCCGCTTCTTCGACGCCGACGTCTACCCGACCGCGCCCGAGAACTAGGCCCTGGGCCCATCTCGCAACGGAGAGCAGAAATGCCGAGAACCAGTGTGGAGAGTTTTCCCGTGGGCCGGGCGCTCATCTCGATCCCCGCGCTCGGAACCCTGATCGGCTCGTACGTCGCGGACTGGAACGCCACGCACATCTTCAACCCGGCGTGGCCCCCGCACGCGAAGTTCCACAACGCGCAGACCATGAGCATGGGCGTCGCCCTGGGCCTGGTCTCGCTCTTCTACCTGTGGAGACCGGAACGGTCGCACGCGACGCTGGCCGTCGGGGCGGTCACCGCCGCCCTGTACGGGATCACCCAGCTCTCCGCCGGGCTCTACCCGGGAACCGCGAGCGCCGACCCGCCCCGGGAGGACAGCTGGCTGCAGCTCTGGTTCACCCTGCCGAGCCTCGCCGCCGTCCTGATCGGGTACCTGCTCGAACGCCGCCGGCTGGCGGCCGCGGGACCAGCTCCGGCGATACGGGAGCGGAATGGTTGAACCGTGAACCGGTCGGGTAGTCAGCCGGAGGAAGACACACGACATCAGGAGGCTGACGTGATCGGGTTCATCGTCGCCGGACTGATCATCGGCGCGCTCGCCCGACTGATCAAGCCCGGCAAGCAGAACCTCGGCATCGTGGCGACGCTGCTGCTGGGGCTGGTCGGCTCCGTCATCGGCGGCACCATCGCGAACCTGCTCGGCACCGGAGACATCTTCGAGCTCAACGTGCTGGGCTTCATCATCGCCGTGATCGCCTCCGTGCTGCTCATCGGCACGGCGGAGGCCATCGCCGGCCGCAACCGCACCAGCGTGCGGTAACCACGAACCGAACGAACGGGCCCGGCCACCGCACAGGTGGCCGGGCCCGTTCGTTCGCCGGGCGCGGCAGAATCCCACCTCCGTCCACTGTGGCCGGTCGTGCCGGCACCTCGGAGAGCGCTCTCACAGAACGGTCGATCTGCGCTACAGTCCAGTCACCCTCTGTGGTTGACGACGAGGTCATGAGGAGTGGTGGGCGCGTGACTCTCCCCGCGAACAGGGTCGTGGCCGCGGCCGCGCTGGGACGGGCCGTGCTGCTCGGCAGAGCCGCGCTCACCCTCACCGCCGCGGGGGTCGGCCTGCGCGTCCTCCCCGATCCCCGGACGGCGCTCGCCGTGCTCGTCGTCGTCGCGGTCACCACGGCCGCCGGGCTCGTCCTGCTGGCCCGCCGTCCCGGGGTGGTGCGGTGTCCGGCGGGGGTGGTCGTGGCGGACTCGGCCGCGGTGCTGGCGGTCCTGGTCGCGAGCCGGGGCGGTGTGCCCTTCTTCTGCTTCGCGGCGGGAGCCTGCGCCCTCGGCGGCGTGCTGCTCGGCATGCGCGGGCTGGTGCTGTGGGTGCCGCACGCCGTGCTCGGCTACTCGGTGGCCGGTGACCTGTTGCAGGCCTGGACGTCGAGCCCGCACGTCGCCGTCTTCGCCCTGGCGTTCCCGCCGATGGACGTCCTCGCCGGGATCGCGGCCGCGGTCGCCACCGGAGCGCTCGTGCGCTACGTCGACCTCTCCGTGGACGTGGTCACCTCGGCCCAGCGTTCCGCGGCGGCCTCCGAGCGGGCCCGGCTGGCCCGTGAGCTGCACGACTCGGTCAGCAAGACCCTGCGCGGTGTCTCCTTCGCCGCGCTCGCGCTGCCGTCCTCGTTGCGCAGGCAACCCGAGCTCGCCGAGCAGCTGGCGAGCACGGTGTCCCGCGGCGCCATGGCGGCCGCCAGGGAAGCGCGCGAGCTGCTGACCGGTCTCCGGCTCGACTCCCCCGACCAGGACTTCGCCGCGACGCTGCACCGGATCTGCGAGCACCGCGCCGAGTCGTCGGGGGTCGCGGTGCACCTCACCACGGCACCGGTGGACCCGCCCGCCGACGTGCGTTACGAGCTGAGCCGCATCCTCGACGAGGCACTGAGCAACGCCGTGCGGCACGGAACCGCGGAACAGATCACGGTCACTCTCACGCAGACCGATCGCCTCCGCCTGCGCGTGCACGACGACGGTGGCGGCTTCCGCGTCCCGGTCGATTTTTCGGTCCTCGCACACAGGAACCACTTCGGCATAGTGGGCATGGTGGAGCGTGCTCGCAATGCCGGCGGCGTGCTGGCGGTGCTGTCGAAGCCCGGTGGTGGCACGACCGTCGAGGTGTCCGTGCCCGTCGTCCGCCCTGCCAGGACGGCCTCATGATCGACGTCCTGGTCGTCGACGACAACCCGATCGTGCGGGAGGCGTTGCGCGGCTTCCTCGACGGTACCGGGTCCGCGCGGGTCGTGGCCGAGGCCGGGGACGGACGGCAGGCGCTGACCCTCGCACGGCGGCTGCGCCCCGCCGTGACCCTGCTGGACCACCGGATGCCGATCGCGGACGGGCTGTCGGTGCTCGGCGACCTGTGCCGGTGGACAGCGGTGCTCGTGCTGACCAGTGACGCGGACCCCCACCTCGTGGGCGAGATGCTGCGCGGTGGCGCGCGGGGTTACCTGGTGCACGGCGAGTTCGACCCCGAGGAGCTGCTGCGGGCGGTGCACGCCGTCGCCCGTGGGCAGGGGTGGCTGTCCGCCCAGGCGGCGGCCGTCGCCGTGTCGGCCGTGCGCGAGCAGGCCGATCGTCAACGGACAGAACACGAACAGCAGGAACAGCAACGGCGGCTGCGTGTCCGGTTGGGACTGACACCGCGCGAGGAGGACGTGCTCGGGCTGGTGGCGCAGGGACTGTCCAACGCGGCCATCGCGCGCCGGCTGCTGGTCACCGAGAAGACGGTGAAGAACCACCTGCACCACGCCTTCGCGAAGCTGCACGTGGGCAACCGCACCGAGGCCGTCCTGCGCTGGACCAGCCGGCGTGAGGCCGGATGAGGGCCCGCCGGGTGGTGCTGCGTCGGGCGGGGTGGACGTTGCTCGCCATCGGAGTCGCGGCAGCCGCGGTGCTCGTGTCGCCGTTGGTGGTACCGCTCCCACCGTCCGCACCACTTCCACCGGCCGCGTCGGGGGCACCGTCCACGACTCCCCCGTCCGTGATCACGTCCGTCGTCGTGTCGTCGATCGTCGTCGTGATGCCGCCCGCCGTCACCGCGGCGCCCCGGGAACCGGCCGAAGCCCATCGGCCACCGACGACTTCGCCCCCACCGCCCGCGTTCCAGAGCATCACCGTGCACGCGTCCGATCCGGCGAACCTCCGCAGCGGCGCTCGCGTGATCGAGTGCGCGACCTGCCGCGGTGGCAGCCGGGTGGGCTACATCGGCGGCCCGAACACACTCGCGGTCCGCGTCACCGGGGTGCCCACGGCCGGCACCCGCACGGTGACGATCGTCTACGAGACGGAGGAACCGCGGACGCTCAAGGTCGCCGTCAACGACGGCGAGGCGCAGACCCGGCGGCTGACCGGGGCGGCGAGCCTGCTGATCCCGGCGACCACGACGCTCGAGGCGTTCGTGCCCGCCGGGGACAGCTGGATCAGGTTCTTCAACGACACCGGGTCGGCGCCCGACGTCAACGAGGTCGTGGTCGGCTGACGCCGCGGGTCAGAAGCCGCCCGCGGTGTTGCACTGCACGACCTGGACCACGCAGTCCTTCACGCGGTGCCCCAGCGCGTTCTCGTCCCACGCGGCGAACACGTCGCCGTGCATGGACGAGGCCATCCCCGAGGCCAGCCGGAACCCGTCCGCGCTGCCGCTGGTCTGGTAGGAGATGGAGAAGGTGACCGCCGGGATGGGCACCGGGAACTGGTCGGTGCACCGGCCGCCCTGGCCGAACGCGACGTGGCTCCTGTGGTCGGGGCTGTCCAGGTGCTGACCGTCCCAGCAGTCGGGGAACCGCATCGTGAAGTGCAGGGTGCCGCCCTGGCACACCGGCCAGTTCCCGTCCCGGCTGCGGCTCGCCCCCTCCAGCGGGCCACCGGCGCAGTAGAACGCGTTGACCGCGCCGGCCGGGGTCGACACCTGCCGCGTGGCGTCGCCGATGACCATCCGCAGCCCCTGCGGCATCGGGACGGTCTTCGACTTGTCGCTGAGCAGCGATCCGTAGTAGACGACCACCTGTCCCGGCTGGACGGGCTGGTCGCGCTCGTACAGCGTCGGGATCCAGTACGCCGAGTGGTCCTCCAGCGGCTGGCAGCTCGACGCGGTGAAGCGCATCAGGTCGTCGAACGTCGTGTTCGCGTTGGTGCGGTCGTTGCCGATGAACGAGTGCATGTGCGACGCCCCCGGCAGCCCGGGGAGCACGATCGGGTCGTCCTGCGCCGAGTGGCTGTAGGTGCACGTGGCGTTGAACTCGGCGTTGCGGTTCGCGTTCGGCGGGATCGTCCGCGGCGTCATCGCGCGGAACGCCGCCAGCTGCGCGTTCCACTTCGCCTGGTCGACCGGGATCCATGCACCGGCCGCCAGCGCCGTTCTGGTCTGCTCCGGTCCTGTCGCCGACCCGGCCTGCGCGCCACCGTTCGGCACCACCACCGCCCCGACGACCGCCAGCACGGCACCGACGAGCCCGATCCGGCCGACGGGTCCTCTGCCCCGCCTCCCGGCCGGGGGCCTCCTGTCATCTGCCACAGCTTCCTCCTTCGCTCACAGCACACAGCGCTGCCAGCCGAAACGTAGGACGCCGCGCGACCGGGGTCGTGAGCCCAAAGTCCCAGGGCTGCCCAGGGCCGGGACCCAGGGCTCCGACTCCGCGGTCTGTCACCGGTATAGACCAATTTCAGCCCGCTGAATCGAGCAAGAGCACCGCGCGGACTTCCTCACCGGCGCTCCGCCACGCGATCCTTCCGAACAGCTCGCACCCCTGCCTGAGCTGTGATCAACAGAGGGATGTCGCCCATGACACCGTCCCGATTCCTGCGCTGTGCCATCACGTCCGCCCTGTGCGTCGTCGTGATGATCTGCAGCGCACCGGCCTCGAACGCCGGGCAAACGAGTCTGAAAGCCGCCGACCCGAGCGTGGTCGAGGTCGGCTCCACCTACGTCGGCGTCCAGGCGGTCGGGGGCGGCATCCTCGCCCGCCAGGCCTCCACCCCCGACGGCCTGGCCACCGCGCCCACCCAGCGGATCTGGACCGACACCCGCGACCTCGGCGACGTGTGGGCACCGGAGATCGTCGTGGACGGCGGCCGGTTCTACGTGTACTTCACCGCCGGACGCGATGCGGCGCACCGGATGTACGTGATCAGCTCCGCGCAGCCCACCACCGGCTACGGCTCCGAGACCAAGCTCGCCCTGCCCGGCGACCGGTGGGCCATCGACGGGACCCTGTTCACCTTCAACGGTCAGCGGTGGTTCGTCTGGTCCGGCTGGGCCGGTGACACCAACGTCGAGCAGAACCTCTACATCGCCAGGATGAGCAGCCCGACCACCCCGACCGGCGCGCGGTACGTCATCTCCCAGCCGCGCGAGAGCTGGGAGCGGGTGGTGGGCAACCCGTACATCAACGAGTCGCCGGAAGCGATCAAGGACCCCAACGGCCAGCTCCACATCGCCTACTCGGCCAACGGCAGCTGGAGCGACAGGTACTGCCTCGCCGACCTCCGCCTGCGCGTGGGCGGAGACCCCACCAACGTGTGGGACTGGTACAAGTCCAACGGGTGCCTGTTCGGGTCGAACCAGGCGCAGATGATGACCGGCTGGGACGCGACCCTGTACGCGAACGGGCCCGGCCACCACACGTTCGTCCTGCCCGGCGGCGACATCGCGAACAGCCCGCCCGCCGGCAACCGGTTCCCGATGATGTACCACGCCGTCGCGAAGGGCACTCCGTACGAGTGGCGCAACCGGTACTGGTACACGGGAACGGCGGTCTGGTGGGGCTCCACCACCTATCGCCGGGCCAACTCACCGGGTGCCGCCACCGACACCGGGTTCAGCCTCAAGTTCTTCGAGTAGCCCGGCGGGCCGTCGTGGCTCTCCGGCCACGACGGCCCCTCGGTTTCGCACTGTCAGCGGTACCAGGCGCGCACGCCCATCCGTCCCGTGTCACCGAGGTCGATGTGGATGCTGTCGTGCGGCGGCAGGGCGACCAACGGCTGCCGGACAGCGCCCGGAGCGGTGGCCAGTTCGACGTGCCTGGCGAGCTGCGGCGGCTCCCAGGGCGAGATGCGGGTGTTGCGCCAGACGAACGCGCTGCTCGCGGTCTCCCCCGGCAGCACGGTGATCGGCTGGGGCGGGTCGTCGAACCCCGGCAGGGACGTGATCCCGCCGGAGCCATCGAGGATCGCCACGTCCAGCGGCTGCCCCTCCCCGTCGAACAGGCTCACCTGCGGATACCCGTTGAGCTCCAGCGCTTCCGTGCCGCAGTTGGCCACCTCGACCGCCATCACGCGCAACCCCGAAGCCGCCTCGGTGGAGTTCGTGGTGAACCGCACCCCCGCGGCGCAGCCCGGATCCTCCGACGCCTGCACGGCCGGGCCGCTCGCGACCAGGCCGGCCAGAACGGCTGTTGCGGCAAGAACCTTGCCCCCATGTCTCATGATCCCGAGCATGCCACCGGCGGAGGACGGTGAGGCGAAACCTTCACAACACCTCCACGAAGCCGATCGTTCCACTGTGGAGTGATCGCCCCCGCGCCGGCCGCGGTGGGCCGAGGCTGGATGATGCCGGCATGACGGACGTCGACCTCTTCTCCGCGAGCCGCGAGCGGTACCTGGACCTGGTCGACGGGGTCTTCTGCGTCGGCAACGCCGACGAGTGCGACCACTACGTCGAGGACGGCGCCGTCCGGATTCCGTGGCGGGGCAAGCCGCAGCCCGAGGACCTGGCCCGCGTGCGCAGCCTGGCCCTGTGCCCGACAGACGCCCAGCTGCGCACCGCGGTCCTGCCCTCCTACCTGCCGGACCTGGTGAACCTGCGGTCGCTGACGCTGCCGGCCCCGCTCGTGGCGCACCTGACGTCCCCGGCGCTGACGTCGCTCGTGATCGGCAACCCCGACGGGCAGGCCCCATCGGCCCCGCTCGCCGCCGACACCGCCCTGCCGGGACTGCGAGCGCTGATGTGGGTCAGCTCGTACACCACACCGCGGCTCCCCCGGGTGGCCGACCCGCTGCCACCGCTCGAGTTCCTCCGCACCACCGTGACCGGGGACGGTGCGGTGCTGCGTCAGCTCGAGGACCTGCCTTCGTTGCGGCACCTGGAACTCGTGGACCTGAAGAACACCGACGTCGTCGACCACCTGGCGGCACCGCTGCGCGTGCTGGAGATCTCCGGCACCGGACGCGACTTCCCGGTGGCCCGGCTCGCCGCGATCCCGACGCTGGAGTCGGTGCGGCTCAACGGGATCCGCGCCGAGCTCGACTGCTCGGTGTTCCCGGCGCTGCCCCGC
Source organism: Lentzea sp. NPDC059081 (assembly GCF_042738015.1). Taxonomy (NCBI): domain Bacteria; kingdom Bacillati; phylum Actinomycetota; class Actinomycetes; order Pseudonocardiales; family Pseudonocardiaceae; genus Lentzea; species Lentzea sp. NPDC059081. The sequence goes on from NZ_JBHYGW010000009.1 coordinate 194,401, forward strand.
CTGGTCCAGCTGACCGTGCTGAACTCGAAGAGGATCGTGAACGTCGAGGCGTTGCTGGACTGCCCGGCGCTGGCGAGCGTCGTGTTCGTCGACTGCGGCAACCCGTTCCGGCGCGAGGGCAAGGCGCTGTTCCGGTCCCGCGGCTTCGCCCACCTGGACATCGGCTACTCGTAGATCCGCAGTTGACCGGCCCGGCCGGGACCGCCGGTAGCGTGCGCCCGCGTGACGAACGACGAGGTGTTGCAGGACCGGCCGCACCGGCGGGTGGAACGGATCGGCGACACCGTCCGCAGGCCCACGTACCCGTGGTCACCGTCGATCCACGCGTTGCTGCGACACCTGGAGTCCGCGGGTTTCGCCAACGCGCCCCGGTTCCTGGGACTCGACGAGGACGGCCGCGAGGTCCTCACCTACGTGGAGGGCGAGTCCGGGCCGCAGGGCTGGGCGCGGGTGGTCGACGACGCCGGCCTGACGCGGTTCGCCCGGCTGCTGCGCGACTACCACGACGCGGTGGCCGGCTTCGTCCCGTCCGACGACCTCGGCTGGTTCACCGGCGACACGGGTCTGAGCGGGCACGAGGTGATCTGCCACGGCGACTTCGGACCGTGGAACGTCGTCTGGCGGGGAGAGCGTCCGGTCGGTGTCATCGACTGGGACTACGCACGTCCCGCGTCGCGTCTTCACGACGTCGCCTACGCGTTGGAGTACGTCGCGCCGTTCCGCGATGACGCCGAGTGCCTGCGGGCGTTGCGGTATCCCGCTCCACCCGACCGCAGACATCGCGTGGAGGTGTTCGCGAGCGCTTACGGCCTGACGTCCACGGCCGGGTTGGTCGACGCCGTGATCGAGGTCCAGCAGGACGGGATCGACGTGGTGCGCAGGCTGGCCGACGCGCGGACGCAGCCGCACGTCGACTGGGTCGCCGAGGGGCACCTCGACGAGCTGGCGGGCAGGGTCGCGTGGAGCCGGGACAACAGGCACCTGTTCGAATAGCGGGTCCGCGGGCACAGCTCGACGACACACCCGCAGCCATCTCTTCGATCGGGAATCGACATCTTTCAGCCGGCGACCCGTCCGGAACGCGATTTCCGCCGCCCACTTCCCCACCAGCGACCTCGACTTTTCTCGTCCCCCAATACTCACCCGATTGAATTAATCGGCTAAAGATCTACCGTCTCTCCGTATCAATTGGTCCATTCGAGCGTCGGAATTCGCCCGTTCGCGTCATCGCCCCGCAACTGAATCGCTACTCTCCGAAGCAGGGAGGTAATTCATGTCGGAGGGCGGCAGGGTGGACGAGGGCCAGATCTACGAGGCCCGGCTCGCTGAGCAGCACCATTGGCTGGCACAGGCACGCGCGGGGTACGCACCGCCCGCGCCGGAGGGGGACGATCTCGAGGACGCGATGGCGACGGCGCCTGGCGTGAGCGTCGTGGCGCGGGATCGCCGGATCGTGTGGCTGGACCTGCACCCGGATCTGCTCACCCAGCCGCCCGGTGCCGTCGCGGAGCCGCTGAGAGCCGCCATCAACGACGCCCTCGCGCAGTCGTTGATCGACACGCCCGGCGCCGGTGACCCCGGGCCCGACCTGGCCGCGCTGGGACAGCAGCTGGCGGACTTCACCCGCCAGGGCGGTGAGGCGTTGCGCCGGGTCCAGGGCCTGCTCGAGGCGGCGATGGCCAAGAACGGGCTCAGCGGTGACAGCGCGCCCCAGTACGTCGACTACCTGTTCCAGGACGCGCTGGACGTGGTGAGCTCCACGCAGGCGGCGCTGGCCGCAGATCCGCCGCCGATGATCGTCGGTGAGGGCAGCGACGAGGCCAACGAGATCACCGCCGGCGTCTCCAGCGGTCAGGTGCACGCGTTGTCGCTGACCGTCGTCGCGCTGCAGTTCCCGCCGGCTGAGCTGACGCGGGCGGTGATCGAGGCGGTCAACACCGCGATCGAGGACTGGGAACGGCAGGCCGCCGCGGTCGAGAGGCCGGGGCTGGACGTGGCCGCGCTGCAGAAGATCAGCGACCAGGCCGAGCGGGTCCGCCAGCAGAGCATGCAGCACCTGCGCACCTACACGACGAACCTCACCTCGATCATGCGCACCATCGACTAGGGAGCCAGCACGATGTCCGGGATGGAAGTGAACGCCGAGATGATCGGCGGGTCCGCGAAAGAGATCCTGGGGACCGGTGAGTCCCTCACGAGCGACATCGCCTCGTTCCGCAGCCAGGTGGAGGCGCTCGCCGGCGCGTTCGGCGGGGACGAGCTCGGCTCTGCGCTCGACACGATCTACCAGATGGTCTCCGAGGTCGCGTTCGAGTCGTTCGAGGACAACGCCGCCGCTCTCGGCGAGATCGGCGACAACCTGCAGGGCATGGCCGACGAGTACACGGCCGTCGAGACGGCCAACCAGGACATGTTCACCGAGCTGATGGGAAGTCAGGCATGAGCACCGGCATGATGCTGCCGCCCGAGCTGTCCGGGCTGCTCAACGCCCTGGGCTTCAACTGGCCGGAGAGCGACGAGGGCAAGCTCTTCGACCTCGGCGGTCTCTGGACCGGGTTCGCCGACCGCCTCGGCCCGGCCGCGGCCACCGCCGACGGTCACGCCCAGCAGGTGCTCAGCGGCAACCGGGGCGCCGCCATCGACGGCTTCAAGGCGTTCTGGGACAACGACGAGGCGCCGAAGAAGAACCTCGAGGACGGCGCCACCGCCTCCTCGCTGGTCGGTGCCGGCCTCTACGTCGCCGGCGGCGTCGTCATCGCGCTCAAGATCGCCGTCGTCGTGCAGCTCGCCATGCTCGCCGTCCAGATCGCCCAGGCCATCGCGACCGCCGTGCCGACGTTCGGCCTGTCGCTGCTGGAGATCCCCGTCTTCAAGGAGATCACCTCGATCCTGGTCGACCAGGCGATCGATCTGGCCATCAGCCAGGTGCTCAATGCCTAAGACCAAGAAGCCCAAGGCGAACAAGACCATCGCCAACGCCGGCATCTTCAACCGCATCGGTCAGAAGCTGCGCATCTCGAACCGCCCGGCGCGCAACGACGTCCAGGCGCTCGACGTCGACACGTACGCCAACCTCAAGAAGCGGGAGAAGGTCGGCGACAAGCTCGAGCACGACCGCCCGCGACGAGGTCAGGGCGTTCCTGGGCACCCCGGAGCGCACCGGCCCGAGCTTCGACCGGTACCAGGTCAACGGCCGGTACCTGCACTTCGAGTTCGGCTCGAACGGCAGGGTCGCCAGGGTCTCCGCGCTGGTCGAGCCCGTCTGAGCACGCGGAACGGGTCCGCCGCCACACCGGCGGCGGACCCGTTTCCCGCGCGCACCCGTCACAGCGCTGTGAGAGGGACCGGAGATGCCAGAGGACCAGTACACCCGCCAGGACCCCCGGCACCAGTACCCGGGCCCCGGCAGCGGCGTCCAGGACCCCGACCACGGTGAGCTCACCTACCGGGGCAGCGGGCGCCTCCCGGACACCGCGGCCGTGATCACCGGCGGCGACTCGGGCATCGGCAGGGCCGTCGCGATCGCCTTCGCCCGCGAGGGCGCCGACGTCGTGCTGTCCTACCTGGACGACGAGCAGGACGACGCCGAGCGCACCGCCGAACTGGTGCGCGCCGCCGGCAGGCGCGCCGTGCTCGTCCCGGGCGACCTGCGCACCGAGGAGAAGTGCCGCGAGGTCGCCGAACGCGCCCACGCGGAGTTCGGGCGGATCGACGTCCTGGTGAACAACGCGGGGCACCAGCTGATGCGCGACGGCGGGCTGCTCAGCGTCGAAGGCGACCAGATCGACGCCGTGTTCCGCATCAACGTCTACGCGATGTTCTGGCTCTGCAAGGCGGCCGTGCCGTTCATGCGCCCCGGCTCCGCCATCATCAACACCTCGTCCATCCAGGCGTTCGCGCCGCTGCCCGTGCTGATGGACTACGCCGCCACCAAGGCCGCCGTCGTCAACTTCACGAAGAACCTCTCGACCGACCTCATCGGCAAGGGCATCAGGGTGAACTCCGTGGCCCCCGGTCCGGTGTGGACACCGCTGACCCACTCGACCCTGCCCGCGGGCAACGTCGACGGCTTCGGCTCGCGGACTCCCCTGGGCCGCGCCGCGCAACCGGCGGAGCTGGCGCCCGCCTTCGTCTTCCTCGCGTCGCAGGAGTCCAGCTACGTCAGCGGCGAGGTGCTCGGCGTGACGGGCGGCGACTCGATCACCTGAAGGCGGGCCGGCGCCGGGCGGCGGTGACCCGGCCCGCTCGGCGGGTTCCGCTGCCGAGCGTCCGTCGAGTGCGCCGGGAAACGCACGCGTCCGGTGGTCAGCGGGCCACCGGACGGGAGTGCGCGGACGAGCCTCAAGCGGTCGCACGGACCTTCGTGTCGACGACGCCGGTGTAGCCGAGCCGTCCCTTCGTGACCACGATGACGACGAGGGCCAGCAGGCCGAGGCCGAGCGCAGGGCCCCACAGCGCCTCGTTGCCGGCGTCGGGGAAGAACTCGGAGAAGGCGACGGACTGGAAGTTGTTGATGGAGCAGTGCAGCAGCATGACCAGCGGCAGGCTCTGGCGTCCCTTGTTGTAGACCAGGGTGATCAGGAAGCTCATCTCCAGGGCCATGATCGCGAAGCGGACGATCGTCTCGGCGTTGACGTCCGGGCCGCCCCAGGGCGTGAGGAACAGCGGCAGGTGCCAGATGATCCACAGGACGCCGAGGACGAGCGTGGCGACCATCGGCTGGTGGCGCTGCTGCAGGCGGCTGAGGGCGAAGTCGCGCCAGCCCGGCTCCTCGGCGAGGCCGGTCGTGAAGAACTGGAGCACCAGCATCGGCACGTAGACGGCCAGCACCATCAGCGACGGCACCTGGAAGCCCTCGGCGTCGGTGGCGGCCAGCGTGCCGAGCAGCACGGCCACCGGGACGGCCAGCAGGGCGAACGCGTACCAGCCCGCGCCGGCGCGGAACTGGAACAGCCGCCGGCGCCAGCGCCGCAGGCCTTCCCTGCCCTCGGTGACGGCGGTGACGGTGAACGCGGCGGTCAGCGGGCCGAGGTAGGCGCCGGGCAGGATCGCGGTGAGCTGGTTGCCCATCAGCAGGTCCGGGTAGCGGAAGTGCAGCACGCCGAACCCGTCGAGCGACAGGATGTAGGGCAGCCAGGCGATCCAGCTGATGCCGTTGGCCAGCGTGAAGAACGTGACCAGCGGATACCGCTGGACCAGTGCCTGCCAGCGGTGGGTGGGTGCGGGGGTCGAAGTCATGATCGAAGACTAGGAATCGATCTTGTCCCAGTCAGTGCAGTGCGGGGGCGTTCTCGGGGTGGAGCCAGCTCCACCCCGAGAGCCGGTTGTCAACCGCGGTGCCACTTCTGGTTCGTGCCGTTGTTGCACTCCCACAGGACCAGGTCGGCGCCGTCGGCGGTGCTCCAGGCCTTGATCTCGACGCACTTGCCCGTCTGCGGGTTGACCAGGCTTCCGCCGGGCCGCAGGACGAACTGCTGCGCGCCGTTGCCCGAACAGGTGGCGAGCTGGACGGTCGTCCCGTTCGCACTGGAGCCGCCTGCCACGTCCATGCACAGGCCGCCGGGCATCCGCAGGGTCCCGTCGACGAACTGCCAGCTCTGGTTCTCGCCGTTCGTGCAGGTCCAGGCGTTCAGGCGTTGCCCGTCGCGGTAGGCGAAGCCCGGCACGTCGACGCACTTGTCGCTCCACTGGCTGATGAGCACGTTCCTGCTGCCGGCAGGTTTCGCGGCAGGGGTGACCGCCTGCATCACCACGGTGCCGACGGACTCCAAGGCTTTGGTGTCGTCGCGCGGAGTCTGGGCGTCCCACCGGTTCCAGCTGACGTTGAGATCGGTGCGCCGGGTGTTCCACGCGGCGTCGGCGTTGCGTTTCATCCAGTCGTAGTAGCTGTCCCAGAGGTTGTTCTCGCGCACGAGCTCGCCGATGCCGCGGGCGAACTCCGACTGCCAGGTGCCGTCACGCGTGCCGTTGGTCATGATCCCGTTGCTCGTGCGGTCGCGGATCACCCAGTCCGTCGTGCGCCGCGCGTCGTCGAGGATCGACCCACGCCCGTTGTTGCGGTAAAGGGCCTGTGCCGCACTGACGAACGCCCCGGCGGCGTAGACGTTCTGGTCGCCGGACAGCCTGCCGTCCGCGGTGATCGTCTCGTGGACGCCACCCGTGGAGCGGTCCAGCAGCGTGCTCCACACCCAGTCGTAGACCGCCTGGGCCTTGTCCAGGTAGCCGCGGTCGTTGGTCACCTCGTAGATCAGGGTGCCCAGGATGACCGCCGGGCTGTTGCTCAGCGCGTTCTTGTCCTTCTTCTCGACGCTCCACCAGATGCCGCCGCCGAGCGCGCCGTCCCGGCCCCGGTCGTGCACGCGGTTGAACGCGTACTTGGCCTGGTCGAGGTAACCGGTGTTGCCGGTGATCTTGTAACCGCGGACGAACGCCAGCCCCGCCCACACCAGGTCGTCGTTGTACTCGTTCCAGTTCCAGTCGCGGAGACCGCCGCTGCCCTGGTTCTGCTGCAGGAACGTGTCGAGCAGGCGTGCCACCAGGTCCCGCGTCGCGCTGCCGCGGGTGGTCTCGTAGACGTCCTCGACCGCCTGGATCTCCAGCGCTTGACGCCAGAAGTAGTCCTTCTCGCCGTTCGAGAGCGACGTCTTGTAGTAGCGCTGGTTGCCGTTGCTGAGCAGGAACGCGTTGTTGAACGCCGTCAAGGCCGTGTCCGGGTTCGTGCTCAACGGAGTGATCTCCGCGGCACCGGTGGCCGTGGACGACACCACGGTCGCCGCGACCACCGCGGCAGCCAGAACGGTGCGCGCCAGGCGCCCGGTCATCTACAGCCTCACCAGGTACACCTTGGCCGATCCCCAGCCTTCGGGACCGGCGACGCGGACGAGGTGACAGCCGGCCGTCAGCGTCAACGACCGCGTGCGGTACACACCCTGCGCACCACCGACGTAGCCCAGTTCCAGCCCGTCGACGTAGGTGTCCCAGTACGACACGCCCCCGACCTCGTACTCGACGGCGTACTCGCCATCGGCCGGCGCCGTGGCGTCGAAGTCCGTGACACCGGTGACGGTGCCGAGCAGCTGCCTGCTCTCCGCTTGCGCACCGGCGGTGGACGCGGTCGTCGCGACCGCGCTCGTGGCACCGGCGACGCTCGTGAGACCGAGCACCGCGAGCAGGACGGCTCCGGTGGCGACCTTCGTGAAGTGCTTCACCAAGACTCCTTGCTTCCCATCGGTTCATCGTCAGCTGCGGCGGCGGCGCGACACCGTCCGATGTGGACGGAATCGAGGTGTGAGAGCGCTTTCATGGTTGTGCGTCCCGGCGACCGCTGTCAAGAGAGGGCACCGCGGGATGAGCACCGCTGGACACCCCTGGGCACCGCGGCCGCTCGACGTCGCGACGCGCGTCAGGCGTCGTCGGCCGGGAGGTGGAGCTCGCTCCACCTGGCCAGCGGCCGGAGCACGACGATCAGCTCCTCGGCGCCCGGCGTGAGGGCGTACCGGATCTGGACCGGCGTGGTGGGGATGACCGTCCGCTCGATGAGCCCGCGGCCCTGCAACTGCTTGAGCCGCAACGTCAGCAGCGGGTCCGAGATGCCGGGGACGAGCGCGCGGTACTCCTTGAACCGCCGGGCGCCCTGGGCCCCGGCGAGCAGGATCGGGCCGGTCCAGCGGGCGCCGAGGATGTCGAGCGCGCGGATGATCCGGTGGCAGTTCTCCTCGTCGACAGCCTTGGTCACTTCTCCAAAGTAAGCAACTTCGGTGACCTTTGCCAGTGCCACCGGGGCGCAGCAGGCTTTCCCCGACCCGGTCGAGACCTCTCGCGGGCCGGACGAGGAGACGATGATGACGACAGTTCTGGTGGCGGGCGCGACCGGCAGCCTCGGCAGCCTGGTCGTGCGGAACCTGCTGGCACGCGGCGCCGACGTGCGCGCACTGGTCCGCGAGTCCTCTGTGGACAAACTCCCGGCGCACCCGCGGCTGGCCACGTGCGTCGGCGACCTGACGGACGGCGCGGACGCGCTGCAGCAGCACGTCGACGGCGTCGAGGTCGTCGTGTCCGCCGTGCAGGGCGGGCCGGAGGTCATCATCGACGGGCAGCGCGAGCTGCTGCGGGCCGCCGAACGGGCCGGTGTCGCACGGATGATCCCGTCGGACTTCTCGATCAACCTGCACGGCTACGGGTACGGGGTCAACGTCCTGTCCGACCTCCGCCGCGTGTTCTCGGAGTCGTTCGCCGGCTCGGCGGTCGCGCGCACGTCGGTGGCGGTCGGCGCGTTCCCCGAGTACTTCCTCGGGGCGGTCCACGAGGTGCTGGACCCGGCGGCCGGCACGTTCTCCGTGTGGGGCGACGGCACGCGTCCCGTCGACATCACCACCATCCCGGACACCGCCGCGTTCACGGCCGCGATCGCGCTCGACCCGGCGACCGCGGGCCGCGACGTGCACGTCGTCGGGCAGCAGCTGACGATGCTGGAGCTGCGCGACGAGGTGGAGGCGGCGTCCGGGCGGCGGTGGGAGCTGGTGCGCAGGGGCACGGTGCAGGACCTGCGCGCGGAGGTCGCGCGCCGCCAGTTCACCGCGTCCGCCCTGTTCGAGTACGTCGCCCTGCAGTACCAGGTGGCCATGTACGACGGCACGGGGTCGCTGCGGGACGTGCGCAACGAGGACTACCCCGACGTGACGCCGACCTCGGTCTCCGCGTACCTGGCGGGACCGGGTGCGGCGCACTTCCGGGAGCCCGCGGCCCCGCTGCGCCGCGACGACTGGCCGACGGCGGTCTGAGAGCGTGCACGGGACCGCGGACCCGAACGGCCCGCGGTCCCGTGTCACTACGCCTGACCGATCGCGAACACGTGGATGTTCGCGTTCGTCGGCAACGTCACCGACGCGATCTGCTTCCCCTCCGGAGCCTCGAACGGTGTGGTGGCGAAGACCGACGCGCCCGGCTCCGGTCCCTTCGGCCGGTTGCGGTACTCGGCGCGGGCGACCTGGGTGTTGCCGAACACGGGGTGCTGCCCGCCGCCGGGCAGCACCCAGTCGCCGAACGACAGGTCGGCCTCGGCCGTGCTGCCGTCGGTGAACGTCACCTTCGCGGTCGCGCGCTGGTCCCCGTTCGTGGCCGCGCCGACGAAGGTGAGCCGGGTCGCCGGTGTCCCCAGCGCGATGCTCTGCCCCGCGGGCACGACGTTGTCCGGGCGGCCGGCGGGAGCGGTGGGCCAGGTGAACGCCGTGCCCGCGACGTCGTAGGTCGCGCCGCCCACCAGTCCCGCGGCCGCCAGCGACTGCCGGGAGTAGCTGTTCCCGGCACCGTCGAGGTCCGCCGACCCCACGTCGCCGTCGTCGGAGACGCCGACGTCCGAGTACGCCGCGGCGAGGCCGTCCTTCTTGGTCACCAGCACGACCACCGAGCTGGTCGACGACGTCCCGCCCGCGCCCCGCACGGTCAGCGGCAGCTCGCGGTAGCCCTCGGGCGTTCCCGCCGCCGCGGCGACGGTCAGCGTCGCTTTTCCGCTGCCGGTCCGGTCGTCGAGGTCGACCCGCCGGGGTCCGGTCACGGTGAGGCCTGCCGGGGCCTCGGTGGTGACGCCGAGCGAACGGTCGCGGCCGCCGAGCCGTTGCGCGCTCACCTCGACCGTGCTCGTGGCACCGGGTTCGACGACGACCTGGGTGGCGGCCTCGGCCAGGAACGGCTTCTCACCGTCGCGATAGGACGGTGGCGTGCTGTTCGCGGCCCAGCGCTGGTCCGGAGTCGCCGCGAGCGCGAAGTCCAGCCTGCCACCGTCGTGGAAGGTGTCCCCCGGCAGGTAGGTCCGGTCCCAGCGGTGACCGTCGAGATCGAGCCGGTGGACGTACGGCGTGTCCGTGGCGGCCTCGGGCGCGCGGATGTCGAGCTTGCGCCCGTTCGGCAGCGAGATCACCGCGCGTTCGAACAACGGGCTGTGCACGACCAGGTCCGCGGTGCCGGGCGTGGACGGGTAGATGCCCAGCGCCGCCCAGACGTACCACGACGACATGGCGCCGAGGTCGTCGTTGCCCGGTGCGCCGTCGGGCGTCGCGCTGAACAACGTCGTGGCGATCCGCCGGACGACCTCCTGCGCCTTCCACGGCTGCCCGACGTGGTTGTACAGCCACGGCACGCCGAAGTTCGGCTCGTTGCCGATCCACATGTACGGCTCGTTCGGCCCGATGTTGAGCTTCTGGAAGAACGTGTCGAGGCGCTGCGAGACCGCCGCCGGGCCGCCCATCGCCGTGACGAGGCCCGCCGGGTTCTGCGGCACCATCCACGAGTACTGGGCGGCGTTGCCCTCGTCGAAGCCGTTCTGGCCGAACTTGCCGGGCCGCGGCGGCACGAAACCGGGACCGTCCGGGAACCTTCCGTCCTGTCCCCGTGGCGCCACGTGGTCGGTGATCGGGTTGAACACGTTCTGCCAGTACTGGCCGCGCCGGGAGAACTCGCGCGCGGTGGCGGGTTCGCCGATGGCCTGGGCGAAGCGCGCGATGGCGAAGTCGTCGACCGCCCACTCCAGCGTGATCGACGCGCCGACACGGGCGTGGTCGCCACGCGCGGCGTCGTTGTTCGGCATGTACCCGCGGGCCACGTACTGCTCGATGCCGGGCCGTTCCCGGTACGCGCCCGGCGTGTTGTCCACCGAGGTCGCGCCCTTGACGAGGTACTTCAGCGCCGTCTTCACGTCGAAGTCGCGCGCTCCGAACGCGTGCAGCGCGGAGACGAGCGCCACCGAGCTGTCGCCCGTCATCTGACCGGTGTAGTCGTTGGCCACCGGCCAGCGCGGCCACCAGCCGCCCTGCACGGCGTCGTTGGTCAGCGACTGCGCCATGTCGCTGGCCTCGCGCGGGAAGAGCATGGCCTGCAAGGGCGCGAGCGACCGGTAGGTGTCCCAGTCGGAGAAGTTCGCGTACTGGTGCCGGCCCCTCGGCAGCGTCCTGACCTGGTTGTCGAACCCGATGTACTGCCCGTCCGCGTCGTCAAAGGTGTTGGGGTGCATGAGGGAGTGGTAGAACGCCGTGTAGAACGACCTGAGCTGCGCCGGGTCCCGTCCCGCGACCCGGATCTTGCCGAGCGCCGACGACCACGCGTCCCTGGTGGACTTCCTGACCGCCGCGAAGTCCCAGCCCGGCACCTCGGCGGCCATGTTCGCCCTGGCGCCGTCGACGCTCACGTACGACATCGAGACCTTCGCCCGCACCACACCGGAGCCGAACGTCAGGTACGCGCCCGCCCGGGACGCGTCGGCGCTGTCCGCGCCGGGAGTCACGGCGCGGCCGTCCCACGTGCCGTGCGCGGTGAACGGCTGGTCGAAGGCGACCTGGTAGTAGAGCGTGTACACGTTGCCCTTGCCGCAGAAGTCACCGCTGGTGGCCATGCCGCTGAGCTCGCGGTCACCGGTGATCCGCACCTGCGCGCGGGAGTTGCCCGCGAGGCTGCCGCCCGCCTTGACCAGCACCTGCGGCGTCGAGCCCTCCGGGTAGGTGAAGGTGGCCAGCCCGGTGCGGGTGCTCGCGGTGAGCTCCGTGCGGACGTCGCCGGCCGTTACGGCGTAGTAGCCCGGCTCGGCCTGCTCGCCGTCGTGCGTGAACTCCTCCGTGCGGTCCCAGGGGGCGGTGCCGACGTCGCCGGTGACCGGCAGCAGCGGCACGTCGCCGAACGCCGTGCACCCGACCGACGCGTGCGTGAGGCTGAAGCCCCGGATGCGGTCGGAGTGGTACTGGTAGCCCGCGTACGAGCCCTGGGTGTCCGGCGAGAACTGCATCATGCCGAACGGCGTGGACGGGCCGGGGAAGTTGTTGATCTCCCCCACCGTCGCGCCGCCCTTGCCCGTCCCGATCATCGGATCGACGTGCGCGACCGGATCGCTCACCGGATCGCTCACCGGGGCGGACATCGTTGTCGGCGCCGCCACCGCGGCGGTGGGCGCGCCCAGCACCACCGCCACGACCGCCGCCACCGCGAACCTGACTCGCACCGGGCCTCCCCCTGTTGTCCACGCTGACGTTCTCGAACCTTCCGACCAGGAGAGGCGGCGTCAACGTTTTGACAAAGACTTGGCTTGTGGAGCGGAGGCACACGATGACAACCATGTCAACGGGAGCGCCTACCACGCCGGGCCCGGCACCGGGGCGCCCGCACAGCTGCCCGTCGACGTGCGGCCGGTGTCGAAGAACGTCACCGCCGTCTCCGCGCACGGCAGGTCCTGCAGTGAGCAGTGGGCGTCGTCCTCGACCGTCATCAGGTCGCCACCGATGCGGGCGCGCATCTCCACGGCCCAGCCGATCGGCGTCACCGGCTCGTACAGGTGGCCGACGAGCTGCACCGGGCTGGTACCGGGCTTGAGGTCCCACGGCCTCCCCGGAGTCGGCCAGCCGACGCAGCGCTGTTCGTAGATCCCGAACCGGCCGGCGACCGGGAAGCGGCCGGCCCGCTCCTCGTGGTGGCGCCACACGGTCTCGAAGTCGCGGGCGCTGGGCGAGTCGTTGCACAGCAACGCGGTCTGCGGGAACGGGTCGTACCGGTGGACGTCCGCGTCCCAGCCGAGGCCGCCCGGACGCCGCGGCGCGACCGCCCCACTGTCCATGATGGACCTGAGCCGGACGGCGATGCCGGCCCATTCCCTGCGGGGGTTGGCGTACATCATGTTCACGGTGTCGCCGTCGACGACCGTCCCGTCGGGCAGGGTGCGCGGGTGGGCGGTCAGTTCGGCCCGCAGGTCCAGAAGTGTCTGTGCGACAACGGGTTCCGTGACGCCGAGGTGGTACACGGCGTCGTAGCGAGCCAGCCAGGCGGCGAACTCGTGGAACGTGTTCTCCCCCGCGTTCGCCTGACCGTCGTCCATGTTCCGCACGTCGAGCACGGGTGGCACCACGGAGTCGAGCAGCATCCGGTCCACGTGCGCGTCGAACAACGTCCGGTACATCGCCCCGAGCCCGGTGCCCCACGAGACGCCGTAGTAACCGATCTTCGACTCGCCGAGCGCCGCGCGGATCACATCCATGTCGCGGGCGACGTTCTCGGTCGTCATCGACCGGGCCAGGTCCGGGTCGCGGTCGAAGCACTCGCGGTTGCGCCGGGCGTCGCGGCCGGCGGTGAACCGGGCGCGGTCCTCCGGCGACAGCGACGGGTCCGGCTGCGTCTCGTCGGGCTCGCAGGCGATGGCCGTGCTGTAGCCGATGCCGCGCGGGTCGAAGCCGACCAGGTCGTGCCGGAGGGTGAGCCCGCTCGCCCCGCTGTCCGCGAGCACGCGCGGCATCGTCACGCCCGGCTGGCCGGGGCCGCCGGGGTTCACCAGGACCGCGCCGGTCCGGTCCCCGGTGGCCCTGATCCGGCTGACCGCGATCTCGATCTGCCGCCCGCCGGGGTTCGCGTGGTCGAGCGGGACCCGGACCATCGCGCACTCGGTGCGGTGGTCGTCCCGGTCCCAGCCGGTGGCGATCTCCGCGCACGGTTTCCAGTCCGGTTGTGCCGCGGCGGACGCGACACCACCGGTGCACAGCGCGGAACACAGGAGCACGGGCAGCAGGAGGTTCTTCCTCGGGTTCATTCGGTGTCCGCCTTGATCGCCGTCAGGATCGGGATGCGCACGGCGCGGCGGGCGGGGACGAAGGCCGCGGCGACGCCGATCGCCACCGTGATCGCCATGAACACGGCCAGCCGGTCCCACGGCAGCACCGGGGTGGTGTTCGCCTGCCCGCTCACGGTCATCGCGCCGATCACGCACCCCGACACGACCCCCGCCAGCGCGCCGATCACCGCGATCACCACCGACTCGATCCGCAGCACGGACCCCACCTGGGACCGGGCGAGCCCGACCGCGCGCAGCAGGCCGATCTCGCGGATCCGCTCCATCGTGGACATCGTCATGGTGTTGACCACCGACAACGCGCCGATCAGGACCGAGACGCTCAGCATCGCGTAGAGCAGGTTCAGGAACAGGTCGTACTGCGCGCCCTGCGCCTTCACGTACTCGTCGCGGGTCTGCACCAGCAACGCCGGGTTGTCCAGCGCGGCGCGGATGCCGTCGCGCACCTGCTCAGCGGAACCGCCGGCCTTGACCAAGACCTCACGGGTGTAGAGCTCGTCCGGCGGGAGGTTCGCCGTGTCGACGAGGGCGCCGGCGTCGAACTCCTCCGGTGCGGTGAAGATCGCCACGACGGGCAACGGCTTGTCGGCCCTCACCGTCGTACCCAGCGTCCAGCCGTGCCGCACGGCCACGTCGCGCTCGACCGCGATGCCCGTGCCGAGCCGGTCCAGTGAGCCCTCGTGGACCGTCAGCGGTACCAGCGCGGCGATCGCCGCAGCGTTCACCCCGGTCACCGGCAAAGAGCCCTTGTCCAGCGGCAGCAACGCCTGGCGCAACGCCGTGACGTGCTCGACGCCCGGGACCTTCGCGATCTCGTCGGCCACTCCGGGGTCGATCTCCGCGTACGGGAGCGCTTCCACCCGCACGTCCGCGTTGTTCCAGGTCCTGGCGGTCTCCTCGCTCTTCGCCGAGACCGACGCGATCGGCACGGTGACCGCGGCGCACACCGAGAGCCCGATCATGAGCGCGCTCGCGGTCGCACCGGTGCGGCGCGGGTTGCGGCGCGTGTTCTCCACGGCGAGGGTCCCGGTGAGACCGGCGAACCGGGTCAGCGGGCGGCGCAGCACGGACGTCAGCCCGGCGGCGAGCAACGGCGTGAGGACGACCAACCCGATCAGCATGGTCGGCGCGCCGAGGTAGATCATGGTCTGCTCGCCTCGCCCGAGGACGACCATCAGCGTGCCGGCGGCGGTGACGACGAAGCCCACGACGTTCCTGCGGCGCAACGACTTCCCGGTGGGCGGCAGACCGGTGCGCAGTGCCGCGATCGGCGGAACGGCGGCAGCACGCCGGGCTGGGACGTACGCGGCCAGCAGGGTCACGCCGAGCCCCACGCCGAACGCCGCGAGAATCGTGACCGGGGTGAACGGCCGCAACGGGATCTGCGCCCCTTCGAACACGGCGAACCGCGACTTCAGCACCGCCGCGCCGGCCACGCCCAGCACATGGCCGAGCACGGTGGCGACGACGCCCAGCAGCACCGCCTCGGTGAGGACCAGGCGCAGCACGTACCGCCGCCCGGCGCCGATCGCCCGCAGCAGCGCGTGTTCGCGCGCCCTGGCGGCGGCGAGCATCGTGAAGGTGTTGGCCACCAGGAAGGCCGAGGAGAACAGCGCCACGCCCGCGAAGATCAGCAGGATCATGGTCAGCTTGTCGTTGCCGCTCGCCTCCAGCCTGGTCAGCTCGTCGGCGGTGGACGTGCGGAGGTCGGGCAGTGCCTCGCGCACCGCGTTCGCCAGCACGGCCGGGCCGGTGCCGGGCGCGGCGGTGAGGAGGGTCGCGGTGTGGCCGGCCTCGCCAGGGTCGAACTGCCGCCGCGCGGTGGCGTCGTCGAACGCGACGAGCGTGCCGCCCTGCACGATCCTGGTGTTCTCGAAGTCGAACACCCCGCTGAGCCGGACGGTGCGCGCCGTGCCCGCCACGACGACCCGCATCGAGTCGCCGACCCGGTAGCCGGTGCGGTCCGCGGCCCGCCGGTCGAGCGCCACCTCGTCCGGTCCGGCCGGAGCCGTGCCGCCGACCAGCCGATGGCGTTGCGGGTCGAACCCGACCCCGCCGTCCGACCCCGAGGGGCCGACGAGCTGGCCGTCCTTGCCGACCAGGAACGCGGGCCCCTCCGAGACGGGCCGCAGTTCGCCCACCCCGGCGACGCCGCGCAGCCGTTCGACGGTCTCGGGCGACAGGGAGTCGTTGCCGCGTTCCTCGACGCGGACGTCGAAGTCCTTCGGCGCGCCTTCCACGGCCGCGCGCACGGTGTCGCCGTAGACGAGCGACCCGGTGACGAACGCGACGCCGAACACGATCGCGATCGCGGGCAGGAGGAAGCGCAGGCGGTTGTCCGTCATGGACCGCCAAGCCACGCGGAGCATCAGCGCACCACCTGACCGTCGAAGCGGCGCATGCGGTCGAGCACCAGGTCCGCCGTGGGGCCGGTCATCTCGTCGACGATCCGGCCGTCGGCGAGGAACAGCACGCGGTCCGCGTACCCGGCGGCGATCGGGTCGTGCGTGACCATCAGGACGGTCTGGCCCCACTCCTTCGCACAGCGGCGCAGGAGCTCGAGGATCTGCGCGCCGCTGCGGGAGTCGAGGTTGCCGGTCGGTTCGTCGGCCACCACGATCTCCGGCCGCGACACGAGCGCCCGCGCGCAGGCCACGCGTTGCTGCTGACCGCCGGACAGCTCGGCGGGCCGGTGCTCCAGGCGATCGGCGAGCCCGACCGCCTCGACGACCCGGCGCGTCCAGACGTGGTCCGGCTTCACGCCCGCCAGGGTCAGCGGCAGGACGATGTTCTCCCAGGCGGTGAGCGTGGGCAGCAGGTTGAACGCCTGGAAGACGAACCCGATCCTGTCGCGCCGCAACCGCGTCAGCTCGGCCTCCTTCAGCGAGCCGAGGTCGACTCCCCCGACCCACGCCTTGCCCGACGTGGGCGAGTCGAGCCCGGCCATGCAGTGCATGAGGGTGGACTTCCCGGAGCCCGACGGCCCCATGACCGCGGTGAACTCGCCGCGCCGGAACCGCGCGGACACCCCGGCCAGCGCCGTCACCGCGGCCTGCCCGGACCCGTACACCTTGCCGAGCTGGTCGGCCACCGCCACCGTTCGCTGATCCATCGGACACCGTTCTCGTCGACTTCGGGGACGTGCCCAGCCTGCTGACGGGAGGCGGCGCGCGGATCCATCGCACTGCCGAGTGATCGCGGGGGTGTCTCCGCCGAACGGTTGAGGCAGCCGGCTCCGGCTCTGACCTACCGTCGCCGGTATGACGGGCATCCTGGCGCGGCTCACGTGGTGGCAACGCGTCGTCCTCGGGCTGATCCTCGCGGCCGGCGCCGCCGTGCTGGCCCTCGACGTGCTCTCCGCGCCGAGCACGTACGGCGCGGTGGGCGTGCTCGTCTGCGGGCTGCTGCCGTCGGCGGCGCTGTTCACGCGCACCCTCACCACGTACGCCGTGGCGGGCGTGGCGACCGCGTCGATCGCTTTCACCGTCGTGTGCGCGGCCTTGCTGCCGGGCAAGCTCGACAACACGTTCGGGTTCTTCGAGCTGATCGGCATCGCCTGCCTGTCCGTGCGGACCCTGCAGGCGTTCGGCGCCTGGCGGGCGACGTGGCTGTGCGCGCTGCTCGGGCTCGCGGCGACCGTGCTGCCGTTGCGCCTGGACGCGCTGGAACCGGGGTGGATGGCCTCGATGGGCGTCACCATCGCGCTGGTGCTGGCGTTCGTCCTCCTGCTGGGCCTGGTCATGCGGTTGCACGACCGCGGCCGCACCGACGCGTTCCAGCTCGCACGGCAGGCGCAACGGCTGGAGTACGCCCGCGACCTGCACGACTTCGTGGCCCACCACGTGACCGCCATCGTGGTGCAGGCCCAGGCGGCCCGCTTCGCCACCGGCGAGGGCCGGCTGCCGGACCCCGCGGTGCTCGACAAGATGCTCGACGGCATCGAACGGGCCGGGTCGCAGGCGTTGACGTCGATGCGGGGCATGGTCGACGTCCTGCGCGACGGCACCGCCCCGACCCGTCCGCAGCAGGCGCTCTCGCTGATGGTGAACGACCTCGCGACCAGCTTCGCCGGTGCGCCGGTCACCACGTCCGTCGACCCGGCGCTCGCCTCCCTTGACCTGCCGGCGACGACGGTCGACGCCGCCCGGCACGTGGTGCAGGAGGCGCTCACCAACGTGCTCCGGCACGCCACCCGCGTCACCGGGGTGCGGATCAGCGCCCGCACCGACGGGAAGGAGCTGGAGATCAGCGTCACCAACGACGGCCAGGCGGGCGGCACGAGCCTGCCCAGGGGCGGGTTCGGCCTGGTGGGACTCGCCGAACGGGTGGAGTCGGCCGGCGGCAGCCTCCGCGCGGGCCCGACGTCCCGCGGCTGGGCGGTCACGGCCCTTCTGCCATCCTCGGCCGCATGACGATCCGGGTGCTGGTCGCCGACGACCAGGAGATGATCCGCTCGGCGTTCGGGATGATCCTCGGCACGCAGCCCGACATGGAGGTCGTGGCGAGCGTCGCGGACGGCGAGAGCGCGGTCGCGCAGGCCCGCCGCCTGCGTCCCGACGTGTGCCTGCTCGACATCCGCATGCCCGCGCTCGACGGCCTGGAGGCGACGCGGCTGCTCGCCGGACCGGGCGTGGACGCACCGCTCAACGTGCTCATCGCGACGACGTTCGACCTCGACGAGTACGTCTACCGGGCCTTGCGGAACGGCGCGTGCGGGTTCCTGCTCAAGGACATGTCCCCGGCGCTGCTGATCGAGGCCGTCCGCGCGGCGTCCACGGGTGCCGGCCTCATCTCGCCCGCCGTGACGGTCCGGCTGCTCGCGAAGCTCGCCCCGGCACGGGACTCCGCGCCGGACAGGCCGCTGCCGGAGCCGCTGACCGACCGCGAGCTGGACGTGGTGAGGCTCGTCGCGAACGGCCACACCAACGACGAGATCGGCGCCAGGCTGTACGTCTCCCTCGCGACCGTGAAGACGCACCTGGCGAACGCGCAGCGCAAGCTCGCCGTCCGCAACCGCGTCGAGGTGGCGGCCTGGGCGTGGCGCACCGGCGTCGTCACCGGCTGACGGGTGACCACAAAACGTCGTTCAGCTCGCGGACGACGAACCTGAACACCGTCCTCGCCGCTTGACTCGGGCCCGGCCCGTGCCGCGTCCACCGTCCTCGGCACGGGCCTCCCCCGAAGGGCGAGGAGATCCCCGTGGCACGAAGAGCGGTCGCGCTCATGCTGGCCTGCGCACTGGCCGGGGCCGCCGCCCCGGCCGGAGCGGAACCAGCCGAGCCGGCACCGGCCGTCGCGCACGACCAGTCGAAACAGCACCACCTCACCACCGTCACGCTCGTCACCGGCGACAAGGTCGTCGTCGACGGAGGCGTGCTCGTCTCGGTCACCCCCGGCCCGGACCGCGAGGGCGTCTCGTTCCAGGTGGCCGAGCACGCCGGCCGCGTGGAGGTCGTCCCCTCCGACGTGGTCGCGTCGCTGGCCGAGGGACGGGTGGACCGGCGGTTGTTCGACGTCACCGGGCTGGTCGAGGCCGGGTACGACGACGCGCGGCGCGACACGGTGCCGGTGATCGTCTCCGGTGACCGCCCGCCCGCGGGGGCCGGGGTGGCCCTGGACCTGCCCGCCGTGGACGCCGTGGCGGCCGAGGTGCCGAAGGCGACCGGCTGGCGGGAGCTGCGGCGGTCCCCCGGCAAGGTGTGGCTGGACGGCGTGGCCCGTCCGCTGCTCGACCGCAGCACCGCCCAGGTCGGCGCGCCGGTGGCGTGGGCGGCGGGACTCACGGGCGCGGGCGTCACGGTCGGCGTGGTCGACACGGGCATCGAGGGCGAGCACCCGGACCTCGCCGGGCAGGAGGTGGCCGGCCGCGACTTCACCCGTGAGCAGGACGGCGTCGACCACTACGGCCACGGCACGCACGTCGCGGCCATCATCGCGAGCCACCGCGCGCCGTACCGGGGCGTGGCACCGGACGCCCGGTTGCTCGACGCCAAGGTCTGCGACGCCAGGGGCGCGTGTCCCGAGTCGGTGATCATCGAGGGGCTCCGGTGGGCCGCGGAGCAGGGCGCGGACGTGGTCAACGTCAGCCTCGGCCTGCCCGCCACCGACGACCTCGACCCGGTGGAGGCCGCCGTGGACGCGCTGTCCGCGGAGCACGGCACGCTGTTCGTCGTCTCGGCGGGCAACTCCGGCTTCTCCGGCGCCGCCACGGTGCTCTCCCCCGGCACCGCCGACTCGGCGCTGACGGTCGGCGCCGTCGACCGCGACGACTCGCTCGCCGACTTCTCCAGCCGCGGCCCGCGCGTGCCCGACGGCGCGGTCAAACCCGACATCACCGCGCCGGGCGTGGACATCGTCGCGGCCAGGGCGAGCACCGGCACGTTCCCCGGCACCCCCACCAGCCCGGACCACACCACCCTGTCCGGCACGTCGATGTCCTCGCCGCACGTGGCGGGCGCCGCGGCACTGCTGGCGCAACGGCACCCGGACTGGACCGGCACCCGGCTCAAGGCCGCGCTGACCGCCTCGGCGAAGCCGAACGCGGCACTCGGCGTCTTCGAGCAGGGCTCCGGCCGCCTCGACATCGCGGCCGCGCTGGCCACGACGGTCACCAGCGAGCCCACGTCCGTCGTGCTGAGCCGCCAGGAGTGGCCGCACGACGACGACGTCCCGGCGGTGAAACCCCTGGTCTACCGCAACGACGGCACGCAACCGGTGACGCTGGACCTGGCGGTGCGGGGTCGCGGGCCGGACGGCGCCGAGCACCCGGTGTTCTCGGTGTCGCCGGCGAGGATCACCGTCCCGGCGGGCGGCACCGCCGAGGCCTCCGTGACCGGAGACGCGCGGAAGGGGTCCGTCGACGGCGTCTACTCCGGGTCGGTGGTCGCGAGCACCGGCGGGGCGGAGGTGCTGCGGACGCCGGTCGCGATGAACCGGGAGGAGGAGAGCTACCCCGTCACGTTCGCCTTCCCCGGTGCGCCGGAGGGCGGCAGGGCGACGTCGGTGCTGAACACGGCCACGGGTCAGCAGACCTACCTGCGGGGCGACACCGCGCGGCTGCCGAAGGGCGACTACCTGGCGCAGGCGTTCCTGGGGCCGGACACCGGCCCGCAGACCATCGTCACCCGGCCGGACCTGCGGGTGGCCGGACCGACGCACGTGGTCCTCGACGCGCGCACGGCGGGCCCGCTGGAGGTGGCGGCACCCGACCCGGCGGCCGTGCCCGGTGTGCACCGCCTGTCGGTCCAGCGCAAGATCGGCGGCACGACCACGAGCCTCGGAGTCGTGTCCCCAGCGGGCTTTCCGGCGGGCACGCGGGTGGGTCACGCGGGACCGCCGCTGCCGGACGGGGACCTGGACGTGTTCGTGTCCGCGCAGTTCACCGGCCCGTCCGGGCCCTACTGGCTGGGGTGGACCGAACAGGGCCGGGTGCCCGACGGGTTCGTGCGCAAGCCGCGGGCGCGGGACCTCGCGAAGGTGCGCACCTCGATCGGTCCCGCGGCACGAGCGGACCACCAGGACGTCCTCGAGATCATGGTGTCCCCGTCCGGCGGGCTCGGACCGGGCTTCCTGGCGGACGTGTCGTCCAGCCGCGCCGTGACGCGGTACACCACAGCGGACACCACCTGGCGCACGGTGTTCTTCGCGGGAGAGGTCTTCATGCTCGGGAAGTTCGAGCGCTACGGCGCGGGCCGCACCCACGAACGCACTTTCGCCGCACCCGTCATCGGACCGGTGATGTACAACGACGGCGAACCGAGCCTCACCCGCACGGGGAACGAGGTCGTGGTGTCGCTGCCGTTGTTCGGCGACCGCGAGGGCAACCAGGGCTACTCCGGTGTCACCTCCGCGCGCACGGACCTGCACCGCGACGGGAAGATCGTCGGCCACAGCGACGCCGCCGGGTACGGGGTGTTCACCGTGCCGCCGGGCCCCGGTGCCTTCCGGGCCCACGCCGAGGCGACCCGGTCGGCCGGGATCTCGGAGTTCGGCACGCGCGTCGCGGTGGACTGGACGTTCCGCTCGGACACCACCTCCGGCCAACGGCGGCTGCCGATGTCGGTGGTGCGGTTCACGCCGGCGCTCGACGGCACCGGCAGCGCACCGGCGAACCGGCCACTGGCCGTGCCGCTCGTGACGGACCGGCAACCGGGCGCGGACACCCCGCCGTTGCACCACTTCCGCGTCGAGGCCTCCTACGACGACGGGGCGAGCTGGACGGGCGTCCCGGTGCTGGGCCGCACGGCGCTGGTCGGCAACCGGGCGGGAGCCGGGACGTTCGTCTCGCTCCGGGTCCGTGCCTCCGACGGGCGCGGCGGCGAGCTGGACCAGACGGTGATCCGGGCCTACCGGCTCGGCTGACCGGCTGCGGGGGGCGCCGGGCGGACCGACGAGGTTCCGCCCGGCGTCAGCACGTGCCCGGGCACCCGGTGCTCGACCGGGGCACGGCGTTCGGCAGACGGACAGGGCCCGTCAGGGGCACAGGGCTCGCCGGGGCACGCCGGGGAAGTGCGCCGGCCAGTCGACGTCGACGTGGCCGGCGCACATCTCGCGGACCACGGCGTCGACCCCGGTCGCGACCCGCCACACCGCTCCGTCGCGCGCCGGCATCACCAGCAGCTCACCGCTGCCCCGCTCGTACAGCGCGTCGGTGAACTCCATTCCCGGCGCCCGCAACGACATCGGCGCGCCGCCGCCGTCGACGTCCAGCAGCCACAGCGAGTCGCGGCGCACGGCGGTGACGGACCCGCCGTCGCCGGAGAACTCGACCAGGGCCTCCGCCGGGACGCCGTCCGCCTCCGCGAGCACCTTCGTCCCGTCGAGCACGGTGAGGCGGCCACCGTCCAGTTCGGACACGGCGATCCTGCCGCGCGGCCCCGTCGCCGCGGCGAGCCGGGCCTTGCGGCTGAGGACCGGCGTGATCCGTCCGTCCAGGAAGCGCACCTCCACCTCGCGGCGGTCGCCGTCGCGGCGCACGACGACGACGCCGGTGCCGTCCTGCAACGGCACGGCGTTCTCGACGTCGTCGCCCGGCAAGCGGGTCCGGGTGGTGTCGCCGGGACGCCAGTGCACGGCCGTGCCGTCCTCGACGGCGGTCAGGAGGGTGCCCGTTGCGTCGATCCCCAGGGGCATCGGCCAGTTCGTCATGGCGGCGGTCCGGCGCGGCGCGTCGGGATCGGCGAGGTCCCACAGCTCGAAGTCGCCGGGGCGGCCCGTCGTGAGCGCGGTGCGCCCGTCGGCGCTGATCAGGTACAGGAACCCGCCGGGCGGCACGTCGATCCTGCCCGCCTTCCGCCGGTCGACCCACAGGCGGTAGGCCGTGACCCCCGGTTCGGACTCGGTGGTCAGGACGACGGAGCGGGGCAACCGCGCGTAGCCGTCGCCCAGGGTGGTCGCCGTGCCCGCGGCGCGGGCCAGCAGGAGCGCGTCACGGGCCCGGGTGGTGGGGGCGACGCGGTACGCGGCCAGTGCGAGCGCCGCGGCCTCACGCGGGTGGTCGAGCTCGCGCAGCGCGGTGTCGGCGGCGCGGGACGACAGCGCCTGGTTGCGTTCGTTCGTGGCGGCGCGCTGGGCGGTGACCGCGTAGGTGGCGCTGGCGGCGAGCAGGACGACGAGCACGGCCATGCAGGCGACGAGCCGCCGGAGCCGACGCACACCCCGGCGGCGCAGCGCCTCCCGGTCGCGTTCCGCGGCCATCCCCGCGTCGACGAACTCGCGCTCGGCCGCGTTGAGGCGCGCAGCCAGGCGGCGCGCCTGGTCGAGGTGGACGCCGCGGTAGAGGGCGTCGGGATCGCGGTCGTGCGCGAGCCAGGCCTCGGTCGCGGCGGTGAGCCTGCGGTGGGCGAGCAACGCCTCGCGGTCCTCGTCGAGCCAGCTGACGAGCCGGGGCCACGCGCGCAGCAGGGCTTCGTGGGTGAGCTCGACGGTGTCGCGGCCGAGGACGACCAGCCGGGCCGCGGCGAGGCGGTCGAGCAGCGCGTCGTCCGCGTCGAGCTCGGCGCGGGTCACGCGGCGCCGGGTGTCCTCGGTGCCGTCGCCGGGGACGACCAGGCGCTGGAACACCTCCCGTGCCGCCTGCTGCTCGTGCTCGGACAACGCCTTGTAGACCTGGTCGGCGGTGCGGGCCAGGGCGTGTTCGACACCGCCCGCGTCCTGGTAGGCGGCGAGCGTCAGCACCGCGCCCCGGCGCCGCCGCCACGTCTCCACCAGCACGTGCGACGCCAGGGGCAACGCGCCCGCACCGCCCGCCACGTCGGCCACCAGCCGCGCCACCAGCGAGTTCTCCAGCGAGACCCCGCGCAGCGCTGCCGGTTCGACGAACGCGCGGCGGACCTGCTCCGCGCTCATCGGACCGACCAGCGACTGCGAGCGGTGCAGCGCGTCGAGCAGCTCGGGATGGCGGCCGCAGTGACCGTAGAAGTCGGCCCGCACCCCGATGACGACCCGAGCGGCCCCGGCGCTGTGCGTGAGCGCCCGCACCAGCCACCGCCGGTCGGCCTCCCCGCAGAGCGTGAACACCTCCTCGAACTGGTCGACGACGAGCAGCAGGTCGTCTCCCGCCTGGCGGAGCAGCACGCGCAGGTGCCCGGGATCGGCGGCGAGCTCGGCCCGCACGTCGACCGCCGACCGGTCGCCCGCGAGCGCCACCGCCAGCTCGGTGACCGGGTCCGGTCCCGGCGTGACGACCACGTGCTCGCCCCACCGCGCCGCCAGCCCCGCCCGCAGCAGCGACGACTTGCCCGCACCGGACGCGCCGAACACCCCAACGAAGGGCCGTTCGCGCACCAGCTCGAGCAGCCTGCCCACGTCGGTCTCCCGACCGAAGAACCGCTCGGCGTCGCCGACCTGGTAGGCCGCCAGCCCGACGTACGGCGCGTCGCCGTGGTCGGGCGCCTCCACGGCCAGCTCCCGCCACCGCCCCGTCCACTGCTCGACATCGCCCCCGCAGGCGCGGACGAACGCCCTGGTCAGCGCCAGGCTCGGCAGCCTGCGCCCGGCGACGGCCTCCGACAACGCGGCCGGCGAGTAGTTGGCCAGCCGGGCCAGCTCCCGGTAGGACGGCAGCCCCGCGACCCGCCGCAACCGCCGCAGGTCCGCGGCGAACCGCTGCACCGGCGTGTTCTCCCCGGCCAGTGGCCGTTCCAGACGTGGCACCGCTCCCCCTTCAGCACCTCGATCCTGCCCGGAGACGGCCACCGGTCACGGCCACCAGGTGGACCTACCGAACGCGGCACACGGCTGTTTTCGCGCCACTCGTTTCCCGCCGCGCGCGAATACCGCGCCAATCGAGATGAATTGCGGGTGATTACGTCCGTTTTCCACCGGGTGATTCCACGAATCTGTGAGGAAGATCAAGAAGAAGTGTGCGCCGAATGGCCCCGGGGCACTCCTGCACGACTGCGTTTCGCCGAGATCGAACGTCGGCGAGAACCGGAATGGAGTCCGCCATGCGTGCCACTGCCCTGGCCACCGCGACCGCACTCACCGCCCTGCTCGCCGGCTGCTCCGGCCAGAGCGGTACGGCGTCACCGGCCCCGTCCTCACCTGCCCCGTCCTCGGCGGCGAACACCCCGGCTCCCGGCACCACCTCGGAGACACCAGCACCTCAGCCCGCGCCCAGCGGCCCCGCCGCCTGCAGGTCGGCCGATCTCGGACTCGGCCTCACCGCCGACGAGGGCGGTGGCGGGATGAACAAGATGAGGTACGCCCTCACGTTCACCAACAAGGGCTCCGCACCGTGCACGCTCCAGGGCTTCCCCGGCGTCTCGTTCGTGACGGGTGACAACGGCACCCAGGTCGGCGCGCCCGCGACCAAGGCGGAGGACGGGGCGTCGGCGGCGGTCACGATCCAGCCGGGCGCGAGCGCCGCCAGCCAGCTGACCATCACCAACGCCGGTGTGTACGACCCGGCCCAGTGCGGTCCCGCGGACGTGCGCGGCCTGCGGATCTACCCGCCGGGCGAGACCGCGGCGATGTTCGTGGCCAAGGAGCAGCAGGCGTGCTCGGCGGCGGACAAGTCGTTGATGTCCGTGGGGCCGGTCAAGTCCTGACCGGTTTTTTGCCTCAGTCCAGCATTCGGCGAAGCGCGTCCGCGCTCGCGGCCACCGCCTCGCCGAACCGCGGCCCGAGGTGCACGAACGGCAGGAACCCGTGCGGCAGATCGGCTTCCCGCACCGCCTCGACCGCGACACCGGCCTCCCGCAGCCTCTCGGCGTACCGCTCGCCCTCGTCGCGCAGAGGGTCGAACCCGGCGGTGACGAGGTGGGCCGGCGGGGTGGTCGCCGCGATCGTGCCGTACAGCACGGACACCTGCGGATCCGCGCGGTCGACACCGGCCGGGACGTAGTGGTCCTGGAACCACACGATGTCGTCGTCGGTCAGCAGGAACCCCCGACCGAACCTCTCGCGTGACGGATGCCGCTCCGCCAGGTCCGTCGCCGGGTACAGCAGCCACTGTCCACTCGGGACCGGACCCTCGCCCCGGTCCGCGGCGCGGCGGGCGGTCACGGCGGCGAGCGTGGCGCCCGCGCTGTCCCCGCCGACGACGATCCTGCTCGGGTCGATGCCGAGGTCGGCGGCCTGGGCGACCGTGTCGTCGAACGCGGCCAGCGCGTCGTCCACGGCTGCCGGGAACGGGTTCTCGGGGGCGAGGCGGTAGTCCACGGACAGCACGCGGTGGCCGGTGCGTTCGGCGAGGAAGCGGCCCACGTGGTCATAACCGGCCCGGCTGCCGATCACCCACCCGCCGCCGTGAAAGAACACCAGCGCGCCCGAGCGGTCACCGCTGCTGGCGGGCACGTACAGCGTCGCGTCCAACGGTCCCTGGCCGCCGCGGAGGACGACCTCGGACGTCGTGACCGCGGGAGTCGGGCGACGACCGGCGCGCAACATGGGCGCGTTGCGGTCCAGTTCCGCACGGGACACCTCCGGTGAGTCGTCGACGACCAGCGCCGACTTCCTGCCCGCCAGCGACTTGATCAGCAGGCGGGCGTCGACGGCCAGGCTCGCGCCGTCCACGACCACCTCCGGCCCCGCCATCCGCGCCCGCACCGAGGCCGGCAGCCGGCCCAGCACCCCCACCACGGTCTCCTGCACCCGCACCGCCAGCGGCACTCCGGTCACCTTCGGCATCAGCTCACGTCCTCGGTTGCAGCTTGACTGAAACTCGGTTTCAGGCAGACTGTAACTCGTGAGCACATCGGCGGGCCAAGGCACGGGCCGGACCGGGGACGGACCTCCCCTCAGCGCGGCTTTCCTCGTGATGGCACTGGGCAGACGGGTCAAGGAGCGCGTCGAGAACGGCCTGGGCGAGCACGGCATCACCCTGCGCCACCTCTCGGCGCTCGGACACCTGCACCACACGCCCGGCATCTCCTACAGCGAGCTCGCCCGGCGCGCGGGCGTCACCCCGCAGAGCATCCAGGACACGGTGCGGCACCTGGAGAAGCTCGGCGCCGTCGTCCGCGTGACCGAGCCGGGCCGTGGCCGCACGGCGACGCTGCGGGTGACCGACGAGGGGCACCGGCTGCGGCTGGCCGGTCAGGCCGTGTTCGACGACGCGGACGCCGCCATCAACGGCGTGCTGCCGCCCGGCGCCGACCGGCTGCTCACCCCCGCACTGCTGGCCGCGCTGCGGCAGTTCTCCGAACCACCCAGGGACACCCCATGACTCTCCAAGGCAAGACCGTCGTCGTCACCGGCGCCTCCTCCGGCATCGGCGAGCAGGCGGCCCGGCAGCTGGCCGGACGGGGCGCCCGCGTCGCCGTGGTCGGCCGCGACCGCGCCCGCACCGAGCAGGTCGCCGACTCCCTCGTCGCGAGCGGCGGCCCCGTCCCCCGCTACGTGGCCGACTTCGCCGACCTCGCGCAGGTGCGCAGGCTCGCCACCGACCTGGCCGCGGACCTGGGCAGGATCGACGTCCTGCTCGGCAACGCCGGGGGCGCGTTCGCGGACTTCACGCCCACCGTGGACGGCCACGAACCGAACTACCAGGTCAACGCGCTGGCCCCGTTCCTGCTCCTGCGGGAGCTGACGCCGGTGCTGGCCGGCGGCCGCGTCGTCGCCACGAGCTCCCGCTCGCACCGGGAGGCGGTGCTGCACCGCGAGGACGTGGCCGGCCAGCTCGACCGGATGACCGGCCGCGGCCCGCACCGGCGCTACGCACTGGCCAAGCTGGTCAGCCTGCTGCTGCACCGCGAGCACCACCGCCTGCACCCTGAGGTCGAGATCGTCGACGTCCACCCCGGCCTGGTCGCGAGCGACTTCGGCCGCTACATGGGCCGCACCGGCACCGTCCTCAAACACCTCGCGCGTCCAGTGCTCCGCTCCCCCGCCGCGGCGGCCACGACCCTCGTGAAGCTCGCGGAGGCGCCGGCGCTCCCGCCCTCGGCGTACTTCGTCCGCGACCACCGGGGTGAGCCGTCGAAGCTGGTGGAGGACGAGGGCCTGGTGACCGCGGTCTACGCCGACGCCTGCCGCCGTCTGCACGTGATCTACCAGGAACAGCCGGAGCGATGACCGGGCGCGCCGTGGTGACCGGTGGCACCGGCGGCATCGGCCTGGAGACCGCGGCCGGACTCGCCGCGGCCGGGTACGAGGTGACCGTCGTCGGACGCGACCCGGCACGCGGCGAGCGCGCCCTGGACCGCCTCGGCCCGGCGGCCCGCTTCCTCGCCGCCGACCTGGTCTCCCTGGCGTCCGTGCGAGCGCTCGCCGGTGAGGTGGCCGCCGGTGGCCCGGTGCGGGTGCTGGTCACCAACGCGGGCGCGATGTTCGACGACCGCCGCCTCGGCCCGGACGGCGTCGAGGCGACCTTCGCGCTCAACCACCTGTCGCCCTACCTGCTCACGCAGTTGTTGTTGCCGCGGCTGCGCGAGGGCGCACCCGCCCGCGTCGTCACCGTCACCTCCGGCTCGGTGCGCCTGGGCTCACGCCGGTTCGACGCGGCCGAGGCGCCGGGCGGGTACCACGGGCTGCACGTCTACGGCCGGGCCAAGCTCGCCCACCTCGTGCACACCCTGGACCTGGCGCAACGCCTGCGCGGAACCGGTGTCTCGGTCTTCGCCGCGGACCCCGGCGGAGCGGTCACCGACATGACCTCCGGCACCATGCGGTCGTCCCGGGTCGTCGCTCCGTGGCTGCGGCCCTTCTGGCCCCTCGTCCTGCGGGCGTTCCAGCGCACCACCGGCGGCACCGCGGCCGAGGCGGCCAGGTCGTCGATCATCGCGGCCACCGACCCCGCGCTCGACGGACGGACCGGTCTCACGCTCGGCCGCGACGGCACACCGATCAGCCCACCGCGCGGCGCGACCTCACCGAAGCTCGCGCGAGCGGTCCGGCTGCTCAGCGAACAACTCGCACCACTGGAAGGACACTGACGTTGCGCATCTTCGTCGTCGGCGCGAACGGACGACTCGGACGGACCGTGGTCACCCGCGCGCTCGCCGAGGGCCACGAGGTCACCGCCTTCGTCCGCAACCGCGGCGCGCTGCCCGACAGCTCCGCGCTGTCGATCAGCCTCGGCTCCGTCACGGACCGGCCCGACGCGATCGCCGAGGCCCTGCACGGTCACGACGCGGTGCTGTCCGCCCTGGGCAACCCCTTGTGGCTCAAGGGACTGCGCGGGCCCGCCATCCTCGCGGACGCGATGGTGAACGTGGTGAAGGCCATGTACGCCACGGGAGTCCCCCGCCTCGTCCTGCCCGTCGCGTGGGGCACCGGCCGCAGCCGCGCCGCCGCCTCGCCCGTCGTCCGGCTCGTCGCCTCCACCCTGATCCGCCGCGACTACCGCGACTTCGACGCGGCCGAGCACGCCGTCGTCCAGTCCGACCTGGAGTGGACGATCGCCTACTTCGGAGCGCTCACCGACGCCGAGCCGAGCACCCGGTGGTCCGCCTCCACGCACATCCGCACGCCGAAACCGCTCGCGATCGCACGGGCGGACGTCGCGCAGTTCCTCGTCTCGTCGGTGGAGACGCCGACCCTCGCCAAGCACCACGTCGTGCTCAGCGGCGCTCAGCCGTAACGGCCGACGAGCGTGGCGCCGATCGACGCGAGCCGGTCGCGCACCCCCGGCGGACCGACCACCTCGATCCAGTCGACGAGCCCCGCGAGCTCACCGGCGAGCGAGTGCTCGTCGTAGCCGCGGACGACGACCTCGACGCGACCGTCCGATGTGGAGCCGCCGACCTCGAGCCGGTCGCCGAACCCCATCCGCAGCCGGCCGATCTCGTGGGGCACGCACAGCGCCAGGGCCTCCAGCGGCGTTCGCCCGCGGTCGACCTCGCCGACGATCTCGCGCCAGCTCCTGGCGAGGTCGAAGTCCTCCGGCCGGCGCGCGGGATCGCCGGTCGGCTCGACGGACGACACGCGGTCGATGCGGAACGTCCGCCGGCCGGATTCGGTGTCCGTGACGAGGTACCACCACGGTTCCTTGGCGACGACGCCCAACGGGTGCACGGTCCGCACGGTCTCCGTGCCCGCGCTGTCGGCGTAACCGAGCCGCACCTGCACGCCGCGGATCACCGCGTCCTGGAGCTCGGCGAGGAAGGGTGGCGGTGCGCCCTCGGTCCGGCTCGTGCCCCACCGCCGCGGGTCCACGACCAACGACGACGCCGCTGCCTCCGCCTGGTCGCGAAAGGGCGCGGGCAGGGCCTGGACGAGCTTGCGCAGCGCCGCTCGCACGGCGGGCGTCGCGGCCGAGGCCTGACCCGCCACCAGGAAGAGGGCGCGGGCCTCCCCGGCGGTCAGCCCGGACAGGTCGGTGCGGGCGCCGCCCACGAGGCGCCAGCCGCCTCCCCTGCCCTGCACCGAGTACACCGGCACGCCGGCCATCGCCAGGGCGTCGAGGTACCGGCGGGCGGTGCGCTCGGAGACCTCCAGCTCGCGCGCCACCTCCGCCGCCGTCACCCGCTCGCGCCGTTGCAGCAGGAGGAGGACGGCCACCAGCCGGTCTGTGCCCACGGCGCCCAGAGTTCCACACAAACCGGTCATGAGGTGACCGGTTTGGTTCGCAGGATGGCGGCATGACTGCACCGCACAACCCCACCGGCTTCCCCGAGCCGACGCTCGCCCCGGTCAACGGCGTGGAACTCGAGGTGTTCGAGGCAGGCCGCGAGAACGCCGGCAGGCCGATCGTGCTCTGCCACGGCTGGCCGGAACACGCCTACTCGTGGCGCCACCAGGTGCCCGCGCTCGTCGCGGCGGGCTACCACGTCCTCGTCCCGAACCAGCGGGGCTACGGGAACTCCAGCCGCCCGGCCGACGTGACCGACTACGACATCGCACACCTGACGGGCGATCTCGTCGCCCTGCTCGACCACCACGGCTACGAGGACGCCACGTTCGTCGGTCACGACTGGGGCGCGAACGTCGTCTGGGGACTGGCCCTGCTGCACCCGGACCGCGTCACCAGGCTGGCCGCCCTGAGCCTGCCCTACCTCGAACGCGGGCCGAAGCCGTGGCTCGAGTCGCTGGAGGAGCTGTTCGGCCCGGACTTCTACATGGTCCACTTCTCCCGGCAGCCCGGCGTGGCGGACGCCGTGTTCGACGAGAACGCCGCTCAGTTCCTGCGCAACCTGTTCCGCAAGAACGAACCACCGCGCGAGCCACGGCCGGGCATGGCGTTCATCAACCTCGCCCAGGACGAGGCACCGCTCGGCGAGCCCGTGATGAGCGAGGACGACCTGGCCGTCGTCGTCTCCGCCGTCGAGAAGTCGGGGTTCACCGGCGGCCTCGACTGGTACCGCAACCTCGACCGCAACTGGCACCTGCTGGCGGACGTGGACCCGGTCGTCCGGCACCCCGCGCTCATGGTCTACGGCGACCGGGACCTGGTCGCGAAGTCCGAGAACCTCGTCGACTTCGTGCCGAACGTGGAGGTGACCAGCCTCGACTGCGGTCACTGGATCCAGCAGGAGAAGCCCGAGGAGCTGAACCGGGTGCTGCTCTCGTGGCTGGAGCGGCAGGACACCGCCGGGTAGCTTGACAGCGCCGATCCACCCGCGGGACGAGGTCACGTGACACGAGTCGACTCGATGACGTTCGCGCTCCGGCACGCGGACCTCGTCCACGCGCGGGCAGCCGCGGCGGACTTCGACGCGCACCTGCACGGCACGTACTCGGTCGTGGTCATCACGCAGGGCAGCGCGCACATCTCGTCCAGCCGCTGGAGCAGGACCGTGCGGGCCGGCGACGTGTTCTTCTTCAACCCGTTCGAGGTGCACTCGGGCAGGAGCGTCGGCGGCCTGGCCCGCTACGACGTCCTCTACCCGGCGGAGGCGTTCCTGGCAGGCGGGGAGATCCGGACCGACGTGGTCACCAGGAGCCGGGCCACCCGCGCGCTGGTCGACGCCCTGTCGGCACCGGACGCCGCGGTCGAGGAGCCGCTGCGGCAGGTGCTGGCGGAGTGCAGCTTCTCGGCCGGCTCCCCCACGCCGGCGTCGATCGTGCGGACCGCGTGCCGGCTCATCCGGCAGGGCCGCCTCCGGTCCACCCGCACCGAGGACCTCGCCCGCGAGATCGGCGTCAACCCGAGCCACCTCGTCCGCTCGTTCCGCACCACCATCGGCATCCCGCCGCAGACCTACGCCCGCCAGGTCCGCGTCGCCAGGGCCCGTGAGCTCATCTGCGCCGGGGTCGAGCTGGACGACGTCGCGCAGCTGGCGGACTTCAGCGACCAGCCGCACCTCACCCGTGAGTTCAAGAAGGTGTTCGGTGTGCCACCGGGAGCGCTCTCGCGGGCCGCGCACCGCGCCGGGTGACGCACATCCTGTTCAAGATTTCGCGCTCCGCCGTGCCTACCGTCGACCTGCCTGAAAGGTGGTCACGATGCCGCACAGCACGAACACGAGCACGCACGCCGGTCGCTTCCCCGACGCCGCCGGGTACTACGGGGACTTCGGCGGCAACCACTGGCCCGCGCAC
The DNA here is from genome assembly GCF_042738015.1 of Lentzea sp. NPDC059081. Lineage (NCBI taxonomy): Bacteria > Bacillati > Actinomycetota > Actinomycetes > Pseudonocardiales > Pseudonocardiaceae > Lentzea > Lentzea sp. NPDC059081. The sequence goes on from NZ_JBHYGW010000009.1 coordinate 226,919, forward strand.
CTGGAGCCCGCGCTCGACGAGCTCACCCGCGCGTACCAGGAACAGAGCTCGTCGCCGGACTTCCTGCACGAGCTCGACACCGTCCGCACCGGACTGCAGGGCCGGCCGACACCGGTGCACCACCTGAGGAACATCTCGGACGAGGTCGGTGGCGCCCAGCTCTTCGTCAAGCGCGAGGACCTCAACCACACCGGTGCCCACAAGATCAACCATTGCGTCGGGTTCGCCCTCCTCGCCAGGAAGATGGGCAAGCGCAAGCTGATCGCCGAGACGGGGGCGGGCCAGCACGGCGTCGCGCTCGCCGGCGCGGCCGCCCGGTTCGGGCTCGAGTGCGAGGTCCACATAGGAGCGGTCGACCTCGACAAGGTCAACGCGAACGTGCGCCTCATGCGCCTGTTGGGTGCGCGGGTCGTCTCCGTGGACTCCGGCCAGTCCACGTTGAAGGAGGCCAGCGACTCGGCATTGCACGCCTACACCGAGCAGCACGCCCACGCGCTCTACGCGATCGGCTCCGCCATCGGACCGCACCCGTTCCCCCTGATCGTCCGTGACTTCCAGTCGGTCGTCGGACGGGAGGCGCGGGCGCAGTTCCTCGCGCTCACCGGTGGTGTGCTGCCCGACCACGTCGTGGCGTGCGTCGCCGGCGGGTCGAACGCGCTCGGGCTGTACTCCGGCTTCCTGGACGATCCCGGAGTCGCCTTGCACGCGACGGAACCCCTCGGCCGGGGTGCCGGGCCCGGTCAGCACGCCGCGACCCTGACGTTCGGACGGCCGGGAACGCTGCACGGCGCCGCGTCCGTCGTCCTGCAGGAGGACGGCGCGCCGGCCCCGGTGCGGTCGGTCGCCTCGGGGCTCGCCTACCCCGGAGTCGGCCCCGAGATGGCCATGTTGAGCGCGACCGGCCGGGTGTCCGTCGCCACCGTCTCCGACGACGAGGCCGTGGCGACGTTCCTCCGCGTCGCCCGCTCCGAAGGGATCATCCCCGCGCTCGAGAGCTCGCACGCCCTCGCGTTCGCGCTCCGCCTCGCGGCGACCAGGCCGTCCACCGAACGGATCCTGGTCAACCTGTCCGGGCGCGGCGACAAGGACGTCGACTTCGTCCTGGCACGGCAGGACCGCGAGTCGCTCAGCCGGTGACGGTCAGGTCGGCGTCGTTGAGGTCGAAGAAGACGTTGCCGACGGCCTCGATCCTGATCCGGCCCTTCTCGGTCCGCACCTTCGGCAACCGCACCGTCTCGGCCCCGTCGTTGCGGGTGTAGGGCGAGAGCACGAACGGGAAGGTCTTCCCGCCGTCGGCGGAGAAGGTGATCCGGACGGCCTTCGCGTTCACCGGGGCCGCGGACGTGCCGGCCACGTCCCAGGTGATCCGTTGCCGCGCACCCCCGCGGTACGAGGCACGGGAAGCCTGTGACGTCACCAGGAACGGGCCGGTGCCCGGCGCGACCACGAGCGCGGTGTCGGCACTGCCGATGCCGCCACCGCCCTGCCTGCCGTCGCGGGCGGTGAGCTTGAAGTGGAGGGTGCGGGAGCCGTCGACGCCCACCCAGTCGTCGGTGGGCAGGAACTCCGAGTAGCAGTCGACGAGCTCCGGCGGCACGTTCGTGCCGAAGCCGGACTCCGGCGACGGGGGCGGCGGCGCGTCCGGGCACCGGCCGGAGACCGCGTTCGTGTTGTTCGCCGCGATCTGCGCCAGGTCCGGGAAGTCCCGCCTCGGGTTCGTCGTCGCGGCGTTGGCGCCGGGCGAGTGGTACTTCAGCGCGTCGGCGTCGCTGACGACCGCGGCGGTGCCGAACACCCGGAACAGCGGGCCGTCGGTCTTGGTGTTGTTCACGAGCGAGGTGCCGTTCTCGCCGCCGGGGTCGTTCTGCTCCCACAGGTAGGTCACCGGGTCGCCGTCGGGGTCGACGGCCTTGCCCGTCAGGGAGAACGGCGTGCGCTGCGGGATGACGTGCCGCGCCGGCACCGTCACGACCGGCACGTGGTTGCGGGTGGACTGGACGCGGTGGCCGCCGTTGGCCGCGGGGCCGCCCCTGACCGTCTCGCCGACCTTCCCGGACGCGCCGCTGACGTCGAGGCCCAGCGCGGGGAGGTCCCTGCCCGCCAGCGTCCCGCCGAACGAGACCTGGAAACCCGTGGTGTCGAAGGGAGACGGCCGGTTGACGTTGTCGCCGAGACCCGCGATCTCGATCTCCGCGCCGACGGGCAGGACCGCCTGCAGCGCCGTCCTGATCGCTTCCTGGCTGTAGCCGGCGTACGTGATCGGCGCCGTCCTGCGGCCTTCGTAGGTCAGCGTGAACGAGTCGCCTTCGCCGAAGCCGCGCAGGGACGCGTTCTGCACCTCGTCGGCGTTCCACGACCACGGCGTGGCGGTGAACGAGGCGATCTCCGCGCGGGTGCGGTGCGAGAAGTACGGGTCGCTGTGGCGCTGGAGGTTGTCCTGCTGGCAGATGCCCGCGTACGACAGGACGGTGGACCCGCTGCCCGGCTCGTAGGACGACCCTGCCCAGCGCTGCCCCGTGCCGCAGCCGAACTGGTCGCCGTTGAACGTGTGGTCCGCGCCGAACTGGTGCCCCAGCTCGTGCGCCACGTAGTCGATGGCGAAGTAGTCACCGTCGGGGGTGGCGATGGCCGTGCAGCCCGCCGCCTTGTCGGGGCCGCCCACGCCCGGCACCCCTGCTCCGCCGCCCCGCACGCCCAGGATCGTGTGCCCGATCTCGTAGTTGCTCGCGCCGATCAGCTGTCCCAGCACCGTCGCGGCGTTGCCGAGGGTGCCGGTCACGCACTGGTCCATCTCCTCCTGCCGGTAGCAGGGGGCTGCGCCGCACGGACCGTCCGGCCCGGTCGCCTCGGCGTCGGTGGCGAGGTTGAGCTTGTCGGAACCGTTGGCCAGCACCAGCCGGATCGCGCCCTCGTCCTCGTAGATCTGCTGGAGCCGGTTGACGAGAGAGGCCTTGGCGGCGGTCACGTTCTCCAGGCCGAAGTAGCGCGCGTAGGACGGTCCGTTGATGAGCGCCAGGCGGTAGGTGCGGACCTGCACGACCGGACTCGTGGTGCTGCCACCGGGTTTCGCCTGTCGTGACGCGTACTCGACACCGGTCTCCCGCACCGGATCGGCCGGGTTCAGGGCGGAACCGGGGAAGCTGGCGTAGAGGCTCTGGTCGCGGTGGGACCTCGGGGCGACGGACCACTGTCCCCGCTGCGACCGCACCGAGGCGTGGAATCCCAAAGGTGTCAGGTCCGCGCGGACCGACGCGGTCGGGTCGTCGAGACCCTTGCCCGCGTACGTCCTGATCTCCGGGTGTGCCGCCGCCAGCTCCGGCTCCATCACCGGCGAGTCCACGAGGGCGAACCGTTCGAACGTGCCCGCGGGCGTCGGCAGCACCGCCTCGACGGTGCCCGTCCCGGCCAGGGTGGCGGCCAGTGCGGACCGGTCGAGGGTGAACCCGGCGAACGGAACCCCGCTCTGCCGGGCCACGACGTCGGCTCTCGCCCACGGGTTGGCGGGGGCGGCGGCCGCGCCCGGTGTGGTCACCACCGCGCCCGCCGTGATCGCGACCAGCGTCAGGACCAGCGCCCGGCGTCCCGGCGAACGAGGTGCCACGTGAGGTCTCCCCGGAGTGAGTCGGTGCCCTTCATCAACCCACACCCACCGGATGCCCTCGACCCCTGAACGGACGCATCCGCCAGTCGAGACGGACCGCCGGGGAACCGGTCAGTGCCCGAGCAGGCGAGCGCTTTCCTCTGCGCGGCGCAACGCACTCAGCAACGCGGCCCGCCCGGTGTGGTCGACGTCGTCGACCAACGCGTCCACCGCGGTGTCCCCGCCCAGCACGAGCTTGTCGGCCAGCGCGCGGTGGACGGCCGCCATGCTCACGGCGTCGAAGTCGGGGCGGACGAACGTGAGCAGCAACCGCACCTCGTCCTCGCAGCGGCGGTAGCTGTCGAGCAGGTGCCGGTTGCCGGCGACCGCGACGATCGCCCGGTGGAAGTCGCCGTGCGCGGCCGTCAGCTCCCGCCACGACGGTCGTGACGAGCGCGCGGCCAGCTCCTCCAGCCGGTCGGCCTCGGCCAGCACCGGACCCAGGTCGGCACCCGACGCCAGCGCCATCCGCAGCGCGCCGGCTTCGAGCACCAGCCGGTAGTCGAAGATCTCGTCGACCCTGGCCCGGCTGAGCGGCGCCACGACCGCTCCCCGGTGCCGCTCGTGCGTCAGCAGGCCGCGGTCGACGAGCAGGCGCAACGCCGAGCGCACCGTGTGCCTGCCCACCTCGAACCGCGCGGCCAGGTCCTCCTCCCGGAAACGGGTGCCGACCGGGTGCGCGCCGTCGAGCAGCTCACCGCGCAGGGTCGCGGCGATCCGCTCCGGAGCAGTCATCACGTTCTCCACCCGGCAGATTGTGTCACAATGCTGGAGAGGTTGTTGCACAATCAGCGGAGAGTAGGGAGCGTCATGCGGATCGACGAGGTTCAGGTGCACGGCGAGACCGGTCCCCCGGTGCTGCTCCTGCCGGGCGGCGCCGAGTCGTGCGACGGCTTCTTCCCCGGTCTGCGCGAGGGTCTGACCACCACCGCCCAGGTCGTCGAGCACGACCGTCCCGGTACCGGCAAGTCCGCGGTGGACGGGTCGCTGGCCGGTGCCGCTGCCGCGCTCGCCTCTCTCGTCGAACGGCTGGACCGCGGCCCGGTCGTCGTGGTCGGTCAGAGCCTCGGCGGCGCGGTGGGAGCGCTGTTCGCCCGCGACCACCCCGACCACGTCGCGGGCCTGGTGCTGCTCGACCCGACGCCGATCAACGACGTCGGGTCGTGCGAGCGCATCGAACGCATGATGCGGAGGCTCGACGGACTGGCCTCGGTTCCCGGGCTCGGCCGCCTGGCGACGGCGGCCGTCCGCACCGCCGCGCTCAGGACCGCCCGCGGCCTGCGGCCCGACTGCGCCGCGGCGGCCGAACGCACGGCGAACCTGGACATCCCGACGCTGGCCCGCGCGGTCCGCGGCCTGACCGGCCTCGCCCGCAACTTCCGCGAGTCCGACCTGCCCCGGCTCCCGGCCGTGGTCGTGACGGCCGATCGGAAGCCGGACCACGTCGTCCACCGGGCGCACCGCCGCCTGGCCACGGCGTTCGGCGGCGAGCTGCGCAGGTGGCCCGGCGCGACGCACAGCGTGCACCTCGACCACCCCGACGAGGTGCTGGAGACCGTGCGCGAGCTCGTCGGCAGGATCAGCGCGACGCGGTGATCCTCACCCGGTGACGGGCAGCAGCGTGCGCGCGGACTGCTCGGCGAGCCAGGCCGCCGAGTCCTCCCAGCTCCAGCCGAAACCCCGCACGGTCCGCCACGCCTCGAAGCCGAAGTAGAACCACAACGCCTGCTCCACCTGCTCGCGGGTGAGCCCCTCCCGCAGACCGCCGACGGCGACCAGACGCGCGGCCACGACCTCGAACCGGCCCCGCACGGCACGGGTCGCGAGGTCGGCCGCGGCGGCCACGTCCGGGTCGGCGTTGCGGTTGTCCAGCAGGATCTCCAGCGCCTTCTGCCTGCTCCTGCGCACCCGGCCGGTGCCATCGGCCAGGATCCGCAGGATCTCGCGCGGGTCCTCGCACTCGCCGATCCGGCGCTCCGCCTCCACCGCCACGGCGTCGGCCGCGCCGTCCTCGGACATCGCCATGATCAGCGCGGACTTGTTGCCGACGCTCGTGTAGACGGTGTTCACGGCGACGCCGGCGGCGGCCGCGACGGCGGCCACGCTCGTCCGGGCGTAGCCCTGCTCCGCGAAGAGCTCCGCCGCCGCCTCGACGATCGAGCGGCGGGTGTCCTCGGCGTGCCGGGCCCGCACCGGTGACCGATAGCCGCGCGCAACCATGCCCGGATCCTACGTCCTCCAATTCAATGTATGGTCGTTACTATGAATAGTGAGACGCACCAATCGACCGAGTTACGCACCAGTGAACCCGTGGTCGTGGCCGGCGCCGGGCCGGTCGGCCTGTGGACCGCGGCGGAGCTGGCGCTGGGCGGCGCCGACGTCGTGGTCCTCGAGAAGGCGACCGAGCGCAGCCCGCACTCCAAGGCACTGGGCGTGCACCCGCGCACGATCGAGGTGCTGGCGATGCGCGGTCTGGCGCAGCGCTTCCTCGCCGAGGGCGTACCGCTGCCCAACTGGCACTTCGGGATGCTGGAGAGCCGTCTCGACTTCCGCGCGCTCGACACCCCGTACCCGTTCATGCTCGCCATCCCCCAGCGCCGCACCGAGGAGCTCCTGGAGGAGCACGCCCTCGCGTTGGGCGTCGTGATCCTGCGCGGCCACGCCGTGACCGGGCTGGAGCAGGACGACGAACGGGTGACCGTGCGGGTGAGCGGCCCGGACGGCGAGTACACCCGCACCGCGAGCTACGTCGTGGGCGCGGACGGCGCGGGCAGCACGGTCCGCAAGGCTGCGGGCATCGCGTTCCCCGGCACGGACACGACGTCCTACGGCTACGTCGGCGAGGTCCGGCTCGCGGAACCCGCCATGGTCAGCGCGCACAACGAGCACGGCGCCCTCATCAGCGTCCCGGTGCGCGACGGCAGGCACCGCATCGCGGGGATGGACGCGCACCACAACGGCGCGGCCGACCCGTTCACGCTGGAAGCCCTGCGGGAGACCACGATCCGGGTGGCGGGCAGCGACTTCGGCATGCACGACCCCGGCTGGCTGTCGCGCTTCGGCAACGCGACCAGGGTCGCGGAGACCTACCGCAGCGGCCGCGTCCTGGTGGCGGGCGACGCGGCCCACATGCACCTCCCGGCTGGCGGTGTCGGTCTCAACGTCGGCCTGCAGGACGCGATGAACCTCGGCTGGCGGCTGGCCGCCGTGGCCCGCGGCGCCGCGGACCCGGCGCTGCTCGACGGCTACCACGACGAGCGCCACCCGATCGGCGAGGAACTGGCCGAGCACACGCTCGCCCAGTCGGCGTTGATCGGCGCGACCACATCGGACGGTGCGGCGCTGCGCTCGCTGCTGAGCAAGCTGATCTCGACGGTGCCGGAGCTCTCGCTGGCGCTGGCCGGGAAGCTGTCCGCGCTCGACGTGGCGTACCCGTCGGCCGGTCATCCCCTCACGGGGTCCAGGGTGCCGGGTCTCTTCGACCTGCTGACCTCGGGCCGGCCGGTCGTGCTCGACACCGCCGGCGCGCTGGGCGGCGACGTGACCGCGCTCGCTCAGGCGTCGGGGTTCGACGTGGTCGTGGGCGAGCAGAAGTGGACCGGTGCCGCGGTCGTGGTCGTGCGTCCCGACGGGCACGTGTGGTGGGCGTCGGACCGCGCGGACGACGAGGAGGTCACGACGGCGCTGAAGGGCCTCGGCACGACCTTCCGCTCACCGGCGTAGGACTTCCCGTTCCAGCCAGTCCTCCAGCGCCCGTTCGGTCGAGTCCTGGTACGAGCGGGTGTCCACGTTGTCGGCGTGCAGCTCGTACACGGGGATGCCCGCGGCACGGAGAGCGCGGTTGGTGAAGTAGCTGCCACGGGCGTCGTCGGAGACCAGGTGCACCACTCCGTCGACGCGGTGGAGCTTCGCCTCCTTCACGTACCACTCGCTCGACCACGGCGGCATGTAGAGCTGGTCGTGGAAGGAGGCGAACCGGGCCGCGAGCGTCCTCAGCGGATCGTCGCCGTAGCGCGGATAACCGTCGGCGGCGATGGCCAGGTACATGGACCACACGAAGACGGCGCCGTGGCGTTGCTCGAAGCGGCGGTAGAAGTCCATGTCGTACCAAAGGCCGCGGCCGATCCACATGAGCCGGGCGCGTTCGTTCTCGCACACGGCTGCACCCGCCTGGACACGTGCCTCGACCTCCTCGTAGAACAGTCGTGCGGCGTCACGGGCCCACTCGGTGCCCCGGTGCCACTGCGGGATCATGACGCTCGGGATGCTGTCGGTGACGGCCAGCGGGCTCGGCGTGGTGCGCGCGATGAGGTCGCGGGTGCGCCGGTTCCACTCCGCCTGCTCGTTGACCAGGTCCAGGACCCGGCGCAACGCGCGTTCGCTGAACACCTGTCCGGTCGTCGTCTCCAGGTACCGGACCAGGTTCTCCAGCTCGGCCACCATCAGGTCGAGCCTGGCCGTGCCGACCGCCTTCTCCCAGTCGTGCGGCATCAGCTCCCACCAGTTCACCGGGACGGTGTTCTCGGCGGCGCTCTCCAGCGCGTAGTAGGTGATGCCGGGCTGGCTGCCCCACACGTCGAAGATCTTGCGGCCGCCGTCGCCGACGGTCTCCGCGAGCACGATCGTCGGCCGGGGCAGACCGCCCCACGGCGTGTGGTGCGGCTCCGGGCCGAACAGGGACGCGAGCGAGATCGAGCTGTACTGCTCGGTGTGGTCCGGGTAGCCGCGCTCGCGCAGCAGCTCCAGGTTGTGGGGCGCCATCCGCTTGGCCGCCACCACCGACGCCCACCACTGGTTGACGACGTACGGGATCCCCATGGCGCGGAAGATCTCCTGCGGGGCGTCGGCGTTCACCAGCGCCAGCGGTCCGCCGGCCGCGGCCGACTCGCGCAGGCCCTGGAACCACTCGCGCTGGTAGCGGGTCGCCTCCGTCGCCGAGGCCAGCAGCTTCTCAGCCAACGAACACCTCCGCGAGGTCGATCGAGCCGTACTCCTGGTGCTCGAACATCACGGCCGGGATGCCGTGCCGTCCCAACGCCTCCTTCTGCGCGGGGAAGTCCCACGGCGGGGCGTCGTCGTGGCGGCGGACGTACGACACGACCAGTTCGGCGCCGCACTCGACGGCCGCACGCGCCGTGTGCGCGGCACGGTCGGAGATCGACGCACGGGCCGCGGTGGGGCCGTTGTACTGGTAGCGCTCGACGAGCGCCGCGAGAGTCGGTTCGCCCACGAGCCGTGCGGCGAGGAGGTCTCCCCAGTCGTGGTCCTCGCCGACCACGACGCATCCCGACTCCTCCAGCGACCGGTACACCTCGGGGTTGTCGTGCGAGCTGCCCGTCACGAAGACCCGCCGTCCCGTGTGGACGTCCAGATCGGACTTGACCAGCTGCCGCAGCAACCTGTTGTGCTCCACCACGGGCAGGACGGCGCCGTACGCGGCCAGTGCCTGCACGCCGGTCAGCCGGAGGTCCCCGCGCAGCACCGAGACCGCGTGCCACAGGTCGCGGCGGGCGTCGTGCGCCATGATCGCCGAGGCGATCTTCTGCTCGGTCAGCCGCGACCCCGTCCACCGCTCCAGCACGGCGACCAGCTCGGCGAACCGGCCTCCGACGTACCGCGTGGTCGTCCAGTGCGGCAGGTGCAGCACGTCGACCAGGTGGGTCTCCGGCAGGCCGAGACCGGGTTCGAGCCGCCGCAGCTCCCGCACGACGTAGAACAACCGCAGCGACGCCTCGCAGTCCCGCGACACCAGGAGCCGGTCGAGCCGGCCGTACTCCCCCGCCAGCAACCGGGTCAGCACCGACAGGGAGGCCGCGTCGACGCCGCGGCCCAGGTAGGTCTCGCCCTCCGCGACGTCCAGGCCCGGCCGGCCCGCGAGGCGCACGGGAAGCGCGCCCGCCGCCGTGACCAGCTCCACCGGGACGTCCTGGCCGACGCAGCCGATCACGAGGCCGTCCCACGAGACCGGGTACCGGTGCTCGTAGTGGTCGACGAGGCGTTCCAGCGGTGTCACCACGGTCAGATCACCCGTTCCGCGCGCAGTGCGGCGAGCCGGTCGTCGTCGTAACCGAGGAGGTCGCCGTACACCAGGTCGTTGTGCTCACCCAGGGCCGGAGCGGGCTGGTCGAAGCCGACGGCAGAACCGGAGAACACGATCGGCACGCCGGTGGCGGAGATGTCCGCGGTCGCGCCGTGGGAGGGGTGGGTCAGCGCGACCACCTCCCGCCGCCCGCGGACCAGCGGGTCGCGCACGGCCTCCGCGGGCTCCCGCACCTCGGCGGCCGGCACGCCGTTGTCGACGAGCAGCGCCACCGCCTCTGCCCGAGACTGCCCGGCCGCCCACTGCCCGATCAGCTCGTGCAACACGGTCGAGTTCGCCACCCGCGCGTCCCTCGTAGCGAACCGGGGATCGGCGGCGAGCCCCGGCTCCCCCATCGCCTGGAACACCCCCGCGGCGAACCGGTCGGTCGGCCCGCACAGGGCGAGCCACCCGTCCTTCGCCTCGAACAACCCGAACGGCGCGAGCCTCGGCACCAGGGAACCCGTTCGTTGCGCCAAACCGACCGCCGCGTACGCGTCGAAGGGCTCGCACGCGACCAGTGACGTCAACGCACCCAGCATCGAGACGTCCACGTGCTGGCCCACGCCCGTGCGGTCGGCCTGCACGACGGCCGCGAGGGTGCCGATGACCGCGAACAGCGGCGCCACCAGGTCGCCGACCGGCAGGCCGTTGCGGACCGGGTCGTCGCCCTCCTGACCGGCGGTGCCCATGATCCCGGACAGCGCCTGGACGATCGTGTCCATGGCCTTGGCGGGGCCGCCCTGGGCGCCGAAACCGCTGATCGACGTGTAGACCAGCCGCGGGTTGACCGCGAGCATCGCCGCGGGGTCGATGCCGAGCCGGGTGGTGACGCCCGCGCTGTAGTTCTCCACCAGCACGTCGGCGCGCCGCACCAGGTCGGTCAGGACGCCGCGCCCGTCGGGGTGCTTGAGGTCGAGCGTCACGCTCTCCTTGTTCCTGCCGCGCAACAGCATCGACACGGACATGTCGTCGTCGTGGACCCTGCCGAGGCCCAGCCCGTCCCTGCCGAGGTACGGCGCGTTGCCCCGCGACGAGTCCCCGCCGGTCCGCGGGTTCTCCACCTTGATCACGCGGGCGCCGAGGCCCCCGAGCAGCAGGGTGGCGTAGGGCCCGGCGAGCGCCGTCGTGAGATCGACGACCGTCCGCCCGGCGAGTGGTTGCTCGGTCACCTGCGCACCTCCTCGGTCACGGCCGGCACGGTCCCGTACCGGCCGGCATCCCGCCTCTACACTCGGTGACCGTGACGGCCACGCCGCGATCCGCCGCCCCGCGCGGCCCTCGCTCCGACCTGCTCCCCCGCCAGCAGCACGGCGGCGCGCCCCAGCACCTGCTGATGACGCTCTACGCGGACTACTGGCTGTCCACCGGCGGCTGGGCGTCGTCGGCGGCACTGGTCCGGCTGCTGGCCGAGTTCGGGATCACCGAGACCAGCGGACGCGCGGCGCTGAGCAGGCTGTCGAGGCGCGGCATGATCACCGTGCACCGCAACGGCCGCCGCACGTTCTACGGCGTCGAGGGCGCCGCGGCGGCGACGTTGGGCGACACGGTCCGCAAGGTGCTGTCGTTCGGCGTGCCGGCCGAACCCTGGGACCGCACGTGGACCACCGTCGCGTTCTCCATCCCCGAGGAGCAGCGCGAGGTCCGCCACCAGCTGCGCACCCGCCTGCGGTGGCTGGGTTTCGCGCCGATCTTCGACGGCTTCTGGATCTCGCCGACCGCCTCGGGCGACGACACGGTCCACGAGCTCGACACCCTCGGCGTGACCAGCGCGGTCGTGCTGCGCACCGGCGGCCCCGTCGGCGGCCGGCCGCTGACCGAGGCCTGGAACCTCGACGAGGTGCGGGAGCTCTACGAGGAGTTCGCCGACACGGTGTCGCCGCTCGCCGCGCAGGTCCGCGCGGGCCGGGTCACGGCCGCCGAGGCGCTGGTGCGCCGCACGGAGGTCATGGACGAGTGGCGCACGTTCCGCTGGAAGGACCCGAACCTCCCGCACGAGCTGCTGCCCGGCGACTGGCCCCGCGACACCGCACGCGCGCTGTTCGCCGAGGTCTACGACGGGCTCGGGCCGCTGGCCGAGCACCGGGTCCGCCAGATCGTGCTGGAGCACGACCCCGACGACATCGAGCTGGTCCGGCACCACACGACCCACCGGGCGCCCTGACCGGCCGGGCGCGGTTCGACGGCGAGGACTCATCCGCACTCCCCTCGAACCGTCGCGCCCGGACGTCGTTATCTGACTCATAGATGACCAGCCGGAACGAAAAGTGTCAAGCATTAGACCTCGCGCCTGGCGACGCGCAGACCTCACCGATGCCTTCAGGAACCCACTGACAGGACGAAGGCGGACAGAGCAGATCTGCTCTCGTGTCGATCGAGCAGGAAAATGTAGAGTGTTTTCATGACCGCTGCTCCTCGCGAAGTGCCCGCACTCCCCAGGATGCAGTCCGGCGGCAGCCCCCAGCACCTGCTCCTCACCCTCATCGGCGACTACTGGTACGGCCAGCGGGCGCCCCTGCCCTCGGCCGCGCTCGTGGAGCTGCTCGGCGAGTTCGACATCACCGAGACCAGCGCGCGGGCGTCGTTGAGCAGGCTGTCGCGCCGCGGGTTGCTGGAGCTGTCGCGGGCGGGCCGGCACACGTCCTACGCGCTGAGCTCGCGGGCGGCCCAGGTCCTGGAGGCGGGGCTGCGGCAGATCGTCACGTTCGGCGCCACCGAGGAGCCGTGGACGGGACAGTGGACGATCGCGGTGTTCTCGGTGCCGGAGGAGCAGCGCGACCTGCGCCACGCCCTGCGCTCGCGGCTGGGCTGGCTCGGGTTCGCGTCGCTGTTCGACGGCGTCTGGGTCTCGCCGCACGACCGGGTCGCCGCCATCACGGAGGTGCTGTCCGAGCTCGCCATCGACTCCGCCACGGTGCTGCGCGCCGAGGTGGCCGACGGCAGTCCCCTCGGCGGCCACCCCATCACCGCGTGGGACCTCGACGAGCTGCACGACCGGTACGTCGCGCTGATCGACGAGTACTCCGAGGTGCGGCGGCGGCTGGCGGAGGGGCGGATCGGCACGGCCGAGGCGCTGGTGGTGCGCACCGCGCTGATGGACGACTGGCGGCGGTTCCCCGGCCTCGACCCGGAGCTGCCGATGACGCTGCTGCCGCAGCCGTGGCCGCGGGCGCGGGCCAGGGCGCTGTTCACCGGGCTCTACGACGAGCTGGCGCTGCTGGCCGAGCAGCGCGTGCGGCAGGTCGTCGGGCGGTACGACGAGGACGCGGCGGCCCTGGTGCGCGGACACGGCAGCGACTACGCGGGCTGAGCCGGCCGGCCCACGCCCGGCAGCACGACCTCGTCGCCGTCCCAGGTGAAGTCCGCCGTCAGCCCCGCCACCGCGCCGATCCGCGCGACGTACTCGGCGACCTCCTCCCCACCGTCCGAACGCGACACCGGCACCGGCCGGCCCGAGTCGTCGATCCAGCACGGCAGGAAGCCCGCCGAGACGATCCCCCCGCGGTCGAAGCGGCAGACCGCGATGACCGTGTTCCTGCTCTCCGGGTGGAACGGGTAGAACGGCATGTCCGGGTCCGGCGCGAACCCGTAGATCTCGACGCGCTTGCGCGCCCAGCCGGCGCGTTCGGCGCTGTCGTTGCCGGTCGGGGTGAGGGCGTGCGTGACGGTCACGAAGTTGCCGAGCCCGTGGAAGATCGGACGGCCGCGGTAGACCTCGACGCCGCGCATGATGTGCGCGTGGTGGCCGAACACGGCGTGCGCGCCCGCGTCGATGGCGGCCCGCGCCACCGGTTGCTCGTACATCGCCAGCACGGCGGGCGTGTGCCCGACGCCCTTGTGCATGGACACGGTGACGACGTCCACTTCGGACGCCAGTGCGGCGATGTCGTCCGCCATCGCGGCCAGCGTCACGGGTTCGGCGAAGGTGTAGACGTCCGGCGGGCCGCCGGGACTCGCGTGGTCCAGCTCGTAGTGCGTGAGCACCCGGACGTAGGCGCACCCCGCCTTGCGGGAGGTGGCCCACGACTCGCGCGGGCCGACGAGGTTGTAGCTGAGCACCCCGATCCGCAGGCCGCCGCGCTCGACGACCGCCGGTCGCCGGGCCGAGCCGAGGTCCGGTCCCGCGCCCGCCGTGGTGAGCCCGGCCGCCCGCGCGTGGGCGATCGTGTCGTGCACCCCGACCTCGCCCGCGTCGTAGACGTGGTTGCCCGCCAGGGTCACCACGTGGAAGCCGGCGTCCGCCAGCGCGGCCAGCCCTGCCGGGTCCGCGGGCGGCGCCGGGACGTCGGTGCTCACCTGGACGTCCGTCGTGCTGTGCGGCACCTCGACGTGCCCGATCACCAGGTCGCCCTTGCCCAGCGCGGGCGCGGCCGGGACGAGGAACGACGCCGGGTCCGGTTCGTCGAGCACCAGGTCCCCGACGGACAGCACGGTGACCACGTCAGACACGGGCCCCCTCCTCCCGCGCGGTGCCGCGCTGCTGGGTGTAGCGGGACAGGAACGTCCGCAGGCGACCGGACCTGCCCTCGCCGAGCACGTCCGCGACCGGGCCCTGCTCGACGACGCGGCCGCGGTCCATGAACACGAACCGGTCGGCGACCTCGAGCGCGAACGTGATCTCGTGCGTGACGATGATCATCGTGAGCCCGGCGGCCGCCAGGTCCCTGATCACCGTGAGCACCTCGTCGACCAGCTCGGGGTCGAGCGCGCTGGTCGGTTCGTCGAGCAGCATGATGCGCGGCCGGGTGGCGAGCGCCCTGGCGATCGCCACCCGTTGCTGCTGGCCGCCGGAGAGCTGCCGGGAGTAGGCGTCGGCCTTGTCCGTCAGACCGACCTTGGCGAGCAGCTCCCTGGCCCGCTCGTCCGCCTGCTCCCGGCCGCGTCCGTGCACCCGCACCTGGGCCTCGGTGATGTTGCGCAGCACCGTCCAGTGGGGGAACAGCTGGAACTGCTGGAACACCATGCCCATGCGGCGCCGCTGGTCGGCCACCCGCTTCGGCGGCAACGGGCGCAGCCCGCCGCCCGACTGCTCGTAGCCCAGCAGCTCGCCGTCGAGGTACATGGCTCCGCTGTCGATCGGCTCGAGCTGGTGCACGCACCGCACGAGGGTGGACTTGCCGGAGCCCGAGGGCCCGATGACGGCCACCACCTCGCCCTGCGCCACGTCCAGGCTCACCCCGTCGAGCGCCGCGTGCTCGCCGAAGCTGCGCCGGATGTTCCGGACGCTCAGCACGGGACCGTCCGTCATGCCAGCCACTCCCCTCGGGTGGTCCGCTGCCCCCGGCCGAACCGGCGTTCGAGGCGTTGTTGCAGGAACGACAGCGCGGTGACGACGACCAGGTACCAGAAGCACGCCACGATCAGCAGCGGCACGATCTGGTAGGTCTGGTTGTAGACGACCTGCACCGCGTGCAGCAGGTCGGTCATGGCGATCACGCTCACCAGCGACGTCCCCTTCAGCAGCGAGATGAACTGGCTGCCGCTCGGCGGGATGATCACCCGCATCGCCTGGGGCAGGACCACCCGCAGGAACGTCTGGCCGCCGGTGAACCCCATCGCCATCGCCGCGTCCCGCTGGCCGGGGTCCACCGAGAGGATGCCGGCGCGGACGATCTCGGCCATGTAGGCGGACTCGTGCAGCGTGAGCCCGATCAGCGCGGCGGTCAGCGGCGTGATCAGGTCGTTGGTCGACCACGACTCGAACGTCGGCCCGAACGGCACGCCGATCGACAGCCGCGGCAGCAGGTAGGCGAGGTTGAACCAGAACAGCAGCTGCACCAGCGGCGGGATGCCGCGGAACACTCCGATGTAGAGGGTGCAGACCCAGCGCACCGGGCCGAAGTCGGCCAGCTGCCCCAGCGCGAGCAGCACGCCGAGCACCGAGCCGCCCAGCATCGCGACCACCGTGAGCAGCACGGAGGTCCCGAGGCCGGCGAGCACGTTGGGCTCGAACAGGTACTCGGCGACGACCGGCCACTCGAACCGGTCGTTGTGGGTGACGAACCAGGCGAGCTGGGCGGCGAGCACGAGGAGCACCGCGCCGAGCAGCCAGCGCCACGGCCGCGGGCGGTGCCGGGCCATGGCGACGTCGACGTCGGGGACGCCGGGAGGAGCGGCGGTCGTGGTCACTGGCCGGCCGCCGTGTTGATCTCCGGCTTGGCCACCTTGACGTTCTCCAGCCCGTACTGCTTCATGATCCGGTCGTACTCCCCGTTGGCGAAGAGCTCCTGGAACGCCTCGTGCACGACCGGGCCGAGGCCGCTCGACTTGGGCACGAGCATGGCCAGCTTGTCCACGCCCGCTCCCTGCTCGTCGGTCTGCTTCACGTAGGTGAAGTCGTCCTTCGCGGCCGCCAGTGCGTCGATCGCGGCGCTCTCGGTCATGCCCGCGGCGTCGGCCCTGCCGGACTTCGCGGCCAGGATCGTGCCGTTCGTGTCGGCCAGGCCGATGAACTGCACGGCCTGCTTGCCCTTCTTCACGCACCAGTCGGTCAGCCGCACGACCTGGTCCTGGATGATGCTGCCCGACACGGCCGCGACCCGCTTGCCGCACAGGTCGTCGCTCGCCTTGATGCCGGCCGAGCCCGACTTCGGGATCAGGTAGGCGGTGCGCGTGACCATCCAGACCACGGCGTCGAACTGCTTCTCCCGTTCCGCGGTGTCCTTGACCGGGCCGTTGAACGCGTCGTAGCGGCCGGAGAGCATCCCGGACAGCGCGGCGGGCAGGCCGGGCACGACGGTGATCTCCGTGCGCACGCCCAGCACCTTGCCGAGGGCCTCCTGGAGGTCGTGATCGAGGCCGGTGACCGTGGTCCCGTCCTTGCCGACCACCCGGTACGGCGGGTGCGAGTCGCCCGCGAAGCGGATCACCCCGGAGTCCTTGAACTGCTGGGGCAGCTTGTCGTGGTGGACGGCCTTCCCGTCGCCGGCCGCGCTCGGGGCACCGCCGGACGAGTCGCCGGACGTGCCGCCGCATCCCGCCACGGCCACCAGTACCACGGCCGACAGCGCGAGAAGAGATCTACGAGACTTGAGCATCGGTGCTCCCGTCGTCGATATAACCGCATCCGCTTTACGGACGTGGGCGATAGTGTCTAACTTCGGCACCCGGTCGTGTCAAGGTCGGCCGTGGTGCGCCGGTGGGTCGTCCTCAGCCCGCGTACTGCCGGTTGAACCGGGGCGGGGTGAAGGCGACGTACCGACCGTCGCCGGCGAGCCCGTTCATGGCCCGCGGCGAGACATCGGGCCAGCGGCCCGTCCGGAGTCGTTGCCACATCTGGTCGATCGCGGCCACCTGCTCCCCGACCGTGAACGTGCAGTGCCCCGCCGTCCGCACGTACGTCTGCCGCACGAGGCCACCGTGGCCGGCGCGGCGAGCCAGGTCTTCGTACGACTGCTGCTGCGCCACGGTCGAGATCTGGTCGCCCGTGCCGTTGACGGTCAGCACCGGCACCCGCACGTCGCCCGTGAACACGATGCCGCGCGCGAACGTGGCGACGGCAGCGGGATCGGCGGCGATGCGCGGGGCGGCGGCCAGCCGCCGCAGGTCGGCGCCGAGGTCCAGCCCGGCCTCGGCGTACAGCCGCAGGACGGCGAGCTGGTGCTCCGGCTCGGCCGACAGGAGCTGCCGCCCGTAGTCGACCCCGGTGTTCCAGGACGGGTTGCCGCCGGTGACCTGCTCGATCGCCCGCCTGCTGCTCATGGCCTGGCCGACGTAGGGCAGCGGACCGCCCGCCAGCGCCAGGTACATGCCGTTCTCCAGGCCCGCCGCGTCCCACCACGCCGGCACCGGGGTGGTGGTGCCGTCGGCCGCGAGCCCCCACGCCGGGAGCTGGCCGATCGCGGACGCGAGCGCGATCCGCGCCCGTCCCTCCGCGGTGGACTGCGCACCGGCCAGCGCCGAGATCCACTGCTGCTGCGCGCCCGGCACGTCCGCGGGGATCCCCGTGACGGGCAGGGCGGTGTCGCGGAACAGCAGTGTCTTCAGCGTGAAGACGGTGTCGAGCTTCTGGTTCCACTGCCCGACGGACCCGCCGAGCCCGCC
Source organism: Lentzea sp. NPDC059081 (assembly GCF_042738015.1). NCBI lineage: Bacteria > Bacillati > Actinomycetota > Actinomycetes > Pseudonocardiales > Pseudonocardiaceae > Lentzea > Lentzea sp. NPDC059081. The sequence continues at coordinate 244,681 of NZ_JBHYGW010000009.1, forward strand.
GCACATGGGCACGGCGGCGTCGAACCGTCCTGGGTGGACCTGCGCCGCGCCGGCGGCGACGAACCCGCCCATGGAACGACCTTCGGCGATGGCCCAGCGGGCCGGGCCGAACGCCGCCTCGAACCGGTCGAGCGCCGCGGCCTGGTTGTCGATCGCCTGCGCGATCCGCCAGCCGGTCACGGTCCTGGTCGTGCCGCCGACCGCGTAGCCGCGCCCGACGAGGCTCGCGGTGAGCGCGGACGTCAGACCGCCCGCGGCGAAGTCCATGTCCACCAGGACCACGCCGTTCCACTTCCCCGGCTTCGCGAACTGGTACGGGGTGCCGTCCGGGAGCTGCCCGGACGTGCAGGTCGCCGTGCCGAGGCACGGCACGGCGTCCGATGGCGCCGCGCTCACGGCGGGCGCACCGGCGACGAGAACCACCGCGGTAGCCAGAACGGCACCGAGGCCACGCGCTGCGGACATTGGAGCCTCCAGTCCCGGCAACCCTGCTCGACTGGACCCAATAGTGAGCTTCACCCACAACGCACGTCAATGTTTATGTCTAATAACTTCGCGTGACCGTCTCACTCGAGGTTGAGCGCACCCGAACGGAAGGCCGCGACCTCGCCGTCGTCGAACCCCGCCTCCCGCACGAGACGCACCAGGTCGTCGCGGAGGTCCTGCCGTGCGGCCAGTTGGGCGTCGAGCTCGATCCGCCCGACACCGCCGAGGTCGCGCACCCGCAGGTCCCGGCTCGGCAGCCCCGCCTCCGCGAGCCACCCGCGCACGGCCACCTCGGCGCGTTCCACCCGCGCCAGCCGGGCCGGGGTGATCGCCAGGCCGTACCGCACCCTGCTCGCGAGGCACGGCATCGCCGGTTTGTCCCAGGTGGACAGACCCCAGGTCCGGCTGAGCGCCCGCACGTCGGCCTTGGTCATCCCCAGGTCGCGCAACGGGGTGTGCACGCCGATCTCGTCGCCCGCCCTGATGCCGGGGCGGAACGGGTCGCGCGCGTCGTCGGCGTTCGTCCCGGTCGCCACCGCGGTCAGGCCGTTCTCCCCCGCCACCGCCGTGATCGTGTCGAGGACGGTGGACTTGCAGAAGTAGCACCGGTCCCTGCCGTTCGCGGCGTACCCGGGGTTGTCCAGCTCGGTCGTGCCCGGGGTCAGGTGCCGCACGCCCAGGCCGTGCGCGAACGCCGTCGCCGCCGCCAGCTCGGCGGTGGCGAGGCTCGCCGAGTCGGCGGTGACGGCCAGCACCGCGCCGGGTCCGTTCGCCCGCACGGCGGCGGCGAGCACGAGCGCGGAGTCGACGCCGCCGGAGAACGCCACGGCGAGCGGGCCGATCCCGGCGAGGCGGGTGACGAGACCGTCCGTCCCAGCATCCATTCTCAGGGCTCCTCGGGTGCTTCGGCGGCCATCTTCAGGACCGTGCGCAGCGGCAGGCCGGTGCTCCTGGCCACCGCGACGGCGTCGTCGAACTCGGGTTTGCCTTGGTGCGGGCCGTGTTTGCGGCGCACCGGCATGCCGTGGACGTGCACGGTGTCGGTGGTGCGCGGCACGGCAGTGCGGCGCACGGTGCTCCGGCGCACGCCGAGCGTGCCGGTCTCGGCGAGGATCAGGCGTTCGACCTCGTCGGCGCGGTCCGGGGTGACGAGGGCGTGCAGGACGTGGGCGGGACGGCCCTTCTTCATGACGGCGGGCACCGTCCAGCTGTCCAGCGCACCGGCTGCCAGCAGCACACCCGTGACGTGGCCGAGGACCTCCCCGGTGATGTCGTCGAGGTTGGTCTCCAGCACCACGAGGTCCCGCACGTCCGCGTCGTCGAGTTCACCGAGCCGGACGACCGCGACGTTGGGCCGGTCGGGCAACGTGCGCGTGCCCGCGCCGTAGCCGGTGGCGAGCAGGCGCATCGGGGGCACGGGACCGTAGTCGGCGCGCAGAGCGTGCAACAGGGCGGCGGCGGTCGGCGTCACCGTCTCCCCCGTCAGGGAGGTGCCGACGACCTTGGCGCCTTGCAGGAGGGCGGCGGTGGCGGGTGCGGGGCACGGGAGGACGCCGTGTGCCGTGCGCACCGTACCGCTGCCGAGCGGCAACGGTTCACAGTGGACAGTCCGCACGTCCAGGGCGTGCAGAGCGGCGGCGACACCGACGATGTCCACGAGCGTGTCGTGCCCGCCCAGCTCGTGGAGGTGCACCTCGGCCGGGTCCTCGCCGTGCAGGCGGCCCTCGACCTCGGCGATGGCCCGCAGCGTGGCGACCGCGGTGGTGGCCACGGCGCGGTCGCGGATCCGGCCGGCCATCGCGATGAGCTCGCCCGCCTTGCGGCTGGTGGCGTCGTCGGACACCGCGACCACCGCGTGGCTGCTGCGCAGCCCGTGCGTGACGACCGGCGTGACGGTGAGGTCCCATCCGGTCAGGCCGGTGTCGTCGACGGCGGCCCTGACGGCGTCCAGCGGCGCGCCCGCGTCGACCAGGGCCGCCAGCAGCATGTCCCCGGCCAGGCCGGTGAACGGCGAGATCAGGCAGACGCGGCTCACGCCCGCCCCGCGACCACTCGGGAGAGCCGGAACGCGGCCATCGCGGCCCCGAAGCCGGAGTCGATGTTCACCACGGTGATCCCGGCGGCGCAGGAGGCGTGCATCGCGAGCAGCGCGGTGACGCCCTCCAGGCCCGCGCCGTAGCCGGTGGACGTCGGCACGGCGACGACCGGGCACGCGACCAGGCCGCCGACCGCGCTCGCCAGCGCACCCTCCATACCCGCCACGACGATCACCGTGTCGGCGGCGCGCAACCGGTCCTGCTCGGCCAGGAGGCGGTGCAGTCCCGCGACTCCCACGTCGGTGACGACGGTGACGGTGAGGCCGACCGCCGTGGCGATGGCGGCGGCCTCGCGCGCGACCGGCTGGTCGGCGGTGCCCGCGGCGGCGACCACGACACCGAACCCGACCGGTGCCGCCGGACGCCACACGAGCAACCGCGCCGGGGAGTCGAAGCGGCCGTCCGGTACCTCGGCCTGGACGGCGGCGGCCGTCTCGTCGCCGACGCGGGTGACGAGGACAGGACCTTCGTTGTGCCGCAACAGGGTCCGGACGATCGACACGATCTCGGCCGCGGTCTTGCCGGTGCCGTAGACGACCTCGGGCAGCCCCTGCCGGGCCTCGCGGGCGATGTCGACCCGCGCGAAGCCCAGGTCGACCGCGTCCCCCGTCATCGCCCGGTCCCCTCGACGTACGGGATCGTCTGCGGTCCCTCGGGCAGCACGCACACGCGGGCACCGGGCCCGGCCGCCGCGAGCGCCTCGGCCACGGCCGCGGACACGTCCCCGGTCTGCTCCAGGTGCGCGGTGGCGAGGTCGGCGTCGCTGAGGAACGAGGTGTGCACGACGACCCGGCAGTCGGACTGGATGCGGGCCTGGATCTGCACCTGCCACTGGTCGGGCACGGTCTCGGCGCGGGCCGAGATCTCCGCGAACAGCGCGGCCGGCGAGTCCGCGGAGGCCAGCACCTCGCGGTACGAGCCGTGGTCGGGGAACCCGTCGCGGCACTCGGCGGCGCAGATGATCGTGCCACCCGGCCGGACGACCTGGTAGGCGGCCGACATCCCCTTCACCGCCTGGTACAGGTTCTGGTCGAGCGGATAGCCGGAGTTGGTCGTCACCACCACGTCGAACAGGTCCGGCACCGGCCGCATCGCCACCTCGCGGGCCGTGCGCACGGCTTCGGCGTGCATCGCGAGCAGGTCGCCGCCGAACGCCGCGACGACGTCCTTGTCCTGGTTCAGGACCACGTCGAACCCGAACGTCACGCCGGTGGCGGCCGCGATCGCGCGCACGTCGTCGTGCACCGGGTTGCCCTCGATCACGCCCCACGCCGCCCGCGGGTGGCCGATGCGCCGGGCGTCGTGCAGCACCAGCACGGTCTCCAGCGCGGCGAGGCCGGGCGCGACGAGCTTCGGGCCGCCGGAGAAGCCCGCGAAGAAGTGCGGCTCGACGAACCCGGTGGTGATGCGCACGTCCGCGTCCACCCACTCCGAGTTGAGCCACACCGGCACGTCCGCGCCGAACCGGCCGAGCCACGTGAGGCTGGAACCGTCCCGGGAGTCGTGGTTCACGATCCGGACCGAGTCGACGACCTCGTCGCCGAACATCGCGCGCAGCTCTGCCTCGGTGTTGCCGCGGTGCGTGCCGGTGGCGACCAGCACCACCACGTCGTCGAGGTCGACCACCCCGTCGAGCTCGTCGAGGATCGCCGGGATCATCAGGTGCCGTGGCTGCGGCCGCGTCCCGTCGCACGCGGAGATCGCCACGGTCTGGCCGCGCCGCACGCGCTCGCGCAACGGCGGACCGGCCACGGGCTCGCGCAACGCCCGGCGCAGGGTTTCAACGGGCGACGACGAGGCCGGGTGGTGCCTCGGCGTCACCACGGTCGTCACCGCCGGGTCGACGCGCAGGTCGAGACCCGTCTCGCCGTAGGCCAGCCGCACGGTCTCCATCAGTCCCCCACCCCGTAGACGCGGACGGCCGTCTCACCGAAGAGCCGGTCGCGCTCCCCGCACGACAGCCCGAAAGCCAGTTCCCCGGTCGCCTCGACCACCTCCGCGTAGGTGGCGGCGAGCAGGCAGACGGGCCAGTCGGTGCCCATCATCAGACGGTCCGCGCCGAACACCGAGAACGCGACCTCGAAGGCGGGCCGCAGGTCCTCGACCGTCCACTTCGGACCTGCCTCGGTGACGAGCCCGGAGACCTTGGCCACCACGTTGGGCTCGCGCGCCAGCTCCACCACGCCCTTCGTCCACGGCTCCAGCGCCGAGAAGTCCGGTTTGGACAGGTGGTCGAGCACGAACACCAGGTCCGGCACCGCACGAGCCGCCTCCACCGCCGCCGGCAGCTGGTGCGGCCGGGTCAGCACGTCGTAGACGAGACCGGCGTCGCGCACGGCCCGCAGCCCGCCGAGCACGTCCGGCCGCGCGAGCCAGCCGGGGTCGGGTTCGGACTGCACCAGGTGCCGCACGCCGGCGAGCCGCGACCCGCCAGGCCCCTCTTTCAGGCGGGCGAGGACGTCGGCCACGTCCGGCGCGGTGAGGTCGACCCAGCCGACGACGCCGGCGACGAGGTCCGACTCCCCCGCCAACGCCAGGAACTCGGCCGTCTCGTCGACGTCCGGCAGCACCTGGACCAGCACGGTGGCGTCCACCCCCGCGGGTTCGGCGACCGCGCGCAGGTCGGCGAGGCCGAACGACCGCCGGATCGGGCCGAGGTCGTCGAGCCAGTCCTGCGGCCGGGCGGCGAGGTCCCAGAGGTGGTGATGCGCGTCGACGCGGCGCACGGCGTCCTACCGTTCCAGCCGGCTCGGGTCCCCCGCGTCGCTGCGGCGGACCAGCCAGGCCTCCGTGATGTGGGTGAACATCGCCTCGGCGGCGCCCTCCGGGTCGTGCGCCGCGATCCGCTCGCAGATGAGCCGGTGGCCGCGGTTCGAGGCCGCGCACAGGTCGCGGTCGTTGCGGCCGGTGTAGCGGGCGGTGTTGATGACCTGGCTCTCCAGCGCGCGCACCACGCCGCGGGCGATGCGGTTGCCGGACGCCTGCATGATCCGGTCGTGGAAGAGCCGGTCCTGCTCCCGGTAGGCCACCGGGTCCGCCACCAGCTGGTCCATCAGGTCCACCAGGTCGCGCAGTGCCGCGACGGTGACCTCGTCGGCGGTGCGCGCGGCGACCTGGGCCATGTCCGACTCGAGCAGCCGCCGGGTGACGACGAGGTCGTCCAGCACCGCGAGCGTCTCGTCCTCGGCGACGACCGCCGCGAGCACCAGCTCGTCGAGCACGTTCCACATCGACGGCGGGGTGATCTGGGTGCCGGCGCCCTGGCGCACCTGCACCAGGCCCTTCTCCTGCAACACCTTCACCGCCTCGCGGACGACGGTCCTGCTCACCGAGAACGCCTCGCACAGCGCGGGTTCCGTCGGCAGCAACGTCCCGGAGGGGTGGTCGCCCCGCACGATCCGCGCGACGAGCTCGGCCGTCACCGCGCTCGCCAGGTTCGCGGGTCTGCGCGCCCAGCCCGGTGCGGCGGTGATCGGTTTCCGGCCCGAAGCGGTCATGCGGCGGAGCTTAGCGCCCTCCCGGCGGTTGACGTAATACGTCATACGAATTACGTTCTGCCCACCTCGTCGGGTCGTCAGCAGCCCGGCGCCCTCTCGAAGAAGAGAAGTGAGCGAGCAATGAAGCAGCGCACACTCTGGTCTGCTGCCCTGGTCGTGGGACTGACGCTGACCTCCGGTTGCGGGAGCGCGTCCGGGCCCGGCTCGTCCTCCGGCTCCGGCGACAAGCTCGTGGTCTGGGACTGGAAGTCCGGTGACGCGAAGGTCGCCGCGTACGTGGAGAAGGCGAAGGCCGACTTCGCGAAGAAGCACTCCGGCGTCACCGTCGAGTTCGTGGCCCAGCCGTTCGACCAGTACTACACCCTGCTCGGCGCGGCCATCCAGGCCGGCAAGGGCCCGGACGTCCTGCTGTTCAACGGCGGTGGGCAGATCCGCGACCGCTCCGACGCGCTCGCCCCCCTCGACGAGTACGTGGCGCAGGACAAGGGCCGGCTCGCGGGCTGGGACGCGTTCACCAAGGCGGGCAAGACCTACGCCGCGCCGGTGACCCTGCAGGGCCACCCCGTCTACTACAACAAGGACCTCTACCAGAAGGCCGGGCTGAACCCCGACTCGCCGCCGAAGACCTGGGACGAGTTCGTGCGGAACTGCGGCACCATCGCCGAGAAGACCGGCGCGAAGTGCCTGGCGCAGGGCAACAAGGAGGGCTACGGCATCCAGTTCTTCCTGTCCGCCATGGGATCCGCCGTCCTCACGCCGCAGGAGTACGACGACTGGATCGCCGGCAAGCGCGACTGGGGCTCCGCGAACGTCAAGAAGCTCTTCGAGCTCTGGAAGCAGACGGGTGACGCCGGCCTGAACACCGACGGCGCCAACTCCACCGCGATGTTCAACGACGCGTTCGCGCTCTTCAACTCCGGCAAGGCCGCGAACGTGATCGGGCTGATGTCCGACGTCGGGCACTGGAAGGACTTCGCCGAGTTCCTGCCGGCGGACAAGATCGGGGTCATGCAGGCGCCCGTGGTCAACCCCGCGGCGAAGCCGAGCCTGCCCTACGACGGCGGCATCGGGTACGCGGTCGCCAAGTGGACCAAGGACCCCAAGCTCGCCGCGGACCTCGTGCGCTCGCTCACCTCGGCCGACGCGCTGAAGGCGTTCTACGAGAACGGCGGCGCCGTCGCGGCCGACTCGACGATCGACGTCGCGGCGGGCGGCCCCGCCGTCAAGGCCATCGTCGGCGAGGTCAAGAACGGCAAGCCCGCGTTGCACGTCGCCCTGTCGTCGAAGACGCTCGACCTCATGGGGCGGCTCTCGCAGCAGCTGCTCAGCGGATCGGCCACGGTGGACGACGCGGTGACGCAGCTGGCCGCCTCCGACAAGACGGGCTGACCGGCGTGGCGGCACCCTCCCCGTCCCCAGCGGGCCCGGTCACGGCCGGGCCCGCCAGGACGGCCACCCGCCGCACCGGGTCGCGGGCGGAGCGCCTCGCTCCCCTGGTCCTGCTGGCACCGGCCGTGCTGATCATCGCCGGGCTGCGGCTGTACCCGCTCGTGCTCGGCGTCAACTTCTCCTTCACCGGCGACGGCGAGCGCGACGGCACGGCCGTGGGGTTCGACAACTACGCCACGCTGTTCGCCGATCCGTTGTTCCGCACCGCTTTGCGCAACGTGGGCCTGCTCGTGCTGCTGCTCCCGGTGGCGGTGGCGATCCCCGGCCTGCTGGCCACGTTCGTCCACCTGCGGGTGCCGGGGCACCGGCTCTACCGCGGCGTCTACTTCTTCCCGGCGGTGCTGTCCCCGGTGATCGTCGGCGCGATCTTCAACCTCCTGCTGGCGTTCGACGGGCCGCTCAACCGGCTGCTCGGCGCGCTCGGCCTCGGGCCGGTGGACTGGCTCGGCGACCCCGGCGTGGCGATCTTCGCGGTGGTCGGGGTGCACGTCTGGGCGACGTTCGGCATGGCACTGGTCGTGTTCCTCGCCGGGTTCGCGACGCTCGACCCGTCGTTGCTCGACGCCGCGAAGGTGGACGGCGCGTCGTTCGCGCAGACCGTGCGGCACGTGATCGTGCCGGGCCTGACCCGCACGATCCAGTTCGTCTTCGTCACCACCATGATCGGCATGCTGACCTCGATGTTCGGCCTGTTGTACGTGATGACGAGCGGCGGCCCGGAGGGGTCGACGTACCTGCCCGAGTACTACGTCTGGATCCAGCAGGGGCAGATGAACCGGCCGGCGCTCGCGTCGGCGGCCTCGACCGCGTTGTTCGTGATCATGCTCGTCGTCGGGCTGGCGCAGATCAGCATCCTGCGCAGGGCCACCGGCAAGGAGGACTGATGTCCGGACCACGGCTGACCAGGTGGGTCGTCGCCGTCCCGATGGCCACGCTGGCGCTCGCCACGGTCTACCCGCTGGTGTTCACCACCAACGTGGCCATGAAGACGCGGCGCGAGTACGTGCTCGACCGGTTCGCCCTGGCCGGCTCCTTCAGCCTGGACAACGTCGTCAAGGCGTGGACGAGCGTCGGGATGTCGCGGTACTTCCTGAACTCGGTCGTCGTCGTGGCGTGCTCGGTGGCGCTGCTGCTGTTGTTCGGGTCGATGGCGGGGTTCGCGCTGGCGCGGCTGCGGTTCCGCGGTTCGTCCGCGCTGTTCCTGGGGATCCTCGCCGCGTTGTTCGTGCCTTTCCAGGTGATCATGGTGCCGCTCGCGCGGATCATGGCGGACACGGGTCTGATCGACACCTACCCCGGTCTGGTCCTCGCGTACGTGGCGCAGTTCCTGCCGTTCACGATCTTCCTGCTGACGAGCTACTACGCGACCGTGCCGCCGGAGATCATCGACGCCGCGCGCATCGACGGGAACACCGTGTACGGGGTCTACTGGCGGATCATGCTGCCGATCGGGGCGCCCGCGCTGCTGTCCGTCGGCGTGCTCAACGCGTTGTTCTGCTGGAACGACGTCCTGATCTCGTTGCTGATGATGCCGTCCGCCGAGCACCGCACCCTCATGGTCGGCGTGACCTCGTTGCGCGGGCAGTACTCCGACGACATCCCCACGTTCGCCGCCGGCGTGCTCATCGCCGCGGTCCCGGTGCTCGTCGTCTACCTGTTCCTGCAACGCCAGATCGCCGACGGTGTCACCGCCGGGTCCACGAAGGGCTGACATGCGCATCACTGGCTACCGGACCCTCACCACGGTCCAGGACTGGGGCCGCCCGATCGGCGACGCCAACGGCGTGGTCGCCGACGGCCTCGTCCGGGTCCCGATCGTCGTGGTCGAGACCGACGAGGGCATCACCGGCGTCGGACTCGGCCCGCACACGGAGATCGAGACCCTCTTCGCGGCGCTGGAAGGCGAGGATCCCCGGTGCGTCACGGCCCTGTACGACCGGATGCTGCGGTGGACGTTCAAGGCGGGGCACGCGGGCGCGGTGTTCGGCACGATCGGCGCGCTCGACACCGCGCTGTGGGACATCAAGGCCCAGGCCGCGGGAGAACCGCTGTGGCGGCTGCTCGGCGGCCGCGACCGGCGTGTGCCCGCCTATGCGTCCGGTTTGGACATCGCGCTGACCGACGACGAACTGGTTGCGGCGTACCGGACCTACGCCGGCCGCGGGCTGCGCGCGGCGAAGATCAAGGGCGGCCTCGACGTCGACCGCGACCGGCACCGCCTCGCGCTGGTGCGCGACGTCCTGACCGAGGCGGGCGGTGGTGCCCGGCCGGGACTCATGCTCGACGTGAACGAGACCTGGACCCGCAAGCAGGCCGTCCGGTACGTCTCCGAGCTGGAGCGGACGTTCGACCTGACGTGGGTCGAGGAACCGGTGCGGCGCTGGGACGTGGAGGGCCACGCGGCGGTCGGCCGGGGCGTCCGCGCGTCCGTCGCCACCGGCGAGAACCTGACGGGACTCGAGCAGCACCGCCCGTTGATCGCGGCCGGTGCCGTCGACGTGGTGCAGACGGCGGGCGGCTGGGGCGTCACCCACTTCCTCCGGGTGGCTGCCCTCGCCCACGCCCACGACCTGCCGGTGAGTCCCATCGGCACCAGCCCGGTCGGCCTGCTGCACGCCGCCACGTCGGTGCCCAACCACCTGGTCAGCGAGCTGCAGGACCTGCGCCCGGCGGTGGGCGTCACCCTCGACCTGCACGTCGAGGACGGCGCCTACGTGCTCGGCGACGGTCCCGGTCTGGGCCTGCGGCTCGACGAGACGGCCATCGCCGCGTCCGGCCACCTGCTCCCCCACCCGTCCGCCGGGGGGACGCACATCAGGCCCGTCGACGCGGGCCGGCGCCTGCACGCGGCAGAACCGGGCACGGCGTCCGACAGCACCGTCAGCAGGTGACGTTGACCGTCGCGTTCGCCTGGAACGACACGTGCACGTGGTCCATGTGGTTGGCCGTGGGGCTGCCGCGGTCCTCCATCGGCGTGAACCCGCTGCCGTCGTTGTAGCGCTGACGCCAGATCACGTACGTGACGCCGAACGCCTTGCGGTTGGCCAGCACGTAGTCGGCCAGGGAGTTGCCGGTGGCGGTGTCGACCATGAAGTCGAGCGCGAGACCGATGGGGTGCTCGCCGGAGCCGCCGCGGCCCGTGGCGCCACCGATGTCCTCGACGCCGAACTTGCCGGCGACGTGGTGGCCCACCTGCGCCACGTGCGGCTTGACGCCGTCCAGCGTGGTCGGACAGGGCGGGGGCGGTGGCGGCGGGGGTGGCGTGGTGGTCTCGGGCGTCGTCGTGGTCACCGGAGGCGGCGTCGTGGTCTCGGGAGCGGACGACGACGACGGCGCGGTGGTCGAGGACGAGGGCGGCAGCAGGTTCTGGCTGACCGTGGTCGTCGGAGCGACCAGCTGGGCGGCTGCTCCGGTCGGGTCCACCGGCTGGTCGGAGCCGCGGACCACCCAGAAGGTGACGCCGAGGCCCGCGGTGAGGATCAGGGCTACCGCGATGGGCAGTTTTCGGTTGGGTTTGTCTTGCGTTCTATGTCGGCCCGGCATTCGGGAACACCTTGCGTCGGGGACAGGACATGCTCACACGGCGGGCCATATTACGAAACGAGCACGACAGCGTCACGGCGGGGTGTTGTTGCTCACATCGCCGCTGGTGAGCCGAGTGCTACAGATCGTGACCCACACGTCGTCCACCGAGGTCACGAGTGCCGTAATCGTCGAGAAAATATTTGTATGGCGCAGCCATGAATCCAAAGTTTCAGCCTCGACCAAGGCCTTCCGCGGTCGCGCGCAGGATCTTCCACACGGCGGCCACATCGCCCTGCGACGTGGACTCCGCGCCGATCGAGACCCGGACGAACCACCGGCCGTCCAGCGTGGACGGCGTGACGAGGGCCGCGCCGGAGCTGTTCACCTCGTCAGCCCACGCGAGCGTGTGGGCGTCGAGCGCGCCGGGATCGGTGATGTCGGCCGGCTCGTGCCGCAGGCAGACGGTCTGCAGATCGACCGGCGCCAGCAGGCGCCATTCGGGCGTCGACCCGACCTCCTCGGCGAGCCACCGGGCGTTGGCGAGGTCGCGGCGCAACCGGTCCTGGATCGCCTGGACGCCGTCGAGGCGCAGCTGGAACCAGAGCTTGAGCGCGCGGAACCGGCGCCCCAGCGGGATTCCCCAGTCGCGGTACTGGGTCACCTCCCCGTCCACCGTGGAACGCAGGTAGGACGGGTTGCTCGACATGACCCGCACGAGGTGCTCCGGGTCGGCGACGTAGAGCAGGGCGCAGTCGAACACCGTGCCCAGCCACTTGTGCGGGTTCCACGACAGCGAGTCGACGCCCTCGATGCCGTCGATCATCCACCGCATCTCCGGCAGCAGCAGCGCCGAGCCCGCCATCGCGGCGTCGACGTGCACCCACACGCCGTGCCCGGCGGCGATGGGGACGATCTCCGCGATGGGGTCCATCGCCGTCGTGCCGGTGCTGCCTAGGGTGGCCACCACCGCGGTGGGCCGGTGGCCGGCCGCGACGTCGGCGGCGATCGCCCGCGCGAGCGCCTCCGGCACCATCGCGCGGGTCCACGGGTCCGTCTCGACGACGCGGAGGTTGTCCTTGCCGAAGCCGGCGAGAGCGACCGCTTTGACGACCGAAGAGTGGGCGTGCTCGGTCGTGTAGACGATGAGCGGGGCCGGTTCCGCCTGCAGCCCGCCCCGCGTCTCCGAGTAGCCCGTCGCGCGTTCCCGTGCGGCGAGCAGCGACACCAGGCAGGAGGTCGACGCGGAGTCCTGGATGACGCCGCGCCACGACGACGGCAGCCCGGTGAGCTCCCGCAGCCACTCGACGACGACCTCCTCGACCTCGGTCAGCGCCGGGGCGGACTGCCACGTGATGCCCAGCGCGGACAGGCCGGACGCGGCGATGTCGCCGAGGACCGAGCTGAGCGTCGCGTTGGCCGGGAACCAGCCGAAGTAGCGGGGGTGCTGGGTGTGCGTGATCCCCGGAACCACGATCCGGTCCAGGTCACCGAGAACGGCGGGGAACGCCTCCGGGGTGACGGGCGCCTCGCGGGGCAGCTGGGCGGCCACGTCGCCGGGCCTCACCTGCGACTGGACGGGCAGCTCCGGGATCCGCGCCTGGTGGTCGACGATCCAGTCCACCAGCTCGTGCGCGGCCTTCCGGAATTCCTCGGGGTTCATGCACAGCCTCCCACCAGGGTTTCTCTACACTGGTAGAACCAAGATACACTGCGGTCACGTGGAATCGCCGGACTCTAGGACGGCCTGTGCCGAAGTTGGTCGATCACGCCGAACGACGCCGCGAGATCCTCGAGGTCACGTGGCGGCTCATCGCGACCCGCGGGCCGGACGCCGCCACGATGCGGGAGATCGCCCGGCAGGCCGGCTACGCCAACGGCGCGCTCGCACACTACTTCCCGAGCAAGGAAGCGCTGATCGAGGCCGCCTACATCTACGTCTCCGAGCAGACCGACGCGCGCATCCGCACCGCCACGACCGGGCTGCGAGGGCTCGCCGCCCTGCGCGCCTTCCTGGTGGAGCTCGCGCCGACCAGCGAGGTCACCCGGCTCGAAGCCCGGATCGTCCTGCCGTTCTGGAGCCGCACCGTCACCGACGACGCGCTGGCCCGCACGCACGACGACCGGATGCAGCGGTGGCGTGCCGACGTCCTGGCGCTGCTCGCCGAAGCCCGCGATGGCGGCGAAGTACGTGCGACCACCTCGAACGCCGTGATCGCCGAGCAACTGCTGGCCATGGCCATGGGGATGCAGGTGCTCGCGCTGCTGCCGCACCACGCCACCGACTCGCGGCGGCAACTGCGGATGATCGACGCGCAGCTCGCGGCGCTGGCGCACGGCTGACGGAGAGCCTCAGCGGGCGATCTTGTCGATCAGCATCGTCAGCAGCTCGTCACCGGTCACGCGCCACTTCTCCACGGTGAGGTGGCCGCGGTTCTCCATGGCGACGATGCCCTGCACGCTCGTCATCAGCAGCGCGCCGACGGGTCCCGCCCGCAACGGGTCGCCGACAACCTCCGTGACGATCGACAGGAACTGGTCCTGGGTGCGGGACACTTCGGCGACCGCGTCCGGGTGGTCCTCGGTCGGCGCGGTGAACATCAGGGCGTACGCGTGCGGACGCCGCCGGCCGACCTCCAGCAGACCGGCGAGGGCGCGCTCCAGGCGTTCGGCCGGCGAGCGGGTGCCGTCCGCGATCAGGCCGTCCAACGCGTCGCCGATCGCCCGCCAGCTCTGCGCCGCGACCTCGGCGAGCAGGTGGTCCTTGTCCGGGAAGTGCCCGTACGGCGCACCACGGGACACCCCGGCCCTGGCACCCACCGCGCGGAGCGTCACCGCGTCCGGACCGCCCTCGTCGAGCAGCGCGGCCGCGGCCTCCACCAGTGCGCGCCGCGTCTCCGCCGCGCTCTCCGCCCTGCTGACCATGCGGTCAACCTACCTGACAACGTCATCCCACTCACTTGACAATGTCACATGAAACGCTAGCCTCGTTCACATGACAACGTCACATGAAGAGCTCGTCGTGATCAGCGGCGCCTCCACCGGCATGGGTGCCGCGACCGCCGGGGAGCTCGCCCGGCGCGGCTACCACGTGCTGGCGGGCGTCCGGCGCGAGTCCGACGCCGACGCCCTGCGCGGCCCGCACGTGGAGCCGGTGTTCCTCGACATCAGCGACCCGGCGCAGATCGAGGCGCTCGCCCACCGGGTGGGCACCGACCCGCTGGGCCGCCCGTTGCGCGCCGTGGTCAACAACGCCGGCATCGCCGTCAACGCCCCGCTCGAACTGTTGTCGATGGACGAGTGGCGGTGGCAGTTCGAGGTGAACTTCTTCGGCCACGTCGCCGTTACGAAGGCCCTGCTCCCCGCGCTGCACGCGAGTTCGGGCCGGGTCGTGAACATCAGCTCCGTCGGCGGGAAGGTCGCGCTGCCGACCTACGGCGCCTACGCGGGGGCGAAGTTCGCCCTGGAGGCGATGAGTGACGCGCTGAGGCGCGAGCTGGCACCGCACGGCGTGCAGGTGGTCGTGGTCGAACCCGGCGGCGTGCGCACCGAGATGACCGGGCGCGGCATCGAGCGCGCCACCGGCACCCTCACGGCGATGTCACCGGCCGAGCGCGGCCGGTACGGCGGGCTGCTGCAGGCGATCATCAACCAGGCCACCGCGTTCACCGAGTCAGGGCTGCCCGCCGAGAAGGCCGCACGGATCATCGCCGACGCCACGACCACCCGGCGGCCGCGCACCCGCTACACGATCGGCCGGGACGCCGCCGTCCTCACCCGGCTGGCCCGCCTGCTCCCCGACCGGGCGCTCGACCGGGTCATGGCCGCCTCCCTGCGTCCCCACTTCCCCCGAACCGCCTGAACCGCTGCACCGGCCGGGTCAGGACCTCGCGATGAGTGGGAAGGTCACGCCGGTCAGCCGTTCCGACGCCTCCCACAGCCGCCGCGCCAGCACCGGGTCGCTGGCCGCCGCCGACCTGCCGACCAGCGCGGGGTGGCCGTGCAGCTCGAACCGCCCGTCCGGGCCGACGTAGCTCGCGCCGGGCAGGTCCTGGGTCGCCGCGTACAACGACGGCAGCGCCCCTTCCGCCTCGGTCTGCGCCAGGTAGCGGCCGGCCAGGTGCACGACCTTGACCAGGTGCCGGTTGCGGCCCTTGGTGCCCAGGTTGCTCGCCGTGTAGCCGGGGTGCGCGGACAGCGCGCGCACCGACGACCCGGCTTCCCGGCAGCGCCGGTCCAGTTCCAGGGTGAACAGCAGGTTCGCGAGCTTCGACCGGCCGTAGGCCTTCACCGGCGTGTAGCCGGACCGGGCCAGGTCGAGGTCGTCGAGGTCCAGCACACCCGCCCGGTGTGCGCCGGACGCCACGGTCACCACCCGGCCGGTGATCGACGGCAGCAGCAGGTTCGTCAGTGCGAAGTGGCCGAGGTGGTTGGTGCCGAACTGGAGCTCGAACCCGTCCGCGGTGCGGCCCCGCGGGGTCATCGCCACACCGGCGTTGTTGACGAGGACGTCGAGCTCGCCCTGCCAGCTCCCGGCGAACGCGCGCACCGACACCAGGCTCGCCAGGTCGAGTTCGCGGACCTCGGTGGTGCCGGACATGGCGGCCGCCGCTCGCTGCCCGGCGGCGACGTCGCGCACCGCGAGCACCGTGCGGGCGCCCGCCGCGGCGAAGGCGGTCGCCGTGCCGCGGCCCACCCCGCTGGCCGCACCCGTCACCACGACGGTGCGCCCGGTCAGGTCGGGGAGGTCGGCCGCGGTCCACCGGTTCTTCGTCATGATCGCCAGCTTAGGCGCGGGGACGGCGGCTCACCTCCGCCCGCCGTCGTGGCCGGACAGCCGGTCCAGGAGGTCCGCCAGGGCACCGAGCCGCGCTCGTTCCTCCTGGTCCAGGACCGTCTCGATGGCCTGGGCGATCCAGTCGCGCCTGGCCACGCGGTCCCGGTCCAGCGCGGCCCGCCCCTGCTCGGTGAGGGTGACGAGGAACCCCCTGCCGTCCTCCGGGTCGTCGCGCCGGGCGATGAGGCCCGTGACCTCCAGGTCCTTCACCGTGCGGCTCTGGCTCTGGTGGCGGACGCCGCGCCGCTGGGCGAGCGTCGCGGTCGACAGGTCGCCGTCGCGGTCGAGCAGGCCCAAGGTCTGCGCCAGGGGTGGCGCGAGGGCGTCGGCGTGCTCCCGGGTAGCACGCACGAACCTACCGACGGAGGTCCGCACCCGCTCAGCTAGCTGGTGTTGTTCGGTCATGGCGCAAAATATACAGCTTTGCTGTACTTGTGCCGTCGCCCGTTCGGTGTATAAATACAGCGAAACTGTACAGCCTTGCTACATTTATGGCCGGACTCGAACGGAACCCCATGAAGCTGACCAAGTTCGCCCACGCCTGCGTGACCCTGGAGAAGGAGGGAGCCAAGATCACCCTGGACCCCGGCACGCTCACCCCCGGCGCGAAGGACGCCGTCCACGGCTCCGCGGCGGTGCTCATCACCCACGAGCACTTCGACCACTTCGACGACGCACTGCTGGCCGAGGCCCTGGACGCCGACCGCGAGCTGCGCGTGTTCGGACCGCGGTCGGTCGTCGAGAAGCTCGGCGACCGCGACGGCCGCGTGCAGGCCGTCGCGGCGGGCGACACCGTCCACATCGGAGCGTTCAGCGTCTCGGTGCACGGGGACCGGCACGCCCCGATCCACGCGGACGTCCCGTGCGTCGACAACGTCGGCTACCTGGTCGACGGGACGGTGTTCCACCCCGGCGACGCCTACCTCGTCCCCGAGGCACCCGTCGACACCCTGCTGCTGCCCACCAGCGGCCCCTGGACCACGCTCGGCGGAGCGGTCGAGCACGTGCGCGCGGTCCAGCCCCGCCAGGTGGTCCAGATCCACGAGCTGATGCTGAGCGAGCTGGGGCAGAACGCCACCCGCACGTTCCTGGCCGGCCTCACGGGCATCGAGGAGGTGGTGCCGGCTCCCGGCGAGAGCATCGAGCTCTGAGCGGGAGCCGCACCGACGCCGAGGGGGCGTCCCCGGACTTCGGGAACGCCCCCTCGGCGGTGGGTCATCGGACGATCAGGAGCACTTGCGCCCGTCGTTCACGCACCGCACGATCTTGCCCATCGTCTGGTCGGAGTTGACGTTGGCGAAGTCGTTGTGGTCGGAGAACGGGTTGTGGTTCTCCTCCGGGAACGCGTCGAGCTGGTACTGCCCCTTCTGCTGGACGTCGCGGGGGATGTCGTAGGAGATGCTGATCCGCAGCTGCGGGATCGCCTTGAAGCCCTGCGGGCACGCACCGGTCTGCTTGTCGGCGAACCGGACGTGGTCGCGGTGGTTGGCGCTGTCGGCGTTCTTGCCGTCCCAGCAGCCGGCGAAGTCGTGCACCCGCATGACCTTGCTGCCGTTGGGGCAGATCACGTACTTGTCGGACAGCCGGTCGCCGAACCCGCTGCAGGTCCACGTGGCGCGGGCGTTGGCGGGGCCTCGGCTGGTCGGCTTGGCGTCACCGGTGACCATCTTCAGGAACTGCGGCATGGCCGTGACCTTGCTGGTCGCGTTGCCGCGGTACTCGATCTTCACCTGGGCCGGGCGGACGATCTTGCCGTTGTTGCCGACCAGCTCGAGGTTCTTGCCGGTCGGAGCGGCCAGCGGCGGGGCGGCGGTGGTCGTCGTGGCGGGCGGCGCGGTCGTGGTGGTGCCACCACCGTTGTTGTTGCCGCCGTTGTTGTTGCCGCCGTTGTTGTTGCCGTTGCCGTTGCCGTTGTTGTTGCCGTTGCCGTTGTTGTTGCCGCCGTTGTTGTTCTCGTTGCCGTTGCCCGCGTTGCCCTCGTCCTCGTTGAGGCCGCACTTCGCGAAGCGGTCCAGGCCCTGCGGCCGTTCGCCGTTGCGGCCGATCGCGATGGCGATCCGCTCGAGGGTCGCGGCGCGCTTGTCCTTCAGCGGCCCGAGGATCGCGTTGTCGATGAAGTTCGCGCCACCCTGGCCCTTGGTGGTCACCAGGCGCTGGTTGGCTTCGGCGATCTGCTTGTCCAGGCCGTCGAGCTCGCGGTCGACCTCGTCCAGGGCCTGGTCCGGCACGCCCTCCAGCCCGCCGCGCACCGAGGGGCACTTCACCGTCGGCGTGGCGGCGTCCTCGTCGGCCTTGTTCTGCTCGGCCTGCTGGTAAACGCCTTCCTGGACGACGGCCCCGCCGGCGAACTTGTGGGGCTTCGAGTGCTCGCCACCGTGGCCACCGCCGCCGTGCCCGTGGCCCCACCGCAGGTCGCAGTCGGCCAGGCGCATCAGGTTCGGCTTGCGCGCGGACCGGGAGAGGGCGTTCGCCATCTCCTCGAGGGTCGCGGCGCGCTTGGCGCGCAGGGGGCCGAGGACCGTGTTGTTGACGAAGTTCGGGTCGGCCGGGTTCTGGCTCTGCGCCACCCGGTCGTTGGCTTCCCTCAGCTGCTGCGCGAGCTGCTGGAGGTGCTTGATGATCTGGTCGCGCACGCGCTGCGGCACGGCGGGCAGCCGCTCCGCGACGCCGGGGCACGCGACCTCGCCGGGGCCGTTCTCCTTGACCTTGTCCGGGTTGGACCCGACGTCGGAGGGGTTGGCCTTGGGGTTGATGCGCACGACCGGCCAGAAGTAGGACGAGCGGTCGCCGTTGCGACAGGTCGTCTCGGCGTCGAGCAGGCTCTCGTCGCTCGACTCCGCGCTGATCGACAGGTTGCCGACGAAGTCGTGGACGTGCTGCGCACCGTGCTTCAGACCCGGCTGGGCGACCGGGTTGTCGGCGCTGAACTTGCCGTTCTCGTTGACACCGCAGTCGACCGTGAACACGCCACCGGCGCCGTTCTTGCCGACCTTCGGCTCCACGACGTTCTTGCTCACCTGCTCAATGGGCACGAACGCGCTGACCGGTGCCGGGTCGCCGTTGTTGGCGGCCAGCGCCACGGCGGCGGTTCCCGCCGCGACCACGGCCACCGCCGACAGCGAAGCGATCAGGCGGAACTTCCGTCTGTCCGTCACGCGGTGCGTCATTCGTCCTCCTCGTTCATGCGGCGCATGACCGGGCATACGTACGCAGCGTTTGATCGGCTCAACCAAAATGTGACCGACCAACAAGAACGAACGCTCCGGCGTCCGTTCGGCGACCTCCCTGCCTGCGTGCAGGGTGACCAGCTCGTCACGCCTGGTCACCCCATCCGCCTCGTTCTGTGCACTTCTGTGTGATCTTGTTGGAGAAACGAGGTCGAACACTCAAGAAGCGATCGGTTTTGTCGCATTCCGGTTCGCGGTGGTGCCGCCCGAAATCTCCGCGTCTCAGATGGTGATGACGACCTTCGCGCGGGCGTGTTCGGTCTCGACGTACCGGAGGGCGTCGCGCACCTCGTCCAGCCGGAAGGTGCGGTCGATGGCGGGCGTGAGAGATCCCGACTCGGCGAGGTGCCGCAACGCCGTGAGCGCCTCCCGGTCCGGTGCCGTGGTGAGCACGCGCAGGTCGTCCCGGACGAACGGGGCCAGCAGCCGCGCCCTGACCATCAGCCACATCGGGCCGACGACGCTGCCGCCGCGGAACACTCCCCCGCCGGACAGCACGATCGTCCCGCCGGGGGCGAGCACGCGGCGCAGGCCGGTCAGCGAGTGGTTGCCGACCAGGTCGAACACCAGATCGTAACGGGTGCCGCCGCGGGTGAAGTCCTCCGCGGCGTAGTCGACGACGTGGTCCGCGCCGAGCGACGCGACCAGGTCGACGTTGCGCGTGCGGCACACACCGGTCACGGTGGCGCCCAGTGCCTTCGCGATCTGCACCGCGAACGTCCCGACGCCCCCGGACGCGCCGTTGACCAGGACGTGCTGGCCGGGCCGGAGCCGTCCGGTGTCGCGCAGGCCCTTCAACGCGGTGAGCCCGGCCAGCGGCACCGCGGCCGCCTGCTCGAACGTCCACGTGGCGGGCTTGGCCTCGACGAGGTCCTCCGGCAGCGACACGTACTCGGCGAACGCCCCGTCGGCGGTGCCGAGGTCGCCGAACACCTCGTCGCCGGGCCGGAACCGCCGCACGTCCCTGCCGACCGCCTCGACCGTGCCGGCGAAGTCGCGGCCGCGGATCGCCCGCGCGGGCCGGGACCTCCCGACTCCGGCGAGCCGGGCCAGGTAGGGATCGCCGCGCATGATGTGCCAGTCGTAGGCGTTGACCGAGGCGGCGCGCACCCGGACGAGGACCTCGGAGCCGGAGGCGGTCGGCGCCTCCACGTCGCGCAGCTCCAGCGCGTCCGGTGAGCCGTACCGGTCCTGGACGATCGCCTTCATCTGTTCTGTCCTTTCCGGACGGTGGCGCGGCGGAGGACGAGCTCCGCCACGGCGAGGTTGAAGAGCCAGGAGAAGAGCATCAGCACGGCCTTCGTCAGCTGGTCGAGCGGGCCGAACGCGGCGATCCACGGCCCCATCGTCAGCGCCTGCGTGCCGGCGCCGAGACCGATCGCGAAGCCGCGGACCATCCACGCGCGGTGCCCGGCGACGTCACGACGGCGGATCGCGGTGAACCCGAGCACGAGGAACATCACCCACGCCGTGCCGAACACCAGCCGGAACCCGGTGAGCAGGGCGCCCACGTCGGCCGGCTTGGGGTAGAACACGGTCATCCACAGCCCGGACAGCGCGCCGAGGAGTCCACACAGGACCAGAACGCGTCCGGCCACCCGGTGCCACCCCGGTCTGCGGCGTCGGAAACCGGGCGCGAACTGGAACGCGCCCAGCACGAGGTACACGCTGACGGTGACCGCGTGCACCACCACGGGGACGGGCGAGGCGAAGAACCGCGCGTTGTCCGGGGTGATCTCCGCGCCGCCGCCGAGCTCGGTCAGCCGGAGCGCGCCGCCGAGCACCGGCACGAGGCTGAACAGGATGATCGCGGCCGGGACGAGCCGGTCCCGCGTGGTCGTGGGGGTCATGCACCAGATCGTGGCGCGGGCACCGGGGTCAGCTCATCGGAAGAAGAGCCGCGATCATCCCGGCCGTTGGTCCCGCGTGGTCGTCGTACTTTCGGCTGGCCGCTGCCGCAGACCACCGCGCACGCGCCTGGTCTCGTAGGCCCAGATCGCGATCTCGACCCGGTTCCTGGCGCCGATCTTGGTCATCAGGCTGGTGATGTGGGACTTCACGGTGCTGAGCGTGATGTGGAGCTGGGTGGCCACCTCGCTGTTGGTGCTCCCGCCCGCGACGGCGGCGAGGACCTGCTCCTCCCGTTCGGTGAGCGGCTCGACCGGCTGCACCGCCGCCCCGGCGGGACCGGTGTCCGCGAACGCCTCGATCAGCCGGGCGGTGACGCTCGGCGCGATCAGCGCGTCGCCGGCCGCCGCGGCGTGCACGGCCTGGGCGAGCAGGGCCGGACCGGCGTCCTTGAGCAGGAACCCCTTGGCACCGGCGCGCAGCGCGGCGTAGACGTACTCGTCGAGGTCGAACGTGGTGATCACGACGACGGCCGGTGCGTCGGCCGCACCCGGCCCGGCGAGCAGACGGGTGGCCTCGATGCCGTCGATGCCCGGCATCCGGATGTCGAAGAGGCACACGTCGGGCCGCAGCCGGCGGGCCAGCTCGACGGCCCGGC
This sequence comes from Lentzea sp. NPDC059081, assembly GCF_042738015.1. Lineage (NCBI taxonomy): Bacteria > Bacillati > Actinomycetota > Actinomycetes > Pseudonocardiales > Pseudonocardiaceae > Lentzea > Lentzea sp. NPDC059081. Next base: position 266,301 of record NZ_JBHYGW010000009.1, read on the forward strand.
GCCCGTCCGGTGCCTCGCCGACGACCTCGATGCCCGGCTGGGCGTTGAGGATCATCGACAGTCCGGTGCGGACGATCTCCTGGTCGTCGGCGACGACGACGGTGACGCTCATCGGCCGGCTCCCAGCGGGAGCACGGCGGTCACGGTCCAGCCGCGGTCCTGGCCGGGACCCGCCTCGCAGCGCCCACCGAGCAGGTCGGCTCGTTCCACCATGCCGATCAACCCGTGCCCCTTCGCCGCGGCCGCACCGGTCTCGCCGTCGTCGCTGACCCGCAGGCGCGCTTCCGCCTCGCCGACGGTGACCCTGACCTCGATGCGGGTGGCGTGCCGGGCGTGCCGCCGCGCGTTGGTGACGGACTCCTGGGCGAGCCGGTAGAGGGTCGTGCCCACCGACTGCGGGAGGTCGCCGACCTCGCCGTCGATCCGCACGTCCACCTCCGGTCCCGGCTTGCCGGGGCTCGCGAGCAGGGCGATGTCGGCGACGGTCGGGCTGGGTGCCAGGTCCGCGGACTCGCTGCGGCGCAAGGCTCTCACCATCGTGCGCATCTCGGCGAGCGCCCGCGACGCCTCGGACTCGATCAGGCCGAGCGCCTCGGTCGCCGCCTCCGGTCGCGACGCCGCCGTCGCGAGGCCCGCCTGGGCCCGGATCGCCATCGCCGACACGTGGTGGGCCACCGTGTCGTGCAGGTCCCGCGCCAGCCGTTCCCGTTCGAGCAGTTTGACCTGTTCGAGCTCGCGCGCCCGTGCCCTGCCCCGGTACCGCACCGCGGCACCGAGCGCGCACGCCGTTCCGAGCACGGCGCTCCCGCCCACCGCCTCGCCCGCGCTGATGTACCCGAGCGCCGCCGACAGACCGATCTTGCCGAGCATGACCGCCAGCCCGATCGCCGCCTCCCGTCCCGATCCCCAGCGGAACAGGGAGAACGGGAACAGCACCATGAACACCATGACGTTCAGCCCGGGTTCGCCCCCGAGCACCAGCGAGGCGACCGCGGCCACGCCGAACGCGACGGCGACCGCGAGCAACGGCCGGCTGCGCCGCACCAGCAGCAACGGCAGCAGCACCACCGCCACGACCAACGACCCGGCGCGCGAGGCCAGGTCGGTCCGCAGCACCGTCTCGAGCACCGCGACCACCAGGAGCACGGCGACGAGCGCCCAGTCCCACCACAGCCGCGCCGCGGCCCTCACCGGCCGAGGCTCGTCCCACATCGACCGCACGAGGGCCACCACCGCCTCATCGTACGAGAGCGGGGAGCAGGTTCCGGCCGGTTCAGGCGACCTGGAAGGACCGCTTCGACAACCCGAACCGGTAGCCCTCGACCGTGGTCCGCACCGGGGTCTCGGCGGCGGTGGCGGCGCCGAGGGTGACGAACATCGGCGTGAAGTGCTCCACCGTCGGATGGGCGAAGCGCAGTGCGGGTGCGAGAGCGCGGTAGTTCGTCAGGGTGTCGACGTCGCCGCAGGCCAGGGCTTCGGCCGCCCACGCGTCGAACTCGGCGGACCAGGCCGGGACCCGGTTGTGCAGGAACTGGTCCTGCGTGAGGAACCGGACCCCGTGCGTCAGGTATCCCGACCCGATCACGAGCACGCCTTCGTCGCGCAGTTCTCGCAACCGGCGGCCGATGTCCATCAACCGCACGGGATCGTGCGTGGGTAAGGACATCTGCAGCACGGGAACGTCGTTGTACGGGTACATCGCCTTCAACGGCACCCACGCGCCGTGGTCGAGTCCTCGGCTTGTGTGTTGGTGGATCACCTCGTGGTCCGGCATCGCCGCCACCACTCGGGACGCCAGCGCGGTGGCGTCCGGCGTGTCGTAGGTCATCTCGAAGTACCGCCGGGCGAAGCCGCCGAAGTCGTGGACGAGCGGCGTGTTCGGTCCGGACGCCGAGAGGCTGAGCGGCGCCGACTCCCAGTGAGCGCTGACGATCAGGATCGCGGTGGGTTTGGGCAGCGACCGGGCCCAGCCGAAGAGCTCCGACATCCACAGCTCGTCCTCGAACAGCGCCGGGGAGCCGTGGCTGAGGTAGAGCGCGGGCATCGGTCCGTCGGCGGGCGTCCACCGGCGTTGCTCACGGGCGGCGGGAGCGACGTCGGTCATGAACCGGTCGTACGGGTGGTCTGGGTGCACAGCTGACCTCCACTCGGTGGTCGACGGGTGGGGGTCAGAGAGCGACGACGATCTTGCCGCGCGCGGAGCCGGCCGCGAGCGTGGCGAGCCCGTCGGCCGCGTGGTCGAGGTCGAGCACCTCCGCGATGCTGACCTGGATCGAGCCGTCCCCGACCCCGGCCACGACCGGTGCGGTGACCTCGCGGGTGGCGTGGGCCATGACCTTGCGGCCGACCAGCCCCATCCCGGCGAGCACGTCCTCGCCGGGTCCCATCGTGGTGAAGGCGACCACCCCGCCGCTCCTGACCGCGCCGACCGGGACCTGCTCGACGGTGTTGCCCGCGAGGTTCACCAGTGCGTCGACCCCGCCGGGGTGCAGCGCTGTCACCTGGTCGGCCACCGGTCCGGCCTCGTGGTCGACGACGGCCGACGCTCCGAGCGCGCGGAGCCGTGCCGCGTCGGTGCCGGTGGCCACGACGGTGACCTGACGTGCCGCGAGGAGCTGGACCACGAACGAACCGACGCCGCCGGACGCGCCGTTGACCAGCACCACGCTGCCGGCGCCGACGGTGTCACCGAGGCTGTCGACGGCCGCGGAGGCCGCGGCGGAGGCGAGCGGGATCGCCGCCGCGGTCACGTAGTCCACATCGTCGGGCAGGAGCCCGACACCGGCCGCGGGCAGCACGGCGTACTCGGCCAGGGTGCCGGCGTGGATCGGCGGGGTCAGCAGGACGTGCCCGTAGACCCGGTCGCCGGGGCGCACGTGGTCGACCCCGGCCCCGACGGCCTCGACGACACCGGCGGCGTCGCGGCCCACGACGAGCGGGTAGTGGTGCGGGATCATCCCGGACATGGCCCCCGACGCCAGCAGGTTGTCGACGGGGTTGAGCCCGGCGGCCAGGACGCGGACCAGGACGGTGCCCTCACCGGGTGCCGGGATCGGGAGGTCGCCGACGAGGGGCTTCTCCCCTGCCGCCGGAACGTGCAGTGCGCGCATGGTGGTTCTCCGTTCGTGTGTGCTGTGGAGCGAGCTCTTCAGGCGGAAGGCCGAAGGACCAGGTCGTAGGTGAGCGTCCGGTAGGGCTGGTCGAGCCCGCGGGCGTGGTGGTCGTCGTGCAGGGTGGTCGTCTTCACGGCCGCGGCGGGCACCGCGCCTTCGACGGTGCTGTCCACCAACGGGTCGCCGTCGAAGTAGATCTGGGTCGTCAGCGGCAGGTGTCCTGGCGCGTCGACCATCGCGTGGATGTGCAGCGGGCGTTCGCCGTCGAGTTCCAGCGCCTTGGTCAGCGCGGCGAGCGGGCTGCCGGTGTCGAGGCCGAACGTCTCGACGCCGGGCATGACCGTGCGGAACTCGTACCGGCCGTCGTCGTCGGCGACGACCCTGGCGCGGAGGTTGTCGGCCGGGATGCCCGTGGAGTCGTTGGGGATGCGCAGCGGCAGGAAGTCGCTGTCGTCCAGTCCGGAGTAGACGTTGTTCGCGTCGATCTGCCAGATCTCCAGTGCCGCGCCGGGCAGCGGTGCGCCGGTGGTGCTGCGCACGGTCCCGGACACGATGAGCGGCACGCCGGGTTCGTCTGGACGCATCGGCAGCACGGCGGGGCTCGCCAGGACGGGTGCCCCCGGGAGGTGCGCGGGCCCCTCCATCTCCCAGTGGCTCGCGCCGTCCTTCTCCGGATGGGCGTAGGAGGCGCCGGCGGTTCCTCTTTGGACGGTCTTGTAGAAGAAGATCGCGGCGGCCGGCAGCTCACCGGCGTCGGCGGTCTGCCGCACCCAGTCGAGGGCGCCGGCCAGTTCGTCGAGGGTGACCTGGTGTTTGAGGATGACGTCGTCGACGGCTCGGCGCAGGTCGGCGAACACCACCTGCAGACGGGTTCTCGGCTGGCTCACGTTCGGTCCTTCTCGTGTCTCGTGGAGGAGATCGGTCAGCGCCGGATGCCGGCGACGAGCTGTTCCCAGTTCCCGGAGGCGATGCGGTCGCGGTCGGCGGCGCTGATGGGCGCGGTGTCGAGGAAGCGGCGCGCGGACCCGGCGCGTTCGGAGTTGAACGGGTGGTCGGAGGCGTACATGACCCGTTCGGCCGGCACCGTCTCCAGGCTCCACCGCAGGTACTTGTGGCTGGAGATGCCGCCGGGGGTGACGAACACGTTGGTGCGGAAGTAGTCCGCGACGGGCCGCTCCAGATCCGTGAGCGGGTCCACGGCCGCGACGCGGTCGAGGTAGAACAGCACGACCTCGCCCCAGTGCCCCAGGACCACCTGCAGTCCGGGAAACCGGTCGAAGACACCGCTGACGATCATCCGGAGCAGGGTCAGCCCGGCGTCGTAGTGCCAGCCGAACGCACCGGTGGCCAGCATGGCGTTCACCGGCTCGCGGAAACCCCGGTAGTAGGCCTCGACGACCGCGCCGACCGGAGCGCGCGGATGGAGATAAACGGGCGCGCGCAGGTCTTCGGCGGCTTCGTAGATGTCCCAGAACTCCGGCGCGTCCAAAGCACGTCCGCCGGAGTGCGCGTTCACCAGAGCACCGTGGAACCCGAGCTCCGTGACCGCGCGGCGCAGTTCGTCCGCTGCCGCCGCGGGTGCAGGTGTGGCCAACGCCGCGAAACCCTGCAAGCGCCCGGGATTCCGGCTCACGGCGTCGGCGAGCGTGTCGTTGACGGACGCCTGCAACGCGACCGCTTCGGAGGCAGGGAGGTTCTGCAGGCCCGGCGTCGTCAACGACAGCACCGCGACGTCGATCCCGGCGTCGTCCATGGCGGCGATGCGCCCGTCGCCGAGGTCCAGCAGATCCGCGGTGATGTCGCTGTGCAGCGCCCACCTCATCATCGGTTCGGCGAGCAGCGGGTCGTGCCGCTGCCACGCCTCGACCACCTCGGGGGTGAGGAAGTGCTCTTCCAGTCCGTACAGCTTCACTGCGCCGCGCCGCTCACGATGCCGCCTCCCGGCCGCTGACTTGAATTTTCAAGTCAACCTACCGCCGAGTGACTTGAAAGTTCAAGTACGATTTCCCCATGTCGGTCCGAGACACCCCCGCGGCGACCCAGCAGCGCTGGCTCACCGCCGACCAGCTGGCGGTGTGGCGCGGGTTCATGAGGCTCGTCCAGCGGCTGCCCGCAGCGCTGGAGTCGCAGCTGCAGCAGGACTCGCAGCTGAGCTTCATCGAGTACTACGTGCTCGCCAACCTGTCCGAGGAGCCGGGGCGGCGCAGGCGGCTGAGCGAGCTGGCCGACCTCACCAACCTGGAGCTCTCCCGGCTCTCCCACCTGGTCGGCCGGCTGGAGAAGCGCGGCTTCGCCTATCGCGAGCCCGATCCGGGCAACGGGCGCTACACGCTGGCCGTGCTGACCGACGAGGGGTACGCCCACCTCGCGGAGGCGGCACCCGGTCACGTCAGCCGGGTGCTGGCCCTGTTCGTCGACACCCTCGACGCGGACGAGCTGCGGACCCTCCAGCGGATCTCGGAGAAGGTGCTCGCCCGCGTCGAAGGAGCGTCCTGAGTCCGGCTACCTCTTCAGCCGGCGGCTGCCGGCGTGCCAGTCCTCGACCTTCCCGGTCTCGCCCGTGGTGACGCCGAACGACGGCAGCTGCGGCCGTTCGCGCAGGCTGCGCTTCAGCTCGGTGAAGCCGGGGAACCGGGCGAGACCGACGACGTGGTCCCACAGCTCGGCCGCCTGGTCCTCGTCGGGCATCCGGCTGATCACCGGCCCGAAGAAGGCGACGCCGTCCGGCGGTCCGAAGTGGATGATCGGCGTGCCGACGTCCTTGCCCGTCAACGACAACGCCTCGTCGGACTCGGCCTGGATCTCGGCGTCGCGGCCGGTGTCGTCGAGGGCGGCGGCGAGCGAGACCGGCAGTCCCGCCTCGGCGAGCGCGTCGGCGGCCAGCTCAGGGGTGCCCTGCCAGCCCGGGGCCCGTCCCTCGTCGGGACCGGCTTCGAGGATGCGCGCCCCGAAGGCCGCGTAGAGCGGGCCGACCGCCTCGCGGCCGTGCTGCTCCCGCACGGCCGACGCCACCCGCAGCAGTCGCAGCCCCGCGGTGTGCTGGGCCTCGTACTCGGCCGGGAAGTGGCTGTCGTAGTCGAGGTGCGCGTTGATCAGGCGCAGCGAGATGAAGCGCCAGTCGACGGTGTACCCGCGTTGCGCCTGGACGAGCCGGAGCCACTTGCTCGTCATCCACGCGAACGGGCAGATCGGGTCGAAGTAGAAGTCGACGTCGGCGCGGTGTCCGGAACGGTCGTCCATGTCGGTGTTCCTCTCAGATCTCGGTGCCGCGGAACTGGTCGCGCTGGGGGAAAGCATGGCCGCGGGCGAGGACCACGACGAGCGCGGTCGGCACCAGCAGCACGACGGCGGCGACCAGGAGGGCCCCGGCGCCGAAACCGGCGAGGAGCGCCCCGCCGACCAGTCCGCCCAGGCCGATCCCGAGGTTCCAGGTCGTCACCATCGACGACTGGGCCACGTCGGCGTGCTCGCCCGCCGCCCTCATCAACGCCGACTGCAGCAGGGTCGCCGCCCCGCCGAACGCCAGTCCCCACCCGGCGACCGCGGCGTAGTCGACGACCGGACTGGACGACGCCAGGGCGAGCACCCCCGCAGCCACCGCGAAGAGCGCGGTGCTGGTCACGACCAACTGGCGGTGGTGGCGGTCGATGAGCGCGCCGGTGAGCCAGATGCCGGCGATCGAGACGACGCCGAAGGTCAGGAGCACCCACTGCAGCTGGTCCTGCAGCCCGGCGGCGGCGAGGATCGGCGCGATGTAGGTGTAGAGGACGGTGTGCGCGAGCACGAACGCCCCGGTCACCACGAGGACGGTGCGAATCCCCCGCAACCGCAGGACGCCGCTCAGCGGGATCCTCTCCCCCGCCTGCCGGCCGGGGAAGTTCGGCAGGCGCCACGCGGTCCAGCCGATCAGCACCCCGGTCAGCGCGGACACGAGGCCGAACGTGAGCTGCCACCCCACCGCCCGGCCGAGGTAGGCGCCGACGGGGACGCCGAGCGACAGGGCGACGGGAGTGCCCGCCATCGCGAACGCCATCGCCCTGCCCCGCAGCGCGGGACCGACGAGGCGGGACGCGTACCCGCCGAGCAGGCTCCAGACGACTCCGGAGGAGGCGCCGGCGACGAACCGCGCGGCCATCGTGACGGGGAAGCTGAGCGAGACGGCGGTGACGAGGTTGGCGAGCACGAAGCCCAGCAACGCCACCAGCAGCAGGGTGCGGCGCGGCCACGACGCGGTGGCCAGGCTGACGGGGATCGCCGTGAGCAGCGTGCCGATCGCGTAGACCGTGACCGTCTGGCCGGCGACGGACTCCGGGACGTCCAACGCGTGGCTCATCTGCGGCAGCACGCCCGCCGGCAACGCCTCGGTCAGGGTGGTGATCAGTCCGGCGGTGAAGAGCGCGATCAGGGGCGGTAGCGGCAGCCGGTCCTCGGGCATCGTACGTTGGACGTGGATCTCTTTGGTGGTCAAGACTTTCCTTCGGCCGAGCTGGTCTCATGTGGACGGTGGTCCGGGAGAGCCTCCGCGATCGCGGTGGCTCGGCTAGGCTCCAACCTTGACATCAATGTGAAGGCAAACGGCGTCGGCGGGGTTGTGATGAGGATCAAAGAGCTGTCCGACCGGACCGGTGTCGCGGCCCGGCTGCTCCGCTACTACGAGGAGCAGGGACTGCTCAGCCCGCAACGCCGGGACAACGGCTATCGCGACTACGACGAGTCGATGGTCGCGCGCGTCGCGCAGATCCGCAGCCTGCTGGACTCCGGCCTGACGACCGAGATCATCAGGGCGGTGCTGCCCTGCCTCGCCGAGGCGGCCAACTCCGAGTACCCCGCTCCCGACTTCGTCAGCCGCGTGCGAGTGGAGCGCGACCGCATGGCCGAGCGCGTCGCGGTGCTGTCGAAGAACCTGCGGGCGATCGACGACTACCTGGACGCCGTCGCCGGGAAGTGAACGCGCGCAACGGGAACCGGGGAGTCGCGTGACTCCCCGGTTCCCGTTGCGGGTGTTCAGTTGAAGCGCGAGTACACCGGTTCGGTCCACCCGGCGGGGAAGGCGTTCTCGGTCCAGATCGCCCGCTCGACGCGGAAGACGGTCTCCTGGCCGTTCGCGGGCCCGCCGCCGGAGCGGACCGACCTGCGCACCTCCGCCGTGCCGGTCAGCTGCAGGGTCGCCCCGCTCCCCCAGTCCGGGAAGAGCAGTCCTGCCAACGGGTTCACGGCCAGGTTGCCCGCCGTCATCATCATCGCGTTGCCCACGTAGTCCGGCCAGGTCAGCTCGGTCGGCGAGACGACCTCGACGAACCCGGGGTTGCCGCCGCGGTGCGAGACGTCCACACCGCTGTCCACCGCCGTGGCGACGAAGAAGGTGTCGGCGCTCGAGACGAGGAGCGACTGGGGCAGGTCGAGCCGGTCACCGCTGCGCACGACGGGGTGGAACCCGGCGGGCTCCTCCGTCAGCACGCGGGCCTGGATGTACTTGGGGCAGTTGCCGAACGCCTGGTGCACCTCCACCTCACCGCCCCGCGCCGTCGGCCGCCACCGCCCGTTGATCCGCAACCTCTTGCGCATCACCAGGTCGATGGCGAGCGTGCCGACGTCCGCCTCGTCCCGCAGGACGTCCGCCAGCGGGTCGGTCGGCACGACGGTGGCGTCGGCCCGCAGGGTGTGCGAGTCCGGCGCCGAGAGAAACCCCTCGGGCCCAACGAGAGTCGTCGCCCAGGGCCGCCCTTCCCGGTCCTGGGCACCGAGCACCAGCATCTGCTGGCGCGTCAGGAAGTCGAACGCACCGCGCGGGATGGTGTCCGAGATGATCGGCCGGACCCTCTCCGCCAGCTCGGCGGTCCCGGCCACCCGTTGCGCTTCGAGCTCGCCGGGGTGGAAGGCGAGCCGGTCGACGAGGTCGGCCACGGCGTCAGAAGGTCAGGACGTGGTAGCCGGACCGCACCAGTTCCGCGATGCTCGCGACACCGGTGGTGCCGGGCGCCTGGTTCTGGCCGACCTGCTTGACGTCCTCGCCCTCGACCCCCTCGGTAGCGCCGAAGACGGTCGCGCACCCGGCCGACGCCACCGTGGCGACCTGCTCGCGCACCGCCGTGTAGAGCTCGTGCGCGGGGTGCTCGGGGGTGGCCAGCACGGCGGGCCAGCGGGTGCCGGCGCCCTGGAAGAGCACCAGCGCCTCGCCGCCCTGCGCGAACTCCCACGCCGAGGCGAGCGCGTTGAAGACGCGGCCCAGCGCCTCCTCGGAACCGGTGGACGGGTCGGACAGCACGACAACGGCGGTCTTGTTGCTCATGGATCTGCTCCTCGGAGTGAGACGGGGGTTGCGACAGCCATAATTACCGAACGATCGGTAAAATACAAAGTGGGGCTGCTCACCCGACCCCGGCGGGGTCCGCACGAGTTTTTTACCGTACGTTCGGTAACTCGCCTTCAGGAGGAGTTCCCCCGTGCACGAGATGACCGCCGAACCGACCTCGGCACGCTTCACCCCGACGCCGCAGGTCGTGGTCACGGCCCGAGACGTGGTCGCCGACCGGGTCGTGGCCCTCACCCTCGCCGCACCGGACGGGCGCGACCTGCCGCCGTGGCGTCCGGGCGCGCACGTCGACGTGACCCTGCCGAACGGCCTGACCCGCCAGTACTCGCTGTGCGGCGACGTCGCGGACCGGTCGTCCTGGCGGATCGCCGTCCTGCGCGAGGAGCGGTCCCGAGGCGGTTCGGCGTGGCTGCACGACCACGCAGTCGCCGGCACATCCTTGCGGGTCAGCGCACCGCGGAACCTCTTCGCCCTCGAACCGGCCCGGCGCTACGTGTTCATCGCGGGCGGTGTCGGCATCACACCCGTCCTGCCCATGGTCGCCGAGGCCGAGCGGTCCGGAGTTCCCTGGACCCTCTGGTACGGCGGCAGGACCAGGGCGTCGATGGCCTTCGCCGACGACCTCCTCCGGTTCGGCGACCGCGTCCACCTCGCACCGCGCGATACCACCGGCCGCGTCCCGGTCGCCGAGGTCCTCCGCACCCCGGACGCCGGCACGGCCGTGTACTGCTGCGGCCCCGAGCCGATGGTCGCGGCGGTGCGGAACGCCTGCGAGGCCTGGGAACCGGGCACCTTGCACGTCGAGCGCTTCACCTCGGACGGCATCCCGGCGACCGGAAGCGCGGCGTTCGACGTCCATTGCGCACGGTCGGGCGTCGACGTCCGCGTCGAGGACGGCGTCTCGGTCCTCGACGCGCTGCTCGACGCCGGCGTCGAGGCCGACTACTCGTGCACGCAGGGGTTCTGCGGCACCTGCGAGACGCGAGTGCTGGACGGCGTTCCGGACCACCGGGACGACTACCTCGACCACGCCGCCGGCCCGGACACGATGATGATCTGCGTCTCGCGGTCCCGGTGCGCGCGTCTCGTGCTCGACCTCTGAGCCGGGGTCAGCTCTCCGGCAGCAGGATGCTCGGCATCAGCGCCACGCTCTCGGCGAACGCGTTGGTGTCCCCCGTCACCCGGCCCAGCACCAACGCCCCTTCGATGCGCAGGAACGCGTCCTTCGCCGCCCGCAGCGCGTCCGCCGGCGCACGCCCCGCCCGTCGCGACGCGTCGGCCATCAGGTCGATCCACGTCGTCGCGAGCGCCCGCGCCTGGTCGCGGATCTTCTCCGGCGTGCCCGCCAGCGTCATCGTGTCGAGCACGCACGACAGGGCACCCGCGCCGTAGAAGTCCTGCAGCCGGCGAGCGGTCTCGGCCATCCCCCGCGCGATGTCCTCGTCCTCCTTCATCGGTTCGAGGATCCACAGGAACCGCCGGCCGACCTGCGCCAGCACCGCCTCGGCCATCTCCTCCTTGCCGTTGGGATACCGGTGGTAGAGGCTCGCCCGCTGCAGCCCCGAGGCCGCCGACAGGTCGCCGATCGCGGTGCCGTCGAACCCGCGCTCGCGGAACACCGCGATCAGGACGTCGAGCAGGCCTGCCTGGTCGATGGAGGGCGGTCGCGCCATCCCTCCACATTACCGAACATTCAGTCAACTACTGGCCGACCATGCCGTCCAGGTGGTGGTCGACGAACGCCACCACGAAGTGGGCCTCCCGTTCGCCGGACCAGTGACGAGACCTTTGTCCCATCACTCTGCTACGGTGACGGGACAAAGGTCCCATCACCCGTGAGGCCACGCGGCCTCCCTCCCGTCCTGGAGCGACTCATGCCCACCTCCGCACCGGAAGCAGTCGACGTCCTGATCGTGGGCGCGGGCCCGGTCGGGCTGATGCTCGCCGGCGAGCTGTGCCTGTCCGGAGTCCGGCCGGTCGTCGTCGAGCGGTCGGCGGAACGCGCGCGGGTGCCGAAGGCGGGCGGGATCACCGGCCAGGTGGTCCGGCTGCTGGAGCACCGGGGCGTGTACGGGCGGCTGACCGGCGACCCCGCCCCTCCCCGGCCGATGCCCGCGTACGTCTACGGCGCGCTGCCCCTCCCGTTGCCGGACTGGGAGGACAACCCGTTGTTCGGCTTCACGATCCAGCAGTGGGACCTGGAGGCCGGGCTGGAGACGTGGGCTCTCGAACGGGGTGCGGACATCCGGCGCGGGCACGAGCTGCTCGGGTTCGCGCAGGACGCCGACGGCGTGATGGCCGAGCTGTCGACCGGCACGGTGCGGGCCCGGTTCGTGGTGGGGTGCGACGGCGGGCGCAGCCAGGTCCGCAAGCTGGCCGGGATCGGGTTTCCCGGCGTCACCTCGCGGCGCATGACGTCCAGGGCCGCGGACGTGGTCCTGCCGGAGGGGACGCGGCTCGTCGACGACGAGACTGCGTTGCCCGGCGGGCTGACCTACCACCGCACCGAGACCGGGTTGCTCGCCTGCCTCTCCCTGCAGCCGGGCACGCACCGGCTGGTGGTGATGGAGTGGGACCAGCCGGAGGTGCCCGACGACGTGCCGATCACGTTCGACGAGGTCCGCGCCGCCCTGACCCGCGTGTACGGCCGGGAGGTGGCGGTGAGGGAGCCGAGCACCGACGGGCCGCGGCTGTTGCGACGCCTCAACGGCACCAACGCCCGGCTGGCCGACCGGTACCGGGAGGGGCGGGTGCTGGTCGCCGGCGACGCGGCGCACGTGCACTCGTCGATCGGCGCGCCGGGGTTGAACGTGGGGCTGCAGGACGCGGCCAACCTCGGCTGGAAGCTCGCCGCCGAGGTGCTGGGCTGGGCACCGGCCGGGCTGCTCGACACCTACCAGGAGGAACGGCACCTGGTGGGCCGGCGGGTGATGGCGTTCACGCAGGCGCAGCTCGCACTGCTCGGTCCCGGCAGCGAGATCACCGCGCTGCGGGAGGTGTTCGGCGAGCTGATGACCGAACCGGCGACCGCGCGGCGGGTCGCGACGATGCTGGCCGGGGCCGACGTGCGCTACCCGACGGCCGGCGCGGACGACCACCCGCTGGCCGGCCGCTGGGTGCCGGACCTGCCGCTGACCCGTGACGGCCGGCCGGTGCGGCTGGCCGAGCTGGCGCGGTCCGGCCGGCCGGTGCTGCTCGACCTCACCGGTGACGGGACGCCGGGCGAGGTCGCGGCGGGCTGGGCCGGCCGGGTCGACCGGGTGACCGCCCGGTCCGCGGCCGCGCCCGCCGACGCCGTGCTGGTCCGGCCGGACGGGTACGTGGCGTGGGCGGGCGACCAGCCGGAAGAGCTCGCGAAGGCGCTCAGGACGTGGTTCGGCGAACCCGTCCCGGCCCCTGCCGGCTGACCGCGCAGGCGTAATCACATTGACGGAGTGAGCACTCACTCCGCATCATGGGCGCATGACACCAGCATCGGAGACCCGGCGAAGAGCGCCGGGCATGAGCGCCGAGGACCGGCGCGCCATGATCGTGCACGCCGTGCTCCCGCTCCTGGTCGAGCACGGCGCGAACGTGACCAGCAGCCAGATCGCCCGTGCCGCCGGCATCGGCGAGGGCACCGTCTTCCGCGCGTTCAAGGACAAGGACGAGCTGCTCGACGCCTGCACGGCCGAGGCGTTGCGGCCCGACCACGTGCTCGACGCGATCGCCGAGATCCCCGCCGACCTGCCGTTGGCTGACCGCCTGGTCGAGGCCGCCGAGGCACTGGGCGCGCACCTGGAGCGGATGGGCGCGTTGATGAGCGCCCTGCACGCGTCCGGGCGGCCCAAGCACCGCGACCCCGCGCACCGCGGCAAGGGCGGGCGCCGTGAGTCGATGGCCGCCATCCGCGGGGCGATGGTCGAGCTCTTCACACCCGACCGGGACCGGCTGCGGCTGCCACCGGAACAGCTCGCCGGCCTCTTCCTGACCCTGTTGTTCGGCGGCCGCAGGCTGGCGCCGGACGTCGAGCCGCCCACCACGCGCCAGGTGGTCGACTTCTTCCTGCACGGCGCTGTGGAGGCTGGATGATCCCGGGTGGTGGAGGTGGCGTCGAGTTCGTGCTCGGCCGGCGCGGACGGCGGCGGCGTGCCACGACGGTGCCGGACAGCGGGCTCACCGGGCCGGTCGACATCCCGGAACCCGAGCAGGACGACGGTCCGAGGGACGTCCGCTCGCGACTGAGGCGGATGTGGACGTCCGTGGTGGGCACCGTCCGCGGCCTGCCCAAGGTCGCGAGGCTGACGTGGCAGGCCAGCCCGGTGCTGACCGTGCTGCTGGCGCTGATCACGCTGCTGTCGGGACTCCTGCCGACCGTGACGGCGTACATCGCGAAGCTGCTGCTGGACTCCGTCGTCGCGGCGATCCAGCACACCGGCACCACGCGGGACATCGCGAACGTGGCGCTGCTCCAGTTCGGCGTGCTCGCGGCGACCGCGGTCAGCAGTGCGTTGACGGCGATCGCGCAGTCGTTGCTGCAGGAGCGCATGACGTTGACGATCCGCCACCAGGTGATGTCGCACGCCAGCGATCTGCACCTCGCGTACTTCGAGGGCTCGACGTCGTACGACATGCTGCGCCAGGCCGCCCAGGAGGCGCCGACGCGGCCGTTGTCGATGATGAACTCCGCGCTGGGGCTGGTGCGGACGCTGATCACGTTCGGCAGCATGGTCGCGCTGCTCGTCTCGATCAGCCCGCTGCTGGCGCTGGTCGCACTCGTGGCGCCGATCCCGGCGTTCATCTCGCAGTCGAAGTACGGCACGCGCGCGTTCTGGCTGACGTTCATGATGTCGCCGATCAAGCGCCGGATGGACTACCTGTCGTCGTTGGTCACGACGGACACCTACGCCAAGGAGACGAAGCTGTTCGGGCTCGGCCCGTACTTCGTCGACCGGTTCCGCCGGCTCGGCGTCGTCTCCTACGAGCGGCAGCGCAAGCTGACCGTGAACCGCAACGTCAGCTCGACCTCCTGGGGACTGCTGAGCACGTTCGCGGGTTCGGCGATCACGTTGTACATCGCGCTGGAAGCGGTCGGCGGGCGCCTGACGCTGGGCGACCTGGCGCTGTACACCGCCGCGGCAGCGTCCGTGCAGTCGTCGGTGTCCGGGCTGTTCACGGCTTTCTCCGGGATGTACGAGAACAACCTCTACCTCGACACGCTCTACCGCTTCCTCGACACGAAGCCGGAGATCACCGCACCCGCCTCACCCCGGCCGATGCCGTCCACAGTGGAGGGTCACATCGAGTTCGACGCGGTGACCTTCAGCTACCCCGGCGCCGAGGAACCCGCGCTGGACCACGTCAGCTTCGAGATCCGGCCCGGCGAGACGGTGGCGGTGGTGGGCCGCAACGGCGCGGGCAAGTCGACGTTGTTCAAGCTGCTGTGCCGCCTGTACGACCCGACCGGCGGCCGCATCCTGCTCGACGGCGTGGACATCCGGGAGTACGACCCGGTCGCGCTGCGCACGCGGATCAGCGCGATGTTCCAGGACTACGTCACATACCAGGGCACGGCCGCGGAGAACATCGGGCTCGGCGACCTGACCCGCCTGGAGGACCGGGCGCACGTCGAGGACTCGGCGCGCCGAGCCGGCGCCGACGAGCGGATCGAACGACTGCCGCGCGGCTACGACAGCCCGCTCGGCCGCTGGTTCGACCAGGGCGTCAGCCTGTCCGGCGGCGAGTGGCAGAAGATCGCGCTGGCCAGGGCGTTCCAGCGGGAGGCACCGATCCTGGTGCTCGACGAGCCGACGTCGGCGCTGGACGCGCAGGCCGAGCACGACCTGTTCGCCCGGCTGCGCGAGCTGTCGGAGGGCAGGACGACGCTCTACATCTCGCACCGGTTCTCCACGGTGCGGCAGGCGGAGCGGATCCTGTTGCTGGAGCACGGGAAGGTCGCCGAGTACGGGACGCACGAGGAGCTGATGGCCGCGAAGGCCGGGTACGCCGAGCTGTTCACGTTGCAGGCGCAGGCCTACCTGGACGAGGTTCCCGGCTGAGCCGATGAGTTCCGGCGCGGCCGGTGGTCAGCACCCACGTCCCTCTCCCGCGCGCGAACCGGAGACACCTTGAAGCTCTTGCTCACCTCGGGCGGCGTCACGAACCCGAGCATCCACGCGGCACTCGAGCGGCTGCTCGGCAGGCCGGTCGCCGAGTGCCACGCGCTGTGCGTCCCGACGGCCCTGTGGGGCCACCCGAGGTGCGGTCCGGCGTCGGTGCGGGGGTTCGTCGCCGGCGAGTCCCGGTGGCGGCACTTCTCCGGCCTCGG
The DNA here is from genome assembly GCF_042738015.1 of Lentzea sp. NPDC059081. NCBI lineage: Bacteria > Bacillati > Actinomycetota > Actinomycetes > Pseudonocardiales > Pseudonocardiaceae > Lentzea > Lentzea sp. NPDC059081. The sequence continues at coordinate 282,034 of NZ_JBHYGW010000009.1, forward strand.
CTGGGCGTCGCTCGGCGTCCTCGAGCTCACCGCGCTGCCCACGATCGGCGCGCGGCGGTGGGTCCCCTGGGTCCGGGAAGCCGACGTGCTCCTGGTCGATGGCGGCGACGCGACGTACCTGCACCACTGGATGCGCGCGTCGGGGCTCGCCGACCTGCTGCCGACGTTGCGGGACAAGGTCTGGGTCGGCGTGAGCGCCGGAAGCATGGTGATGACACCCCGGATCGGCGAGGACTTCGTCGAGTGGCCGGACGCGCCGGACGACCGCGGGCTGGGAGTCGTCGACTTCTCGATCTTCCCGCACCTCGACGCCTTCCCGACGAACACGATGGCCGACGCCGAGCGCTGGGCGGCCGGGATCGACGGCCCCGCCTACGCCATCGACGAGCAGACCGCCATCGAGGTCGTCGACGGGTCCGTGGAGGTGGTCTCCGAAGGCCGGTGGAGGAAGTTCACGGGGTGAGGGGGATGCGGACCCGCGCGTCGTCGAGCCCGGCGCGCGGCCACGCGACGATCAGGTCGAGCACGTCGTCGTCCGGCCGCTCCACGGTGAACTCCTGCGAGCCGGAGACCGTTCGGTCGCCGCCGAAGAACGACCCGTCACCGTGCTGGAGCCACACGGCCTCGCTCCCCCGGACGATCGCGACCGAGGCGCCGGAGTGGCCCGTCCGGAGCCAGGTGGGGTCGTCCGGTGCCGCCGGGGCACGGCGGAAGGGGACGAACTCCCAGACGTCGCCCGCTGCCCGGCCGATGCTGAACAGTTCCAAGGACAACAGGGAACCCACGGCGACCAACCGGGTGAGCACGACCGCCACGCGGTCGTCCTGGCGATGCAGGACGCGCGGCGGCGCGACGTTCGTGCCCGACTCGACGGCCGGTGCGTGGTGGTGCACACCGGCGACGTGGGTGAGTCCTTCCGGCACGGGAAGCACCTCCAGCGGCGCCCGCCAGATCGAGATCGCCGCCCGCGCGACGGTGGTCCGGTCGGGCAACGGCAGCGTCACCACGGTCTCCGGGAAGCCGATCTCCGGCCAGGCGAACACGAACGACGTCTCGCCGAAGAGCGCCGGAAACCGGAACGCGGACCGATAGCTCTGACCCACGCTGCCGGAGGAGTCGTCGCCGCTCCACCCCGAGGAGGACCAGGGGTACTCCCAGTGCGCGCGGCCGGTGTGGTCGAGCCGGCCGACACGCAGGTCCATGCCCTCGTCGTACTCCGGCAGCAGACGGCGGGGCGCGGGGCGCACGGTGACCCCGTCGCGGATGTCGCGCTGCCGCGCGGCAGCGTCGCGCCGGTCCAGTGGGAGGCGGGCCAGCAGCTCGATCTCCAGGGAGGAGGGCCGGGACACCGCGCGCACGACACCCACGGTCAGTTCCGGCCGACACACCAGCATTCCGCCCGGATGTGCCACGGCCCCCAGGGTCTCGAACGTGTCCACCGCTTCACCATCCCAACGCCGTCCGCGGGTGTCGCCCGTCATTTGGCCCAAGGCTCGTCGGTCCACGGCAACGCGTACCGTCCGTTGGCGAGCGAACGGGCGTGGTCCACCACGTCTTCGCGGCTGGCGTTGGGGTTGTTGTCCAGCCAGTTCTTCCAGTTGGGGTTGTACCCGTCCTTGTGGATCTGGCTGTGCGTCCTGTCGTCCACCCACGAACACCACTTGGGGTCGGCCGTGTCGATGCCGAACCGCTCGTAGAACTCCTTGTGCCACTCCACCGGGAACGGGTGGTGCGCGTGGTACTTGCGGCCGTCGTTCGGCGGTGGCCCGTGGATGGCCTCGCACTGCTTGCGGTAGTCGGCGCCGCGCTCGTAGTCCTGCTTGTGCAGCCTCTCGAGATTGCGACGCAGTTCCTGGTCCCGCTTGAGCAGTTCGCGCTCCCGCTCGAGGAACTCCTTCTCGTGGCGCCGGAGGACGCTTTGCGGTGGCTCGAAGACGGTGGGCTGATTGGGTTTCGGTGAGGTGGACGACGGCGGGACGGACGGCGGCGGGTTCGACGGCCGTGGGTTCGACGGAGGCGGGTTCGACGGCGGTGGGGTGGTCGGCAGGGTGCTCGTCGGCGGTGTGGCCGGGGCCTGCGTCCCTGAGCGGCCGCCACCGCCGCCTCCTCCCCCGCCGCAGCCGTTGCCCAGCGGGTCGGGCGCGTGCACCTCACCGGGCAGGGGTTTCTGGCCGAGCGGCCCGCAGTTCATCGCGACCTGGACGCCGCGCGAGCCGGCCACTACGGTCGCCGTGCCGCCGGAATCCAGCAACGACTCGACGTTGCTCATCGACCGGCGCAGCGCGTCCTCGACGCCGAGGATCGGCGTGCGGTAGGCGTCGATCATCCCGGACGCCTGCGCCAGCACGTTCGGGGTGACCCCGCCCTCGGCGGCCGACGCCGTCCGGACGTAGGAGACGAGGCGCCGCACCAGGTCCGCGAGCTGGTCTCCCGCGGTGCGCCGGGCGTCGGCCACGACCTGTCCCATGCTGTCGGCGAGCGTGCCGACCATCGACGACAGCTCCGCCGTGTCCCGCAACGCGCCCGCGACCTCGGCGGCCCGGTTCCGGTACCGCGCACCGGACTCGCCCCGCCACGAGGCGGTGCCGGACTCGGCAGTGCTGCCGAACCGCTGCCCGACCTGGCCGACGGACTCGCCCACCCGCCGCCACGTGTCGGCGAACGACTGGATCACGGTGGCGTTGCCGGCCAGGCGGTCCACGACGTCCTGCAGATCCTGGACCTGACCGGTGAGCGCGCCGAGCCCGGCCGCACCGAGCGCGTCGACCGGCCGCGTGGTCGCACCCAGCCCGCCCATGCCTCCTCCGGCGGCAAGACCTCCGGCGACCCAACCGCACCCGCTGACGGCGTCGCACACGCTCGTCGTCCCGCTGTCCTGAAGGCCTGCGGTGATCATCGAAGCTCCCTCCCCACCGTGCGGAGCGCGTTGACGGTGCCGCTTTCCCGACGGTCGAACTCCGCGGCAGACGCGCGCACCTTCGACGCTTCACCTTCAAGGCATTCCGCGGCCAGCCGCAGCGTCACCTGCCCCGCGCTCGCCAGTGCGTCGAGCAGCGCGGCGAACTCCTGGCACGTCCTGCCGTACGCGTCGCCCGTCATGCTCTGCCGCCCGGCCAGGTCCGCGGCCGAACGGAGCTCGTCGGACAGCTTGACCAGGCTGAGCGAGTGCGCGGTCAGCTCTTCCGTCACCACCTCGAACGAGTCGCCCATCAGACCCCGTCCTCCTCCATCACGGTCCGCCCGTCCCAATCGTCGTCGTTCCGCTCCGGCGGCCGGGGCCTCCGCGGCGCGGGCGGTTGCCACCCCTGCCGCGGCACCGACTGCGACTGCGACACAGGCTGGAACTCCGGTGGGGGCGCCGAAGCGGGAAAGCGCTTTCTGGCGTCCGCCACCACGAGTGCCGCTGCGGGGTCGCCCGGCCCGATCGTCTCGGCCATGGCCCGCCCCAAGAGGTCCGGGATCCGCGCCTGGGCCCGTGCGACGCAGTCCATGACCTGCGCCGCCACCGCGCCCATCGGCGGCTGCTGGTTCCACCGCTCCTTGAGCACCAGTCCGGTCAGCACTCCCGATGCCGACACGGTGACCTGCACGGCCCCGTCCCGCGACGACTCGGTCACGGACAACCGCGAAATCCTGTCGTTGAGCTCGTCCCAGTTCGCGCTTCCAGGCACAGCGCCTCCCTCGTCGGCGGGGACAAACCTGTGGCAGCCTGGACACGCACCGGACGCCGCTCCCGTTCAGCAGAATCGTTTCCTGGCAGGCGAAATCGTCCGCTCAGCCCTCCTCACGCCGCCGAGCAGTCGATCTGTGCAGCCGCCGCACGAGGAAGTCGTGCCACGTCGCCTCGAACTCCCGCGCGAGACGCGACTCGGGTGCGAAGAAGTCCCACGCGTGGAAGGCATGGGCGTACACGCGGAGGTCGACCGGCACGCCCGCGGCCATCAGGCGGCTCGCGAAGTCGACGTTCTCGTCGCGGAAGACGTCGTGCTGCGCGGCGGCGACGAACGTCTCCGGCAGCCCGCCCAGGTCGGTGGCGCGGCCGGGCGCGCAGTACGGGTGCACGTCCGGCCCGCCCGCGCGGTCACCCAGAACCGCCTGCCACGCCAGGAGGTTCTCCCGGCGGTCCCAGATGCCGACGTCGGTGATCTGGTGGCTCGACGGCGTCGCGTTCCGGTCGTCGAGCATCGCGTAGTTCAGCGACAGCAGGCACGGGCGCGCCGCACCGCGGTCCCGGATCATGAGCGCTGTCGCGGCGGCGACGGCCCCACCGCCGCTCGCCCCGGCCAGGCCGATCCGTCCGGGGTCGATCCGGAGCTCGCTCGCGTGGCCGGCGAGGTGGGTGTAGGCGAGGTAGCCGTCCTCGGCCGCGCCGGGAGCGGGCGTCTCCGGCGCCAGCCGGTAGTCGACGACGGCCACGACGCCGCGGATCGCCAGAGCCAGCGCGGCCGGGTAGGCGATGTCGTCGTGCGCGGTGCCGAGGACCTGCCCACCGGCGTGGAAGTACGCCAGGGCGGGAAGAGGGCCTTCGAGGTCGACGGGCCTGAACAGGACGATGTCGAGCGTGGTCCCGTCGGGTCGTGCGACCGGGAGCGTCTCGACCGCCACCCGCGGGTCCCGCACCTGCTCCGGCCGCAGGGCGAGGCCGGCGCGCATGACCTCTCTCAGGGCGGGGATGTCGGTCAGGTCCATGAGGCTGCCGTTCGCCGCCTTCGGCATGGCGGCCAGCGCAGCGACGAGCTCCGGATCGATGGTCATGATCATTCCTCCCGGGTGTCAGAAGAGGGTGGGCTGGCCGCTGCCGGCCGTGATGCCGCCGTCGACCGGGAGCACTGCTCCGGTGATGAACCGCGCGTCGTCGGAGGCGAGGAACGCGACCGCGGCGGCGACGTCGGCGGGCGTGGAGTGACCGGCGAGGGCCCGCCGTTCGGTGAAGCGCTCGACCATGGCGCCGAGCTCCACGGCCTGCTCCGCGCTCACCGTGAGCGAGGGCGCGACGGCGTTCACGCGGATGCCGAACCGGCCGAGGTCGAAGGCGAGTCCGCGGGTGAAGTTGACGACGGCGCCCTTGGCGGCGTTGTAGGCCGTGAGCCTCCGGTCGCCGCCGAGCCCGGACGCGGAGGCGATGTGGATGATGCTTCCCTTGCGCTGCTTCAGGTGCGGGAGCGCCGCGCGTGCCCCGAAGAAGCAGCTGTCGACGTCGGTGCCCATCGTCAGGCGCCAGTCGTCGACCGTCGTGTCCTCGAACTCCTTGACCACGCCCGTGCCGGCGTTGGAGACGAGGACGTCGATCCCGCCGAACCGGTCGGCGGCGGCCCGCACCGCTTCGGCGACGGCGTTCTCGTCGGTGACGTCGGTCGCGACCGCCAGCGCGTGCTCCGCGCCCAGCTCCTCCGCGAGAGCGTCGAGCCTCTCCTTGCGCCGAGCCGCCAGCACGACGTTCGCGCCCTCCGCGGCGAAGCGCCGCGCGATCCCCTCGCCGATGCCCGAACCGGCGCCCGTGACGACGACGGTCTTGTCGCTGAACCGCATGGTGCCCTCCTGAGTGACAGCAGATGCTGTCATCACTCGGACGCTACCAGAAGTGACGACAGCATCTGCTGTCGCTACGCTGGGGGCATGGCGCGCTGGGAGGGCAACACACGCGGCCGGCTCGAACGGGCGGCGTTGGACCTGTTCACGCACCAGGGCTACGACCGCACGACGGTCGCGCAGATCGCCCAGCGCGCGAACCTGACCGAGCGCTCGTTCTACCGCTGGTTCACCGACAAGCGCGAGGTGCTGTTCGCCGGCGACGAGCTGGAGCGGTGCGTGCTCTCCGCGATCGAGGAGGTGCCCGCCGGCACGGCCGCGCTGCCGACGCTGATCCGCGCGTTCGCGGCCGTTCCCACCGTGATCCGACCTCGCGACTTCCTGCTGGAACGAGCAGCGGTCATCGCTGCCAACCCCCCGCTGCAGGAACGTGAGCTGGTGAAGCTCGCCTCACTGGCGGAGGCCCTCGTCGCGGCACTGGAACGCCGCGGCTGCGACGAGCGGACCGCGCGCCTGGCCACCGACGTCGGCTGCGCCGTGCTCCGGTCCGCCACCCGGCAGTGGATCGCGGACGACCGGGCCGACTTCGTCGAGCTGCTCACGTCGGCACACGCCGACCTCCTCGCCGTCGCCGCGACCACCGACCGATAATCGTGCCGTGAAACTGCTGCCCGTCACCGCTTCCGGCGCCCAGGTCGCCTACTTCGACGTCGGCGCCACCGACGGCCCCACGACCGTCTACATCGGCGGCCTCGGCCTGGCGAGCACGGTCTCGTTCGCGCCCGTCATCGGCCACCCCGCGTCGACGGGCCGGCACGTGCTGGTCGACCTGGTCGGCAGCGGCTGGAGCGACCACGACGACACGTTCTCGCACACGATCGACGACCACGCCGCCGTCGTCGCGGCCGTGGTCGAGGCGCTCGGCCTCCGCGCGGTCACGGTCGTCGGACACTCGCTCGGCGGGTCGATCGCGATCAGCCTCGCCGCACGACGTCCCGACCTCGTCGGCGCACTGGTCGTGGCCGAGCCCAACCTCGACCCCGGTGTCGGCACGATGTCCGCGCGGATCGCGAGCTTCGACGAGGACACCTTCGTCCTGGACGATGTCGACGACCCGGAAGACACGTCGGTCGACGCCCGGATGCTGCGCCGGTGGTCACCGCGCGGCCTGCACCGCACCGCGGTGTCGTTGCTGGCCGAGCGACCGGCGACCTTCCGCGCGCAGCTGACCGCGCTGACCGTGCCGAAGCGCTACATCTCCGGCGAGCTGAGCCACGAGGACCTCGACTCGGTGCGCGCGACCGGGTGCGACGTGCGCGTGGTGCCCGGTGCAGCGCACATGATGATGGACGACAACCTGGACGGGTTCGTGAAGTTGCTCGCCGACCCTCTCGACGTCAGCTGAGCACCGCGGGGTCGGTGAAGAGCGGGTCGCGCGGCGTCTCGGTCCGGAAGTCCTCGCCGGAGTCCCAGTCCTCCGACTCCTCGCCCAGCAGCGCGACCATCTCGAAGAACCGGCTCTCGACCGTCCGCAGCCCGGCGACCACCTCGGTCAGGTCGCGCGCGTCGACGAACCGGGCCCCGTCCGTGCCCACGGAGAGCACGGCCAGCCACCCGGTCGCGTCGGCGGGCCAGAGGTTGGCGCCGGTCTCGGCCCAGAACAGCACGGTGTCCTCGGCGGGCTCCGACTTGAACTCCCCCGCCGCAGCCAGCATCAGCAACGCCGTGTGGACGCGCCACTCCGAATAGCCGAAGTGGAGCAGGTAGGCCTCCAGCGCACCGTCGCGGTGGAGGAGCACACCGCACTCCTCGTCGCCGCCGCACGAGTCGTCGACCCGTTCCGCGAAGTACTCCGCCGGCGTCATCCCCACGCCCGTGGACTGCCACTCGGTGTCCGCGCGCCGGCCGTGCCACAGCCACCCGTCGAACATGGCCTCCGGGTTGGCGATCGCGCCGAGGTCCTTCACCGGGGTGCGCAGCCAGGACTCGAAGCCGTCGCGCGACATCGGAATCCTGGCCGCCACCATGAAGCTGTCCGACACGAGCTGGTCCCCTCCGTCTAGCCGATCGGAGGCACTTGGTATCACACCGACGACCACGGACCCGTCGGCGGCCGGGAGGGGTGCCGGTCAGCACCCCGCCCGACACCCTCACCTCAGCAGGAAGGCGTCCACGACCGTCTGCGTGACGGAGTTGCCGGCACTGTCCCGAGCCGACGCCCTGAGCGACACCGACGCGGCACCCTTCGGATGACTCAGCACGGCACCCCACTCACCGCCAAGACGCACCAAAGGCGCGGCCCGCCACGTCACGCCCCGGTCGTGCGACACCTGCACACCCGTCGGCAGAGCGTCCAAGCCGGTGTTGTGGTGGACCGACAACGGCACGATGGTCGACGACGCCCGGCTCGCCCGGTTGTTCCCGTCCACGGCGGGCCGGAACTTCACGGCCATCAGCGGCAGCGACTGGACCCCCTCCGCGACCGTGTCCGACCTGAACGTCCAGTCGGCGACGATCTTGCTGGTCAGCGCGCGGTCCCTGGTCGCCTCGGCGTGCAGCCGGAAGGTGGCCGGACCGGCGCCGGCCGGGAAGAGGCCGCCGGTGCTGGAGCCCCTGCCGACCTCCACGCCGTCGCGGTACAGCGTGGAGCTGCCGGTGTGCGCGGAGAAGCCCTCGCGGTCGGTGCCGGAGTCGGCGAACAGCGGGACCTGGAAGACCATCGTGTCGCCGGACCGGTTGGCGTACCGCGTCGGCCTGCCCGGGTTCGAGGGGAGGTCGGGGCCGAACACCGCCAGGTTGTACGAGTCGGTGGCGGTGCGCACCTTCGGGAAGCTCGTGGGCGCGCTGGAGAACAGGCGCGACTGGAACTCGCCGGCGGTCGTCATCTCCGTGAACTCGTTGTACCACGGCGTCTCCGGCGAGTAGAGCTCGTCGAGGACGAACGGCAGCGGCTTGGTGATCATGCCCTCACGGGTGCCGACGGTGCCGGGCACGGTGGCGCCGTGCGTGGTGCGGACCTTGACGAGGTCCTTGTCCCGCAACCGGAGCACGGGATCGGCCGGCATGCGTCCGTTGACGTCGGCGCGCACGTTGTAGAGGTACGGGCTGGCGTCGAAGCTGCCCGCGCCGTCCTGCTCGGCGAACCGGCCGCCGGCCGAGTAGCGGAACTGCCCGGACGTCTTCGACGGGCTCACGAGGACGTCGCCGTACTCCGGCGGGCTGATCGTGGTGCGCAGGAAGTCCTTGCCGCCGTAGGAGGTCGACCGGGCGAACTCCACGAACTTCTGGCCGGACCCGGCACCGGGGCGGTCGAGGACGAGCCCGGCGGGTTTGCCGAGCCGGGCGTCGGCCGTGATCGTCGTGGGCGCGTTCAGGTTCACGTCGGGCTCGACGGCGACGGCCAGGCGACCGTCCGATGTGTACACCTGAGACTCGAAGTAGTAGTGGCCCTTGGGCACCCGGACGGTCAGCGACCCCGACGCGTCGTACGGCACGCGTGCCTCCGGCTTGCTCAGATCGACCAGCCGGAACGCGTAGTCCGGCGTGGGCTTGCCGTCGGTGCCGAGGAAGGTCGCCTTGAGGTCGTAGCTCTCCACCTCGCGCGTGACGGCGATGGGCGTGCGGACGTCCCCCGCTGTGACGACGCCGCTGTAGATCCCGTCGGCACCGTCGACCTTGGTGTTCGTGGTGACCGTGGCCTGAGCGCTCCCACCGGAAGAGATCGTCAGGGTCGCCGGAGCGACGGTGACCATGCCCGCCGGAGCGGCCTTGCCGTCGGGGCCCTTGAGGTCGGCGGCCAGGTTCAGGGTCACGGGTGACGTGCCGGTGTTGAAGTAGGTCACGGCGGTGGCGATCGGCACGTCGTCGGTGTGCGGCCATTGCACGATGCCGTTGTTGATGCTGCCGATGGACGCGTGCACGGTCGCGGACACCGCCTTGGCGACGTCAACGCGACCGGCGCCCTGCTCGAACGCGGTCAGCGCCGGGTTCGGCTTCGCGCTGCCCATCAGCGCCGCCTTGAGCTGCGGTGCCTTCCAGTCGGGGTGCTGACCGGCCAGGACCGCGGCGGCACCGGTGACGTGCGGGGTGGCCATGGACGTGCCGGACAGCGCGACGTGGTCCTCCCCCACCGGCGGGACCTGCCTGCTGATCAGGCTGTCCTTCGCCAGTGCGGCGACGATGTCCACGCCGGGCGCGGTGATGTCCGGTTTGACGGCGTTGTCGCGCAACCGCGGGCCGCGGCTGGAGAACTCGGCCAGCGCGTCGGTCCGGTCCACCGCGCCGACGGTGAGGGCGGCGTCCGCGGCGGCCGGCGAACCCGGTGTGCGCCCGCTGTTGCCCGAGGCGATCACGAAGAGGGCGCCCGTCTGCGCGGTGAGCCGGTCGACCGCCTGCGACAACGGGTCGGTGCCGTCGCTGGGCGCGTCGCTGCCCAGGCTCATGTTGATCACCTGCGCGCCGCTGCCCGCGGCCCACTCCATCCCGGCGATGATGCCGGACTCGGTGCCGCTGCCGGCGTCGTTGAGGACCTTGCCGACGAGCAGCGAGGTGTCCGGTGCGACGCCCTTATAGGTGGCGTGGTTGCCGGTCACGATCGACGCGACGTGCGTGCCGTGCCCGTGCTTGTCGACGGTTCCGCTCGCGCTGCCGGTGAAGTCCTCGGCCTCCACGACCGCGTCGGTGAGGTCGGGGTGGGTGGGGTCGATCCCGGTGTCCAGCACCGCGACCCTGGTGTTCTTGCCGGTGAGCCCCGCCTGCCAGGCGGCCGGTGCGCCGATCTGCGCGACGCTCTTGTCCAGCACCGCGTGCACGGGTCCGTCGAGCCAGATCCTGGTGGCGTCGCGGGTGTTCCAGAACGTCGTGTCCTTGGCCGCGACCACGGCGGCGCCGCCGATGCTCGGCAGCTCGCGCACCTTGCGCGCACTCGACGCACCAGGCTGGGTCACGATCAACGGGATGTCACCGCGTTCGGCGTCGCCGTAGCCGCTGCCGAGGAGCTCGGTGACGTTGAACAGCCGCGGGTCGAGCTGTCCGGACCGCAGCATCCCCAGCGCGTCGAACGGGATGACGTTGACGTCGCCGTCGACGTCGGTCCGGGTGACGAAACCGATCTTCTCCCTGCCCCGCGCCGCCCGCACGTCGGCGTGCCCGGTCGCGGTGAGCACGACCTGGTCCCCGGTGACGAGCGTGACGGCGCGTCCCGGACCCGCCGGTGCCGCGACCGGCGCGGCGTCCGCCTGTGCCGCCGGTCCGACGAGACCGGTCGTCGCGACCACGGCGACCGCGACGGACCTTCTCCACCTGTGGCTCATACGCCCCCCTTCAGAGATCTCCGGCGCCCGCCTAGAGATCTACTGGCTCCGAGGGTGGTTTCCACGACTTGCCAGTTGCCAGTATTGGTCTAAACAACTGCGACAGGCCCAAATCGGTCATCACCGGCATCGACCGGTTCCCGTGCCGGATCTCCGTACACTCCGGACGGTCGTCGGGACGAGGGGGTTCGTGGTGAGCGGCAGCAAGGTGCTGGTGGCCGGGGCGAGCATCGCGGGGCCCGCGCTGGCCCACTGGTTGCAGCGGCGCGGCGCCGAGGTGACCGTGGTCGAACGGGCTCCCGGCCTGCGTCCCGGCGGGCAGGCGGTCGACGCGCGCGGGGTGACCAAGGACGTCATCGCGCGGATGGGGCTCGACGCGGCCGTCCGCGCGGCCTGCACCGACACCGCCGGCGCGCACATGGTGGACGCCGACGGGACCGTCGTGGAGACCTACCGCGCGGACGACGACGGCGGCGACGGGTTCATCTCGGACATCGAGATCCTGCGCGGCGACCTGTCCCAGGTGCTCTACGACGACACCCGCGACCACGTCGAGTACCTCTTCGGCGACCGCGTCGCCGACCTCTCCCAGGACGCGGACGGGGTCGACGTGACCTTCGCCGGCGGCGACCGGCGGCGCTTCGACCTGGTGATCGGGGCCGACGGGCTGCACTCGTCGGTGCGCGCGATGGTCTTCGGGCCGCGTGAGCGGTTCGTCCGGCACCTCGGGCTGGTGCTCGCGTTCTACAGCGTGCCCAACGAGTTCGGGCTCGACCGCTGGTTCCTGCAGCACCAGGACGAGGAGACCGGCCGGTCCTCCGGCCTGCGTCCCATCCAGGACGCCACCCGCGCGATGGCCCTCCTCTCGTTCCCCGCGGCCGGCTTCGACGTGGACCACCGCGACGTCGAGGGCCAGAAGCGCCTGCTGCGCGAGCAGATGACCGGTCTGGGCTGGCTCACCCCGCGGATCCTCGCCCACCTCGACGACACGCCGGACTTCTACCTCGACCAGGTCGCCCAGGTCGTCATGGACCGCTGGTCGCACGGGCGGGTGGGCCTGATCGGCGACGCCGCCTGCAGCTCGTCCCCGATGTCCGGGCAGGGCACCGGACTCGCGCTGGTCGGCGCCTACCTGCTCGCCGGCGAGCTCGCGTCGGCCGGCTGGGACGCCGAGAAGGCGTTCGCCGCCTACGAAGCGCGGATGCGGCCGTTCGTCGAGGCCAACCAGGAGATCGGCCGGGCGCACGCGGAGAGCGTGCTGCCGGGCGCCGAGGTGGACCCCGAGCCCGACATGGACGCGCTGATGGCACTGGTCGACCGCGCGCTGAACGGCATCGAGCTGCCCGACTACGCCGACGTGCCGGACCTGCGCCGTTAGATCAGCCGGGCCTGCTGGCTGTCGATGAAGTTCTGCGCGCGCTCGAGCGTGTGCGAGGAGTAGGTCCCTCCTGCCCGCGCGTCGAGCAGGGCGTTCTGCTGCGCGTCCATCATCAGCCGCTGCAGCTCCAGGTGCTGGTGCCGGTGGCCGTCCGCCTTCTGCTCGACCAGCATCTTGTCGACGTTCTCGCTCATCGCGAGCGTGCGTTCGCGGGTCATGGCCAGGACCTCGTCGTCGAACGGCGCGCCGTTCTCGCGGCACAGCTCCGGGTTCGAGACCACCTCCTGCGTCGCGGCGATCAGCTCGACGGCCAGCCGCGCGTACTCGCGGCGCTCGTGCTCCTCGTCGTTGCCGCGGATGCCCAGCCAGCGGATCACCAGCGGCAGCGAACCCCCTTGCACGACCAGGGTGAGGATCGCGACCGTGAAGGCGATCAGGATCAGTTCCGGCCGGTGCGGCAGGTCGGTGGGCAACGTCTGGGCGGCCGCCAGCGTCACGACGCCGCGCATGCCGGACCACGCCAGCACGGCGCCGCCTCGCCAGCTCAGGCCCTCGCTCGCGTAGAAGGCCACGTCGGCCTGCTTGCGCTGGATCGCGCGGACGCCGCGTTCGTAGCGCTTGTCGTTGTCGGAGCTGGGACCTCGCGCGGTGACGCGTTCGAGGAACGTCGCGATCTTGTCCGTGAAGGCGTCCGCCCGGCGTTGCTGGCGGCGCAGCATCGCGATCAGCGGCACCATGAACGCCACCCGCAGGACGACCAGTGCCACCGTCGCCAGCACGCCGAGCAGCAGCGTGCGTCCGAGCCCGTCCTCGGCCACGTCGGTGACCACCGACGTGAGCTCGAAGCCCATCAGCAGGAACACGCCGTTCTCCAGCAGCAGCTGGATGGTGCGCCAGTTGGTGCGCTCGGAGATGCGGTCGTGGGCGGTGAACTTGCGGGCGCTCAGGTGCCCGGTGACCAGACCGGCCATCACGACGGCGATCACGCCGGACGCGTGCAGCTCCTCGGCCGGGATGAACGCGAGGAACGGGACCACGTAGGAGATCGCGGTCGTCAGCACCGGCTGGCCCTGGATCTTCGACCGGACCCACACCGTCACGAGGCCGGCGACGAACCCGATCACCACCCCGACCGCCACGGCGAACGCGAAGTCGCCGAGCGCACCACCGAACGTGACACTGGCCGTGATGGCGACGATGGCCGTGCGCAACAACACGAGCGCCGTCGCGTCGTTGACCAGCCCCTCACCCTCGAGGATCGTGACGAGCCGCGGCGGCAGCCCGAGCCGCTTGCCGATGGACGTGGCCGCGACCGCGTCCGGCGGGCTGATCACCGCACCGAGCGCGAGCGCGGCCGCGAACCCGATCTCCGGCAGCAGCCACCAGATCAGCAGCCCCGTGCCGAACGCCGACACGGCCACCAGCAGCACCGACAGCGACCCGATGGTGGTGAAGTCGCGCCGGAAGTCGACCACCGGCACGTTCACCGCCGCCGAGTACAGGATCGGCGGCAGCACGACCGTGAGGATCAGCTCCGGCGCCACCGCGACGTGCGGCGCGCCCGGCAGCTGGCTGCACGCCATCCCGACGAGCACCAGCAGCACGGGCGCGGCGACACCCAGCTTCGGAGCGAAGTACGACACCGCCACGATGATCAGCACGCCGGCCACGGCGAGCAAGGCCAGTTCCTGCATGGCGTGCAGTGTGTCCGATCGGGACGGATCTTGCCGGTCAGCCCACCGGCGAGTCGGCGGGCAGGACGTGCCGTCCGTCACGGTCGGTGCTCAGGCACAACGAGCAGATCTCCCCACCGACCGCACTGGCCGCCATGTCCGGCCGCTCGTACGGCTCACCGCACACGACGCACTCGTACCGCGTCCCGCTCGGGTTCCCCTCCTCGTCGAGCATGGGCTCCGCGATCCCGTCGCCGGACCGCCGCAGGTAGAAGCGCCCCCGCGTGACAACCGCCAGCAACGGCGTCAGTACCACCGGGATGCCGACCGCGACCAGCGGCGAGTAGGGCTGGATCGCCGCCCCGAACAGTCCGAAGTAGACCGAGATGGACAGGATCGACGAGGCCAGGAACGACCCCACCCCCACCGGGTTGACCGCGTACAACATGCCCCGCCGGAACTCCGGCTGCTTCGGCGACAGCTTCAGCACGTACTTGTTGATCGCGATGTCCGTGGCCACCGTGACCACCCACGCCATCGCGCAGTTCGAGTAGAAGCTCAGGATCTTGTTGAGGAAGCTGAACATGTCCGCCTCCATCAACACCAGCGCGATGGCGAGGTTGACCAGCACGAACACCAGCCGCCCCGGATAGTGCTTCGTGACGCGCGTGAACGAGTTCGTCCACGCCAGCGACCCGGAGTAGGCGTTGGTGACGTTGATCTTCACCTGGCTCAGCACCACCAGCACCAACGCCAGCGGCACCACCAGCCAGCCGGGCATGAACTGCTTGAACACCCCGGTGAACTGCTCGATGGGCTCGACCGCCGCCACCTTCCCGACGGCATCGAGCACGTACACGGCCATGAACACGCCGATCGCCTGCTTCAACGCCCCGAACACGACCCACCCGGGACCGGCCAGCACCGTAGCCGTCCACCAGGCCCGCTTGTTCTCAGCCGTCCGCGGCGGCATGAACCGCAGGTAGTCGATCTGCTCGCCGATCTGCCCCATCAACGACAGGCAGACACCGGCACCCAGCATCACAGCAGCGGTGTTGACCCCCTGGTCCCCGTAGGCGAGGAACCGGCTGACCGACTCGGGCTCCGAGATGACGAGGAACAGCAACGGAGCCACCATCAGCAGCAACCACAACGGGTTCGTCCAGCTCTGCAGCTTCGCCAGCACCTTCATCCCGTAGATCACCAACGGGATGATCACCAACGTGGACGTGGCGTACCCCAACCACAAGGGCAGCCCCACGGCATACCGCAACCCTTGGGCCATGATCGAGCCCTCAAGCGCGAAGAAGATGAACGTGAAACTCGCGAAGATCACACTGGTGATCACCGACCCGTAGTACCCGAACCCGGACCCACGGGTGATCAGGTCGAGATCGATGTTGTACCGAGCCGCGTAATAAGCCAGCGGAAACCCGGTAACGAAGATGACGATCGCCGCGAACCCGATGGCCAGCAAGGCATTGCCGGTGCCATGCGTGAGCCCGATCCCGGCGCCGATGGAGAAGTCGGCCATGTAGGCGATCCCGCCCAGCGCGGAAGCACCGACCACAGCCGGTGTCCACCGCCGGTAAGTGCGGGGAGCGAATCGCAGGGTGTAGTCCTCGAGCGTCTCCTTGGACGCGCCGAGAGCCGGTGTGCGCTCCACAACCTCGTCAACGGTCATAGGCTCCGAAGCTACGACCAGCGCATTTCCACGGATAACGCACCGTGTGACAGCCAAGTGACACAGAGTTCACAGACTGAGACGGGAACCAGCGAGGCCGAAGGCGAGCAGTCCGAAGCCGAAGGCGAGCCGCTTTGAGCCAAGAGCGCCGGCGGTGGGGTCCCGTCACGAGTCGCACCACAGCACTCGCTGCAACGAGATGGGGGTGTCAAACGGCCACGCTTTT